>NZ_MQUR01000037.1 GCF_001953875.1 Streptomyces amritsarensis
GGGCGCGCCGGCCGGCGCGAGGGGCGGGCCCGCCGGCCGGCGCGAGGGCGGGGGCGGGCCGCGGAGCAGAGGGCGGCCGGGGGCGGCACCCGGAAGGCCGACTCACGGCACGCACACGGCATTGGGGTCGATTGTGAGAACGGACACGTCCCGCCCTCGGAACCCGGGCCGCGCTCTCCCCATCGAACCGAGAGTCGGACGCGTACGCGGGGCGGGAGGGCCACATGTCCAGCAGGGCCGAAGGGCAGGAGCGGGGCCGGACCGCGGCGCGGGGCGGCGTGGCCGTCGGCCTCGTGTGCACCCTGGTCCTGGCCGGCGCCGGGTACGTCGCCTGGGAGCTGCGCGGCATCGCCGCCAACCGGGCGGACGGCGATCCGGCGCGGGGCGTCTACCAGCAGGACCCCGAACGTGCCGACCGGACGGCGTCGGCCGTGCTCGACGGGATCGTCCGCGAGGATCCGGAACCCGCCACGGACGGCAAGGACTTCGCCGGGGGCGGTGCGGTGAACTGGCGTTCCGCCGGCTGGGAGCCCTCCGATCCGCTGCAGGCCCGGCCCGCCCCGGCCGAACCCGCGATCGGCGCGCTCTTCTCCCCCGGCAACGACGGCGACCCCGACCACCACTGCTCCGGCGTCGTGGTCCACTCCCCCGGCGGCGACCTCGTCGCCACCGCCGCCCACTGCGTCCACGGCGGCGGCTTCCGCACCAACCTCGCCTTCGTCCCCGGCTACCGGGACGGCATCGCACCGTACGGCGTCTGGGTGCCCACCCGCATCGACGTGGACCCGCGCTGGACCGCGGACCAGGACCCCGACCACGACATCGCCTTCCTCCGGCTGCGCCGGCCCGGATATCCCGGCCAGCGGCTGGAGGACGTCACCGGCGCCGAGACGATCGCCTTCGGGTCCGAACTGCCCGTGCCCGCACGGCTCGTGGGCTATCCGAACTTCTCCGAACAGCCGCTGGACTGCCGGACCACCGCCCGCCCCGCCGGTGCGACACAGCTGCGGCTGGACTGCGCGGACGTACCCAACGGGACCAGCGGCGGCCCGGTGCTGACCGACGGGCACACCCTCATCGGGGTGATCGGCGGACGCGACGGGGGCGGCGACGACGAGACCTCGTACAGCATCCGGTTCGGCGACGGCATACGCGCCCTCTACGAGCGCTCCACCCGCCCCTGACCCGCCGACTCGCCAGGGTGGGCGCGGGCGGCGCGGCCGCAGGCCAGTAGGCTGCGGGTCCGTCCCCTTTCCCCCTCCCGCCCCGAGGTACAGCGCAGTGAGCCCCGCACCGCCCCCCATACCCGTGACGGTCGTCGGCCTCGGCGCCGACGGGTGGGCCGGGCTCACCGCCGCCGCGCGGTCGTCGCTGTCCTCGGCCGAGGTCCTGATCGGCGGCCCGCGCCAGCTGGACCTGCTGCCCGCCGCCGAGTGCCCCGGCCGCCGGGTGGCGTGGCCGAGCCCGCTGCGGCCGGCCGTGCCGAAGCTGACGGCCGAGCACGCGGGTCGCCGGATCGCGGTTCTGGCCAGCGGCGATCCCATGTTCTACGGGATCGGCCGCGCCCTCGCCGAGGAGCTCGGGCCGCACGCCCTGCTCGTCCACCCGCACCCCTCGTCCGTCTCCTACGCCTGCGCCCGCCTGGGCTGGCCGGTGGAGGACACCGAGGTCGTCACCGTGGTGGGCCGCCCGGTGGCCCGGCTCGCGGCCGCGCTGTACGAGGGGCGCCGGGTGCTCGTGCTCAGCGCCGGGGCCGCCTCCCCGGGCGAGATCGCCGCCCTGCTGCGCGAGCGGGGCTTCGGCCCGAGCCGGATGCGGGTGCTGGAGCAGCTCGGCTCCGAGCGCGAGGACGCGTACGAGGGCACGGCCGACGGCTGGGACCACGCGCCCGGCGACCCCTTGAACGTGGTGGCCGTCGACTGCCGCCGGGACCCGGCCCACGACGGCCCGCGCCTCGGCGCGACCCCCGGCCTGCCGGACGCCGCCTACGAGCACGACGGGCAGCTCACCAAGCGCCACGTGCGCGCCGCGACCCTGTGCGCGCTCGCCCCGGCCCCCGGTGAGCTGCTGTGGGACATCGGCGGCGGCTCCGGCTCCATCGGCATCGAGTGGATGCGTACCCACCCCTCCTGCCGGGCGGTGGCCGTGGAGCGCGTCCCGGAGCGGGCCGCGCGGATCACCCGCAACGCGGCGGCGCTCGGCGTGCCCGGCCTGCGGGTGGTCGTCGGGGCCGCGCCGCAGGCGCTGACCGGGCTGCCGGCCCCCGACGCGGTGTTCATCGGCGGCGGGCTGACCGCTGCGGGCCTGCTCGACGCGGTCTGGGCGGCGCTGGCGCCGGGCGGCCGGCTGGTGGTCAACACCGTCACCCTGGAGTCGGAGGCGGTCCTCGCCGAACGCCACCGGCGCCACGGCGGCGACCTGGTGAAGCTGGCCGTCGCGCACGCCGTGCCGGTGGGCGGCTTCACCGGCTGGCGGCAGGCCATGGCGGTCACCCAGTGGTCGGTGACGAAGCCGGCGACGGAAACCCGGACGGACCCGGAACCGGGCACGGCCAGGGGCACGGGCACGGCCCCGGACACGGACACCAAGGAGAAGGATCAGACATGACCGTGTACTTCATCGGTGCGGGCCCCGGCGCCGCCGACCTGATCACGGTGCGCGGTGCCCGGACCCTCGCCGCCGCCCCGGTCTGCCTGTACGCGGGCAGCCTCGTCCCGCGCGAGCTGCTCGCCGAGTGCCCGGCGGACGCGCGACTCGTCGACACCTCGCAGCTGAACCTGGACGAGATCGTCGCCGAGTGCGTACGGGCCCACGAGGCCGGCCAGGACGTGGCGCGGCTGCACTCCGGCGACCCGTCGATCTTCAGCGCGGTCGCCGAGCAGATGCGCCGCCTGGACGCCGCCGGCATTCCGTACGAGGTCGTCCCAGGCGTCCCGGCCTTCGCCGCCGCGGCGGCCGCCCTCAAGCGGGAGCTGACGGTGCCCACCGTCGGCCAGACCGTGATCCTCACCCGGATCGCCCAGCAGGCGACTCCCATGCCGCCCGGCGAGGACCTGGCCACCCTGGGCCGCAGCGGCGCTCTGCTCGTCCTGCACCTGGCCACCCGCTACGTGGACCGGGTGGTCGACGAGCTGCTGCCGCACTACGGGGCCGCGTGCCCGGTCGCGGTGGTGGCGATGGCCAGCCGCCCCGACGAGCTGATCCTGCGCGGCACCCTCGCCGACATCGCCGGCCAGGTGAAGGGGGCCGGGCTGGTCCGCACCGCCGTCATCGTGGTGGGCCGCACGCTCGGCGCGGAGCAGTTCCGCGACAGCCACCTGTACTCCCCCGAGCGCGACCGGCATGTCTGCTGACGGGGCTGCGCGGCACGTCCTGATCCTGGGCGGCACCACGGAGGCCCGCCGCCTCGCGCAGGCGCTGGCACAGGACCCGTCGTACCGGGTGACGACCTCGCTGGCGGGGCGGGTCGCCTCGCCCGTGCTCCCGCCCGGCGAGACGCGGATCGGCGGCTTCGGCGGGCCCGGCGGGCTGGCGGCCTGGATCGGCGCGCACGGCGTCACCCGGGTCGTCGACGCCACCCATCCCTTCGCGGAGCGCATGAGCTTCAACGCGGCCGCGGCGGCGGCGCTTTCGCGCGTACCGCTGCTGGCGCTGCGCCGCCCCGGCTGGCGGCCCGGCCCCGGGGATGCGTGGACGTTCGCGGACTCCCTGGCCGGGGCGGCGGGCCTGCTGCCGGGCCTGGGCAGCCGGGTGTTCCTGACCACCGGCCGGATGGGCCTGCACACCTTCGCGGATCTCGACGGCTGCTGGTTCCTGGTGCGTTCGGTGGACCCGCCGGCCGGGCCGGTCCCCAAGCAACTCGAAGTCCTGCTGGCGCGGGGCCCGTTCACCCTGGACGACGAACGGGAGCTGCTGGCCCGCCACCACATCGACGTCCTGGTGACGAAGGACAGCGGCGGCTCGGCCACCTCCCCCAAGCTGGCGGCCGCCCGCGAGGCCGGCATCCCGGTCCTCGTGGTACGCCGCCCCCCGGTCCCGGAAGGCGTGGCGCAGACCGACTCGGTCGACGCCGTCCTGGACTGGCTGGGCACGATCGGCTAGGCCCCCGCCCGGGCCGGCCCGTCCCGGGGCCTACGGCGTCCGGACGGCCCGTTCCCGCGGACGGGCGAAGGCCCGGTGCGCGTGGCGCTCCGGGCCTTCCCCGCGTGCCGCTCCGCCTCGGCCCGTCACGGGTAGCGGCGCGGCGTCCACGTGATCCGCGACCCGTCGGGCCGCTCGGTGACCTGCGTCTGCGAGGAGCCGATCAGCAGGATCGTGCGCATGTCGACCTCGGACGGCTGCAGTTCGGCGAGCGTGACGATCCGCACCGACTCCTCGGGGCCGCCCACGTCGCGGGCGACGACCACCGGGGTCTGCGGCGGACGCAGTTCCAGCAGCAGCTCGCGGGCCTGGGCCACCTGCCAGGTCCGGCTGCGCGAGCCGGGGTTGTAGAGGGCGAGCACCAGGTCGGCCGCGGCGGCGGCGCGCAGCCGCTCCGCGATGACCTCCCACGGCTTGAGCCGGTCGGACAGCGAGATCGTCGCGTAGTCGTGGCCGAGCGGGGCGCCGGCCGCGGCGGCCGCCGCGTTGGCCGCGGTCACGCCCGGCAGGACGCGTACGGGCACGTCCTTGTACTCCGGCTGCCCGGCGACCTCCAGGACTGCCGTCGCCATGGCGAAGACGCCCGGGTCGCCGCCGGAGACCACGGCCACCCGCTTGCCGCGGCGCGCGAGGTCGAGGGCGAACTCGGCGCGCTCCGACTCCACCTTGTTGTCGGAGCCGTGCCGGACCTGGCCCGGCTTGACGGGCACCCGGTCCAGATACGTCGTGTACCCGACCAGCACCTCGGCGTCCGCGAGGGCCCGCCGGGTCTGCGGGGTGAGCCACAGCGGGCCGGCCGGGCCGGTGCCGACGACGACGACCCCGCCGGGGCCGGACGGCACGCTCCCCGGGTTGCCGATCCGGCTGGGCACGACGGCGACGGCGAAGTACGGCACGCTGTCGGCGTCGGTGTCGGCGAGGACACCGGTGCGCTCGCCCTCCATCGTGGCGCGTTCGACGTAGCGGGCCTCGGCGAGCCGGCCGCTGTTCTCCATCGCGCCGCGCACGGCGGGGAAGGTCCGGCCGAGCTTCATCACGACCGCCGAGTCGGTGGCGGCGAGGCGGGCGGTCAGCTCCTCCTCGGGCAGCGTGCCGGGCAGGATCGTCAGGACCTCCTCGCCCTCCACGAGCGGGGTGCCGAGCCGGGCTGCGGCGGCGCTGACCGAGGTGACACCGGGAACGACCTCGGTGTCGTACCGGTCGGCGAGCCGCTTGTGCATGTGCATGTACGAGCTGTAGAAGAGCGGGTCGCCCTCCGCGAGCACGGCGACGGTGCGGCCGGCGTCCAGGTGGGCTGCCAGCCGTGCGGCGGCGGCCTCGTAGAACTCCTCCATCGCGCCCTGGTAGCCGCCGGGGTGGTCGGTGGTCTCGGTGGTGACGGGGTAGACCAGGGGCTCCTCGATGTGGCCGGCACGCAGGTGCTTCGCGGCGATCGAGCGGGCGATGGACCGGCCGTGGCGGGCGCTGTGGTAGGCGACGACGTCCGCCTCGCCGATCACCTCGACGGCCCGCAGGGTCATCAGGTTCGGGTCGCCGGGGCCGAGCCCGACCCCGTAGAGGCGGCCCTTGGGCTGCGCGCCGCTCATTCGGCCACGCTCGCAATGGCGTTGAGGGCGGCCGCGGCGATGGCGCTGCCGCCCCGGCGGCCGCGCACGACGAGGTGGTCGAGGCCGGACGGGTGGGCGGCGAGGGCGTCCTTGGACTCGGCCGCGCCGATGAAGCCGACGGGCACGCCGATGACGGCGGCCGGGCGGGGGGCGCCCTCCTCGATCATCTCCAGCAGCCGGAACAGCGCGGTCGGCGCGTTGCCGACGGCGACCACCGAGCCCTCCAACAGGCCCCGGTCACGCCACACTTCGAGGGCGGCGGCGCTGCGCGTGGTGCCCATCTTCGCGGCGAGCTCCGGGACCGCCGGGTCGGAGAGGGTGCAGACCACGTCGTTGTCGGCGGGCAGCCGCTTGCGGGTGACCCCGCTGGCGACCATCTGGACGTCGCACAGGATCGGTGCGCCCGCCTCCAGCGCGGCGCGGGCGCGCAGCACCACCTCGGGGGTGTACCCCAGGTCCTGCGGGAGGTCGGTCATCCCGCAGGCGTGAATCATGCGCACCGCGACCTGGGCGACCGAGGCGGGCAGCCCGGAGAGATCCGCCTCGGCGCGGATCGTGGCAAAGGACTGGCGGTAGATCGCGGCGCCGTCCTTCTCGTACTCAAACACGGTGTACTCGCTCATTTCTTCACTGCGTCTTCGGACTCTGGGGTGATGAGGTGGTCTCTCGTGCGGCCGTGAGGGCGGCCGCGAGGTCCGGCCGGGGCGGCAGGGTGTGTCCGCCCACGGAGAGTCGGTATCCGTCCTGCGTGGCGAGCGCGTCCACCCACTGCGTGCCCCGCGGGTGGCCGCACCGGCGCTCGCAGCCGGACCAGTGCACGGGCAGCGGCCCCCGCGCCCGTTCCACGAGGGCGCGCGCGTCGGCGCGTACGTCCGCGAGGGACTTGGCGCAGCCGGGTCGCCCGGTACAGGCGGTGACGGACCGCCAGGGGCTGTCCGCGGAGACGACCAGCCCCGCGGCCTCCAGGGGGGCCGGGTCCGCAGCGCCCGGGAGGACGACGGTGCGCCACGGGGTGATCCGCATGCCGCCACCGCTCCCGGCCGCCTGCACCAGGACCCTCCACTGGTCGGTGCTCAGTCGGCCGAACGGGGGCAGGACGCACAGGGGATCGTGCGGGCCGGGCGGCGGTGGGGCGCAGTACGGCCAGTCCACGGCGGGTACTTGCACGGCGTCGATGCCGGCGGCGGTCAGCCGGGCCGCGAACTCCCCGTCGTCCAGGACGTGTCCGGTGGGGAGCTCCGCCACGCGCCAGGCGCGGGTGCCGGCCGCGTCCGCGGCGTCGAGGAAGTACTCGGCGGCGAGCAGCGCGGCACGCGGGGCGTCCCGCGCGGCGACGGCCACGGCGCCGGCGGCGGCGCCGAGGCGTACCAGCGCCCGGCCGCCGGGCCGCCCGAGCACGGTGACGTCGGGTTCCAGGGCGGCCACGTCCCCGCGGCCGTCGTCGAGGGCGAACAGGAACCGGCCGGACAGGGCGGTGACGCGGGCGTTCGCGCACAGCAGCCGGTCCAGCTCGTACACCAGGGGCAGGACGTCCTGCGAGGCCGGGGTGGCCACGATGTTGCGTACGCGTTCGTGGCCGGGCGCGGGCAGCAGTCCGGCGGCGTCCAGCAGTGCGGCGAGTCCGGCGCCGCAGCCGTCGGCGAGGCCGCGCAGCTGCACGTTGCCGCGGGAGGTGAGTTCCAGGTGCCCGTCGCCGAACCGGTCGGCGGCGGACGCGAGGAGCGCGGCCTGGTGCGCGGTCAGCGCCCCGCCGGGGATCCGGACGCGCGCGAGGTGCCCGTCGTCCGCCGCGTGGAGCCTGAGCGCGCCGGGGCAGGCGTCACCGCGGTCCCGTATGACGGGTTCGTCCCGCGATACGGCGGAGGGGGGCTGGGGCATGGCGGCGAGCATACCCACGTTTCCCCTCACGGGAACTGTGTCCACCGCCACCCTCCGTCACCCGCCCCCTCCCGACACCACCCCAGCCCCGCCGCGGGGACCCGGGGGCAGAGCCCCACACAATCCAGCCCCGCCGGCGTTTGAGGCGCGGGGGCCTGGGGGCAGAGCCCCCGCAACGGCGCCGCACCGGCACGACCACCCCGCCCCAGCCGGCGGAGCCCACCGCACCCGACACGACCACCCCGCCCCAGCCGGCGGAGCCACCGGCGGAGCCACCGGCCACCCCCACTCCCGACCACCGCAAACGCCACCTAGGATGACCTTCCGGCGGCCCATACGGTCCGCCGTCGCCGAGGACGGCGACATGGGAGGAAGCCCGGTGCGAATCCGGCGCGGTCCCGCCACTGTGAACCCGGCAGCGCCACACGGCCGGGTGAGTCAGGAACTCCCGCTGTCCTCACTGCCCGGGGCGCGGAAACCCCGAGGAAGGCCTGCCGCCGCATGATCCTGCTGCTGTCGACGTCCGACACCGATCTGCTCAGCGCTCGCGCAGCGAACACGGCGGACGCCCCCGTCCCGTACCGGTTCGCGAACCCCTCCCGCCTCCCCCTCGACGACCTTCCCGGCCTCCTGGAGGGCGCCGACCTGGTCGTCGTACGCCTCCTCGGCGGCCTGCGGGCCTGGCAGGACGGCCTGGACCTGCTGCTGGCCCCGGGCCAGACCCGCCCGGTCGTGGTCCTGACCGGCGAACAGGCGCCGGACGCCCAGCTGATGGAGGCCTCCACGGTTCCGATCGGCATCGCGGCCGAGGCGCACGCCTACCTCGCGCACGGCGGACCCGCCAACCTCGGGCAGCTGGCCCGGTTCCTCTCCGACACCGTCCTGCTCACCGGCCACGGCTTCGAGCCGCCGGCCGCCGCCCCCACCTGGGGCCCCCTGGAGCGCACGGCGCAGCGGACGGACGGCCCCGAGGTCGCCGTGCTCTACTACCGCGCCCATCAGATGAGCGGCAACACCGGCTTCGTGCACACGCTCTGCGAGGCCATCGAGGCCCACGGCGCCCGGCCGGTCCCGCTGTACGTCTCCTCCCTGCGCAGCCCGGAGCCGGAGCTCGTGGCCGCCCTGGGCTCCGCGGACGCGGTCGTCACCACCGTCCTCGCGGCGGGCGGCACCAAGCCCGCCACCGCCTCGGCGGGCGGCGACGACGAGTCCTGGGACGCGGGCGCGCTCGCCGCGCTCGGCGTGCCGATCCTCCAGGCGCTGTGCCTGACCGGCTCACGCGCCGCGTGGGAGGAGAACGACGAGGGCCTGTCCCCGCTGGACGCGGCGACGCAGGTCGCCGTGCCCGAGTTCGACGGCCGTCTGATCACCGTCCCGTTCTCCTTCAAGGAGTTCGACGAGGACGGCCTGCCCGCCTATGTGGCCGACCCCGAGCGGGCCGCCCGGGTCGCCGGCATCGCCGTGCGCCACGCCCGGCTGCGCCACATCGAGCGCCGCGACAAGAAGATCGCCCTCGTCCTCTCGGCGTACCCGACCAAGCACTCCCGCATCGGCAACGCGGTGGGCCTGGACACCCCGGCCAGCGCGGTGGAACTGCTGCGCACCCTGATCGCCGAGGGCTACGACTTCGGCCCGGTCACCGAGATCCCCGGTCTGGTGTCGGGCGACGGCGACGAGCTGATCCGCGCCCTGATCGAGGCGGGCGGCCACGACCAGGACTGGCTGACCGAGGAGCAGCTGGCCCGCAACCCGGTCCGTATCCCGGCCGCCGACTACAGGCGCTGGTTCGCCGAGCTCCCCGCCGAGCTGCGCGAGAGCGTCGAGGAGCACTGGGGCGAGGCCCCCGGCACCATGTTCGTGGACCGCTCGGCGAACCCCGAGGGCGACATCGTCCTGGCCGCCCTGCGCCGCGGGAACCTCCTGATCCTCATCCAGCCGCCGCGCGGCTTCGGCGAGAACCCGATCGCGATCTACCACGACCCCGATCTGCCGCCCTCGCACCACTACCTGGCCGCGTACCGCTGGATCCAGGCGCGCGCGGAGGACGGCGGCTTCGGCGCCGACGCGATGATCCACCTGGGCAAGCACGGCAACCTGGAGTGGCTGCCCGGCAAGAACGCGGGCCTGTCCGCGGCGTGCGCGCCGGACGCCGCGCTCGGCGACCTCCCCCTCATCTACCCGTTCCTGGTCAACGACCCGGGCGAGGGCACCCAGGCCAAGCGCCGTGTGCACGCCACCCTGGTCGACCACCTGGTGCCGCCGATGGCGCGCGCGGAGTCGTACGGCGACATCGCGCGCCTGGAGCAGCACCTGGACGAGTACGCCCAGATCTCCGCGATGGACCCGGCGAAGCTGCCGGCCATCCGCGCGCAGATCTGGACGCTGATCCAGGCGGCGAAGCTCGACCACGACCTGGGTCTGCAGGAGAGGCCGGACGACGACGGCTTCGACGACTTCCTGCTGCACGTCGACGGCTGGCTGTGCGAGGTCAAGGACGCCCAGATCCGCGACGGCCTGCACGTCCTGGGCGGCGCCCCGACGGGCGAGGCCCGGGTCAACCTGGTCCTCGCGATCCTGCGCGCCCGCCAGATCTGGGGCGGTACGACGGCCCTTCCGGGCCTGCGCGAGGCGCTCGGCCTCGACGAGTCCAAGGCCACCCGTACGTCCGCCGACGCCATCGAGGAGCAGGCCCGCGCTCTGGTCCAGGCGATGGAGGACGCCGGCTGGTCCGCGGACGCAGTGGCCTCGGTCGCGGCCGACCACCCGGCGGACGTCGCGGAGGTGCTGTCCTTCGCCGCCCGCGAGGTGGTCCCGCGGCTGGCCGGCACGACGGACGAGATCGCGCACGTGGTCGCGGCCCTGGACGGCCGGTTCGTACCGGCGGGGCCGTCGGGCTCGCCGCTGCGCGGCCTGGTCAACGTCCTGCCGACGGGCCGCAACTTCTACTCGGTCGACCCGAAGGCCGTCCCGTCCCGCCTCGCGTGGGAGACGGGCCAGGCCCTGGCCGACTCCCTGCTCACGCGCTACCGCACCGACAACGGCGAGTGGCCGGCGTCGGTCGGCCTGTCCCTGTGGGGCACGAGCGCGATGCGCACGGCCGGCGACGACGTCGCCGAGGCCCTGGCGCTGCTCGGCATCCGGCCGGTCTGGGACGAGGCCTCGCGCCGCGTGACCGGGCTGGAGCCGATCCCGCTCGCGGAGCTGGGCCGGCCCCGCATCGACGTGACGCTGCGCATTTCGGGCTTCTTCCGTGACGCGTTCCCGCACGTGATCGGCCTGCTGGACGACGCGGTCCGGCTCGCCGCCTCGCTGGAGGAGCCGGAGTCGGAGAACTACGTGCGCGCGCACGCCCAGGCGGACCTGGCCCTGCACGGTGACGAGCGCCGCGCGACGACCCGTATCTTCGGCTCGCGGCCCGGCACGTACGGGGCGGGCATCCTCCAGCTGATCGACTCCCGCGACTGGCGTACGGACGCCGACCTGGCGGAGGTCTACACGGTGTGGGGCGGCTACGCCTACGGCCGCGGCCTCGAAGGACGGCCCGCCCGGGACGAGATGGAGACGGCCTACAAGCGGATCACGGTCGCGGCGAAGAACACGGACACCCGCGAGCACGACATCGCGGACTCGGACGACTACTTCCAGTACCACGGCGGCATGGTGGCCACGGTCCGCGCCCTGCGCGGCACGGCCCCGGAGGCGTACATCGGCGACTCCACCCGCCCGGAGACGGTCAAGACCCGCACCCTGGTCGAGGAGACCTCGCGCGTCTTCCGGGCCCGCGTCGTGAACCCGAAGTGGATCGAGGCGATGCGCCGCCACGGCTACAAGGGCGCGTTCGAGCTCGCGGCCACGGTGGACTACCTCTTCGGCTACGACGCCACGACGGGCGTGGTGGCGGACTGGATGTACGACAAGCTCACCGAGACGTACGTCCTGGACCCGGTCAACCGCGCCTTCCTGGAGGAGGCCAACCCGTGGGCCCTGCACGGCATCGCGGAGCGCCTCCTCGAAGCGGAGTCCCGCGGCATGTGGGAGAAGCCGGACCCGCAGGTACTGGAGTCCCTGCGCCAGGTGTACCTGGACACGGAGGGCAACCTGGAGGGTGAGGCGGAGTAGCCCGCCGGGCCGCCCCCTCGACGACGAAGGCCGTCCTCCCCGCCCGGCAGCGGGCGGGGGAAGGACGGCCTTCGCACGGCCGGATCGCGATCCGCGTACCCCGAGTGCGCGGACCGCCGGCCGGCTACACCTTGACGGTCTGGTTCAGTGCGACGAGCGCCTGCGCCCACCGTACGTACTTCAGCTGCCCGAAGTCGGCGACGGTCCTGACGCCGAACGCCTCGTGCAGCAGCTCGCCGTCCTTCTCGCTGACGCCCTTCAGCGCGGCCACGGGAGCGGCGAGCACGTCGGCCAGCGGCTTGTCGGCCCATGCCTTGTCGAGCACCTTGTCCAGATCGATCGCCATGAGTGTCCCTCCGGGAACATCGGCACCACATACGCGTGCAAACCTAACCCAATCGGACAATCAGCTCGCGTTGCGGCACGCCTCGGCGTGTCAGGAGATGTCCTCGACGCGCTTGCCGTCGACGAGGTACCTCGGCAGGTGCGGCAGCCCATCCGGGTCGATGGGGAAGCCCTGGTCGTGGGCGAGGCAGGCCATGGCGAGCGGGCCGAGCGCCACCCGGGCGCGCGGGGCCGCCGACTGCGCCCAGTAGCCGCCGTGTTCGGCGAGGGCTTCGGTGAGCGCCCCGCGGAAGGCCTCGTGGTCCCCGGTGAAGAGGCGGTGGAAGAGCGCGACCGGCTGGTAGTCGACGCGGTTGACGAACTCGTCCGGGGAATGCGTCAGCGTCTCGGGCAGGGACGCCTGCATGGTGGCGAGCAGCTTCTCCACGACCGCGTCGCCGGTGCCGCCCGAGAGGTACGTCCGCAGGGTGTCGACCCAGTGCAGGACGTAGGCGTCGACGGTGTCGTCCTGCCGCAGCGTCTCCAACGGGACCCGGCACAGCCGGTCGACCCGGTCGTGCGCGCGGCAGGCGAGCGCGAGGTAGAGGGCGTCGAGCCAGGCCCGGGCGTCCGCGGGCGGGGCGGCGGCCGCGGCGGGCAGCCGGAAGGTGTTCTCCTCGCCGAGGTACCACTGCTCCGACTCGGATCCGGCGAACAGCGCGGAGCCGAGCCGTACGGCCGTCGCCCACGCGTCCCATGTGACGAGCTCGGACGCCTCGGGATCGGCGGTGCAGCGGACGTGGGCCAGCGCCAGGGCCGACGCGAAGGCGTCGCCGAGCCCCGCCGGATCCTCCGCGAGCCGCGCCACGGACCCGATGGTCGTACGGGTCAGCTCGGCCGGATCCGGTGCGGGCCGGCCCGCGGCGGGGGTGGCGATCCGGCCGGCGCGGTCGAGGCGTACCAGCCCCTTCATCAGGGCGAGCAGCTCCTGCGGCGGCCTGAGCGACAGCGTGCGCGTCTCCTCGTCGACGACCGTGAGCGAGGTCAGACCGCCCCGGCGCCACCAGTACACCCGCGGCGACAGGCGCCCGGGCCCGTCCTCATAGGCACCCAGGGCGTACATGGCCAGGTCGTTGAGGGCTTCCACCACCGAGCCGTCGGCTATCGGATGGAAGGCGCACAGATGCCGGGTGGGGACGACGACGAGGGCGCCGGCGGACGGCAGCGACTCGCCGGTGACCTGCCGCGCGAGTTCCCCGAGGTACAGCGCCTTGGAGGCCACGAAGTGCGAGTCCCCGAAGACGGACTGCAGCGTCGCATGCCCTTCGAGGGATATCTCCTCGTGCTGGACGGGCACCCGCATCAGGTTGGCGCGCCCCGCCCGCCCCACCTCCTCGGCCCCGGCGCGCTCCACGTCCGCGTCGGTGAGCGAACGCACCCTGGTGGGCTCGTCGAGGGCGTAGGCGAAGACCAGCTCGTCGGCCACGACCCGGGCGTACCGCATGCCGCCGGCGACCTCCGGCGTGACCAACCCGACGGGCAGCAGCCGCGCGTGCACCCCGCGCAGCAGCTCCTCGACGCTCTCTCCGCCACGACCGCCACTGGATTCAGCTGAGTTGTCTCGATTCACCCCCCGAACCCTACGAGAAACCGCCGACATCGCCGCGCCCAGGCCTCAGGAGGCCCCGTTCCCGTCCCGGATCCCCCGTCAGGCTCGGAGCGGTAGGCGCTGACGGGTAACCCAGTAGGGGGCCCGCCAGCCCTTTGTCGGCGGCAGCCGTTGTCGCCGAGCTACCGAGCCAGGAACCCCTCGATATCGTGTTTCAGAGCAGGCGGCACCTCAGCCAACTCCGAGACGATCAACCGGACATCCCGCCCGAGTTCGGGGATCTCCCTCCAGACCTCCGCACTCCTGGTGAGTACGGCGGCCAGCAGGTCACCCTCGTACATGTCGCCTTCCGCCAGCGGGTCGTTCTGGAGGACCTCCACCGCCAAGGGCGGGAGATAGGCAAGGCCCACGTCCTGCCTGATCAGCAACCGCATGTCCTCGACCGTCAGGCCGCCGATCGGCTTGCGCCGAAGCTCGCGCACAGCCGCCATCAGCCGAGTTTCGCCGCCCGACGGCGCCGACCAGCGGTCACGCTCAAGCTCCTCCAGGGAGCGGTCACGGTTCACGAGTCGAGTCACCGACCGATCGTCGCATGTCAGATCTCAAACGCGGTCTGAGTCCCCCGCCGATGCAGTCGTTTTGCTGACGTTGCCGTCAAACGCCACCGGAGCCTTGCTGAGCTCGTCCTTCAGAAAGGCTCCGGCGGCGATCGACGGAGTCACGGGCAGTGACAGCTACCCGGTTTCTGAGGTTGCCCGCGGCACCCTCAGCGCGACCTTAAATTACGCTTGCAGGGAGGCTTCGGAAGGCTGCAATCGCGCTCTTCAGTTCGATGGAAAGCGCCGCTCTATTGTCTCCCAGGAGTCGACGAGTCTCTTCGGCAGATTTAGCCTGCTCGGCTCCAATCCTAAACCTCTCCCAAGCCTCGAACGTGAGCCGGGTATGTCGCGTGAGCACATCAGAGATCAGGGCTTGTTCCCGGAAACTTAGCGCCTTTCTGGGTGGCCGGAGATAGAACAGAGAATGCTCGGCAACGAGTTGCCCCACAAGCACCCGAATCTCATGACCCAGGAAGTCGCAAGAGAGCATAGAAATTGCGAGATTAGCGAGGGTTGATTTAGCCGGCCCCTGCAGCGAATCCGGTACCTCCCACCGTTCGCGCGGCTCGTCCAACCACTCCCAACCGTCGGGTCGAGACATGCCACCGCCTCCTAATCATCCGAACCGCGACAGCAACCAGCTTTGCGCCTCGTCGTTATTCTTGGGTACTCCAGTGATACCACCCGCCTCCAAGACTTGCGCGCAATAGGTCACACAGGCCTGATCTGGCATATCGTAGTCGGGATACAATCCTCGGCGTGTTCTATCCATCGCGACCTCCGCGTACATCATCGCGCCCTGAGGGTTGGGGAGAGGAATCCTCACGTTAATCGTGATGGCTGGCAACTCGTCGGGAGTGAAGTGAGTAACCCCGTTATCAGGGTTGCCGAGACTGCCATACTGGTGGGTTCTGAGCACTTCGTCACCGTCCCGGATCGTGATCAAGGCGTGCTGCCTACCATCCGGGTAATTGGCCAGGTGAACGGTTGCTTCGCCGCCACAGTTATGAACGAGGACCGGTGTGGCGCCTGCCAGCACATAGTACGTGTGGAAGTCGTCGACCGTGAGGTTGTGCGTGGTGACGGCGAACGGGTAGTCGTGGGTGCTCTGAACCGTGAGGGTGGTGCCGTCGGGCTTGCGGAGCTGCTCGCCCGGGAGGAAGTCGCCGGCGTCGAGCCACTGGCGGCGGGTTTCGTTCCAGTGCGGGTGGTGGGAGGTGGAGGTGAGGGTGGCCGGCGGGCCGCGGGGGTTGGCGTCGTCGGTGAGGGTGAGGTCGGTGAACTCCTTGTCGTCCGGCGTGATGATGGTCGCGGTGACCGTCTTGGCTGCGGTGTCGCCGGTCTGGGGGTCCGTGGCGAGGACCTTGTCGCCCACCTTGACGTCCTCGATGGCCTTGCTCGTTCCATCGGCCATGCGGACGCGGGTGCCCGTGGGGAAGCTGTTCGTCTTGACATTGACGGAGCATGAGGATCCGGATGAGGACTCGGCGGAGCGTGCGTCCGCTCCACCCCCGGCCGATTCGGCGCCGGCGTCGCCTCTGTCCGCCTTGGACTGCGTGCCCGCGCTGTTCACTTGGCGGTATCCGTAGATGCTTTCTCGTCCGCCGACTTGCGTGCTTGAGCTGCAGCAGCGGTTGCTTCGTCCTCGGCCTTCTTGGCCTGGGTCACCGCCAACATCGCCCTGGATACCTTGCTCTCCGCGGCGTCGACGGCTGCGTAGGCCTTGTTCAGCTCCTTGTAAATCTTGAAGGCTTGAATGCCGATCTTGAGGGCGAAGCCACCTCCGGCCTCGTCGGCGGCGTCAGCAATCCGGCGGTCTACCCCTACGCCGCCTCCGTGACCGCCGCGGAAGCCGTCGGCCCCATCAGGCTGACCGCGGCCGCCGGCAACTGCGTCGACAACGACGGGAACAGCGCCGACGACGGCAACAGGATCCAGATCGCCGGCTGCAACGGCACCGACGCCCAGAAGTTCCAGATCCGCGACGACGGCACCATCCGGACGAACGGAGCATGCCTCAACGCCTCCGCAGCCGGTACCGCCAACACCACGCCCATCGAACTCCGCGCGTGTGACGGCAGCGCGCCGAGCCAGAAGTTCCTTCCCCGCGCCGACGGAACCATCCACAACCCCGTCTCGGGCCGCTGCCTCGACCTCGGCAACGCCGACACCACGCCCGGCCGGCAGCTCTGGCTCTGGGACTGCACCGGTTCCGCCGCGCAGCGCTGGAGCGTCCCGATCCTCGGCACCGCGCCGCTCCCCGTTCCCGCCCCCGTCCCCGCCCCTGTCCCGTAACGCCGACGGCGATCACCGCACGGAGGCCGTCTTCCCATCCCGGGGAGGCGGCCTTCGGCGCTGTGGCGGAGGCGGGCGCAATCCCTCGAAGGGGGGCATCGACACCTCCGGGTGGTTCGAACGCCCGGTCACCGCGCGGCGCCTGGGGTCGGGGCGGGCATCGCAACTGTGTGCGGGCGTTCGTTCCCCGCGGGCCGTGACGCCGCTCTGAACAGCCACGTTCTTCCGGCGTCAGTTCGCAGCCGCAGCGCCTCGGGAGGAATCTTGCGATCCGTGCACGTTCATGTGGTGTTCGACCCGGCACCGGGCGGAGGTGGCCGCGCATGAGGCTCCTCAAGCGGCCCACGGCCCTCCAGCCCGCCGTCTCGGCGAGCGAGCGACGGCTGTTCGGCGGGCCCCTGCGCTACGACGCCGGCTGGTCCAACCACGACTACGCACGCCTGGAGGGGCGGCTGCTGTCCACCCTGCGCTCCATGCCCCGCATGGTCGCCGGGACCCTGCGCCTGGCGTGGGACACCGACCGGCCCGCCCTGCTCACCGTCGCCGCCGCCGAGGCCGGGCAGGGGGTCACCTCCGCCGTCGGGCTGCTCGTCCTCAGCGAGGTGCTGCGTACGCTCCTCGGCGCGGGCACGCCCGCCGAGGGGCTGCACGCCGCCGTGCCGGCCCTGGCCGCGGGTGCGCTGGTCGCCGTACTGGGCGCCGTACTGGCCTCCCGGTCCACGGCGGCCGCCGGCCGGCTGGAGCCGAAGGTCGAACGGGCCGCGTACGAGCAGTACTTGAAGGCCGCCGTGGAGGTGGAGCTCGAAGCCATCGAGGACGGCGAGTTCCGCCGGCTGCTGGACAGCGCCCAGTGGGGTCCGCCCTCGGCCCGCCGTACCGTCGGCGCCTGCGTCGCCACCCTCGGCGGGATCATCTCCCTCGTCGCCACCGCCGGGGTGCTGACCGTGCTGCACCCGCTGCTCCTGCCCATGCTGCTGCTGATCGCCGCCCCGCGCGGCTGGGGCGCGATGCGCGTGGCGCAGCGCCGCTACCTGTCCGTCATCACCTGGGTCGAGCACGTCCGCGCCGCCCGGCTCATCGGCCAGCTGCTGATCTCCCGTACGTCGGCCCCCGAGGTGCGGGTCCACGGCGTCGGCCGCTACCTGCTGGGCCACTACCGCAACATGGCCGAGGTCGCCGAGACCGAAGCCACCCGCCTGGCCAAGGACAAGGCGGCCACCGAGCTGCTCGCCGCCGCGCTGTCCGGCGCCGCGGCGCTGGTCACGTACGGGGCGATGGTCGCGCTCATCGTCACCGGCCGGATGGACCTCGCCGTCGCCGGTACCGCCGTGATCGCGGTGCGCACCGGGTCGGCGAGCCTCGGCGCGCTGGTGGCCACCACCAACACCCTGCACGAGGAGTCGCTCTACGTACGGGACCTGGAACGCTTCGTCGCCGAGGCCGGGCGGCGGGCCATCCCGGACGGCGGACTGCCGCTGCCCGAGCGCCTGGGCACGGTACGGCTGGAGGACGTCCGCTTCAGCTATCCGGACCGCGACGAGCCCGCGCTCGACGGGGTCTCCCTCACCATCGAGGCGGGCACCGTGGTGGCGCTGGTCGGCGAGAACGGGTCCGGCAAGAGCACACTGGTCAAACTGCTGGCCGGCCTGCACCTGCCCGACTCCGGGTCGTTGACCTGGGACGGCGTCGAGGTGCGGGACGCGGACCGGGAGCAGGTCTTCGACCGGGTCGCGCTCCTCACCCAGGACTTCGAGCGGTGGCCGGTGACGGCCCGTACCAACATCGCCATCGGCCGGCCCGGTGCGGAGGGGGACGAGGAGTCGGTCGAGCGGGCGGCGGAGGTGGTCGCCGCGGCCCGGTACGCGGGGGCCGACCGCGTCGTCGAGAAGCTTCCCCACGGCTACGAGACCCTGCTGGCCCGGGTGTTCAGGGGCGCCTCGGAACTCTCCGGGGGCCAGTGGCAGAAGTTCGGGCTGGCCAGGACGCGCTTCCGGGACGCCCGCGTCATCGTCGTCGACGAGCCCACCTCGGCGCTGGACCCGGAGGCGGAGATCGCCGCCTTCGACAGCATCCGGGGGCTCACGGGGCCGCAGCGCGCCGTCGTCCTCGTCACGCACCGGATGTCCGGGGTGCGGTACGCCGACGTCATCTACGTGCTCCACGAGGGGCGGCTCGTCGAACAGGGCGGCCATGAGGAGCTGTTGGCGCTCGGCGGCCGGTACGCGTCGATGTTCCGCATGCAGGCCGAGCAGTTCGCCCAGCAGCCCCCCACGCTGTCTCCGTCCCCCTCCCCTTCCCCGTCCCCGTCCGGGGCCTCTCCTATCCCCCGGCAGGCGGGCGCGTCGCCCAATGGCACGTCCGTCACCTGATGCGGTGAACTCCCCCTTGCTCCGCGGGCACCACGGGTAGGGCACTGCTGATCTCTTGTGGGGGCCGGGCCACCGGCCCCCACACCTTTGGACGAAGGGCCGACCACGCCGTGACGCAGCCGTTCCGACTGCCGGATTTCTACGTGCCGTATCCGGCACGACTGAACCCCCACCTGGAGGAGGCGAGGGTCCACAGCAAGCAGTGGGCGCGCGACTTCGCGATGCTGGAGGGTTCCGGCGTCTGGGAGGAGGGCGACCTCGACTCGCACGACTACGCTCTGCTCTGCTCGTACACCCACCCCGACTGCGACGCCGACGCGCTGTCGCTGGTCACCGACTGGTACGTGTGGGTGTTCTTCTTCGACGACCACTTCCTGGAGACCTTCAAGCGCTCGCAGGACCGCGCCGGCGCCAAGGCGTACCTCGACCGGCTGGCCGCCTTCATGCCGATGGACCTGGCCGACGGCTTCCCCGAGCCCACCAACCCGGTGGAGGCGGGCCTCGCCGACCTGTGGCGGCGAACCGTTCCCTCGATGTCGGCGGACTGGCGGGAGCGGTTCTCCCTGTCCACGAAGAACCTCCTCGACGAGTCGATGTGGGAGCTCGCCAACATCAACATGGGCCGTGTGGCCAACCCCCTCGAATACATCGAGATGCGCCGCAAGGTGGGCGGCGCCCCCTGGTCGGCCGGCCTGATCGAGTACGTCGCCGCCGAGGTCCCGGCGCGCGTCGCGCACACGCGCCCGCTCGGCGTGCTGCGGGACGCCTTCTCCGACGCGGTCCACATCAGGAACGACCTCTTCTCCTACGAGCGCGAGGTCACCGACGAGGGCGAACTGTCCAACGCCGTCCTGGTCCTGGAGACGTTCCTCGGCTGCACCACGCAGGAGGCCGCGGACGTCTCGGGCGACCTGCTCACCTCCCGCCTCCAGCAGTTCGAGCAGACCGCCCTGCACGAGCTCCCCCAGCTCTTCGCCGACTTCTCGCTCGAACCGGCCGAGATCGCAGCCGTCCTCGCCTACACCAAGGGCCTTCAGGACTGGCAGTCCGGCGGCCACGAGTGGCACATGGTCTCCAGCCGCTACATGAACGAGGAGGCCAGGGCGACCGCCCCGGTCACCCTCCCCTTCATGCCGTCCGGGCTCGGCACCAGCGCCCTGGACCTGCGGTCCGTCTTCAACCGGCGCTCGATGGAACTGCGCCGCCGCTCCTTCACCCACGTCCCCTTCGAACGCACCGGGCCGTCCGTGATCCCCGAGATCCACATGCCCCACCCGCTCTCCCTGAGCCCCCATCTGGCCCATGCCCGTCAGGAGTCGGTGGCCTGGGCCCGGCGGACGGGTCTGCTGGATCCGCAGCCGGGCGATCCCGGCTCGGCGATCTGGACCGAGGAGAAGCTGCGCGGCTACGACTTCGCGGTCTGCTCGGCCGGGATCGACCCGGACGCCACACCGGACGAACTCGCCCTCAACGCCTGCTGGCTGACCTGGGGCACCTACGCGGACGACTACTACCCGGTGGTGTTCGCGCAGACGAAGAACCTGGCGGCGGCCAAGGCGGCCACGGCCAGGCTGATCTCCATGCTCCCCGTCGACGACGCGGCGAGCACCGGGCAGCCGCAGCCGCAGCCGTCGACCGCGCTGGAGCGGGGGCTCGCCGACCTGTGGGTGCGCACCAGCGCCGGCATGCCGGTGGAGCAGCGCGCCGAGTTCCGGGCGACGGTGGTGGACATGCTGGAGAGCTGGCTGTGGGAGGTGGACAACGCCGTCCAGAACCGCATCCCGGACCCGGTGGACTACGCGGAGATGCGGCGGCGGACCTTCGGCAGCCGGCTGACGATGTACCTGTGCCGGCTCGGCCACCGGGGCCGGGGCATCCCGGAGGAGATCTACGCCTCGGGGACCATCCGCTCGCTGGAGAACGCCGTCGCCGACGCGGCCTGCCTGATCAACGACATCTACTCCTACCAGAAGGAGGTGGAGTTCGAGGGCGAGGTCCACAACCACATCCTGGTGACGCAGAACTTCTTCGACATCGGCTACCCGGAGGCCCTGCACATCTGCCATGCGCTGATGACCCGGCGCACCGAGGAGTTCGAGCACATCGTGGCCGACCAGCTGCCGGTGCTCTACGACGACTTCCAGCTCGGCGCCGCGGCCCGGGCGGCCCTGGACGCGTACGTGCGCGAGCTGCAGGACTGGCACGCCGGTGTCCTCAACTGGCATGCGACGGTGCGCCGTTACCGGCCGGAGGACCTGCGGCGGCCCGACGGGGGCCTGGCCGGCGCGGTCCTGGGCTCCGGCTTCGGCATGGCCGCCGCGAGGCTGGGTGTGCCCGCGTGAGTCCGGCGGCGGGGGCGGTCCGCGCCGGCCCCCGCCACCGCCGTTCTCAGAACTCGTCGCCGGTGTGCGGCAGTACGGGCGTGCGCAGGGCGTCGTCCAGGGCCGCCGCCGCGCCGGGCGTGTGCTCCTGCACCAGTCCGGCCGCGACGAGTTCGGTGATCCTGGTGCCGCCCAGGTAGCACGCCGCGAGCTCGCGCACGTCGAGGGCCAGGTCGGCGGGGCCGTCCGCGTGGCCGTACGTCGCGCCGTGCGGCCCGGCCTTGAGCCGGAAGCGCCCGGCGTTGTCGGGCAGGCGTGCGTCGTGCACCTCCAGCACCAGTTCCACGGGGGCGGCCCAGGACCTCGCGGTCAGCGCCGCGCGTACGTCGAGCAGGCGCAGCCAGAGCGCCGGGAACTGGGCGGTGACCCGCACCTGGTCCCGGTCGGCGGCGAAGTGCAGCAGCGGGTCGTCGGCGGGGCGGCCCCAGGCGGAGACCTTGCCCGTGAGGTCCAGGGCGGCCACGCACTCCCAGAGGGCGGCGGCCACCGCGGGGGTGTCCGCCTCCAGCTCGTCGACCCGGACCAGGCCCGGTGAGCGGGCGGCGCCCCCGTCGTCCGCCGGCTTGGTGCGGTAGATGACGTACCCGGCGATGGGCTCGCCCGGGTCGCCCAGGACGATGATCCGGGGCGGGCTCAGCTCCTCGTCCTCCTCGTCCTGTTCGGTGAGCCACTCGTCGCGCCAGCGCTCGGGGCTGCGGCCGGGGCGACCGGGCCGGCCGGCGCGGGCGGCCTCGTGGAAGGGGCCGATCACGTCGACGGCGTCCTCGGGGTCGACGAGGCGCAGCGGGCGCCGGTCCGGGTCGATGCGCAGCGCCAGCGGCCGGGTGGAGTCGATCTCGACGGTGGCGCCGGTGGTCGCGCCGCCGTAGCCGAAGCGGCCGTAGATCGCGGCCTCGGAGGCCCAGAGGGCGGCGATCGGGCGGCCGGCCTCGCCGGCGCGCCGCATCATCCGCGTCATCATGCCGGTGAGCACGCCGCGGCGCCGGTGGGTGGGCGCCACGCAGACGAAGGTGAGCCCGGGGCAGGGCAGGTCCGCCCCGGGCACCGAGAGCCGGAGGTCGTGTGCGGCCATGAAGCCGACCAGGACGTCCCCGTCGTAGGCGCCGATCCGGTCGCAGCGCAGGAGCAGCGCGTGGTGCCGCTCGCGGGCCGCCTTCTCGGGCCGGTCGTGGAAGACCAGGTAGGCGAGCTCCAGGGCGCGGTCGATGTCGGCCTCGGGTACCTCACGGATGTCCACCATGATCGCGAGACTAATCGGTCATCGTGGACCAGTCATCCCATATTGGCTTGATCTGCAGGTTCGGCCGATTCCAGCCCCTTCGTCCGCCGGACAATCCGCTCAGCGGCCGGCCGGACCGGTCCAGGCCGCCGGGACGTGGCCGAGGCGGATGCGCTGGGGGTGGTCGCCGACGGGGACGGAGACCCGCTTGGCGCCGGTGGCGAAGTCGATGGCCGTCACCCGGTCGGTGCCGCTCTCGGAGATCACGCAGGCCGTACCGTCGCCGGAGACCGTGGCCCAGTACGGCTTGGAGGCGGGCACAAGCGGCCCCTCGGCGAGGGTGGTGCGGTCCACGACGGTCGCGTAGTCGTCCATCGTGCCCGCGATGCAGAGCTTCGCCCCGTCGGGGCTCATCGACATGCCGTGGTGGCGGGAGTCGTTGACCCAGCCGGTGCGGTCGGTGCCGGTGGCCGGGTTGGCGGGGAGTTCCTTGAGGCGGGTGATCCGGTCGGTGGCCACGTCGTACTCCAGGAAGCCGCCGAAGAACGAGACCTGGAAGTAGAGCTTCGACTCGTCGGGGCTGAAGGACACCGGGCGCACGGAGTCGGACAGGTCCTTGCGGCCGAAGGCGTCCAGCCGCTCCCGCATGTCGATCACCCGGACGGTGCGGAAGGTCTGCGCGTCGACCACGGTGATCTTCCGGTCGCCCTTCGTCCAGTCCAGCCAGGGGGCGTCGAGGGCCGTGTTCACCTCGCCGATGGAGCTGTTCCACAGGTGGCGGCCGTCGCGGGTGAAGGTGTTCTCGTGCGGCTTGTCGCCGGTGCGGAAGGAGCCGGTCTGGCGGCCGGTGGCGATGTCCAGGACGTGCACGGTGTTGGAGGTGGAGGCCGAGACGGCGATGCGGGTCCCGTCCGGGGAGACCGCCATGTGGTCGGAGCGGAATCCGGAGACCGGGAAGCGCCAGTTGATCCGTCCGGACGCCAGGTCGATGGAGACGACGTCGGCGAAGCTGGGGCGGGAGGCGACGACCGCGGTGCCGTCCGGGGTGGTGAACATGTCGTCGACGAACTGGTCGTGGCCCTCGCCGGCGCTCTCCCGGATGCCGAGGAAGAAGGCGAGCTTCACGGGGTTGAGGTAGATCTCGCGGAGCCGCTCCGCCTTGTCGGGGATCATGTTGATGCGCCCGACCTTGGCGAGATCGCCGGTGGAGGCGAGGACGTCGGCCGTCCCCTCCCAGTTGTTCCCCACGAAGAGCACCTCGCGCAGGCCGCCGGCCGGAGCGGCCGGGGCCGCCGGGGCGGGCGTGAAGGCGGTCAGCAGGGTGGCCGCGGCCAGCACGCCCAGGGTTCGCACGGTACGCAACATCCGCTCAACTCCGTTGTGAGGAAGGGCAGGAGAGGGCTCCTCCGATTACCGGCGGGTAAAATAGGGGGAACGCCACAAGGGCGCAACCCCCACGGGGTGCGCCCTTTTCTCACCTTCCGCCGTCACTCCTCAAGCGACGGAGCCGATCCTGCCGATCACGGTGTTCGCGACGTCCGGGTGGATCGGGATGTGTGCGCCGGTCAGGGCCGCGCCGCTGCCGCCGCGGCGGTTCGCGACGATCTCGGCGGCGATGGACAGCGCAGTCTCCTCCGGGGAGCGGGCGCCGAGGTCCAGGCCGATCGGGGAGCGCAGCCGGGCCAGCTCGAGTTCGGTGACGCCGACATCGCGCAGCCGCTTGTTGCGGTCCTCGTGGGTACGGCGGGAGCCCATCGCGCCGACGTAGGCGACGGGCAGCCTGAGGGCCAGCTCCAGGAGCGGGACGTCGAACTTGGCATCGTGGGTGAGCACGCACAGGACGGTCCGGCCGTCCACCGAGCCCTCCGAGGACTGCGCCTCCAGGTAGCGGTGCGGCCAGTCCACGACGATCTCGTCGGCCTCGGGGAAACGGTTCCTCGTCGCGAAGACGGGCCGCGCGTCGCAGACGGTCACCCGGTAGCCGAGGAACTTGCCGATCCGCACGAGCGCGGAGGCGAAGTCGATGGCACCGAAGACGATCATCCGCGGCGGCGGGACGCTGGACTCGACGAGCACCTTCAGCGGCTCTCCGCAGAGCCTGCCGTCGGCGCCGATCTCCAGCACCCCGGTCCGGCCGGCGTCCAGCATGGCGCGGGCCTCCTCGGCGACGGTGCGGTCCAGCTCCGGGTGTCCGCCGAGGCCGCCCGCGAAGGGCCCCTCCGTACGGACGAGCACGGCGCGGCCCATCAGCTCGGCCGGCCCCTCGGCGACCCGGGCCAGCGCGGCGGCCTCGCCGCAGGAGGCGGCGGCAAGCGCCGCCTCGAACACCGCTCGGGCGGGCGAGCCCACGGGCACCGGGGTGACGAGGATGTCGATGATTCCGCCGCAGGTCAGCCCCACCGCGAAGGCATCGTCGTCGCTGTAGCCGAAGCGCTCCCGGACGGTCTCCCCGTCCTCCAGCGCCTGCCGGCACAGCTCGTAGACCGCACCCTCCACGCATCCGCCGGAGACCGAGCCGATGGCCGTGCCCTCGCTGTCGACGGCGAGGGCCGCGCCGGGCTGCCGGGGTGCGCTGCCGCCCACCGCCACGACCGTGGCGACGGCGAAGTCACGTCCCTGCTGTACCCACCGGTTCAGCTCTTCGGCGATGTCCAGCATGTGCGGCCTCCTCGGAGGATTGGGTTCCAGTATCGGGTACGAGCAGGTGCGGACCGGCCGGTCCGGGTCGGGCGACCCGGACCGGCGGTGCTCCGGGTCAGCCGACCCCGAGCCAGCCCTCGATCGGGTGCAGGGCGAAGAAGACCACGAAGATCCCGGTCAGCGCCCACATGAAGCCGCCGATCTCCCGGGCCTTGCCCTGAGCGATCTTGATGGCGACGTAGGAGAGCACACCGGCGGCGACGCCGGCCGTGATCGAGTACGTGAACGGCATGATCACGACGGTCAGGAAGACCGGGATGGCCGTCGCGCTGTCGGCCCAGTCCACGTGGCGGGCGTTCTGCATCATCATCGCGCCGATGACCACCAGGGCCGCGGAGGCGACCTCGCCGGGGACGATCTGCGTGATCGGGGTGAAGAAGAGGCAGGCGGCGAAGAACAGGCCGGTCACGACGGAGGCGAGACCCGTGCGGGCGCCCTCGCCGACGCCGGTCGCGGACTCGACGAACACGGTCTGGCCGGAGCCGCCGGAGACGCCGCCGATGGCGCCGCCGGCGCCGTCGATGAAGAGCGCCTTGGACAGGCCAGGCATGCGGCCCTTGTCGTCGGCCAGCTTGGCCTCGGTGCCGACACCGATGATGGTGGCCATCGCGTCGAAGAAGCCGGCCAGGACCAGGGTGAAGACGATCATGCCGACCGTCATGTAGCCGACGTCGCCCCAGCCGCCGAACGAGACGTCGCCGAAGAGCGAGAAGTCGGGCATCGAGACCGCGGAGCCGGAGAGCTCCGGCGGGCCGCTGCGCCAGGCCTTGGGGTCGATGTTCGCGATGGCGTTGACGATGGCCGCGACGACGGTGCCGCCGACGATGCCGATCAGGATGGCACCGGGGATCTTGCGGGCCTGCAGCATGAAGATCGCGAGCAGGGTGAGGCAGAAGATCAGGACGGGCCAGCCGGCGAGCTCACCGACCGAGCCGAGCTGGAGCGGGGGCCCCTGCTCGGGGCCGCGGCCGACGAAGCCGGCCTTCACGAGACCGATCAGGGCGACGAACATGCCGATGCCCATGGTGATCGCGTGCTTGAGCGCGAGGGGGATCGCGTTCATGATCATCTCTCGGAGGCCGGTGACGACCAGGAGACAGATCACGACACCGTAGACCACACACATGCCCATGGCCTGCGGCCAGGTCATCTGGGGGGCCACCTGCGAGGCGAGCACACCGGAGACGGAGAGCCCGGCGGCCAGAGCCAGCGGGACCTTGCCGACGAAGCCCATGAGGAGCGTGGTGACGGCCGCCGCGAACGCCGTGGCCGTGATGATGGCCGAGGCCTCCATCGAGGTGCCGGCGACGTCCTTGCCCGACAGCAGCAGCGGGTTGAGCAGGAGGATGTACGCCATGGCCATGAAGGTCGTGATACCGCCACGGACCTCGTTGCCGACGTTGGATCCTCTATGGGTTATATGAAAGTAGCGGTCGAGCCAAGAACGCCCGGCGGGGGTGGGGGAGCCGTCTCCGGCTTCCTCCGCGGTGGTCCTGGACTCCACTGACGACTGGGTCATGGTGCCTAACTCCCAAGGTTCAAAGGGGCACCCGCTTGGGGATTGGAGAATGCGGGATTTGGGATGGTGCGTTTGGCTGCACGACCCGGGGTGACGGCCCGAGGCGACGCGAATGTTCACTGCGTGTACTGCGGGTAGTGCGGGGTGACCGCTGGTACTACATGGGGGTTTTCGCAGGGGTACTGCCGGCTGAAGGGACCGCGAGCGGTGCGGTGCTTCGTATGTACTCCGGGCGGTGCGGCGGTGAAGTGTGACGTTCCCGAGTCACACCGCCCGGAGAGTCCGAGGGGGTCCGGGGGCCTCGCGGCCCCCGGACCGGGCCCGTCCTAGAGGGTCCCGGTGAGGGCTTCCGGACGGATCGGGGTCTTGTTGAGCTCCAGCCCGGTCGCCTGCCGGATCGCCGCGAGGACGGCCGGGGTGGACGACAGGGTCGGGGCCTCGCCCAGACCGCGAAGGCCGTAGGGGGCGTTCGGGTCGGCGAGCTCCAGGACGTCGACCGGGATGGTCGGGGTGTCGAGGATGGTCGGGATCAGGTAGTCCGTGAAGGAGGGGTTGCGCACCTTCGCGGTCTTCGGGTCCACGATGATCTCCTCCATGACCGCCACACCGAGACCCTGGGTGGTACCACCCTGGATCTGGCCGACCACGGAGAGCATGTTGAGGGCCTTGCCCACGTCCTGGGCGGTCGCCAGCTCGACGACCTTGACCAGGCCGAGCTCGGTGTCCACCTCGACGACCGCGCGGTGCGCGGCGAAGGTGTACTGGACGTGGCCGTCGCCCTGGCCGGTCTTCAGGTCGAAGGCGACCGTCGGACGGTGGCGGAACTCGAGCTCGAGGTCGATCGCCTCGTCCTCCAGGATGTCGGCGATGTCCGCGAGGACCTCGCCGCCGTCGGTGACGACCTTGCCGCCCTCGAGGAGCAGCTCGGCCTGGGCCCACGCCGGGTGGTAGGAGCCGTTCTTGCGGCGGCCCATCTCCAGCAGTGCCTCACGGACGTGCTCACAGGTGTTCTTCACGGCGCCACCGGTCATGTACGTCTGCCGCGAGGCGGACGTGGAACCGGCGGAGCCGACCTGCGTGTCGGCCGGGTGGATGGTCACCTGCGTGACGCCCAGCTCGGTACGGGCGATCTGCGCGTGGACGGTGACGCCGCCCTGGCCGACCTCCGCCATGGCCGTGTGGACCATCGCGACGGGCTCGCCGTTGATGACCTCCAGGCGCACACGGGCGGTGGAGTAGTCGTCGAAGCCCTCGGAGAAGCCGACGTTCTTGATGCCGACCGCGTAGCCGACGCCGCGGACGACGCCCTCGCCGTGGGTGGTGTTCGACAGACCGCCCGGCAGCGCGCGGACGTCCGCGCCCTCGCCGGCCGTCTCCCACTGGCGCTCCGGCGGCAGCGGGCGGGCCTTGACCCGGCGCAGCAGCTCGGCGACGGGCGCCGGGGAGTCCACGACCTGGCCGGTGGGCATGATCGTGCCCATCTCCATGGCGTTCAGCTGGCGGAACTCGACCGGGTCCATGCCCAGCTTCGCCGCGAGCTTGTCCATCTGGGCCTCGTACGCGAAGCAGGCCTGGACGGCGCCGAAGCCGCGCATCGCGCCGCAGGGCGGGTTGTTCGTGTAGAGCGCGATCGCCTCGATGTCGACGTCGTCCACGACGTACGGGCCGACGGAGAGGGAGGACGCGTTGCCGACGACGGCCGGGGAGGCCGAGGCGTACGCACCGCCGTCGAGCACGATCCTGCACTTCATGTGCGTGATCTTGCCGTCCTTGGTGGCGCCGTGCTCGTACCAGAGCTTCGCCGGGTGGCGGTGCACGTGGCCGAAGAAGGACTCGAACCGGTTGTAGACGATCTTGACCGGCTTGTTGGTGGCGAGGGCCAGCAGGCAGGCGTGGATCTGCATCGAGATGTCCTCGCGGCCGCCGAAGGCGCCGCCGACGCCGGAGAGCGTCATGCGGACCTTCTCCTCGGGCAGGCCGAGGACGGGGGCGATCTGCTTGAGGTCCGAGTGCAGCCACTGGGTGGCGACGTAGAGGTCGACGCCGCCGTCCTCGGAGGGTACGGCGAGACCGGACTCCGGGCCGAGGAAGGCCTGGTCCTGCATGCCGAAGGTGTACTCGCCCTCGACGATGACGTCGGCGCGCTTGCGGGCCTCCTCCACGTTGCCGCGGATGATCGGCTGGCGGTGCACGATGTTCGGGTGCGGGACGTGGCCGGCGTGGTGGTCGTCACGGCCCTCGTGGATCAGCGGCGCGTCGGCGGCCAGGGCCGAGGCCTCGTCCGTGACGAGCGGCAGCTCCCGGTAGTCGATCTTGATCTTGGCGGCCGCGCGGCGGGCGGTCTCCGGGTGGTCGGCGGCCACGAGGGCGACCGGCTCGCCGTGGTGGCGTACCCGGCCGTTGGCGAGCACGGGGGTGTCCTGGATCTCCAGGCCGTAGTTCTTCATCTCGGCCGGCAGGTCGTCGTACGTCAGCACCGAGTAGACGCCCGGCATGGCCAGCGCCTCGGAGATGTCGATGGAGACGATCTCGGCGTGGGCGACGGTGCTGCGCAGGGTCTGGCCCCACAGCATGTCCTCGTGCCACATGTCCGAGGAGTACGCGAACTCGCCGGTGACCTTGAGGGTGCCGTCCGGGCGCAGCGTGGACTCGCCGATGCCGCCCTTGTTGTGCTTCTGGGTGACGTTCGTCGGCGTACCGACGGTGCGGGTGTCCTGAGCCATGATCAGACCGCCTCTCCCTGACGGGCGGCCGCGAGGCGGACCGCGTCGAGGATCTTCTCGTAGCCCGTGCAGCGGCAGAGGTTGCCGGACAGGGCCTCACGGATGTCCTGGTCGGACGGGTCGGCGTTCTGCTCCAGGAGAGCGTCGGCCTGGACCAGCAGACCCGGGGTGCAGAAACCGCACTGGACCGCGCCGGCGTCGATGAACGCCTGCTGGATGTCGGAGAGCTCCACTCCCTCGCCGGTCTGCGAGTCGGTGCCCTTGGCGGACCACTGCTGGGCCTCGTCCGTGGACACGCCCTTGCCGCCGCCGCACGCGCCGGTGCCGCAGCCGTGGCCGTGCTCCTCGCGCTTCTTGGCGAAGTCGGCCAGGCCCTCGACGGTCACGACGTCGCGGCCCTCGACCTGGCCGGCGGCCACCAGACAGGAGCAGACCGGCACGCCGTCGAGGCGGACGGTGCAGGATCCGCACTCGCCCTGCTCGCAGGCGTTCTTGGAGCCGGGCAGGCCCAGGCGCTCACGCAGCACGTAGAGGAGGGACTCGCCCTCCCAGACGTCGTCGGCTTCCTGCGGACGACCGTTGACGGTGAAATTGACGCGCATGATTACGCAGCCCCTTCAAGCGAGCGGCCGTTCGTGCCGCGGTACTGCTCCCAGGTCCAGACGAGCTGGCGGCGAGCGAGGATGCCAACCGCGTGACGGCGGTACTTCGCCGTGCCACGGACGTCGTCGATCGGGTTGCACGCCGCGGAGGCGAGCTCGCCGAACTGCTTGGCGATCGACGGGGTGATGACCTTGCCGTTGTCCCAGAAGCCGCCCTCGTCGAGCGCGGCGTTCAGGAACTCCTCGGCGGCCTTGGCCCGGACCGGGGTCGGGGCGGCCGAACCGATGCCCGTACGCACGGTGCGGGTGTCGGGGTGCAGGGCGAGGCCGAAGCCGCACACCGCGATGACCATGGCGTTGCGGGTGCCGACCTTCGAGTACTGCTGGGGGCCCGTGGCGTTCTTGATGTGGACCGACTTGATGAGCTCGTCGGCGGCCAGTGCGTTGCGCTTCACACCGGTGTAGAACGCGTCGATCGGGATCATGCGCGAGCCGCGGACGGACTCGACCTCCACCTCGCAGCCGGCGGCCAGCAGGGCGGGGTGGGAGTCACCGGCGGGTGAGGCGCAACCGAGGTTGCCGCCGACACCGCCGCGGTTGCGGATCTGGGGGGACGCGACCGTGTGCGAGGCGAGCGCGAGACCCGGCAGGGTGGTCCGCAGGTTCTCCATGATCTGGGTGTACGGGACGGAGGCGCCGAGCTTGGTGACCTCCTCGCCTACCTCCCACTCCCGCAGCAGCTCGATGCGGCCCAGGTCGAGGAGGTACTCCGGACGGCGGTGGTCGAAGTTGATCTCGACCATGATGTCGGTGCCACCCGCAATCGGCACAGCTGTGGGGAACTCGGCCTTAGCGGCGAGCGCCTCCTCCCAGCTGGCGGGGCGAAGGAAGTCCATGTCGGCTCTCTTCTTCTTAATCGGGTCGTTCACTTCAAGCCAGGAGGCCCAATGGCCCTCGACTGGTCGTTCACGTGCTGTTAACGCGGTGTGGACTCAGTACACAAGCCGCGCGTCCCCCGGGTGCAGTCACCGAAACCATGAAGGAGTTGGCTGACGGCCTCCCTCGTCTTGTAGATTCGTATGAAAGGCAGGATGCGACGACCTGCCCGATTTCCAACGGCAACATTCGAGACAGATCGGCGGCGACATCATGCGGCTGCGCGCACTGCTGGAGACCGAGGCGCTGGGGCTGCGGCTGCTCGGCGGCGAGGACGAACTCGACCGTACGGTCCGCGGGGTCATGACGACCGACCTGCGCGATCCCAGCCGGTACCTGTCCGGGGGTGAACTCGTCCTCACCGGCCTGGCATGGAGGCGAAATTCAGCCGACTCCGAGCCGTTCGTACGAATCCTCGCGAGCGCCGGCGTCGCGGGGCTCGCGGCGGGCGAGGCGGAGCTGGGAGACATCCCGGACGATCTCGTTTCGGCCTGCGTGCGCAACCGGCTGCCGCTGTTCGCCGTGAACGAGGACGTTGCATTCGCCACCATCACGGAGTACGTCGTACGGCAGGTCTCGGGCGAGCGCGCCGGGGACCTGGCGGCCGTCGTGGACCGGCACCGCCGCCTGATGACCTCGGGTCCGGCGGGGGGCGGCCCCGACGTGGTGCTGGATCTCCTCACCACCGACCTCGACCTCCGGGCCTGGGTGCTGTCCCCCACCGGACGGCAGATCGCCGGGGCGGGTGAGCCGCTGGCGCCGGGCATCTGCGCAGCGCTGGCGGGCGAGCACCTCGCGGCGGTCCGGACGGGCCGCAGGGGGCCGCACCGGATCTCCATCCAGGGTATTACCTACTCGCTCTTCCCGATCAGGGGACACGGCCGCGGTGCCGCCGGACCGGCCGCCCGCGACGTGCGCGAGACCGTGCTGTCGGACTGGCTCCTGGCCGTCGAGGCGGACGCCGGCGACTGGCCGGCCGAGCGGCTGGACCTGCTCCAGGGCGTCACCCAGCTGATCGCCGTGGAGCGCGACCGGCGCGACGCCGCCCGCACCGTGCGCCGCCGCCTCGCACAGGAGGTCCTGGAGCTGGTCCAGACGGGCGCCGCGCCCGCCGAGATCGCCGCCCGTCTGCGGGTGGCGGCCCCGGTGCTGCTGCCCGGGCTGGGCGCCGCCCCGCACTGGCAGGTCGTGGTGGCGCGCGTGGACTGGGACAGCGGGGACATCCCCGGCGGCCCGGTCGCCCAGTCGCTGCTGGAGGAGATCCTCGTCGACCCGTCCGTCTCGGGCCCGGAGCCGTCCGACCGGATCGCGGTGGCCCATGCGGGTGACGAGGCCATCGCACTGGTGCCGCTGCCCTCGCTGTCCGGGGACGCCGGGGAGGACAAGGGCCCGGACTCGGCCCTTCACGCCGACGAGCTGCTGGCGACCGTACGGGACCCCCTGGCGGCCGGCCTGGCCGACGACGGCCGGCTCACGCTCGGCGTCAGTGCGGCCGTGCACTCCGCCGAAGGGCTGCGCGGGGCACTGGAGGAGGCCCGGCACGCCCGCCGGGTCGCGGCGGCCCGCCCGGGCCGGGTCTGCGCGGCCGGCCATCACGAGCTGGCGTCGCACGTGCTGCTGCTGCCGTTCGTCCCGGACGACGTGCGCCGCGCGTTCACCGCCCGGCTGCTGGACCCGCTGCGGGACTACGACCGGCGCCACCGGGCGGAGCTCATCCCGACCCTGGAGGCCTTCCTGGACTGCGACGGCTCCTGGACCCGCTGCGCGACCCGCCTGCACCTGCACGTCAACACACTGCGCTACCGGGTCGGGCGAATCGAGCAGTTGACGGGTCGGGACCTTTCCCGGCTGGAGGACAAGCTCGACTTCTTCCTGGCACTGCGCATGAGCTGAGGAGATCCGCTCCCCCGCCGACCGCGGGCCGGCCGGCGGCGCTGATGATCCGTCCGGACTTTGTGAAAGAGTTCACCCGACCCCTTGGCCGGAGCCCGCGATCCGTGCTCTCATTTCGCCCCAGGGCTCAACCATGTGCTGCTTGATTGCTTCGGGGAGGGCAATGTGGCGGATACCGCCATGTCGGGAGCCGGTTCCACCGGGGGAGACGACCCCCTCCAGCGGGCGATATGGCGGCTGCGCTCGCGCGGCTGTTGGACCGACGCGGCGGCTCTGCTGACGCCCCATGTGGGCAAGGCCGGCCAGGCGGCCGCCGCCGTGCAGCGCACGGCGCTGCTCGTCGAACGGTGCCTGTTCACGGGCCAGGGCTGGTCCGAGGCCGAGGACGCGCTGCGGATCGCCGAGGCGGTCGCCCAGGACGACGACGACCGGGGCGCGGCCGCGTGCGAGCGGGGCCAGCTGGCCTACGCCGCGACGGTGCTGGGCGTACGCGACCGGGCCGACGAGGCCCGCTCCGCGCTGGGCCGGGCGGCGGCCCTGCTGTCACCGGGATCCCGGACCCGCCCGCTGCTGGACTTCCGCCGCGGCCTGGTCGCCGAGCACCTCGCGGACGCCCCGCAGTCCGCCCGGCCCGCCTACCGCCGCGCCCACGCGGGGGCCGAGGCGCACGGGGACACCCTGCTGCTGTCGTTCACGTTCCGGCATCTGGCGGCCCTCGCCCTGCGCGACGGCGAGGTGGCCGAGGCCCGCAAGGGGTTCGCGGAGTCGCTGCGGATCCGGGAGGACCTGGGCTTCCTGATCGGCACCGCCCCGGCGCTGGCGGCGCTGGCCGAGGCCGAACCGGAGCCCGAGGCCACCCGGCTGCGCGCGGAGGCCCGCCGGCTGTTCCACCTGCTGGGCGGCATCCCCACCTGGCTGGCGGACCAGCTCCACCCCGCACCTGCCGTCCAGTAGGGCTGGGGCCGGACGCCGGGGCGCGGCGTCCGGTGCGGTGCAGCGCAAGGCGGCGGGCCGCGGCGCGTGCCGGACGTACGTGCGCGGTCCGACAACGCGGCGAGGTGCCGTTGCCGTGCCGGTCACACCACTGGCCCGGCCGACCCCGGCGCCCCACGGACCGATCTGCGGTGCGGCCCGCCCGTACGGCACTCCGCGCCCACGCCGCAGGCCCCGGCGCGGCGGGATCGTCCGCGGGCAGGCCCGGGCCGGCGGGGCGGACCGGGCCGCCGGGGGGAGACCCGGGCGCGGCCGGGGCTGCGCGGGGTCCCGGGGCCGAGTCCCGGCAGACCGGGCCGCCCGGCATGCCAGGGGCCGCTCCGGGCGGGGTCGCGTCCGGGTCAGGAGCCGGCGAAGTGCTCCCGTACCAGGGACTCCACGACCGTGAGGTCACGGGCGATCAGCGCCTCCAGCAGCGCCGAGTGCTCGGCCGCGTCGGCGACGAGATCGGCCCGCCGAACCCGCGGAGCGCCCGGCAGGGGCCACTGGGCGCGGCGGTGGAGCTCCTCCGCCACCTGCACCAGTTGCTCGTTGCCGGCCAGCCGCAGCACCGCCCGGTGGAAGGCCCGGTCCGCCTCCGCGTAGCCGGGCAGGTCGCCCGCGGCGGCCGCCTCGGCCGTGGCGGTCACGGCCGGACGCAGGGCCTGCCAGGCGGCTTCGGGCACGGTGCGGGCCAGTCGCAGCATGACGGGGACTTCGAGGAGCGCGCGGACCTCGGCCAGCTCGGCGAGCTCCCGGGGGGTCCGGGACAGGACACGGAAGCCCCGGTTCGGAAGGCATTCCACCGCTCCCTCGACGGCCAGCTGCTGCATCGCCTCGCGCACGGGGGTCGCGGAGACCCCGAAGCGCTCCCCCAGCGCCGGGCCGGAGTAGATCTCCCCGGGGACGAGCTCGCCGTCGACCAGGGCCGCGCGCAGGGCGTCGAGGACCTGCCCGCGCACCGAATGGCGCAACACCTTCCGCTTTTGTGCCGGTACCCGGGCCTGGGCCGCCTCGTGCACTCGGTCCTCCTCCGGGTCTCGGCCTGCTGACCTCCGAGAATAGGTGACGCGCCGCGCGACGGGTGGATACGGATACGCGAGAGTCGGGTAAGGTAAGGCTAACCTGTTAACGATCGTGTGATCGGTGGTCCGTCATGGCCGTCTCGACCCTCCCGGCGCTCACCCCCGCCCCGCCCGGCTCCGCGGTGGCGGGCGCGTACGCCCGGCTGGCCGACGTGTACGGCGGACTGCGGGTCGTCGAGCGGGCCGCGCACGAACCCTCCCCTCGCGGTGCGGGGTGGGTCGGCGCGGACGAGCTCGCGGCCGGCGGGGCCGCCCTGGACGCCTTCCTCGCCTGGGACAACGCCCAGGTCCTGAGGGACTACGGGACCCAGGCGCGGCCCGATGTGATCGCGAGCTTCGGGCTGCACCGGTACGCGTGGCCCGCCTGCCTGCTGATCACGCTCCCGTGGTTCCTCCACCGGCGGGTCCCCCGGCTCCCGGTCGCCGAGGTCGCCTTCCACCGGACCCTCGGCCGGATGAGCGTGCACGTCGAGAGCTTCGCCTGCCTGCCGGACGACCCGGCGGCCGGCCTCCCCGGGGCCCGGGTCGTGCCCGACGGGGAGGCGCTGCGCGAAGAGGTGCGGGCCGCGGTGGCCCAGCACCTCGAACCCGTGCTGGAAGGTTTCGCCCCGCGCATGCGGCGCGGCCGCCGCGCCCTGTGGGGCATGGTGACCGACGAGGTCGTCGAAAGCCTCTGGTACGTGGGCGAGCTGCTCGGCGAGGAACAGCGGACGATGGCCGAACTGGAGGCGCTCCTGCCCGGCTCCACGGCCCCGTACACCGCAGCCGCCGGGTTCCGTACGCTCCCGGCCCCCGACGGCCGCGAACTGCCCACCCGGGACCGGGCCAGCTGCTGCTTCTTCTACACGATCCGCCCGCAGGACACCTGCGTCACCTGCCCCCGCACCTGCGACGCGGACCGCGTCACCCGCCTCACGGCACAAGCCGCCTGACGCCCCCAGGGCGGGCAGGGGGCCAACCCACCCGTAGAGGTGGACATAATCGAACGCAACTCTGGCCGCGCGAGCGCCAGTTCGAGATACAACACCCTATCCGGCGGGCCCCGCCCCCCGATGGCGTCCACTTGCCCCGAAACCCGCGTGCACCACGCACCCGCTGCGCCACTATGGCGCCCGGAAAGCCGCACAGCCGCATACGCGAGGCAAGGGACATCCGCATGAGACTGACCGACATATCGCTGGACTGGCTGCTGCCCGGCAGTCTGCTGATCCTGGGCGTACTTGCGGCGGTTGCGGTGCTGGCACGGGGCAAGCGCGAGAGCGAGAAGGCCGCGGCCGAGGACAGCTGGGAGCGCAGCGAGGAGCGGCGGCGGCGCAAGGAGGCCGTCTACGGGACGGCCTCCTACGTCCTGCTCTTCTGCTGCGCGGCGGTGGCCGCCGCGCTCTCCTTCCACGGGCTGGTCGGCTTCGGCCGGCAGAACCTCAACCTCTCCGGAGGCTGGGAGTACCTGGTCCCCTTCGGCCTCGACGGCGCCGCCATGTTCTGCTCGGTGCTCGCCGTCCGCGAGGCCAGCCACGGTGACGCGGCCCTCGGCTCGCGCATGCTGGTCTGGCTGTTCGCGGGGGCGGCCGCCTGGTTCAACTGGGTGCACGCCCCGCGCGGTCTGGGGCACGACGGCGCTCCGCAGTTCTTCGCGGGGATGTCGCTGTCTGCGGCCGTCCTCTTCGACCGCGCCCTCAAGCAGACCCGCCGGGCGGCGCTGCGCGAACAGGGCCTGATCCCGCGGCCGTTGCCGCAGATCCGGATGGTCCGCTGGCTGCGGGCCCCCCGGGAGACCTTCGGCGCGTGGTCACTCATGCTGCTGGAGGGGGTGCGCACCCTCGACGAGGCCGTGGACGAGGTGCGCGAGGACAAGAAGGAGCGGGAGCAGGACCGGCTCCGCAGGCGCGACCAGAACAGGCTCGACCGGGCGCGCATCAAGGCGCTGGGCCGGCAGAACCGGGCGTTCGGGCGGTCCCGCGGCCGCCAGGTCGAGCTCCCGGAGCTGACGCAGGGAGCGGGCTCCGCGCCGGTCGGCGCGGAGCCGGCCATACCGGAATCGGGACAGCTGCCGCTACGCCTCCGGCCCTCCCTGCAGGCCGTGGGCCGCACCGAATCCACTGACGTGACCGGCACCCGGACGGTGGACCTCACCGCCGAGGACGACACCCAGACCATTCCCCGGCTGGACTCGCTGGAGCGCAAACTGAAGGACCTGGAGCAGCAGTTCGGCTGACAGGTCCGCACCAGGGGACACCCCGCGGGGCCCGCCGTTCAGGCGGGCCCCGCGGCGTACGGGGCCTCGCGGCGCCCGTCGAGCTCGAACCACACCACCTTGCCGCCGCCCAGGGCGAGCGCGTCCACCCCCCACTCGTCGGCCAGCGCCTCCACCAGCACCAGGCCCCGGCCGTGCGTACCGTCGTCGGCGGTCGGTACGTACGGCCGGGGCCTGCGTGCCGCGTGGTCGCGGACCTCCACCCGTAACCGTGCGGCCGTGAGGCTCACGGACACCTCCGCGCCCCGGTCGGTGTGGACGAGGGCGTTCGTGACGAGTTCCGTGATCAGCAGCTCGGCCGCATCCGCGGCCTCGGTCCGGCACCGGTGGCGCATCAGCTCCCTGAGTGCCCGGCGCACCTCGCCCACCGCCTTCAGGTCCGCGCGGCGCACGCTGCGGCTGATGCGCAGCGTGTCCACCGCTTCCCCGTTCTCCGCGGTGGACGGTTCGCGCGGTACCGGCGCCCCTCTCTTCCACAGCTTCCCCGTCTTCGCCCCCACCCGCACGCCGGTGTCCCTCCCGTGTCCGTTGCTCTCGAACAGGCCTACGGGATGCATGCCCCCCGGGTGGATCCGCACTCCTGCGGGCTTACGGGCGGGGCACGTTGCGAAGGTTGGATCGAGCCATCTGGATCATGCGTCCCACGCCTCCGTCGAGCACGATCTTGCTGGCCGACAGTGCGAATCCGGTCACCATTTCGGCGCTGATCTTCGGCGGAATCGACAGGGCGTCGGGGTCGGTCACCACGTCGACCAGAGCGGGGCCCCGGTGCCGGAAGGCGTCCTTCAAAGCCCCGCTGAGCTGCTTGGGCTTCTCCACCCGCGCGCCGTAGGCGCCGGCCGCGCGGGCGATCGCGGCGAAGTCCGGGTTCTTGTTCTGCGTCCCGTAGGAGGGGAGGCCGGAAACCAGCATCTCCAACTGGACCATTCCGAGGGATGAGTTGTTGAAGAGGACCACTTTGACGGGCAGGTCGTACTGCACCAGGGTGAGGAAATCTCCCATCAGCATGGAGAAACCGCCGTCGCCCGACATGGACACCACTTGACGGCCGCGATCGGTGAACTGTGCGCCGATGGCCTGCGGGAGGGCGTTGGCCATCGAGCCGTGGCTGAAGGAGCCGATGATGCGCCGCTTGCCGTTCGGGGAAAGATAGCGTGCCGCCCACACATTGCACATGCCCGTGTCGACCGTGAACACCGCGTCCTCGTCGGCCAGTTCGTCGAGGACAGAGGCCACGTACTCGGGGTGGATCGGCGTGCGCTTCTCCACCTTGCGGGTGTAGGCCTTCACCACGCCCTCCAGGGCGTCCGCATGCTTCTTCAGCATCCGGTCGAGGAAGCGGCGGTCCGTCTTGGCCTTCACCCGTGTGTTCAGGGCGCGCAGGGTCTCCCGTACGTCTCCCCACACGGCGAGGTCCAACTGGGAGCGCCGTCCGAGGTGTTCGGGACGGATGTCCACCTGGACGATCTTCACGTCGTCGGGGAGGAAGGCGTTGTACGGGAAGTCCGTGCCGAGCAGGATCAGCAGGTCGCACTCGTGGGTGGCCTCGTAGGCCGCGCCGTAGCCGAGGAGCCCGCTCATGCCGACGTCGTAGGGGTTGTCGTACTGGATCCATTCCTTGCCGCGCAGGGCGTGCCCGACCGGGGCCTTGACCCGGCCGGCGAACTCCATCACCTCGGCGTGCGCCCCGGCGGTGCCGCTGCCGCAGAAGAGCGTGATGCGTTCCGCTTCGTCGACGAGCCGGACCAGCTTCTCGATCTCCCCGCCCGGCCGCACGGTGGGCCGGGCGGTGACGAGGGCGTGCTCCACCGCCTTCTCGGGGGCGGGCCGGTCGGCGATGTCCCCGGGTAGGGCGACCACGCTGACGCCGCTGCGGCCGACGGCGTGCTGTACGGCGCTCTGGAGCAGCCGGGGCATCTGCTGCGGGTTGGAGATCAGCTCGCTGTAGTGGCTGCACTCGCGGAACAGCTGGTCGGGGTGGGTCTCCTGGAAGTAGCCCAGGCCGATCTCACCGGAGGGGATGTGCGAGGCCAGCGCGAGGACCGGGGCCATCGAGCGCTGTGCGTCGTACAGCCCGTTGATCAGGTGGAGGTTCCCGGGGCCGCAGGAGCCCGCGCAGGCGGCGAGGCGCCCGGTGATCTGGGCCTCGGCGCCCGCCGCGAAGGCCGCGGTCTCCTCGTGGCGGACCTGGATCCACTCGATGCCGTCCGTCCGCCGGATCGCGTCCACCACCGGATTGAGGCTGTCGCCCACCACTCCGTACATCCGCCGCACACCGGCCCGCACGAGGATGTCGACGAACTGCTCCGCCACGTTCTGCTTCGCCATGCCTCCATCCAGCCATGCCCGGGCCCGTCACGCCTCCCAGACTGCGGCGGCCGTGCGGTCGTCGGCGTAGCCCTTGAGGCGCAGCTGCGTGTCCGCGAGGAACGCGGCGAGGCCGGGCGGCTCCGGCTCGGACCAGCGCACGGCGAGCTCGGCCCGGAGGGCGGCCTCCTCCCGCATGGGCTCCGCCAGGCCGCCCGAGCACAGGAGCAGGGTGTCGCCCGGCCTGGCCACGGAGGCCCGGAACCGGAAGACGCTGCCGGGCTCGCCGACCGCGTCGGCCGGCTCGGCGGCGTCGGCCGCGGGGGCCGGCGCGGGTCCGGCCGGGCCGGTGGGCTCCAGGTCCTGCCATTGACCCGAACGGAGTCGGAACAGCCCGCCGGCGCCGGCGCCGAAGCACACCCGGGTACGGCATTCGGGGTCCACCGGGAGCAGCAGGCCGCGCAGTCCCGCCGTGTACTCCTCGTCCGCGAGCCCCAGCTCGGCGGCGCGGGCCCGCAGGCGTCCGTAGCCGCGGTCGGTCAGCCGCTGGAGGCCCGAGCGCAGGGCGTCGCGCCGGCCGGCGCGGATGTCGTCGGCGAGCCTGCCCTGGCTGCGGCCGACGGCCGCGGCGACCGTCCGGCACAGTTCGGCGGCGGCTTCGGCGGCGCCGGGGGCGGCCCGGTCCCCGCCGGCGAGGGCCACCAGGACCAGGGCGTCGTCGCCGCTGCCGAAGCGGGCGGTGAGCAGGAAGTCCCGGCGGGTCTCGCCGCGGTAGCGGGCGGAGTCGCCACGCAGCGAGGCGGCCCGCAGGGTGTGGGCGCCGTAGCGGGCGCCTTCCAGGACGGTGTCCGGGACCAGCGCGTCGAGGGCGGCGGGGTCCGCGGGCGGCAGCGGGCCCGGTTCGGCGGCGTAGGTGGGGGCGCGGTCGCCGAGGTGCCGTACTTCGGGCCGCTGCTGCGGCGCGGCGGCTGCCGGGGCGGGTGGGCCGAGCGGGGCGGGTTCCGGTGCGGGCGGGGCTGCGGGCTGCGGCACCTCCTCGGTGCGGTCCTCCCGGCGCGGTGCCTGGGCGCGCGGGGCGGGCAGTTCGGGGCCTGGTGCCGGGGGCACCTGGACGCCCCCGAGGACGTAGCCGGTCGCGCCGCCGGTGCGCGGATCGCGCGGCTGGGCGCCGTGCCAGGGCGGGGCCGGGGGCGGTGGCGGGCCGTACCGCTCGCCGGGCGGCGCGGCGGCCTCCGCGGCGGGAGGCGCAGCCGGAGCCTGGGCCGGCGGCGGCCCGTACGGTGGCGCGGCGGGCGCGCCGGAAGCGGCCCCCTGGGCAGGCGGCGGTGCGAGCGGCCCGAATCCCGGCCCGGTCGTTCTTCCCTCCGCGGCGGACGGCGCAGGCGGCGGACCGGGCCGTTCAGCGGGCGACACCGCCCGCGGTGGCCCTGCCGGGGCGCCGGGCGCCGCAGCCGGAGCCGGCGGCGGGCCGTACGTCTCGCCGGGCAACGGCACCTGCACCGCCGGCTGGTCGAGCGAAAGGCCCGGCGGCTGCGCCGGGGCGTACGGTCCGCCGGGCGGAGCGTCCGCGGCGGGCCCCGGCGGCGGAACGCGCCGCGCGCCGGGCGCGGACCCTTCCGCCGTGGGCGGCGCGGCCGGCGGTGCGGTCGGCGGTGCGTATCGCTGGTCGGGTGCCGCGGGGAGCGCGTCGGGGGCCGGGCGCGGTGGCGGGACCGGACCCGCCACCGGGGGCCGGGCCGGCTCCCGCCGGACCGCGTCCGGCAGCGGCGGCCGCGCGGGCAGGCCGGCGTCCGGCTCCGGGCGGGGGGCCGGCAGCGGCCCGCGCCCCGGCCCGGGTCCGCGCTCGGCTTCCCGTACCGGCTCCGGCGGCGCGGGGGGCCGCGTCCCGGCCGGGTCCCCCGTCACGCCGGCCGCCGAACGGAACCGGTTGTCGAGGGTGTCCCCCGGGTCGGGTGCCGGTCCCGCGTCCGGGTCGGGGTCCTCGTAGAGCTTCTGCCACCAGTCGTCCGCGCCCTGCTGACTCATGCCCTCATTCTCGGCCCCCGGTGGGGGGCGAAAACGCCGAATGCGCGAAAAGGGTCCACCGGGCCGCCGCCGGGTGAACCCCTTCCGTCCTGCCCGTACGGATCAGCGGAGGTCGTACGCCCGCACGACCGTCCACGTGACCATGGCGCCCTTCGCTTCGGCCGGTTGGGCCCGCGGTGAGTCCGGCTTGCCGCAGGCCCCGGCATGGTCGACGACCGCCGTCCGCGCGCCGCGCGTGGCCGGTGGCGCCCTGCCCGATCGTCCTGCCCGATCGTCCGGCCGTCGGCCGACGCGACGGTCTCCATGCCGTCCAGCGAGGCCGCGTACCTCGGGAAGAGGACCGACGCGGCGGGCTTCGAGGTGAGGCCCAGGCCGTACGACCGAGGTGGACCGCTGCCCGGTGCGCGGGCGCGCCCCGATCGCCGTGCGCGAGATCGGGCGCATCGCTCTCGCCGGGCGAATTCCGGCCAACTGCTGCATTGCACGGCAAAGCTGCCGCACATATGGCTTCCGGCCGCCGGAAGTTGGTGCTGCGGGGGCGCAACCTTGGCAGAGGGGCGGGGGATGCGGCGATGATGGCGGCGGCGGGTGTGCACCGCGGCCGCTTCCCGCCACGAGCCGTGTCGAAAGGTGGTGGAGGGGTTGCTGGGTGCCATAGGCCTGGACGAGGGCCAGGAGTCGGCGTACCGCGTGCTGGTGGCGCTGGGCGCTGCCGAGGTCCCCGACCTCGCGCACCGGCTGACCCTGCCGGTGCCGCAGACCGAACGGGCCCTGCGCCACCTGGAGCGGCACGGCCTGGCGGCGCAGTCCTCGGCCCGGCCGGGGCGCTGGGTGGCGGCCCCGCCGGGGGTCGCGCTCGAAGCCCTGCTGACCCGGCAGCGGCACGGACTGGAGCAGGCGGAGTTGGCGGCGTCCCTGCTGGCGCAGGAGTACCGGGCGGAGGCCGTCGAACCGGCGGTGCACGACCTCGTGGAGGTGGTGCAGGGCGCGAGTGCGGTCGCGCACCGCTTCCACCAGATCCGGCTGGGTGCGCAGAAGGAGGTGTGCGCGCTGGTCAGCGGTCGCCCCCAGGGGGTGACGCGGACGGACGACGAGGCGGAGGACCGGGCCCCGGTGCGCGGGGTCGACCACCGGGTGGTGATCGAGCGGGAGGTGCTGACCCTGCCGAGCGGGATCCGGGAGGTGTCCACGGCCCTGGCCCGGGGCGAGCAGGTCCGCGTGACGGCGCAGGTCCCGGCGGCGCTGGTGATCGCGGACCGGACCCTCGCCATGGTCCCGCTGACGGCGCGCGGCGCGGAGCCGGCTGCGCTGGTGGTGCACGCGTCCGGGCTGCTGGAGTCCCTGGCGGGCCTGTTCGAGGCGGTGTGGCGCGAATCGCTGCCGCTGCGGCTGGGCGCTGGGGGTTCGCCCGAGGAGTCCGGTGCCGTCCCGGACGGCACGGATCTGGAGATCCTCTCGCTGCTGCTGGCGGGCATGACCGACGCGAGCGTCGCCAAGCACCTGGAACTCGGCCTGCGGACGGTGCAGCGGCGGGTCAAGGGGCTGATGGAGGCGGCCGGGGTGACGACCCGGCTGCAGCTGGGCTGGCACGCGTACGAGCGCGGCTGGGTGGCCCGGTAGCCGACCGTCGGGCACGCTGGGCGGGTGGACGTGCCGCAGCTGCTCCTGGTGGGTCTGGTGCTGCTGTTCGGGCTGGTCGGCGTACTGGTTCCCGGTGTGCCGGGGACCTGGCTGGTGTGGGCGGGGCTGCTGTGGTGGTCCCTGCTGGAGCGGTCGGCGCTGTCGTGGTCCCTGCTGGTTGCGGCGACGGCCCTGCTGCTGCTGGTACAGGCGGTGAAGTGGCAGCTGCCGGCCAGGCGGCCGCACGAGGTGCCGGCCACCCCCCGGACGGCGGTCTTCGCCGGCGCGGGCGCACTGCTGGGCTTCGTACTGGTCCCCGTGGTGGGGGCGGTCCCGGGCTTCGTGGGCGGTGTCTACCTCTGCGAACGGCTGCGGCTGGGCGGGCACGGCGAGGCCTGGGCGTCGACGCGGGCGGTGATGCGGGCGGTGGGCACGAGCGTGCTGGTGGAGCTGTTCGGGTGCCTGCTGGTGGTGGGGGCGTGGGTGGGTGCGGTGGCCGCGGGCTAGTGGTGTGGCCGGAAGGGTGTGCCGGGCGTCGCGACCCGGTGAACCGTGCCGGTCACAGCACCAGGTCCGGCCCTTGCGGACCGACGTCGGACCCGGCACGCAGGACAAGATCATCTAGGGTGCAGAATGACCCGTATGCCCATGACGAACGCTCCGAAGACGGCAACGGTCGACGATGCCCGCATGGTCGGCCGCACCCTGGCCGCCGCCTTCGACGACGACCCGATGATGCGCTGGTTCTTCCCCGACGGCGCCTCCCGCGAGGCGGGGCTGAACCGGTACTTCACCACGCTGTTCACCCGCCAGTACGTCCACCACGGCGTCTGCGAGCGCACCGACGCCGCGGCCTCCTTCTGGGTGGCGCCGGAGGGGCAGGCGAAGGCGGTGCCCGACGCGGAGACCGTCCGGGAGCTCCAGGACATACTCGGCGACCGGGCCGCGCTGTTCCGGGAGGCCGTCGAGTCGGCCGCCGAGCACGCTCCGACCGAGCCGCACTGGTACCTCGCGGTGGTCGGAGCCGACCCCGCAGCCCGGGGCCTGGGCCACGGGGCGGCCCTGCTCCGCTCGGGCCTGGCCCAGGCCGACGCGGCGGGCCTGCCGGTCTACCTGGAGTCCTCCAAGCCCGACAACCTGCCCTTCTACGAGCACTTCGGCTTCACCGTGCTCGGGGAGGCCCGGCTGCCGGGAGGCGGCCCGGTGCTGTGGGCGATGCGCCGCGCCCCGCGCCCCGCGGCCGACGCCTGACGCGGCGCCGCGTTCCCCGAACGGCACCAGGCCGCCCCCTCGGCCGCGGCGCGGAACCGGCGGCGCCCCGGCAGCGGACCGAGGGGGTCCGGCTCGCGGGGCGCCGTGGCGTTGCGGGTCTGCCTGCGCGTCAGTTCGTCTGGTAGACGCCGAAGATGTCGACCACGAGGTCGATGTCGTCCCAGCCCCGGTTCCAGAAGTCGACGATGCCGTTGCTCCCCATGCCGGCCTGGACCAGGTTCGGGACGGTGTCGTTGCGCTTCCAGTTCAGGTTGGAGGAGTTGGGCGGGGTGGGCCAGGTGGCCCAGTCGCCCTTGTAGGCGCTCAGCGAGTTCGGGTCCGGGGAGACGGTGAGGTACCCCTCGCCCCTGGTGTTGGTGACCGTGGTGTTCAGCACGTAGGCCGTGTTGGACGGGTACTGCGTGGACAGCGGCATGTAGATGTAGCCCTGGCCCTCCAGCGGCCCCCACGCCCAGTCCGAGCTGTCACGGGTATCGAGCAGGCGCTCCGGGACGAAGGGCAGGTAGGCGCCCCAACTGGCGGGGTGGTAGTAGCCGACGACGTCGACGATGACGTCGGTGCCGCTCCACGCGCCGTTGCGGAAGTTGACGGTGCCGTCGGGGCCGACGGGCACGATCACCGAGTTGGCGACGGTCTGGCCGGCGCGGAAGTTCACGTTGGACGTGCTCGGGGCGGTGCTCCCGCCGGGGAACACCGTCAGGTGGCCGTCCTCGCGCGGGTTGGTGACGGTCACGTTCAGCGCGACCGCGGTGGTGCCGAACGGGATGCCGTCCCGGCCGGTGAACCTGACGTTGAAGGTGCTCTGCCCGCGGACCTGGCCCTGGGCGGTGCCGGTGCCGTTGCGGGTGTCGACGAAGCGCGTCGGGTTCAGCGCGGTGTAGCCGCTGGACGAGGTCCGGGTGAAGTAGCCGGTGACGTCGGCGATCAGGTCGACCGACTCCCAGCCGCCGTTGTAGAGGTTGACGAAGCCGTTCCTGTCGACCGGCACGATCACCAGGTTCGGGACGGTCTGCCCCTTGGTGAAGTTGACGTTCGACGTGATCGGACGCTCGCTGCCCGCCGGCCAGACCGTGACGTGCCCGCCGCTGGTGGTGTTGGTGGCGGTGACGTTGAGCACCACGGCCGTGACCCCCGTGGGGATGTTGCCGTTGCCGGAGATCTGCACCCGGGTGGTGCCGTACGCCGGGACCTTGGCCTTCGGCCCGCCCGTGCCGTTACGGGTGTCCAGCAGGCGGGTGGGCGCGTACGGCGTGAAGTCGGAACCCGGCGTGACGACGGCCAGCGTGTTGGTGCCCCGGTCGCCGGTGGCGTCCTTCAGGGTGACCTTGATCGTGTAGGCGCCGATCTCCGCGTAGGAGTGGGCCACGGTGCGGTCGGTGGGACCGTAGGTGTCGAAGACGTCGGTGCTGCCGTCGCCCCACTCGATGTAGGCCGAGATCTGGGCGTCGGGGTCGATACCGACGGCGAGGCCCAGGCTGATTCCGCGGGCGCTGGTGCCCTTGGCGGTCAGGCCGACCGTCGGCTCCGTGGCGGCGGCCCCCTGCGCCTTGCCCTTGCCGGCGGGACGGACCGTACGCTCGGCGGCGCTCGTGAAGGTGTCGAAGTTCGACGCCGCCGCCTTGCCGAGGGCCGCATCCGGAGCGCTCACCCCGTGCGCCTCGGCCTTGCCCGGCTCGTCGGCCTGGGCCGTGCCCGGTACGAGTCCTGCACCGGCCGCGATGACGGCGGCGGAAACTATGAGTCGGCGAGTGCGCACCGGCCCCCCATTTTCTCTCAAGGCTTGAACAGGTTCGAAAGCTCGCCCAGAGTACACACGCAACGGCCACTTGATCACCGGAGTATTCCCATCGGACGGCGGCGTGGCCGCACGGGGGCTCTGCCCGTCCGGCCCCGGGCCGGTCGGCCCGGGGCGGGACGGGCGGGTCAGACCCGGCCGCCGCGCTTGGCGGAGTAATTGGCCCGGCCCTCGGCCGACTTCAGCCGCCAGTCACGGCGGATCTCCGACCGCAGCCGGGCATCGGTCTTGGCCACGATCCGCTGGTTCTCCCGCAGGAGCTTGCGGTAGCTCTCCAGACGCCGCTCAGGCAGCGCCCCCGACTCCAGCGCGGCGAGCACCGCGCACCCCGGCTCCGCCTCGTGGGCGCAGTCGTGGAAGCGGCATTCGGCGGCGTAGTCCTCGATCTCGGAGAAGACCTGCCCGACCCCCGCCTCCGCGTCGAAGAGCCCGACGCCGCGCAGGCCCGGGGTGTCGATGAGGACCCCTCCGCCCGGCAGGACGAGGAGGTTGCGGGTGGTCGTGGTGTGGCGTCCCTTGCCGTCGACGTCACGGATGGCCTGAACCTCCATGGCGTCCGTGCCGAGCAGCGCGTTCGCCAGGGTGGACTTGCCCGCGCCGGAGACGCCCAGCAGGACACTGGTGCCGGAGGCGACGATCGCACCGAGGACGTCGGTGCCCTCCCCCGTGTGGGAGGAGGCCGTCAGGACCTGGACGCCCGGGGCGGTGGTCTCCACGTCCTGGACCAGGTGCCCGAGCGTGACCGGGTCCGGGACCAGATCCGCCTTGGTGAGGACGACCAGGGGCTGCGCCCCCGACGCCCAGGAGTCGGCCGACGTGCGCAGCAGCGCGTCACCGCTCGAACTGGCCATCGCGAGCGCGAGGAACCGTTCGATCCGCCCGAGGTCGAGTTCGACCGCGAGCGACACACAGATGACGATGTGATCGATGTTGGTGGCCAGCACCTGGCCTTCGGAACGCTTGGACGAGGTCGACCGCACGAAGGCGGTCCGCCGAGGCAGGATCGTCTGCGCGTACCGGGGATCGCTGCCCTCGGGGTCGACGGCGACCCAGTCCCCCGTGCACACGACCTTCATCGGGTCGTGGGGAACGACGAACGCGGTGTCGGCACGGACGACGCCGTCAGGGGTGGCCACGTCGCACTGACCGCGGTCGACCCGGACGACCCGGCCCGGGACCAGGCCCTGGGCGGCGTACGGGGTGAACTCGGCCTCCCAGCCCTCGTCCCAGCCGTAGACGGCGAGCGGGTGCTGGACGGCGGAAGAGGAAAACGGGTGGAGCGAAGCGTCGGACAAGGGGAACCCTTCGAAGGGTGGCCCCGGCGGCGCGCTTTTGAGCGCGGATCGAGTGGGTGTCAGCCGGAGACCACAGAGGTGGGAACGATGAACTCCTGAATGCGGGCAGAGCCCGTCACCGTGACAGTCATCAATGTCCTCACCTCCTGCTTCTTCTCGACGAACCAACACCGCGCCCTCGGCAACGACACAACCGCGCCGCGGAACGAGCAGAACCATAGCCGCACCCCAGGACACGGCACCACCGATAAATTCGGGGCCCCACCGGCACGACGCCGACGGCCGCTCCGGACCTCCGACGCGGCGCGCAAGCTCCGGGCCGGTGGCGCGCCGAGCCCGCCCTCACGCTCCCGCATTCGGTAAGGACTCCGTAAGGTCGGCTCTCCACACAGAGGCCGGCGCCGCCGGTAGCTTCACCGGTAGTGAACGGCGGCCCCTGCAATCTGGTGGAGAGCAGGGGCAGTTGAGACGCCGCGGACTATGGGAGATGGCGAAGGGGGCGGCTGTGGCGTGGTCGAGAACCATGAGAACGGCGGTGCTGGCCCTGGTGGCGGCACTACTCATATCGATAGGCGCGGCGCTGCCGACAGCTCGCGCAGCTGACCGGCCGGTGACCTTTTGCGGCAGCGTCATCAACGTCATCAACTGCCGATGGGGTACCGACCGCGCCGCCTACAACATCGTGGGCAACGCCTACAGCTTCTTCAACGGCAGCACCGTACGGGTTGAGGGAGGGAACCTGTATCTGGGAAATGCGGGCATCTACCGCAACAACACCTTCGTCGCTGACCGAATCATCATCCACGAGAACGCCGTTGAGGGGCTGACCGCCCCGGGCAACGGCAACGTGTTCATCGGCAACGTCGAGATCGCCCGCGTCAACCAGATCTACCGCGAGGTGGTCGAGCTGCGGGAATGCACCACCAACCTGGTACGCACCACCACCACCGGCTGGAACTTCGAAGAGTTCGATGAGGCGGGCGACGCCCGCCCCGACGGCCTGCTGGGACCGGCCGACCTGCAAGCGGTGCTGAACGATGATGATTTCACCGACGCCGCGCGGGACTGTGCCCGCCTGCTGTCCCGATTCGACTACGAGCACTTCAGCGCGGTGCAGACCGAGCGGGGCGCGCAGGACAACCGCATGGCCAACCGGGACGACTTCCAACGGTTCAACGATCACCTTGCCCGCTGCGAGGAGGAGATGGAGCGGCAGGCAGTTGTGGGGGATGCGGGTGGCATGGTGACCGCACTGCTGGACTGCGCCCGCGACGGGAACGAGAACGGGCCCGCGAACACCGGCTCGGACGGTGCGGGCGGAAACGCCACGCAGCCGGACCCCGACCCCGGTACCGACGGCCAGTTTCCCGGTCAGAACACCCAGCCCGGAGACTGGACCATCGGTTCCGGGCTCGGCGTGGGCGCAGTCAAGGACGAGCTGAAAAAGCGGGGCCTGCCCCAACTCCCCACAACAGCCAGCACCACCGACATACGGATGCTCCCCCTGGGAGACTCCATCACCTATGGTGTCGGCGCGCAGGGCGGCTCAAGCTATAGGGGCCGGCTGTGGGACTTCCTCGCACACGATCTGCGCTCTTTGGACTTCGCCGGAACGGTGAAGTCGGGCACCGGCCCTGACCGAGACCACGAAGGGCACAAAGGCTGGAGCATCGGCCAGATCGACGCCATCGCCAACTGCACCATGGCCAGGTACCGGCCGAACGTGGTCACCCTGCACATCGGCACCAACGACATGAACGGCAACGTAGACGTGGACCAGGCGCCCGCCCGGCTGCGCACACTGATCACCAAGATCGTCAGTGCCGCCCCGGAAACCACCGTCCTGGTCGCCACACTGGTGCCGTCCTCCACCCCGGAAGTCAACGAGCGGATCAAGCGGTACAACGCCGCAATCCCCGGCATCGTCAACAGCTTCCGGGCCGCCGGTGACCATGTGCGGCTGGTCGACATGAACGCCCTCACGCCCGAAGACCTCAACGACTGGCTGCACCCCAAGGCCCTCGGCTACGAGAAGATGGCCAACGCCTTCTACAGGGGAATCCACCAGGCCATGAGCGATGGCTGGATAGCTCGCCCGCGTCCGCAGGACCCGTCCCCGTGCGCTACGCAGCGCCCGGCCACAGATGACGGCTGGGACTGGAAGGGCACCGTCGCCTCCGGGGTCGGCGCTCCCCGATCCGACCTGCGGTGGGCCGACCTCAATGGCGATGGCAGGGACGACTACCTCGTCATCGACGGCCAGGGGCGAATCCGCGCCTGGCTCAATGACGGCCCCGCTCCCGGCAGCGGCTGGAAGTGGAAATGGAGCGGCGAAGTCGCCTCCGGTGTGGGCGCGACCCGCGATCAGGTACGCCTCGCTGATCTCAACGGCGACAACCGTGTCGACTATCTGGTGGTCGACGACCAGGGCAAGGCGCGCGCCTGGATGAACAGCGGCCCCGCCGCAGGTGGAGGCTGGGCGTGGAAGTGGACCGGTGAAGTCGCTTCCGGGGTAGGCGCCGCAAGCGACCAGGTGCGCTTCGCCGATCTCAACGGCGACAAGCGTGCCGACTACCTCGTCGTCGACGGCCAAGGCCGCGCCCGGGCCTGGCTGAACAACGGGCCCGCCGACGGCGGGGGCTGGGCGTGGGGGTGGAAGGGTGAGGTCGCCTCCGGTGTGGGCGCGACCCGTGATCAGGTACGGCTCGTCGATCTCAATGGGGACGACCGTGTCGACTATCTCGTTCTAGGCGACCACGGGCAGGTACGCGCCTGGATGAACAGCGGCCCCGCCGCAGGTGGAGGCTGGGCGTGGAAGTGGGCCGGTGAAGTTGCCTCCGGGGTCGGTGCCCTCCGCGACAACATCGACTTCGCCGACCTCGACGGAGACAGGCGCAGCGACTACCTGGTGGTCCGGGACAACGGGGCGGCCACCGGCTGGCTGAACGACCGCCTCCCCCTCGGCTGACGCCAGAGCGCCCACGCCGCGCCCCCTGCCAGAGCGTGAACCGTGCCGGCAGGGGGCGCGGTCGTTCGGTGGCTGCCGGGCGGACCGGCCGCCTCGACGAGATCATCCGGATCTGCGAGCGGCAGGGTGTCCCGATGCTTGCCGACCGCGTCCACCCGGGGGCAGGGCGCAGGTTCCCGAGGGGTTCTCCCTCACGCTCTCCGTGCCGCTTTCCGCATCCTCAGCCGCGTGCTCGACCCGGTGCCCGGCCTGGTGCTCAGCCTGGTGCTCCGTCGAGCCGCCGGGCCAGCACCTGTCCCGGCCAGTCCCCGGACAGGAAGGGTTCGGTGGGTGTGAAGCCGCTGCGCACGTAGAACGCGACCAGTTCACCCCCGCCGCCCGCCCAGCAGTCGACGCGCAGGAGGGCGATGCCGGCCCGCCGGGTCTCTTCGGCGGCGTGCGCCAGCAGGGCCGCGCCGATGCCCCGGCCCGCGTACCGCCGGTCGGAGACCAGCAGCCGCACGTACCGCTCGGGCTCCCCGGCCGGCGCGATCGGCAGCTGCGGGCTGGGCCCGGAGTCCAGCACCAGGGCTCCGACGGGCACTCCGGCCAGCTCCGCGACGTACGGGGTGTTCTCGGTGGTGTAGCGCTCGACCCGCTCGGTGCCGCCGGGCCGCTGCGAGTACGGGATCGTGCCCCACTGCTCGGTGTTGCCGCGGGCGTTCATCCAGGCCACGGCGGAGTCGAGCATCTCCAGCAGGGCCGGTGCGTCCGCCGGGCCGCCCGGTCGGATCCGTATCGCATGGTGCGCGCTTTTCACGCCGGAAGCCTACCGGGGAAAGCGGACCGGCAGGCGTCGCCCGATGCCGGCCGGCGGGCCGGGGACCGAGCCGCCCCCGCGCCCCGGCGGTCCGGCGCCCCGGCGATCCGGCGGTCCCGCGGTCCGCCGACCCGGCTGTCAGTGTTTGCGCAGGCGCGAGGAGTAGTCCTCGGGCGGCAGGAACTTCGACCAGCGTTCCGGGAACTCCGACGGCATGCCCTCGTCCTCGTCGTCCTCCGACTCGCCCTCCGCCATCGCCCGCCACGCGGCGGCCCGCGCGACCAGCTGTGCGGCCTCCGCCTCCCGGATCCGCTCGTTCGCCTCGCGCGCCGCCGCCGTCGCCACCGACGGCCAGACGCGGTCGATGGCGGCGTTGACGGCGGCGCCGACGAGCACCGCGAAGGCCGAGATGCCGATCCAGAGCAGGACGGCGACGGGCGCGGCGAGGGAACCGTAGATGGTCGGACCCTCCACCGTGTTGGTGAGGTAGATCCGCAGCAGGAACGAGCCCAGCACCCACATCGCCAGCGCCACCAGCGCACCCGGCACGTCCTCGATCCACGGTGAGCGCACGGGCACGGACACGTGGTAGAGGGTGGTCAGGAAGGCGATGGACAACAGGGTCACGGTCGGCCAGTACAGGACGGCGATCACCTCGGTGCCCCACGGGACCAGCCGGACGACGGCGTCCGGCCCGACCACCATCAGCGGCAGCACGATCGCGCCGATCAGCAGGGCGATGACGTAGAGGAGGAAGGCCAGCAGCCGGGTCTTGACGATGCCGCGGTGCCCGTCGAGCCCGTACATGACGGTGATGGTGTCGATGAAGACGTTGACGGCCCGGGATCCCGACCACAGGGCGAAGGCGAAGCCGAGCGAGATCAGGTCGGGTCTGCCGCTGCGGGTGACGTCGTCCAGCAGGGGTCTGGCGATGTCGTTGACGCCGCGGTCGGACAGGACCGTGCCGACCGCGCGCAGGATGTTCTCCTCGATGCTCTCGACCGTGCGGGTGTCGGTCCATCCGTCGACGTAGCCGAGCAGGCCCAGCAGGCCCAGGAACAGCGGGGGCAGGGAGAGCAGGGTGAAGAACGCCGCCTCGGCCGCGAGACCGAGGATCCGGTACTCGATGCACGAGTTGACGGTGTCCTTCAACAGCAGCCAGCCCATCTTCCGCTTCGATACGTTGCGGTAGAGGGCGCGGGCCCGGTGGAGCCGTCCTGGGATCCGCTCGGGTGTTTCTTTTGCTGGCTGCACGTCCTTACGGTATCCGCATGGCAGCCACCACCCACACAGTCAGCAACCAGGCCCCGCCCCTGGTGGGCCACGATGTCTACAACGGCGATCGGGCCCTGGCCGAGGGCGTCGAGCGTCACCTGGCGTCCGCGGATCCCGAACTCCTCGGCGAGGTACGGGAGGAGCTCACGGACCTCGGGCGCGCGGCCGGTTCCGCGCAGGCCCAGGAATGGGGTGCGCAGGCGAATGACAACCCTCCGAAACTGCGCACTCACGACCGGTACGGGCACCGGATCGACGAGGTGGAATTCCACCCTGCGTGGCACCGGCTGCTCGGGCAGGCGGTGGGCGCCGGGCTCACCGACGCCTGGGGGCGGCCCGCGGGGCACCTGCGCCGGGCCGCCGGGTTCTTCCTGTGGTCGCAGGCCGAGGCCGGCCACGGCTGCCCGGTGTCGATGACGCACGCGGCTGTGCCGGCGCTGCGGGCCGATCCGGCGATCGCGGCCGAGTGGGAGCCGCGGCTGACCTCCCACGTGTACGAGGAGGGGCTGCGGCCGGCCGCGCAGAAGGCCGGCGTGCTCTTCGGCATGGGGATGACGGAGAAGCAGGGCGGCAGCGACGTACGGGCCAACACGACGTCCGCGGTACCGCTGGACGCGTCCGGCGAGTACCTGCTGACCGGGCACAAGTGGTTCTGCTCGGCGCCGATGTGCGACGGGTTCCTGGTGCTGGCGCAGGCTCCGGGCGGGCTGACCTGCTTCCTGGTGCCGCGGGTGCTGGAGGACGGCACGCGCAACGTCTTCGCGATCCAGCGGCTGAAGGACAAGCTGGGCAACAAGTCGAACGCGTCGAGCGAGGTCGAGTTCGACGGGACCTGGGCGCGGCGGGTCGGCGAGGAGGGCCGCGGGGTGCGGACCATCATCGAGATGGTCGCGGCGACCCGGTTGGACTGCGTCATCGGCTCCGCCGCGCTGATGCGGCAGGCGCTGACGCAGGCCGTGCACCACGCGGAGCACCGCTCTGCTTTCGGAGCGCTGCTCATCGACCAGCCGTTGATGCGCAACGTGCTCGCGGACCTCGCCCTGGAGTCGGAGGCCGCCACCACGCTGACACTGCGCCTGGCCGCCGCCAACGACGCCGGGACCGAGCAGGAGAAGGCCTTCCTGCGCCTGGCCGTGCCCGCCGCGAAGTACTGGGTGACCAAGCGCTGTACGCCGATGGTGGCCGAGGCGCTGGAGTGTCTGGGCGGCAACGGCTACGTCGAGGAGTCCGGGCTGCCGAGACTGCTGCGCGAATCCCCGCTGAACTCCATCTGGGAGGGTTCCGGCAACGTCCAGGCCCTGGACGTACTGCGCGCCCTCCAGCGGGAGCCGCAGGCGCTGAACGCCTTCCTCCAGGAAGTGGGCCTGGCCCGGGGCGCCGACCACCGGCTGGATTCGGCCATCAAGGACCTGCTGACGGATCTCGCCGATCTGGCGGGCATCGAGGCGCGGGCCCGCCGGGTCGTGGAGCGCATGGCCCTGGTGCTCCAGGGATCGCTGCTGGTCCGGTGGGCTCCCCCGGAGGTCGCGGACGCGTTCTGCGCGTCGCGGCTGGGCGGTGACTGGGGTGCGGCCTTCGGCACGCTGCCGCACAGCCTGGACCTGCGCGCGGTCGTGGAACGGGCGCGGATCACAGGCTAGGGAGGAGCCCCCGTCGGGCTCCCCTGCGGTCCCCAAACCGCTCCGAGCCGGGATCCGGGCCCGTCGACCGGGACAGGGGTGGCGCCGCGCCGACTCGGCACCACCCCTGAACCGAAGCCCCGAGGAGGAGCTGTTCACGCCGCTCGGGCGACGTCCGGACATTTTCGGTCGGACGACCGGGACTTGGCGAGAGTTGCATACCGTTGCACCCTTTGAGTCGGCAGCCGCCCGTCGGGGGCGCCGGGGAAGCGCCCCCGACGGGCGGCTGGGGACCGCCGGGCGGCCGGCGTCGTACGTCCTGTTCGCACGGGGAGGTTCCGGTGGCCGACACCACAGGCACGACGGTCGATGTGGCACGCATCTCGGCCATGCACCCTCGGGAGGCCACGCGTCTGCTCAAGGGGGTGCGGGCGGCCGCACTGGCGGGCGACCGCCCGCCGGCCGCACCCCGGCCGGAGATCGCGGAGTCCTGGCGCCGGATGCTGGCCGGCGGTGTGCACCCCGACCGGGACGCGCGCTCGCGGATGCTGTCGGCCGCCGAGACCGAGGAGCGGCGCCACGTCTCCCCGCTGCGGGAGGTGCTTCCCGTCCTGCGCGAGGGCCTGCTGCCCGCGCTCGACGGGGCCCTCCACATCATGGTCGTCGCGGACGCGGACGGGCGGCTGCTGTGGCGGGAGGGCCACAGCTCCATCCTGCGCAAGGCGGACCGGCTCGGCTTCGCGGTCGGCGCGGACTGGGACGAGGCCGTCGTCGGCACGAACGGCGTGGGGACCGCCCTGGTGGCGCGGCGGCCGGTGCAGGTGTTCTCGGCGGAGCACTTCGTCTCCAGCCACCACGACTGGACCTGTGCGGGGGCTCCCGTGCGGGACCCGCGCGACGGGCGGCTGCTGGGCGTGGTCGACGTGAGCGGTCCGCTGGCCACCATGCACCCGGCGACGCTGGCCTGGGTGGGCTCGGTGGCCCGGCTCGCGGAACGGGAGCTGCGGATCCGGCACCTGGAGTCGCTGGAGCGGCTGCGGACGGTGGCGGCCCCGCTGCTGGCCCGGCTGCCGGGGCGGGCGCTGGCCGTGGACCCGCACGGCTGGACGGCCGCGGTGACGGGGCTGGCCCCGGCGGACCGGATCCCGCTGCCGAAGGACTTCGCCCCGGGCCGGGTGTGGGTGCCGCAGCTCGGCGACTGCGTGGCGGAGCCGCTGCCCGGCGGTTGGCTGCTGCGGATCGCGCAGGACCGTGCGGGCACGGCGGCGACCCGGGTCGTCCTGGACGTCAGCCGGGCGGGGTCGTGGTCGGCGACGGTGTACGGGTCCTCCGGGAGCTGGTCGCAGGAGCTGAGCCCGCGCCACGCGGAGCTGCTGTTCCTGCTGGCGGAGAGCCCGCGGGGGCGCTCGGCGGCCGAGCTGGCCGCGGAGGTGTTCGGCGACCCGACGCGCACCGTGACGGTCCGGGCGGAGCTGTCGCGCGTACGCCGCCACCTCGCGGGCGTCCTGGCCCACCGGCCGTACCGGTTCGCGGAGGACGTGGAGGTGGAGCTGATCCGCCCCGAGGACCCGGCCGCGCTGCTCCCCCACTCCACGGCCCCGGCGGTGGTCCGGGCCCGCCTGGGCCGGACGGGACCCGGCATGATTCCCTGAGCTGCATGAGCACCATCACCCTCACCACCTGGTCGCTGGAGATGACCTCTCCGGCGGACCTCGTCCCGGCCGCTCCGGCGGGCCCGGAGATATCCGTCGTGCGGTCGGAGGTCCCCTCCCCCGAGTTCAGCCGCTTCCTCTACGCGTCGGTGGGCGGCGACATCCACTGGACGGACCGGCTGTCCCTGACCCGCGCGCAGTGGGTGGAGCAGCTCGACCGGCCGGGCGTGGAGACGTGGGTGGCGTACGACCGCGGCACGCCGGCGGGATACGTGGAGCTCGACCCGCAGGACGACGGCGTGGTGGAGATCATGTACTTCGGCCTGCTCCCCGACTTCCGCGGCCGCCGCATCGGCGGGCACCTGCTGACCGTCGGCGTCGAACGGGCCTGGGACCTCGCCTCGCGCTGGCCGCAGCGCGAGGCCACCCGCCGGGTGTGGGTGCACACGTGCAGCCAGGACGGGCCGACGGCGATGGCGAACTACCAGCGGCGGGGCTTCAAGGTCTTCAAGACGGAGACGGAGCAGAAGGAAGAGACGCCGACGCCGGGGCCCTGGCCCGGAGCGTAGCCGCTGCGCGGGCTCTGCGGATGGTCCGGCCCCGGCCCAGCTTCGGGCTGCGGGGGCGGTGCGGGGGGTTCCGGGTGCGGGCCGGTGCGGGCCTCTGCCCTGGCCGGGCGGGGCCTTTGGCCTGGCCCGGCGGTGCCCAGCTTTTCCTGGTGCGGGCCGGTGGCCGCGCCTCAAACGCCGGCGGGGCTGGGTGGTGTCCTGGGGCGGAGCGGGACAAGGGGGTGGGGGCGCGGGGCCGCCGGGGGGTGTCTCCTCGGCTCGGCGCGTGCGGCCATGGCTCGAACGTACGGCCCTGGTCGCGCGCTCGTCCTGCGGGGACACCCCCCACCGTCCCCACACCCCCACCGGGCCAGTCCCGCCCACCCCGGACGAGGCTCAATCAGGGCCGTACGTTCGAGCCGGGGCCGCACGCGGCGAGCCGAGGAGAGCCTCCGGAGGGGCACCGCCCCACCCCGAAACCACCGCCGCACCATCCAGCCCCGCCGGCGTTTGAGGCGCGGCCACCGGCCGCACCCGGAAAACCACCGCACCGCCCGGCCAGGGCAGAGGCGGCCACCGGCCGCACCCGGAAAACCCCGCACCGCCCGGCCGGGGCAAGGGTGACCCCCGTCACGCCGTCTCGGCATGCGGGACGAGTTCGTCCGTATCGTGGACAGTAGTGGACTCCTCCAATCGGCCCATGACACGCTTCCGCCATGAATGGAGCTGGAATTGCCTTGGTGAGTCGGCGGCACGTCGACCTCGGCCGCATGTCCAGCGCCATCTGTCCGGCGTGCTGACGGAACCAGCAACCGCCGCACATCGCCGCAATCCCGGCATCGCCGCCGTGGAAGTGTCGATCATCGCAGTCCCCTGAAGGCCGAATTCCGCCCTGTCCGCCGGTCACCCCGGCAAGGCACGGGCCATCAGCCGCACCCGCTCAGCGTCCAGGGGTCACGCCACCCCGCCCGCTTCACCTGCCCCTGCCCTGAGCCGCCCAAGAAGGACGTACCGCCATGGCCGCCACCCCCGAAACGCCCGCGCCCGCCGCCGCAGCCGCCGCGCGCCGCAAGACCGGCCGTCACCGCGGCGAGGGACAGTGGGCCGTCGGACACCACACGCCTCTCAACGGCAACGAGCAGTTCAAGAAGGACGACGACGGTCTCAATGTGCGGACACGCATTGAGACGATCTACGCCCACCGGGGCTTCGACTCGATCGACCCCAACGACCTGCGCGGCCGCATGCGCTGGTGGGGCCTCTACACCCAGCGCAAGCCCGGGATCGACGGCGGCAAGACCGCGATCCTGGAGCCGGAGGAGCTGGACGACAAGTACTTCATGCTGCGCGTGCGCATCGACGGCGGCCGGCTGACCACCGAGCAGCTGCGCGTCATCGGCGAGATCTCCGAGGAGTTCGCGCGCGGCACCGCCGACCTCACCGACCGCCAGAACGTGCAGTACCACTGGATCCGGATCGAGGACGTCCCCGAGATCTGGCGCCGCCTGGAGGCCGTCGGCCTGTCCACCACCGAGGCCTGCGGTGACACCCCCCGCGTCATCCTCGGCTCGCCCGTCGCCGGCATCGCCCAGGACGAGATCATCGACGGCACGCCCGCGATCGACGAGATCTACCGCCGCATCGTGGGCAACAAGGACTTCTCCAACCTGCCCCGCAAGTTCAAGTCCGCGATCTCCGGCTCGCCGCTCCTGGACGTGGCGCACGAGATCAACGACATCGCGTTCGTGGGCGTGAACCACCCCGAGCACGGTCCCGGCTTCGACGTCTGGGTCGGCGGCGGCCTGTCCACCAACCCCAAGCTCGGTGTGCGCCTGGGCACCTGGGTCTCGCTCGACGAGGTCCCGGACGTGTACGAGGGCGTCATCTCGATCTTCCGCGACTACGGCTACCGCCGGCTGCGCACCCGCGCCCGCCTGAAGTTCCTCGTCGCCGACTGGGGTGCGGCCAAGTTCCGCCAGGTCCTGGAGGACGAGTACCTGAAGCGGAAGCTGACCGACGGCCCCGCGCCCGAGCAGCCCTCCGGCCAGTGGCGCGACCACGTCGGCGTCCACCAGCAGCAGGACGGCAGGTTCTACGTCGGCTTCGCGCCCCGCGTGGGCCGCGTCGACGGCGCCACCCTCACCAAGATCGCGGACATCGCCGAGCAGCACGGCTCCGGCCGCCTGCGCACCACCGCCGAGCAGAAGATGATCGTGCTCGACATCGAGGGTGACAAGGTCGACTCGGTCGTGGAGGCGCTGGAGGCGCTGGACCTGCGGGTCAAGCCGTCCCCGTTCCGCCGCGGCACGATGGCCTGCACCGGCATCGAGTTCTGCAAGCTGGCCATCGTCGAGACCAAGGCGCGCGGCGCCTCGCTCATCGACGAACTGGAGCGCCGCCTGCCGGACTTCGCCGAGCCGATCACCATCAACATCAACGGCTGCCCGAACGCCTGCGCCCGTATCCAGGTGGCGGACATCGGTCTCAAGGGGCAGCTGGTCCTGGACGACGACGGCAACCAGGTGGAGGGCTACCAGGTCCACCTGGGCGGCGCCCTCGGCCTGGAGGCCGGCTTCGGACGCAAGGTCCGCGGCCTCAAGGTCACCTCGGCCGGTCTGCCCGACTACGTCGAGCGGGTCGTCAAGAGCTACGAGGAGCAGCGCGAGGACGGCGAGCGCTTCGCGGCGTGGGTCGCCCGCGCGGACGAGAAGAGCCTCTCGTGAGCGAGCGAGCCGCCCCGTTCTACTGCCCCTACTGCGGCGACGAGGACCTGTTCCCCCACGAGACGGGCCACGGCGCGTGGGAGTGCAGGGCCTGCAACCGGGCCTTCCAGCTGAAGTACCTCGGGCTGCTGGCCCGGGGCGTGCAGTCGGGTCCAGCGGGAGGGGACGAGATATGACCACCACTCAAGACGCGAGTCTCAAGAACGCCGCTCTGAAGGCCGCGACGCTCAAGGAGCTGGCCGAGCAGGCGGGCCGTGACCTGGAGGACGCCTCCGCGCAGGACATCCTGCGCTGGGCGGCCGACACCTTCGGCGGGAAGTTCGCCGTGACCTCCTCCATGGAGGACGCGGTCGTCGCGCACCTGGCCTCGCGGGTCTTCCCCGGTGTGGACGTGGTCTTCCTCGACACGGGCTACCACTTCGAGGAGACCATCGGCACCCGGGACGCGGTCGACGCGGTGATGGACGTCAACGTCATCACGCTGACCCCGCGTCAGACCGTCGCCGAGCAGGACGCCGAGTACGGCCCGAAGCTGCACGACCGGGACCCCGACCTGTGCTGCGCGCTGCGCAAGGTCAAGCCGCTGGAAGAGGGCCTGACCGCGTACGACGCGTGGGCGACGGGCCTGCGCCGCGACGAGTCCCCGACCCGGGCGAACACCCCGGTGGTCGGCTGGGACGAGAAGCGGCAGAAGGTCAAGATCTCGCCGATCGCCCGCTGGACGCAGGACGACGTGGACGCGTACGTCGCCGAGCACGGCGTACTCACCAACCCGCTGCTGATGGACGGCTACGCCTCCGTCGGCTGCGCCCCCTGCACCCGCCGTGTGGCGGAGGGCGAGGACGCGCGGTCCGGCCGCTGGGCCGGGCGGGGCAAGACCGAGTGCGGACTGCACGGCTGATGACGACCAGCGAAGAACTTACGGAGACAGAGCAGATGAGCGTGAGCGACCAGGGCGCCACCGTGTGGCTGACCGGGCTGCCGAGCGCGGGCAAGACCACCATCGCCTACGCGCTGGCCGAGCGGCTGCGCGCCGAGGGCCACCGCGTGGAGGTGCTCGACGGGGACGAGATCCGCGAGTTCCTCTCCGCCGGCCTCGGTTTCAGCCGCGAGGACCGGCACACCAACGTGCAGCGGATCGGCTTCGTCGCCGAACTCCTCGCGAGCAACGGCGTCAAGGCGCTGGTGCCGGTGATCGCGCCCTTCGCGGACAGCCGCGAGGCCGTCCGCACGCGGCACGCCGCCGCGGCGACGGACTACCTCGAGGTGCACGTGGCCACCCCGGTCGAGGTGTGCTCCGAGCGTGACGTGAAGGGTCTGTACGCCAAGCAGGCGGCGGGCGAGATCTCCGGTCTGACCGGGGTCGACGACCCGTACGAGGCTCCGGAGTCCCCGGACCTCCGTATCGAGTCGCACACGCAGACCGTGCAGGAGTCGGCCTCGGCCCTGCACGCGCTGCTCACCGAGAGGGGTCTGGCATGACGACGACCGTCGCACACGTCCACGAAGAGACGGACGCGCCCTACGCGCTGTCGCACCTCGACGCCCTCGAGTCCGAGGCCGTGCACATCTTCCGCGAGGTGGCGGGCGAGTTCGAGAAGCCGGTGATCCTCTTCTCCGGCGGCAAGGACTCCATCGTCATGCTGCACCTGGCGCTGAAGGCGTTCGCGCCGGCGCCGGTGCCCTTCGCGCTGCTGCACGTCGACACGGGCCACAACTTCCCCGAGGTGCTGGAGTACCGCGACCGCACCGTCGCCGAGCACGGGCTGCGCCTGCACGTGGCGTCCGTCCAGGACTACATCGACGCGGGCAAGCTGCGCGAGCGCCCCGACGGCACCCGCAACCCGCTGCAGACCGTCCCGCTGACGGAGGCGATCCAGAGCCTCAAGTTCGACGCCGTGTTCGGCGGCGGCCGCCGCGACGAGGAGAAGGCCCGCGCCAAGGAGCGGGTGTTCTCCCTGCGCGACGAGTTCTCCCAGTGGGACCCGCGCCGCCAGCGGCCCGAGCTGTGGCAGCTCTACAACGGCCGCCACGCGCCGGGCGAGCACGTGCGTGTCTTCCCGCTGTCCAACTGGACCGAGCTGGACGTGTGGCAGTACATCGCCCGCGAGGGCATCGAACTGCCGGAGATCTACTTCGCCCACGAGCGCGAGGTCTTCAAGCGCAACGGCATGTGGCTGACCGCCGGCGAATGGGGCGGCCCCAAGCAGGACGAAACCCCCGAGAGGCGGCTCGTGCGCTACCGCACCGTCGGTGACATGTCCTGCACCGGCGCCGTCGACTCCGACGCCGTCACGCTCGACGCCGTGATCGCCGAGATCGCCGTCTCCCGCCTCACCGAGCGGGGCGCGACCCGCGCCGACGACAAGATGTCCGAGGCCGCGATGGAAGACCGCAAGCGCGAAGGGTACTTCTAGACATGACCAGCACCACCGATCAGGTCGGCGGACTCGACGACCTCGCGGCGACCACCCTGCTGCGCTTCGCGACCGCCGGTTCCGTCGACGACGGCAAGTCCACCCTGGTGGGCCGGCTGCTGCACGACTCCAAGTCGGTCCTGACCGACCAGATGGAGGCCGTCGAGGCCGTCTCCGCCCAGCGCGGCCAGGAGGCCCCCGACCTGGCGCTGCTCACCGACGGCCTGCGGGCCGAGCGCGAGCAGGGCATCACCATCGACGTCGCGTACCGCTACTTCGCCACCGCGCGCCGCCGGTTCATCCTGGCGGACACCCCCGGGCACGTGCAGTACACCCGGAACATGGTGACCGGCGCCTCCACGGCCGACCTGGCCGTGGTCCTCGTCGACGCCCGCAACGGCGTGATCGAGCAGACGCGCCGGCATGCGGCCGTCGCGGCGCTGCTGCGCGTCCCGCACGTGGTCCTCGCCGTGAACAAGATGGACCTCGTCGGCTACCAGGAGTCGGTCTTCGCGGCGATCGCCGAGGAGTTCACCGCGTACGCCTCGGACCTGGGCGTCCCGGAGATCACCGCGATCCCGATCTCGGCCCTGGCCGGCGACAACGTGGTGGAGCCGTCCGCGAACATGGACTGGTACGGCGGCCCGACGGTGCTGGAGCACCTGGAGACCGTCCCGGTCAGCCACGACCTCACCGCCTGCCCGGCGCGTTTCCCGGTGCAGTACGTGATCCGCCCGCAGTCCGCGGAGCACCCCGACTACCGGGGCTACGCGGGCCAGATCGCCTCCGGCGTGCTGCGTGTCGGCGAGGCCGTCACGGTCCTGCCGTCGGGGCGTACCTCCGTCATCGAGGGCATCGACGCGCTGGGCGAGTCGGTGGACATCGCCTGGGCTCCGCAGTCGGTGACGGTGCGGCTGAAGGACGACATCGACATCTCGCGCGGCGACCTGATCGCGCCGTCCGCGAAGGCCCCCGCCACCACGCAGGACGTCGTCGCGACGGTCTGCCACGTGGCGGACCAGCCGCTGTCCGTGGGCGCCCGGGTGCTGCTCAAGCACACGACCCGCACGGTCAAGGCGATCGTCAAGGAGATCCCGTCGCGGCTGACCCTGGACGACCTGTCCCAGCACCCGGAGCCCGGGCAGCTGGTGGCCAACGACATCGGCCTCGTGGTCGTCCGTACCGCCGAGCCCCTCGCGCTCGACGCGTACGCCGACTCCCGCCGTACCGGATCGTTCCTGCTCATCGACCCGGCCGACGGCACCACCCTGGCGGCGGGCATGGCGGGCGAGTCCTTCGCCTCCCAGGCCGAGACGGCCGTCCAGCCGGACGACGAGGGCTGGGACTTCTAGGCCGTGTTCACCGATCTCTATGCGACCTTCGCGAAGGAGGGCGGCCGTGTCGGCAGCGGCGCCCTCGGCAGCGGCCAGGGAGGGGTGGCGCGATGTGCGCGATGAGCGCCCGCCACGAGCCGTTCCCGCCCCCGATCCACAGAAGAAGACCCGCGCCGTAGAACGACGGCGCGGTGAGAGGAAGCCCTCCCGTGCCTGACACCGGTACCCTCCGCACGTCCCTGCGCCGCGGCCTCGCCGCAGCCGCTTCCCTGCCGCTGCTGATCGGCGCGCTCGCGTCCTGCGGCTACGGTTCCCAGGCGCAGGACGCAGCCGGTGAGAAGGCGAACGCCTCGGCCGCGGGCGGCAAGAGGCTGTCGGCGTCCGAGGTCCGCATCGGGTACTTCCCGAACCTGACGCACGCCACCGCCCTGGTGGGTCTGCAGGAAGGCCTGATCCAGCAGGAACTCGGCGGCACCAGGATCAGGCCGCAGTCCTTTAACGCCGGCCCGTCCGAGATCGAGGCCCTCAACGGCGGCTCCCTCGACATCGGTTTCATCGGCGCCTCGCCGTCGATCAACGGCTACGTGAAGTCGAAGGGTTCGAAC
>NZ_MQUR01000110.1 GCF_001953875.1 Streptomyces amritsarensis
GGGCCGCCGGGGCGGGCGGCCGGACCACGGGCCGCCCGCCCCGGCGGGCTCACGCCGGGTAGGGCAGCAGCCCCGCGTCCACGGCCTCCCAGGCCGCGCGCAGCTCCGCCAGCCGGGCGGGTTCCACGGCGGCCTTGTCGGCCTGTTCCCGGATGTCCCCGGCCAGGTCGAACAGCTGGTCGCGGCCCGACTTCCCGCGGTAGTACTTCCAGTTGCCGCGGCGCAGCGCCCGTTCCCCGCGGACCCGCCAGAACAGGTCCCGCTCGACGGGCCTCTCGCCGCGCAGCAGGTATCCGGCCAGGCTGACGCCGTCCAGCGGGTAGGCCGGGTGCGGGCGGGCCCCGGCCACCTCCAGCAGGGTGGCGGTCCAGTCCGGGCTGAACACCGGGACGCGGCTGACCTGCCCGCCGTCCAGCCGGGCGGGCCAGCGCACGATGTTCGGCACCCGGATGCCGCCCTCCTGGAGGGAGGCCTTGTTGCCCGACAGCGGCCAGTTGTAGGAGAAGCGCTCCCCGCCGTTGTCGCTGGAGAACACCACGACGGTGTGCTCCTCCTGGCCGGAGCGCTTCAGTGCCGTCAGCACCTCGCCGACCGACCGGTCGAGGTCCTCGACCATCTCCTTGTACTTCTCCACCGAGCCGCCGTCCTGGTGCCACAGGGCGCGCCTGTCACCCGCCTTGATGCGCCGGACGATCTCGGCGCTCTGCTCGGTGTCCCCCTCGGCTGTCCACGGCCAGTGCGGGGTGGTGAAGTTCAGGTTCAGCAGCCAGGGCCTGCCGTGGTGGTCGCGGGAGACGTACTCGCTCGCCCGCTCGGTGATGATCCGGGTGTAGTAGCGCAGGTCCTTGTACTCGGCGTCGCCCTCGTAGAGGTCGTACTCGCCGCCCAGGCCCAGCTTGGAGTAGTACTCCAGGGCGCCGCCGAAGTTGCCGAAGAACTCCTCCCAGCCGGACTTCGTCGGGCTGTAGTCGGGCAGGTGGCCGGCGTGCCACTTGCCGATCAGCGCGGTGGCGTACCCGGACGCCTGCAGCAGCGAGGCCAGCGTCGGGTGGGTGGGTTCCAGGCCGACGGACTTGTCGGCTCGGCGAGCCCGCCCCTGGTCCGGGCCGGGTAGCGGCCGGTGTAGAGGCTGAACCGGGTCGGCGAGCAGGTGGCGGAGCCCGCGTAGGCGTCGGTGAAGCGGACGCCCTGGCGGGCCAGCCGGTCCAGGTGGGGGGTCCTGATGTGCGGGGAGCCGTACGCGGAGAGGTCGGCCCAGCCCAGGTCGTCACCGAGGATGAACAGGATGTTCGGCCGGCGGGACGGCCGGCCCCGGGAGGCTCGGAACTCCCGCTCGGAAGGACCCCCCGACGGGGTCCCGGCCGCCTGGGCGGGGGCGGCTCCCAGGCCTGCGGCGGTGGCCGCCGCGGCCACGCCGACAGCGCCGGTGAAGGCACGCCGGGACAGCTTGTTCTCGTACGAAGACACAGGTACTCCAGGGCACGGTCCGCCGGCCGGCTCCGGGCGGGGCGCGGGACGGCGCGCGGCACGGCGGAGCAGGGCGGGGCGGAGCGGAAAAGGGAAAAGGAGAAGAAGAGTTGTGACTACGCGCAGCAGGGACAGATGGCGCTCGCGACACGGACCAGGTCCACGTGCCGGCGCTCGACGAGGGTGACGTCGCGGTCACCGAGAGGCTGCATGGGCCGAGAGCCTGTACGAATGCCTTCGTAGCTGTCAACAAGGTGATCCGAATACCGAGACGGAGGCGTCCCGTCACCCTCTGTGCTGTGACATTTCCCGGCCGTCCCCAATTCGGACCAGTGGTCGATCTCGCCTACACTCGGGAGCGTGCCTCGTGGTGATGGACGACTCAACCACGACCTGCTCCCCGGCGAAAAGGGCCCCCAGGACGCTTGCGGCGTCTTCGGTGTCTGGGCTCCGGGTGAAGAGGTCGCCAAGCTCACCTACTTCGGACTGTATGCGCTGCAGCACCGTGGACAAGAGTCCGCGGGAATCGCTGTGAGCAACGGTTCCCAGATCCTCGTCTTCAAGGACATGGGCCTCGTTTCCCAGGTCTTCGACGAAACCTCCCTCGGTTCGCTCCAAGGTCATATCGCGGTCGGTCACGCCCGCTATTCGACCACCGGTGCGTCCGTGTGGGAGAACGCGCAGCCCACTTTCCGCGCGACCGCCCACGGCTCCCTGGCCCTGGGACACAACGGCAACCTGGTGAACACCGCCGAGCTCGCCGAGATGGTCGCCGACCTCCCCCGTCAGGACGGCCGTGCCACCCAGGTGGCCGCCACCAACGACACCGACCTGGTCACGGCCCTGCTGGCCGGCCAGGTGGACGCGGACGGCAAGCCGCTGACCATCGAGGAGTCCGCCCGCGTGGTGCTCCCGAAGGTCAAGGGCGCCTTCTCGCTGGTGTTCATGGACGAGGGGACCCTCTACACCGCCCGTGACCCGCAGGGCATCCGCCCGCTGGTCCTCGGCCGCCTGGAGCGCGGCTGGGTGGTGGCGAGCGAGACCGCCGCCCTCGACATCTGCGGCGCCAGCTTCGTCCGCGAGGTCGAGCCGGGTGAACTCGTCGCCATCGACGAGAACGGTCTGCGCACCTCCCGATTCGCGGAAGCGAAGCCCAAGGGCTGTGTCTTCGAGTACGTCTACCTGGCGCGCCCGGACACCGACATCGCCGGCCGCAACGTCTACCTCTCGCGTGTCGAGATGGGCCGGCGCCTGGCCAAGGAAGCCCCGGTCGAGGCCGACCTGGTGATAGCGACGCCGGAATCCGGCACGCCCGCCGCGGTCGGATACGCCGAGGCCAGTGGGATTCCGTACGGATCGGGCCTGGTCAAGAACGCCTACGTCGGCCGGACCTTCATCCAGCCGTCGCAGACGATCCGCCAGCTCGGCATCCGCCTGAAGCTCAACCCCCTCAAGGAAGTCATCCGGGGCAAGCGCCTGGTGGTCGTGGACGACTCGATCGTCCGCGGCAACACCCAGCGCGCCCTGGTCAAGATGCTCCGCGAGGCCGGCGCGGCCGAGGTCCACATCCGGATCTCCTCGCCGCCGGTGAAGTGGCCGTGCTTCTTCGGCATCGACTTCGCCACCCGGGCCGAGCTGATCGCCAACGGCATGACGGTCGACGAGATCGCCACGTCGCTGGGTGCCGACTCCCTCTCCTACATCTCGCTCGACTCGATGATCGAGGCGACGACGATCCAGAAGCCCAACCTCTGCCGTGCCTGCTTCGACGGCGAGTACCCGATGGAGCTCCCGGACCCGCAGCTCCTCGGCAAGCAGCTCCTGGAGACCGAGCTGGCCGGCGGCACGGACGCCGCCGACGCGCTCCGCCGCCCGTAGAGTCCCCGGCTCGACCTGCGCGGGGCCCTGTCTTTCAGGCTTTTCCCAGGGCCCCGCACCAACCGCAGTAACGACACGAAAGCTCTCTCCTGTCATGACAGAGAAGACCACCGGTGCCAGCTACGCAGCCGCGGGCGTCGACATCGAAGCGGGAGACCGCGCCGTCGAGCTGATGAAGGAGTGGGTGAAGAAGACGCAGCGCCCCGAGGTCCTCGGCGGCCTCGGCGGTTTCGCCGGCCTCTTCGACGCCTCCGCCCTCAAGCGGTACGAGCGCCCGCTGCTCGCCTCCGCCACCGACGGGGTCGGCACCAAGGTGGACATCGCCCGCCAGATGGGCGTGTACGACACCATCGGCCACGACCTGGTCGCGATGGTCATGGACGACATCGTCGTCTGCGGCGCCGAGCCGCTCTTCATGACCGACTACATCTGCGTCGGCAAGGTGCACCCCGAGCGTGTCGCCGCCATCGTCAAGGGCATCGCCGAGGGCTGTGTCCTCGCCGGCTGCGCCCTGGTGGGCGGCGAGACCGCCGAGCACCCCGGCCTGCTGGGCCCGGACGACTTCGACGTGGCGGGCGCCGGCACCGGTGTCGTCGAGTACGACCGCCTGCTCGGTGCGGATCGCATCCGTACGGGTGACGCCGTCATCGCGATGGCTTCGTCCGGCCTTCACTCGAACGGGTACTCGCTGGTCCGCCACGTCCTCTTCGACCGTGCCGGCATGTCCCTCGACCGCCATGTGGAGGAGCTCGGCCGGACCCTCGGCGAGGAGCTCCTGGAGCCCACCAAGATCTACTCGCTGGACTGCCTGGCCCTCACCCGGACGGCCGAGGTGCACGCCTACTCGCACATCACCGGCGGCGGTCTCGCGGCCAACCTGGCCCGGGTGATCCCGGACCACCTGCACGCCGCGGTCGACCGTTCGACCTGGACCCCCGGCGCGGTCTTCGACCTGGTCGGCAAGGCCGGTCAGGTGGAGCAGCTGGAGCTGGAGAAGACCCTGAACATGGGCGTCGGCATGATGGCCGTCGTGCCCGCCGAGTCGGTGGACGTGGCGCTGACCGCGCTGGCCGACCGGGGCGTCGACGCCTGGGTCGCGGGCGAGATCCTGGACCGCGGTGACCACACCGAGGGTGCGACCCTCACCGGTTCCTACGAGCGCTGAGCAGCACTGAAACCCGGCCCGGGGCTATGCCCTGGACCGGGTTTCAGTCTTTGACGTGTCGTGCAGACGCCTCAGGGCGTCAAGCGCCGCGACGCTGTGCCGACGGACCGGACTCGTCGTCCTCGTCGTCGTCATCGCTGTTGTAGAGGTCCGCGTACCGAGCGTACGGGTCGTCCTCGTCCAGCTCGTCGTCGTCTACCTCGACCGGCTCGCTGACAGGCAGCGGTTCCGCGGTCGATGCGCCCAGCTCGTTGGCCAGACGCGACAAGTCAGTCCCGCCGCTGCTGTACTTCAGCTGGCGGGCGACCTTCGTCTGCTTGGCCTTTGCCCGGCCGCGCCCCATGGCTCGACCCCCTCGGTGACGGGGCTCGACGGCCCCAGAGTCTGACACGCGTTCATGGTTCGGAGCGGGCTCTCCGTGGAGAGACCGTCCGTAGGGGTTTAACGGTACCTGCTTCCGCGGCCATACGGTACGCCGCCCGCATGACGCGCCCCGGTGCAGAACCAACAAGGCGCCCCGTCCTCGCTGGTCAGCTGCGATTTTAACCCTTTCCTGGCGGGCGACCCGCCGAAGTGCAGTGAGTTCCGTCTCGCCGCACCCCGGCGGGCCCCGCGACGGGCCCTTAGGAGGCCGTCACCGGCAGGGTCCGACGGCCGTCGGCCATGCGCTGCTCGGCGATCCGGTCGGCCGCGGCGGCCGGCGGAATGCCGTCCGCCTTCGCACGAGCGAAGATTTCCAGCGTGGTGTCGAAGATCTTCGTGGCCTGCACCTTGCACCGGTCGAAGTCAAAGCCGTGCAGCTCGTCGGCGACCTGGATGACCCCGCCCGCGTTGACCACGTAGTCCGGGGCGTAGAGGATGCCGCGGTCCGCGAGGTCCTTCTCGATGCCCGGGTGGGCGAGCTGGTTGTTGGCCGCGCCGCACACGATCGTGGCGGTGAGGGCCGGGACCGTCTCGTCGTTCAGGGCGCCGCCGAGCGCGCACGGGGCGTAGATGTCGAGGCCCTCGACACGGATCAGGGCGTCCGTGTCGGCGACCGCGGTGACCTTGCCCGGGTGCTTGTCGAGGATGCGCTGCACCGACTCCTGGCGGACGTCGGTGATGACGACCTCGGCGCCGTCCTCGAGCAGGTGCTCCACCAGGTAGTGGCCGACCTTGCCGACACCCGCGACGCCGACCTTGCGGCCGCGCAGGGTCGGGTCGCCCCACAGGTGCTGGGCGGAGGCGCGCATGCCCTGGAAGACGCCGTAGGCGGTGAGCACCGAGGAGTCGCCGGCGCCGCCGTTCTCGGGGGAGCGGCCGGTGGCCCAGCGGGTCTCACGGGCGACGACGTCCATGTCGGCGACGAAGGTGCCGACGTCGCAGGCAGTCACGTAGCGGCCGCCGAGGGACTCCACGAAGCGGCCGTAGGCCTCCAGGAGCTCCTCGGTCTTGATGACGTCGGGGTCACCGATGATCACGGCCTTGCCGCCACCGAGGCCGAGACCGGCCATGGCGTTCTTGTACGACATGCCGCGCGAGAGGTTGAGGGCGTCGCGCACGGCCTCCTCGTCGGAGGCGTAGGCGTGGAAACGCGTACCACCGAGGGCGGGGCCCAGGGCGGTGGAGTGGATCGCGATGACGGCTTTCAGGCCGGTGGCTCGGTCCTGGCACAGCACGACTTGCTCGTGGCCGCCCTGCTCCGTGCGGAACAGGGTGTGCAGGACGCCGTCGGTCATTTCGGTCACGGTGGTGACTCCCATGGAAGAGATGCGGCGGGAAGACGCCCCCCTGCGGGTGGGGGAGGACGTGCTGGGAGCAGAGTAAGACCTGTGGGCCGGATGGGGATGTCCTGTCCGGGGATCGAAACACTCTCGGTGTACGAGGGCGGTCCGGGCCCCGCGAACACTGGGCCGGAGGTGAAGGCGACCCCGGAAGAGGGGAGTACGAGAACGTGACCGAATCCCCCGATCCCCTGCTGCCCTCCGCGCGCTCGGCGCCGGCCGTCCCGTACGCCTCCTACCTGCGCGTCTACGAACCCCTGGCCGCTTTCGCGGAGCCGGAGCGCACGCACTGGGCGCAGTACGCCCGGCGCGGGAGCGCACCGACCGCCCAGGACGAACTGCACCGGTCGCTGGCCGACTTGGTGCGGGTCCCCCTGGTGGGGGTGCCGGCGCAGGAGAGTGCCGACGCGTTCACCGCGGAGGTCGACGGGGTCCTGCTGGTCTGCCCGTGGCGCACCCGGCTGCGCGGCTGGCTGGCGCTGGAGGAGCTGGTCGAGCAGTTCCCGCGTCCGGTGCTGGACGCGGCGCTGCCGCCGGGGGCGCGTCGGCGGGCGGCCGAGGAGTACGAGCGCTGGCGCGAGCGGAACCCGGACGCGCGCCCGTGGATCCGTACGGGGGTGTGGCAGATCCCGCTGCGCTGGTTCGTGCTGGTCGCGGACGAGGAGCGGGAGTACGTGCCGGGGGAGCGGCTGCGCTACCGGACGCCCATGGTGCAGGCGCGCCGGCGCCTCGCCCGGGCCCTGCGGACGCTGCGTGCCGCGGAGGGGTACGGGATGCTCGCCGAGGGCCTGGTGGAGGTGGGGAGCTGGTTGGAGGAGTTCCATCCGCGCTCGATGGTCGAGCTGGACTACGGCGGGCTGGTGCACGCCCTGCCGGCGGACCGGCTCGCGGCAGACCGTTCGGCGGGTGACCTCGCGGCGGGCATCGAGGCCCTGCGGGCGGGGGACGCGGAGAGCGCGGCGGAGACGTACGGGGGCCTCGCGGAGCGGTGGCGGGCGGTCCGGGAGCGACTTTTCGCGAATTAGGCTGAAAGTCGCCGGTGTGGCTGGTTTCACCTTTCAGGGGTCCGTACGTACCGCCGCGTATCGGTCGTTCGGTCAAAACTGGCTGATCAGAGGCCTGAGTGTGGCATTTGGGACGTAGTGCCAGGACCTACGTCCCGATACGGGCCATTGGCCCAAGCGTGACGGACCGCACTAACCACACCCTTGCGCCCTTCCCCTACCCTCGTGCCAAAATAGGACAAGGAGTCCGGGGAGGGTTCCTTCCGCCCAACTAAGGGCGGAATGCTCGGCATTGCACTCTACGGGGGGTCTGACGACTCCTGATCGCTCTGTGACTGATCGTCACAGTGGGGTGACTGTCCGTTATGGGACGGTCCATCGGGCTTCCGCCGCTGATGAACACCTCGGAGGGCAATTCCGTCGGTTTGGCCGTCGAGGCTGGACGGATGGTGTAGTTGTAGTGCCGAGGACAAGCCGTTCGTCCTATAACCGACTCGGCCCGCGTATGTCCATTTCGGGCAACGCGGGCCAAGGTGCAGAATTTAGAGGAAAGAACCGAGATGGTTCGGTTCTCCCGAGGAGGCCGCTCATGACCGCTCGCACCCCTGATGCCGAGCCGCTGCTGACCCCGGCTGAGGTTGCCACGATGTTCCGCGTGGACCCGAAGACGGTCACCCGCTGGGCCAAGGCTGGCAAGCTCACGTCCATCCGCACCCTGGGTGGGCACCGCCGGTACCGCGAGGCCGAGGTTCGCGCACTGCTGGCGGGAATTCCGCAGCAGCGCAGCGAGGCCTGAGGTCGCGTAAACACCCCGCTTTAAACGGGTCTGTATCGGATCCCCCAATCCGATGAAAACCCACATTGCTTCGTACGGCCCGGGCCTGCCCCAACAGGTTCTCGGGTCGTTTGATCGCGCTGGACTCCGCCGGGTCCAGCGCGATCTTTTTATGCCCAGGTCAGGGGGGTGCGGGGAGTCCGGCGGGTGGCCTTGCCGGGTGGGTACCATTGCACATATTAAATCGAGCGGGCGTATGGATGCGATAAAAGTGTGAGTCCGAAAAACTCATGCGGTGACACCCGTCACAGATGATCACTCTTGTATATCCGGCAATGCACCCCGTAATGGGGAAGTGCGTGGCGGTGGGCATCATGCGAACGGGGGATTCCCCGCCGAAGGGGCGAGCCCGTCCGCGTGCATGGTCGGCGAGGCAGGAAGACGGCGGGCGGGAAGGCGGCGAAAGCCCCGGGAGGCGTGGGGCAGGAATCCGGGAGGCGTCTTCGGGAGCCGCGGAGCGGCCCGCGCACGCGCCGTGCCCGGCGGTCGGGCGGCCGGAGTCCCCCAACCGGCCCGGGCGGAGGTGTCCGCCAACGCGTCAGGGCCCGTATCCCCGGGGGGATACGGGCCCTGACGTTGTTGCGATCCTGACGGGACTTGAACCCGCGACCTCCACCTTGACAGGGTGGCGAGCTAACCAACTGCTCCACAGGACCTTGATTCGCGGCCACTCGGCGGCGGCTGCGAATCAGACTGTACAGCAGCTCAGGGGGTGCGGTCGAACCGATCAGGGGGCGGCTGCGTCCACCGCCTTCACGATCCGCTTGTCGGAGATCGGGTAGGCCGTGCCGAGCGCGTGCGCGAAGTAGCTGACGCGCAGCTCCTCGATCATCCAGCGGATGTCCGTGACGGCTGCCGGGACGGGCCGTCCCTTCGGCAGCTGCTCCAGCAGCCAGGCGTACTCGTCCTGCATCTCGTGGACCTTCTCCATGCGCGTCGTGTCGCGCTGGACGCCCGTGGGCATCTGCTGGAGCCGCCGGTCCGCCGCCACCAGGTAGCGCATCAGGTCCGGCAGCCTGCGCAGCCCGGTGAGCGTCACGAAGCCGGCCGGCACCAGGGCCTCCAGCTGCGTCCTGACGTCCTGGAGGTTCGCGACCAGCGCGAGGCTGGAGGTGGCCTTCAGCCGCCGTTCACAGGCCTGCCAGGCGGCCAGCACCTGCTGCACCTGGTTCACCGCGCGGATGGTGGTGTCCACCAGGTCGGCGCGGACGGCCTCGTAGAGCTTGCGGAAGCCCGCCTCGTCCCACGCCGGGCCCCCGTGGTCGGCGATGAGCTTGTCGGCCGCCGCGGTCGCGCAGTCGTCGAACAGCGCCTGGATGGAGCCGTGCGGGTTCCTGGAGAGGGCCAGCTTCTGCTGGTTGGTGAGGTGGTCCGAGGCGAACTTCGCCGGGTTCACGGGGATGTTCAGCAGGATGAGCCGGCGGGTGCCCAGCCACATCGCCTGCTGCTGCTCGGCCTCGGTGTCGAAGAGCCGTACGCAGACGCTCGCGCCCTCGTCCACGAGCGCCGGGTACGCCTTCACCGGCTGACCCGCCCGCCGGGTCTCGAAGACCTTGCTCAGGGACCCGATGGTCCAGTCGGTCAGGCCGGTGCGCTCCACCGACTCCCCGCCCGCCCGCTCGGCGGTGGCCGCGGCGGCCTGGGAGAGGGCCTGGCGGGCCTTGGGCTTCAGCCTGAGCCGCAGGGCCTCCAGGTCCTTGTCCTCGGCGATCTTGCGGCGTCGCTCGTCGACGATCCGGAAGGTGATCTTCAGGTGGTCCGGGATACGGGTCAGGTCGAAGTCCTCGGCCGACACCGGCACCCCGACCATGCGCTGGAGCTCGCGCGCCAGCGTCACCGGCAGCGGCTCCTGCAGCGGCACGGCCGTGGCCAGGAACCGGCCCGCGTAGTTGGGCGCGGGCACGTAGTGCCGGCGGATCGGCTTGGGCAGCGAGCGGATCAGCTCGGTGACGACCTCCTCGCGCAGGCCCGGGATCTGCCAGTCGAAGCCCTCGTCGGTGACCTGGTTCAGCACCTGGAGCGGGATGTGGACGGTCACGCCGTCCGCGTCCGCGCCCGGCTCGAACTGGTAGGTCACGCGGAACTTCAGCTGCCCCTGCCGCCAGGAGTCCGGATAGTCGGCCTTGGTGACCCCGGCCGCCTTCTCCGTGAGGAGCATCTCCCGCTCGAAGTCGAGCAGTTCCGGCTCGTCGCGCTTCTTGTGCTTCCACCACGAGTCGAAGTGCGCCCCGGACACCACGTGCTCGGGGATCCGCTGGTCGTAGAAGTCGAAGAGGGTCTCGTCGTCCACCACGATGTCGCGGCGCCGCGCCCGGTTCTCCAGCTCCTCCACCTCGGTGAGGAGCTTGCGGTTGTCGGCGTAGAACTTGTGGTGGGTGCGCCAGTCGCCCTCGACCAGCGCGTTGCGGATGAACAGCTCGCGCGAGACCTCGGGGTCGATCCGGCCGTAGTTGATCTTCCGCTGGGCGACGATCGGCACGCCGTACAGCGTCACCTTCTCGTACGCCATCACGGCCGCCTGGTCCTTCTCCCAGTGCGGCTCGCTGTAGGTGCGCTTGATCAGGTGCTGCGCCAGCGGCTCCACCCACTCGGGCTCGACCTTGGCGTTCACCCGGGCCCACAGCCGCGAGGTCTCCACCAGCTCGGCCGACATCACGAACTTCGGCTGCTTCTTGAACAGCGACGAGCCGGGGAAGATCGCGAACTTCGCCGACCGGGCGCCCAGGTACTCGTTCTTGTCGGTGTCCTTGAGCCCGATGTGCGAGAGGAGACCTGCCAGCAGCGAGACGTGGACGACCTGCTCGGGGGCGTCGGCCTCGTTGACGTGGATGCCCATGCTCTTGGCGACCGTGCGCAGCTGCGAGTAGATGTCCTGCCACTCGCGGATCCGCAGGAAGTTCAGGTACTCCTGCTTGCACATCCGGCGGAAGGACGAGGAGCCGCGCTCCTTCTGCTGCTCCCGGACGTAGCGCCACATGTTCAGGAACGACAGGAAGTCGCTGGTCTCGTCCTTGAAGCGGGCGTGGTTCTGGTCGGCCTGGGTCTGCTTGTCCGAGGGCCGCTCGCGCGGGTCCTGGATGGACAGGGCCGCCGCGATGACCATGACCTCGCGGACGCAGTTGTTCTTGTCGGCCTCGATGACCATGCGGGCCAGCCGCGGGTCGACGGGCAGCTGGGACAGCTTGCGGCCCATCTGCGTCAGGCGCTTCTTCGGATCCTTCTCGGCCGGGTCCAGCGCCCCGAGCTCCTGGAGGAGCTGCACGCCGTCGCGGATGTTGCGGTGGTCCGGCGGGTCGATGAAGGGGAACTTCTCGATCTCACCGAGGCCGGCGGCGGTCATCTGGAGGATGACGGAGGCCAGGTTCGTGCGCAGGATCTCGGCGTCGGTGAACTCGGGGCGGGCGTTGAAGTCGTCCTCGGAGTACAGCCGGATGCAGATGCCGTCGCTGGTACGGCCGCAGCGGCCCTTGCGCTGGTTGGCGCTGGCCTGCGAGATCCGCTCGATCGGCAGCCGCTGCACCTTGGTGCGGTGGCTGTAGCGGGAGATCCGGGCGTTGCCCGGGTCGATCACGTACTTGATGCCGGGGACGGTGAGCGAGGTCTCGGCGACGTTCGTGGCCAGGACGATCCGGCGGCCCGTGTGCTGCTGGAAGACCCGGTGCTGCTCGGCGTGCGAGAGGCGGGCGTAGAGGGGGAGGACCTCGGTGAAGCGCAGCTTCTTCTTGATGAGCGCGTCCGCCGTGTCGCGGATCTCGCGCTCGCCGGAGAGGAAGACCAGGATGTCGCCGGGGCCCTCGGCCTGGAGCTCGTCGACGGCGTCGCAGATCGCGGTGATCTGGTCGCGGTCGGAGTCCTCGGAATCCTCTTCGAGGAGCGGCCGGTAGCGGACCTCCACCGGGTACGTGCGGCCGCTGACCTCGACGATCGGGGCGTCGCCGAAGTGGCGGGAGAAGCGCTCCGGGTCGATCGTCGCCGAGGTGATGACCACCTTGAGGTCGGGCCGCTTGGGCAGCAGCGTCGCCAGGTAGCCGAGCAGGAAGTCGATGTTCAGGGACCGCTCGTGCGCCTCGTCGATGATGATCGTGTCGTAGGCGCGCAGCTCGCGGTCCGTCTGGATCTCGGCGAGCAGGATGCCGTCCGTCATCAGCTTCACGAAGGTCGCGTCCTGGTCCACCTGGTCGGTGAACCTGACCTTCCAGCCGACGGTCTGCCCGATCTCGGACCTCAGCTCCTCGGCGATGCGCTCCGCGACCGTGCGGGCGGCGATCCGGCGGGGCTGGGTGTGCCCGATCATGCCCCGGACGCCGCGCCCCAGCTCCATGCAGATCTTGGGGATCTGCGTGGTCTTGCCGGAGCCGGTCTCGCCCGCGACGATCACGACCTGGTGGTCGCGTATCGCCTCGGCGATCTCGTCCTTCTTCTGGCTGACGGGCAGGTTCTCGGGATACGTGACCTCCGGCATCCGCGAGGCACGGCCGGCCAGTCGCTCGGCGGCCTTCGCGGCCTCCGCGGCGATCTCGTCGAGCACGGCCTGCTTGGCCTCGGGCTTGCGGATGCGGCGGGCGCCTTCGAGGCGGCGGCCGAGGCGGTGCGCGTCACGGAGGGAGATCTCACCGAGAAGCGTCTGCAGGGCGGCGAAGGAAGTAGACATACCTGATCGAGGATCTCACCTGGGCCCTCCGGGTGGCGAACGCATTTGTCGGGTGGACCCGTACCATTTCGGGACGAGTCCCTCGGCCGCACGAGTGAGAGGCAGCCCACCTTGTCCCGCCCCCGCCTCTTCGGCTGCGCCGTGCTCGCTGTCCTGGCGGTGCTGCTGGGCGGGACGGCCCCCGCCGCTGCCGGACCGTTTCTGCCGGGTGCCGCGCCCGTCGCGGCCCGGACCGCGTTCTCCGCGGCCGGCCGCGCCGCACTGCCGCCCCCGGCCCCGGTGCAGCCTGCGGCCCCGACCGCGGCCCCCGCGGCCGGCGAAGCACCGCACGCCGATCCGGTGGTCGCGGGCGGCGGCCCCTCCTGCGCCCCCGCGCGCCCCGGCCACGGCGGCACACCCGCCGTCCCCCCGCGCGCCGGGGGCGAGCACGCGCAGGTCCCGCCGGCCCGGCCGGCGCCGGCGGAGGCCCGGCCGTACGCGTCGCCGCCCGTGCGGGTCCCCGTACGCGGTCCCGACCGGCCGGCGCCCGGTCCGGTGGAGCTGTCCGTGATGCGGCTCTAGGAGCGGTCCACGCCCGGTCCGCCTCACCACCCGCATCGCTGGAGCACCCGTATGTCCTCGTCGAAGCCCGATCCCACGACCGACCCCCAGGCCGACCCCCACGCCGGCCCGAAGCCGAAGCCCCGGCCCCGGCCCAACGGCGGCGCCCGCCCGAAGTCCGCCGCGAAGCCCCTGCTGATCTCCGCGGGGGTCGCCCTCGCCGCCGTCACCCTCGGCCTCGTCTCCTGGCAGGCCACCGCCCCCGCCGACAAGGACGCGGGATCCGCCGGCTCCGCGCCGGCCGCCGCGCCCCGCAGCGACACCTCCGCCGCGCTCCGGGCCCTGGCCCGCCGGGAGCCCGGCGACAAGCTCGCCCTCGGCCGCGCGGACGCGCCCGTCGTGCTCATCGAGTACTCCGACTTCAAGTGCGGCTACTGCGGCAAGTTCGCCCGGGACACCGAGCCCGAGCTGGTGAAGAAGTACGTCGACAACGGCACCCTGCGCATCGAGTGGCGCAACTTCCCGATCTTCGGCGCGGAATCGGAGGCGGCCGCCAAGGCCGCCTGGGCCGCCGGGCAGCAGGACCGGTTCGCCGCCTTCCACGCGGCCGCGTACGCCGACGGCTCCAAGGAGAAGGGCTTCGCCGAGCCGCGGCTGCTGGAGCTGGCCCGCGAGGCGGGGGTCCCCGACCTGGAGCGCTTCAAGGCCGACCTGGCCGGGGAGCAGGCCGCGGCGGCCCTGAAGAAGGACCAGGAGGAGGGCTACCGCATCGGCGTCACCTCCACCCCGTCCTTCCTGGTCAACGGCCGTCCGATCGCCGGGGCCCAGCCGCTCGGCGCCTTCACCGCCGCCATCGCCCAGGCCGAGGCGGCGGCGCAGCAGTGACCGACATCGGATACCTGGCCGCCCTGCTGGGCGGCCTCCTCGCGCTGCTCAGCCCGTGCAGTGCGCTGCTCCTGCCGGCCTTCTTCGCGTACTCGATCGACTCCGCCTCACGCCTGCTGGCCCGCACCGGGATCTTCTACGCGGGCCTGGCGAGCACCCTCGTGCCGCTGGGGGCGGCCGGCTCGTACGCGGGGCGGTTCTTCCACAGCAACCGCGACCAGCTGGTCCTCGCCGGCGGCTGGCTGATCATCGCCCTGGGAGCGGCGCAGATCCTGGGCCTGGGCTTCGCCTCGAAGCGGATCTCGGAGCTGTCCGGGCGGATCCGGCCGACGACCGCCCTGTCCGTGTACGCGCTCGGCGCGGTCTACGGGCTGGCCGGTTTCTGCGCCGGCCCGATCCTGGGCAGCGTCCTGACGGTCGCGGCGGTCAGCGGGAGCCCGGTGTACGGCGGCCTGCTGCTGGCGGTCTACGCGCTGGGGATGGCCGTGCCGCTCTTCGTGATGGCCCTGCTGTGGGAGCGGTTCGATCTGGGCCGGCGGCGCTGGCTGCGCGGCCGGGCCTTCCGCGTCGGCGGCCGCGAGCTGCACACCACCTCGCTGCTGTCCGGGCTGTTCTTCATCACCCTGGGCGTGCTGTTCCTCGTCTACGACGGGGCGAGCGCGCTGCCGGGGCTGCTGGACGTGGACGACTCGTTCGCGGTGGAGCAGCGGGTGCGGTCGCTCGCGGACGCGGTGCCGGACGGGGCGCTGCTGGCGCTGGTCGCCGTGGGGGCGGCGGTCTTCGGCCTGGTGCAGTGGCGCCGCCGGGCCCGGGCGGAGGAGGCGCCGGAGTAACCACAGAAGGCCCCGTCCGATGGACGGGGCCTTCCTGGTGGTGGCTGGGGCCGGGGTCGAACCGGCGACCTATCGCTTTTCAGGCGATCGCTCGTACCAACTGAGCTACCCAGCCACGAGACCGTTTCCGGCCTCAGCGATCCTGACGGGACTTGAACCCGCGACCTCCACCTTGACAGGGTGGCGAGCTAACCAACTGCTCCACAGGACCTTGCAGTGTGCGAGACAAAGTCTTGCACACGGTAATGCGTACCCCCAACGGGATTCGAACCCGTGCTACCGCCTTGAAAGGGCGGCGTCCTGGGCCACTAGACGATGAGGGCTAAAGGCCCGCCTGGGCGCTTTCCAGCGCGTCGGGGACGTGAGAAGCATATGGGATCCGGGGAGCTATCGCCAAAACGGTTTCCCCCGGAGGGACAATGGCCCGGTGCTGGAGATGACGCGCGAGGAGTTCGAGGAGCTTGTCGCAGAGGCCCTGGACCGGATCCCGCCGGAGCTGACGCGGCTGATGGACAACGTGGCGGTCTTCGTCGAGGACGAGCCGCCCGCCGACGATCCGGAGCTGCTGGGGCTCTACGAGGGGACCCCGCTGACGGACCGCGGCGAGTGGTACGCCGGGGTGCTGCCGGACCGGATCACCATCTACCGCAATCCCACGTTGCGGATGTGCGAGGACCGGGAGAGCGTGGTCGCGGAGACGGAGGTCACCGTGGTGCACGAGATCGCCCACCACTTCGGGATCGACGACGAGCGACTGCACGCGCTGGGGTACGGGTGAGCCGAAGGGGCTCCCGGGCCGACCCCGGCGCCGAGGCGATCGACCCGGACGTCGACCTGCACGTGCCCGCGCAGCGGGCCGAGCCGCAGGGCCGGGTGCTCGCGGCGGTGGCCGCGGGCGGTGCCGTCGGGGCCTCGGCGCGCTACGGGATCTCCCTGCTCTGGCCGGCGGCGCCGGGGGCGTTCCCGTGGGCGACCCTGTGGATCAACGCCTCCGGGTGCGCGCTGATCGGCGTGCTCATGGTGCTGATCAGTGAGGGCGGGAGGGCGGCGCCGCATCCGCTGCTGCGGCCCTTCGCCGGGGTCGGCGTGCTCGGCGGCTTCACCACCTTCTCGACCTACGCGCTGGACTTCTCGCGGCTCCTGGACGACGGGGAGGCGCGCTCCGCGCTGGCCTACGCGGGGCTCACGGTGGTGGCCGCGCTGGGCGCGGTCTGGGCGGCGGCCTCGGCGACGCGGCTCGCCGTGCGGGGCCGGGGGGCGCGGCCGGGGACGGCGCGGGTGGCCCGGTGAACTGGCTGTTCGTGGTGGCGGGCGCGGTCGTCGGTGCGCCGCTGCGCTACCTGACGGACCGTGCGGTGCAGCGGCGCCACGATTCGGTCTTCCCGTGGGGGACCTTCGTCGTGAACGCGGCCGCCTGCCTGGTGCTGGGGGCGCTGGCCGGCGCGGCACTGTCCGGGGCCGCCCCCTCGTGGGCGGTGCTGCTGCTGGGGCCCGGGCTGTGCGGGGCGCTGAGCACGTACTCGACGTTCTCCTACGAGACGCTGCGGCTGGCCGAGCGCGGGTGGGGCTTTCTGGCCGCGGCGAACGTCGCGCTGTCGGTGCTGGTCGGGCTGGGCGCGGTGCACCTCGGCTCACAGGTGGCGCGACAACTGTTCGCCTGAGGGCGTGTCCCTTACGGGGCAAAGGGAGTTGGGCACATCGACCCGCTCCTGCGGGCCTCTCGTCCCCAGGCTCCGGAGGTGCCCCCGTGCGCCAGTTGTCCGCTTCCCTCCGACTGGCCGTCACCGCTCTCGCGGTCGCGGCGACGGCCGGCTGCATGAGTGTCGGCGAGGACGCGGCGAAGCCGGGGCCGTCCGCCGCGGCGGACCGGCGCGCCGGCTCCGAGGCGGGTGCGGGTACCGCCTCCGGGCGGGGCTCCGGGATCCGCGGCAACGGGCACGGCGCGAAGGACGGTGCGCAGGGCCAGGACGGCCGGCACAAGGAGGACGGCAAGGCCTCCGGCGCGACGGGGGCCTCCCCCGGCCCGGGCGCGCCGAGCGGGGCGCCGGTCGTGCCCGCGCCGTCGGCGGGACCGGGCGGCGGCGCGGGCGGGCAGGGCCCCCAGGAGCCGTCGACGGGCGGTTCCGGCGGTTCGGGTTCCGGTGGTCCGGGCGGTTCCGGCGGCGGCCAGCAGTCGGCGAGCCCGACTCCGGAGCCGCCGATTCCGACGCCCCCTGTGACGGAACCCACTCCGCCTGCGTCGAGCCCGCAGCCGGAGCCCACCACCCAGCCGGCACCCCAGGTCTAGGGGCGGCGGCGGTCGGCCGCGGCTCCAGCAGCTGCGGCCGCACCCTCCCCGTGTGGGCATTTGGGCAGGTCAGAGGTGTTTCTGCCGGACCGACTTGCCAGACCCGGGGGAGGGTGCGTATGGTTATAGATCGTTTGATCCCATTGCCCGGCGCCGAATCCGAAGAGCGCCGTGTGGCGCGTACTCTCCCTAGCCGTGGCTGACCGCATTGAGGCGGTCGATTTGCGATTCACGGAGTTTGGGCGCGTGCCGAGACTCCGGAAGGTTTCGCATTTCGCATGTCCATTTCCAGTTCTGACCGTTCCGTCATGCCCGAGAACGACTCCAACGAGCTCATCGACGCCGAGGCCCTCGTGGTCACCGAGGCGATCGAGGCCGCTGAGGCCGAGGGAATCATCGAGGCCCTCGAGGCGGACGTGAACGGCGGGTCCTTCGAGGACTCCACCGACGACTTCGACGCCGATGCAGACGCAGACGCCGACGCCGACGCCGAGCCCACGATCACCTTCGCTGACCTGGGTCTGCCCGAGGGCATCGTGCGCAAGCTCGCCCAGAACGGTGTCACCACCCCCTTCCCGATCCAGGCCGCGACCATCCCGGACGCCCTGTCCGGCAAGGACATCCTCGGCCGCGGCCGCACCGGCTCCGGCAAGACCCTCTCCTTCGGTCTGCCGACCCTGGCCACGCTGGCCGGCGGCCACACCGAGAAGAAGAAGCCCCGCGCGATCATCCTGACGCCGACCCGCGAGCTCGCGATGCAGGTCGCGGACGCCCTCCAGCCGTACGGCGACGTCCTCGGCCTGAAGATGAAGGTCGTCTGCGGCGGTACCTCCATGAGCAACCAGATCTACGCTCTGGAGCGCGGTGTCGACATCCTCGTCGCCACCCCGGGCCGTCTGCGCGACATCATCAACCGCGGTGCCTGCTCCCTGGAGAACGTCCAGGTCGCGGTCCTCGACGAGGCCGACCAGATGGCCGACCTGGGCTTCCTGCCCGAGGTCACCGAGCTGCTCGACCAGATCCCCGGCGGCGGCCAGCGCATGCTCTTCTCCGCCACCATGGAGAACGAGATCGGCACCCTGGTCAAGCGCTACCTGTCCAACCCCGTCACGCACGAGGTCGACAGCGCCCAGGGCAACGTCACGACCATGACGCACCACGTGCTCGTCGTGAAGCCGAAGGACAAGGCGCCGGTCACGGCCGCCATCGCCGCCCGCAAGGGCCGCACCATCATCTTCGTCCGCACCCAGCTGGGCGCCGACCGCATCGCCGAGCAGCTCGTCGAGGCCGGCGTCAAGGCCGACGCACTGCACGGCGGCATGACGCAGGGCGCCCGTACCCGCGTCCTCGCCGACTTCAAGGACGGCTACGTCAACGCGCTCGTCGCCACCGACGTCGCCGCCCGAGGCATCCACGTCGACGGCATCGACCTGGTCCTGAACGTGGACCCGGCCGGTGACCACAAGGACTACCTGCACCGCTCGGGCCGCACCGCCCGTGCCGGCAAGTCCGGTGTCGTCGTCTCCCTCGCGCTGCCGCACCAGCGCCGCCAGATCTTCCGCCTGATGGAGGACGCGGGCGTCGACGCCTCGCGCCACATCGTCCAGGGCGCCGGCGCCTTCGAGCCGGAGGTCGCCGAGATCACCGGTGCGCGTTCGCTGACCGAGGTCCAGGCCGACTCCGCGAACAACGCCGCCAAGCAGGCCGAGCGCGAGGTCGCCGAGCTCACCAAGCAGCTCGAGCGCCTGACCCGCCGCGCCGCCGAGCTGCGCGAGGAGGCCGACCGCCTGGTCGCCCGTTCCGCGCGTGAGCGGGGCGAGGACCCGGAGGCCGCCGTCGCCGAGGCGGCCGAGGCCGCCGAGGCCGAGGTCGCGGCGGCTGCGGCTGCCGCTGCCGCCGAGATCGCCGCGCAGGAGCGCCGCGAGGAGAACCGCGCCCAGCGCGACGACCGCGGCAACTTCGAGCGCCGTGACAACCGCGGTGGCGACCGGGGCGACCGCGGCGGCTTCCGCCGTGACGACCGCGGTGACCGTGGTGACCGCGGTGGCGACCGTGGCGGCTTCCGCCGCGACGACCGTCCCTCGGGCGGTTTCCGCCGTGACGACCGTCCCTCGGGCGGTTTCCGCCGGGATGACCGTCCGTCGGGTGGTTTCCGCCGCGATGACCGTCCGTCGGGTGGCTTCAACCGTGACGACCGTGGTGACCGCGGTGGCGACCGTGGTGGCTTCCGCCGGGATGACCGTCCGTCGGGTGGTTTCCGTCGGGACGACCGTCCGTCGGGTGGCTTCAACCGTGACGACCGTGGTGACCGCGGTGGCGACCGTGGTGGCTTCCGCCGCGATGACCGTCCGTCGGGCGGCTTCCGCCGTGACGACCGTCCGTCGGGTGGCTTCAACCGTGACGACCGCGGTGACCGCGGTGGCGACCGTGGCGGCTTCCGCCGCGACGACCGTCCCTCCGGCGGCTTCGGCCGCCGCGAGGACAAGCCGCGCTGGAAGCGCAACGGCTGACCCCGGCTGAGCTGACCCAGGCAGGGCCCCCACGACTCCGGTCGCGGGGGCCCTGCCGCGTTTTGCTACGATCCGAATTTTGCGCTGGGGGGACACGGCGAGCGCGAACCCGCGACCACCCCCCGCCGCTTCGCTTGGGGGATGGAACACATGAGAAGGTCACGTGTGCTGGGCGCAGCCGCGCTCGCACTGGCCACGGGCATCGGCGCCCTCACCGCCGTACCGGCAGCCGCAGGACCGGCGGGTGCCGACGAACTGACGATCGCTCCGCTGCCGCACCAGGAGCCGTCGCGCGCATCGTTCATCAAGGCCGGACCGAAGGGCATCACGCTCATCCGGCCCGGGACCGGCCCCGGCAGGTGGTACTGGAAGAGCTTCGAGGACGGCCGCGAACTGCCGCTCGCCGACTGCCCCTCAGGGCCCTACGGCGTGTCGCTGAGCCACGGCGACTCCGTCGGCTGCGAGTTCCGCGACCAGCCCTCCACGACCGCGGGTCCGCTGACCCTCATCGACCAGTCCACCGGCCACACCGAGACCCTCGCCCCGCCGGTCGGCCGGGCCTGGACCACCACCTTCTCGCCGACCCAGGTGCTGGCCACCGAGCGGGACGCCCAGGGCCGGTTCATCCTGCACCTGATCGGCCGTGAGAACGAGCCGCGCAAGGACGTCACCGTCACCGCGCCGGAACCCATCGCGGCCGATTCGCTGTGGGTGCGGACCTCCGACGAGAAGGGCGCGCTGCTCACCTACCGGTCGGCCGACGGCCGGCAGATCCTCGCCCTGCTCGACTACGCCCGCGCGACGCTGACGCCGCTGGCCCTGCCGGACGGCGCGACGGACCCGATCAGCGTCGACTACTCGCTCGGCTCCCGGTGGGTCACGCTGCGCAAGAACGGGTCCGCCACGGCGACCCTTCTCTCCCGCGCCGACATCACCGTGACGCGCACCGTCAACACCGGCAGCTCGCACGGGAACTCGCACGCCGTGGGCGACTGGGTGGTCTCGCAGGACTACAACGGCCAGGACAACAAGGTCACCGCGGCACCCGTCGGCGGCGGCGCCCCGCGCACCCTGCTCGCCCGGTCGGAGTTCGGTCTGAAAACGGGCACCGACGGCGCCGGCTACCTGGACGGTGGCACCGACTCCAGCCACTGGGCCACGTACCGGATCACGCCAGGCCCCGACGGCGCCCCGGTGCTGACCAAGATGCGGGACCTGCCGCCGAACCCCGCGGACCGGTTGACCCTCAGCCTCGCCCAGGGGCGGCTCATCGCCGGGCAGCAGGACCCCACCCGCAGCCTCCAGGGCTACACGGTGCCGGTGTCCGGGACCTCCCCGGCGAAGCAGACCCCCGACTGGAGCTGCGACGAGAAGCAGGACGAGCGGCTCTGCACGCCCCGGGCCGAGCTCCCCGGCTGGACCGTCCCCACGGGTGACGGACGGATCGTCTCCCTCTCGACCAAGGGCGAGGGCGCCTGCGGCAGCCCCGTCAACCTCTGCGGGGTCGTGCTGAACGTACGCGACACCCGCCCCGGCGGCACCGTCCGCCAGGTCCCCCTGCCCGGCACCGACGCCATGTACCCGTACCTGATCGACAGCGCCTCGGGCCGCTACGTGCTGTTCACGGTGACCGAGAACAAGAACTCCCGGATGGTGGTCGCCGACATCGACGCCGGGAAGCTCCTGGCCGTCAGTCCCTCCCCGGTCGCCACGCTGTGGGGCTCCCAGCTCTGGGACCGCGGGGAAGGGAACGCCGTGACCGCCACCGACCTGAACACCGGCAAGCCCGTGCGCCATCAGGCCCTCGGCGCGCCCTGCCGCCCGGAAGACCTCCAGGTCTCCGGGGACTGGCTGTACGCGCAGTGCCCCGCCTCAGGGGGCGGCCCCGCCGCCCTTCACATGCCCTCCGGCAAGCGGATCCCCCTGCCCTTCGCACCCGAGAGCGACCGCGTGAAGCTGGGCGACGGCTACGTCGTCCGCCAGGGGGGCGCCGGCCTGGAGGTGTACAACATGCGCTCCGGCACGGCCGTGCGCGAGCGCGAGATCGCGCAGGAGATGAGGAAGTACGGCAGCGACTGGACCCTTGACCGGTTCGGCGGCCGCCTCGCCTACACGGACGCGGGCCAGACCGTGCACCTGGTCGGTGTGACCGGCAACGCCTCACCGCTCGCGGTCATCGACCAGGACGTCGCCGCCACCGCCGACTTCAGGCAGGTGAAGACCTGGCAGGCCCGCTGGTGGCTGTCCAAGCCGGTCTCCTCCTGGAAGCTGACGGTGCGCGACACGTCGTCCGGCCTCACCACGGTCGTGCGCACCGGCACCGACGCGCGCGGCCTGATCGACCCCAAGTGGGACGGCAAGTCCGCCACCGGCACGTACCTCTTCTCCGGCGCGTACGAGTGGACGCTCACCGCCCGCCCGGCCGACGGCCGGGGAGCCGAGGTCAGCACGTCGGGGACGGTCTCCATGACCCGGCCCCCGACCGGCGGCCGGCCGCCGGCGCGCCCCTGAACTGACGCC
>NZ_MQUR01000003.1 GCF_001953875.1 Streptomyces amritsarensis
GCCCCCCCCGCCGCGCCCGGGGCGGTGGCCCCGGGCGCGGGGCCCGCGCAGATCACGGCCAGCAGCGCGGCGGGGAGCGCGGCCAGCGAGAGCGGGCGGCCGGCGGACGGCCGGCGTCCGCCTCGTGGTCCGCGTCGTGGCATCGGGTCCGGCTCCGGTTGCCGCTCCGGTCGCCGCTGCTGTTGCGGCTTCGCGTTGCTCATGTGTGCGCCCGGGCTCAGACCGGCAGGGACCAGGCCTGGTCGACCCGGTGGTCGCCGCAGGGGGCCAGCCGCAGCCGCTCGGCGGGCGCGTCGGGGGTGGCGGCTGCGGCGGGCGCGGTCAGGCACAGGCCGCTGACTTCCTCCACCAGGGCTCCGTCCCGGCGGTGGGACCAGCTCTGGCCGGGCTGCCGGCTCTGCCGCGGCGCGCAGTCGGCCAGCTCCACGGAGCCGTTCTCGCCGGCCGACAGGCACTCGCCGGCGAGCCGCAGGCGGGTGTCGTCGCCCAGGAACCACCGCTGGTCGGGGGCTCCGGTGCAGGCCGCCATCACGACCGCGCCGACCCCGCTGGTGTTCGCCCCGTCCGCGCAGCGGGCGCCGTCACCGACGATCTGCCCGGTCGGCACGGCCTCGGCGCAGCCGCGCGGGCTGAGCCGCCACACGGCGGTGTCGTGTCCGGCCAGCCGGCCGGTCAGCGCGTCGGAGACCTCGGTGCGGGCGCCGCTCCACAGGTCCTGGGCGTCGGCCGTGCAGTCGTTCAGGCCGATCTCGTCGAGCGGGACCCGGATGTCGCGGGTGTTCGCCGAGCGGTTCAGCACGGCCACCGCCCGGTCGCCGTTCGCGAGGGGGCGGACCAGGATCTCGAAGGTGGCGTTGGAGGAGACCACGGCGCCCTGACGGCCCATCGGGTCCTGGTCCAGCGCGATCATGCGGGTGTTGCCCAGGGCGGCGAGCCCCTCCGGGGTCAGCTTCGAGACCTCGGAGGACAGGATGAAGGGGGCCGCCATCATGGCCCAGAGGGCGACCTGGCTGCGGCTCTCGGCGGCCGTGAGGCCGGGGGCGCCCGCGAGCAGGAAGTCGGGGTCGTTCCAGTTGCCGGGGCCGGCGTACCGGCCGAGCCAGCGGTTGTATCCGTAGTTGCCCAGGACCGAGCTCCACCGGGAGGTGGCGGGCGCGGCCGGGTTGTAGACCTTGATGTCCTTGCCCTCGCGCCACAGCTGGCCGGTCTCGCCGACCCAGCCGAGCACCCTGTGCCAGTCCGGGCCGCCCCACTCGCCCTGCTGGAAGTAGGCGGGCGCGGAGGCGGACAGGACCATGTCCCGGCCGCTCTCGCGCAGGGCCTTCGCGACGCCGTTGTAGGCGTCCCGGTAGGCCTGCTCCTTCGTGCGGCCCTCCGGCACCCACAGGTTGCAGCCGTCCATCTTGACGTAGTCCACCTTCCAGGAGGCGAACTGCCGTGCGTCCGGGGCGTAGTGGTCGGGCCCACCGCCCTGGGGGGCGCCGCTGCCCGGGTATTTCTCGCAGGTGAGCGAGCCGGCGTCCTGGTAGATGCCGAACTTCAGACCCTTGGCGTGCAGGTACTCGCCGAGCCAGGCCATGCCGCGGGGGAACTTGGCGGTGTCGACCACCAGGTTCCCCTGCGCGTCGCGGCTCCTGGTCATCCAGCAGTCGTCCACGGTCACCGTGTCGTAGCCCTTGGCCGCGAGTCCCGTCGACACGAGCGCGTCGGCGTTGGCGACCACCTTGGCCTCGTCGATGTCGCACATGTAGTGCGCCCAGTTGTTCCAGCCCATGGGAGGGGTGAGCGCGAGCGGAGTGTCCGAGGTCGCCCGGGGCTCCGCCGCCACCGGCGCGGGGGAGAGCGCGAGGGCGAACAGGGCGGCCGCGGTCAGACAGGGGAGCGTTGCGCGCAGGCGAGGCGGCACGGGCGTCTCCTTGACGTGGGGGCAGTCGTGGGCCCAGTGCACCGGCGTGACTACGCAGTGTCAACGCAAGTCGCTGATTGTCGTCCGATGACCAGCAATATGGCTGCAATCGGTGTCACACGAAAGAGATGATACGGCGTATGATACGTTGTATCTATGCCGAGGAGATCCGAAGCCCTGGACCGTGCGACACCCGAGGCCATCGCCGTGGCCGCCCTGCGGATCCTCGACGAGCAGGGGCCGCAGGGCCTCAGCTTCCGCACCCTCGCCGACCGCCTCGGCGTCTCCCACGCCACCGTCCAGCGCCGCTGCGCGGACCTCGCCGGACTGCTCGACCTGTGCACCGAGCACCTGGCCGCACAGCTCCCCGAGATCCCCGCCGGCACCGACTGGGCCGAAGCCGCCGAGCAGCGGTTCCGCGCGCTGTACCGGCTGCTCACCGCCCACCCCGGGCTGCTCGTGCTGCGCGGCGGCCGGCCCTGGCTCGGCCGGCAGCTGCTGGCCCGGCTGGTCGAACCGTCCCTCGCCGACAGCGTGGCCGCGGGGATGACCGTCACCGAGGCGATCACCGCATACCGCCGCATGTACCTGCTCACCCTGGGCAGCGCGGCCTTCGTGGACCACCGCGAGCCGGCCGCGGCCGCCGCCGCCTCGCGCGCCGCACTGGCCGCGCTCGATCCCGAGGAGTTCCCCGTGCTCTCCGGCGGACTGCGCGAGGTACTGCCGGTCCTGACGGACCACGAGGTGTACCACGGCGCCCTGCGCCAACTGATCGAAGCCGCCCGGCCCGCCACCTGATGGGGAGAGACGCCATGGAACGTCCGCAGCAGCTCGACTACGCCGCCGTGCGCGCCGCCGCCGCGCGGATCGAGGGCCGCGTACGGCCCGTCACGACGGCGCCCGCGTCCGACGGAGTCTGGTACGCGCTGGAACACCTCCAGCACACCGGCAGCTTCAAGGCGCGCGGCGCCCGCAACTTCCTCACCGCGCACCACGAAGCCGGCACCCTCCCGGCCGCCGGCGTCACCATCGCCTCCGGCGGCAACGCCGGGCTGGCCTGCGCCTGGGCGGCCCGTGCGCTGGCCGTGCCCGCGACGGTCTTCCTGCCCGCCAACGCCCCGCGCGTGAAGGTGGAACGGCTGCGCGGCTACGGGGCCGACGTCCGGCTCGTCGGCGACCGGTACGCCGAAGCGCTCGCCGCCTGCCGGGAGTTCGCCGCCGGGAGCGGGGCGCTGAGCAGCCACGCGTACGACCACCCGCTCATCGCGGCCGGCGCCGGGACCCTGCTCGACGAGATCCGCGACGCCCTGCCCGGGCTGGACACCGTCGTCGTGGCGGTGGGCGGCGGAGGCCTGTTCGCGGGGGTGGCGACCGCCGCGCGCGAACACGGCGTACGGGTCGTCGCGGCCGAACCGGAGAACTGCCGGGCCCTGAACGCGGCCCTGGAGGCGGGCCGGCTCGTCGACGTGGCCGTGGACTCCGTGGCGGCCGACTCCCTGGGGGCCACCCGGGTCTCGGCCGACGCGCTGGCGGCCGCTCAGGACAAGAACACGACCTCGGTCCTCGTCTCCGACGAGGCGATCACGGCGGCCCGGCGCGCCGTCTGGGAGGAGCACCGGATCGTGGTCGAGGCCGGCGCGGCCACCGCCCTGGCGGCCCAGCGCGAAGCACCGCAGCCGCTGGGGGAGCGGGTCGCCGTCATCCTGTGCGGGGCCAACACGGACCCGCGGGACCTGACGGAACCCGCGGCCTGAGGCCGTCAGCCGGTGGCCGAGGCCGGGTCGGCGGAAGTCGGCCGGGCGGGCCGGCCTCGAACGACGATCGTTGCGGCGAGTGACGACTTTCGAGGACAGCCCGCGGCCCGCGTCCCTTGCCAGGGTGTGAGCGTCCAGGCGATCACCGCCGGACGCGAAGCGACTTGGAGGAACGGGCGTGGCTCAGCGCAAGGGTTGTCTGATCGGCTGCGGCGTGGCGCTGGTGCTGGGCATAGGCGCCGTCGTCGCGGTGGTCTTCGGCGTGGGGAAGGTCGTGGACATGGCCGGCGAGAGCATGGTCGACCCCGCGGTCTACGAGGGCGTGAAGACCGGCGACGCGGAGGGCGACGTCCGAGCCAAGCTCCCGTCGGGCGAGAGCTTCGTCAAAACCGCCCTCAAGGAGGGCGGACCGGTCGAGCCCGAGGGCAGCACCTGCGCCTGGTACGTCTCCACCGGCGAGGCCGAGATGGGCAAGGAGACGGTGCTCCGCTTCTGCTTCAAGGACGGCAAGCTCGTGGAGAAGACCCAATACCCCATGAAGTAGGCGCGTCAGCCGCCGGCCGGGGCGGCGGACGCCGCGGGCGCGGCCGCGTTGCGGATGTCCCGGGGCGCCCGGCCGTCCCAGCGCCGCACCGCCCGGCGCAGCGCGCGCAGGTCGCTGTAGCCGACCCGGGCCGCGATCGCCTGGAGCGGCAGGTCGGTGCTGCGCAGCAGCTCCATGGTCCGCTCCTGGCGCACCGATTCGACCTCCTCGCGCCAGGTCGTACCGAGCTCCCGCAGCCGCCGTTGCAGCGTGCGCGGGCTCATCGCCAGCCGCCCCGCGACGTGCTCCAGGTTCACGGCGTCCTCCCGGAAGGCACCGGCGAGAACCATCCGGAAGCTGTCCTGCCAGAGCATGACCGGCTGCGCGGCCGCCAGGGTCAGCCGGGCCTGCTGCGCCAGGAGGCGGTCCAGCCCCGGCTGCGCCTTGGGCAGCGGCGCGCGGACGTCGTCGTCGTGGAAGGTGATCGAGTTGTACGGCGCTGCGAACTCGATGCGGGCGGCACCGAAGAACTCCGCCAGCCGGCGGTACCCGCCGGGAGCGCCGTGTGTGACGCAGACACGCAGCGGGACGAGGGGCCGCCCGGTCGCGGCCCGCGCCCGCGTCAGGAACATGGCCAGCGCGAACCAGTCGATGGCCTCCACCACATCAGGCCCCCAACTCCCCGTCGCATGGCGGATGGTGAAGCTGCGCCCGTCCTCCTCGACGAGGAGCTTCTCGTGGGCCGGGTCGGCGATGACGGCGCTGTACTCCACCACCTGCTTCAGGGACTCCCGGAGGGTGGGCCCGCTGGTGACCAGGTAGTCCCACAGCCCGAACGTGCCGATGGGCGCCTCGTCGGCGAGCAGGGCGCCGACCGCGGTTCCGGGCTCGGTGAGCGTCAGCTCCTCCCACACGGCCAGCGCCGACGGGGTGGAGACCCGGGCCAGTTCGTTGCCCAGCACCTCGGGGCCGAGGTCGTGGAACCGGGCGAACCTGCCCATGTCCCCGCCCGACCGGCGCAGGGCGTCGAGGATGAACCGTGCGAGGTGCACGGAGATGGTGCCGTGGGCGTGATGAGGCTGCATGGAGCGGATGACGCTACCAGCCCTGCGGGTGAACTCGCCCGCGCACGGCCCCGGCTTGGCTCCCGGACGCCCCCTGACGGCGTGAAACGCGCCTCGCAGGCAGGCCGCTGCCGCCCTGTGGCGCCGGGAGTCCCCTCGCTGACGCGCGCAGGTCCTTATGGACGCCCCAGGCCCCTGCCTACGGTGGCGACGATCACGGGCGCGGATCGAACTCCGGCCGCGCACGCGCCGTGATCCACAGGAAACCACCGAGTCGAAGGGTCCGACGTGACGTTCTCACCTGCCCACTGGCAGAAGCGCCTCGACGCGTTGCGCGCCGTCCACCACGTCCCCGGCGCGACCCTCGCGGTGTTCGCCGACGGCCGGATCCACGAACTGGCGAGCGGCCTGCTGCACCGCGGAACCGGGGTGGAGGCCACCACCGACTCGGTGTTCCAGCTGGGCTCGATAGCCAAGATCTACACCGCCACGCTGGTCATGCAGCTCGTCGACACCGGCCGGCTGGACCTGGACACGCCCGTCGCCGAGATCCTCCCGGAGTTCACTCCGGCCGCCGCACCCGGGGCGGCCAAGGAGATCACCGTACGCCGCCTGCTCAGCCACACCAGCGGCCTCACCTGTGACTTCACCTACGACAGCGGACGCGGCGACGACTGCCTGGCCGCCTACGTGCGGGCCGCCCGCCACGTGGCGCTCGACTGCCCGCCCGGCACCGCCGTCTCCTACAGCAGCGTCGGCTACAACGTCCTGGGCCGCATCGTCGAGGTCGTCACCGGACGCACCTGGGACCAGGCCCTGAAGGAGCGGATCGTCGCCCCCCTGGGCCTGACCCGCACCATGACCCTGCCCGAGGAGGCGCTGGCCTTCCGTACGGCGATGGGCCACCTCCCGGGCGACGGTCCGGAGCCCGAACCGGCGCCGGCCTGGGACATGATGCCCCGATCGGCCGGACCGTACGGCCGGGTCCTGGCGAGCGCCGCCGACGTGCTGCGCCTGGCCAAGATGCACCTCGACGGCGGCGCCACCGCGGACGGCACCCAGGTCCTGGGCGCCCGCGCCGTCGCGGCGATGCAGCGCTGGGAGGTCGACGTCCCCGACCGGTGGACGGTGAGCGCGGACGGCTGGGGGCTGGGCTGGTCGCTCTACGACTGGAACGGAGTCCCGGGCTACGGGCACGACGGCGCCGCCATCGGCCAGTACTCCTACCTGCGCGTCATCCCCGGCGCCGACGTCATCGTCGTCCTGCTGACCAACGGCGGCGATGCCCGCCGCCTCTACGCCGACCTGTTCCGCGAACTCCTCGCGGACCTCGCCGAAGTCCGCATGCCGCCCCCCTTCGCACCGCCCGCGCACCCGCCGGCCGTCGACATGACGCCGCTGCTCGGCACCTACCGGCGCGAGGGCGTCGTCATCACGGTCGATGTCGCCCCCGACGGCACCCCGCACCTGCGCTACGAGTTCGTCGACGGCATGCGGGACTTCTCGCCGCCCCTGGAGATGGACCTCGTCCCGCTCAGCGCGACCGTCTTCGCCGCGACCGGCGCCGGCCCCTCCTTCAGCGAGGACTGGATGCCCGTCGTCTTCGCCGCCCTCGTCGACGGTACCCCCTGCTGCTACATCGGCATGCGCTGCGCCCCCAGGACGACCACCGGCTAGTGCTGTGACCGGCAAGGTTCACCGGGTCGAACCCTTCCGACCACCGGCTAGGGGCTGTCCGGTCCTGATCCGCCGGACGCCCCCCGGTCCACGGCGCGACGCAGCCGGGCGAGCGGTGCGGTGATTCCCGCGGCGGTGCGGGCCGGGAGCCGGGCGGCCCGGTCGTCGATCCAGGCGAGTGCGCGGCGCTGCCCGTCCGCGTCGCAGAGCGAGAGGTGGAACAGCAACTGCCGCCAGGCGCGGGCGGTCTGCGCGGGCGTGGCGGATCGGCGGACCGCGGCGGCGAAGGCTCCGCGCGCGGCGCCTTCCCACCCGCCTGGCGGGCTGACGTCCGCGTACCGCACGAGGGTGGCCAGGTTGGAGGTGGTGAGGATCCGGGCCTGCTCGACGACCGCGGCGTCGCCGGCCGGGGACGGGCCTGTGCGCCCCGCACGCGCGACGCACAGTTCCGCGAAGCCCTCGTGGTCTGCGGCGGCCGCCAGGCGGAGCACCTGCGCGTAGTCGATGCCGTGGTAGCGCTCGTACGCCGTGCCGCGCAGCAGCTCGCCGGCTGCCCGCGCGGCCGGGAGCAGGCCGGGGGAGGTCCGTGTGCCGTACGCGGCGGCGAACGGCTCCGTGAGGAGCGGGGCGGGCAGTCCGGCGAGCGGAGCGAGGTCCGACAGTGCCGCGGCGAGCAGGTCGGGCAGCCCGGCGCCGGGAAATCCCTCCACGCAGACCTCGGCGAACGTCCGCAGCGTCGCACGGGCCCGTACCGCCGGGTCGGGACCCCAGGGAGCCACGGCCCGCACCCACGGCAGCGAAGCGATCCGCTCGTGGTGCTCCCGGCTCCACCACAGCGCGTACCGGTGCGGGCGCCGGGCGCGGTACGTGGCGGCCACCAGTGCGCCGAGGCTCTCGTCGGCGTACCCCTGTGCGGTGTGCGCGGCGATCAGCTCGGCGGCGACCTCGCCGAGCACCTCCGCCGACGGCACGGCGCCGGTGTCCAGCAGGGTCCTCAGCGGCGCGGTGACCGCCGCGGCGACCGGAGCGCGGATCGACGGGGGGATGCCGGCCCCGACGGGCAGCCCGGTGCCGCGTGCCTCCTCGGCGGTCACCGGACCGGTCAGCGCCCCTACGTCCGCCGTCCCGCGGGCGGTGTCGAGCGGCGCGAGCCGACGCAGGACGAGCGCGGCCAGCTCGTCGTGAGCAGGGAGGGCCGCCTGCCGGGCCTGCTCCCGCCGGAGCCGGGTGTGCTCGGCTGACCCCGGCCTGCCGCGCCGGGCGACCATCGAGGCGACGGCGTGGCGCACCAGGCCTGCGAGGCGGGGCGGCAGTTCGCGCCCGGCCGCGCTCTCCTCCAGGCCGCGGAGGAGGACCGCCGTGTTCGATTTCGGGTTCAGGTGCTTCGTGCAGCGGGTGTGCGCCGCCGCCAGCTCCCGGTACCGGGCGAGCAGCGCCGCGCCCTGCGCCCGCGTCACGGCCTGCGGATCGGCCTCGATGCGCAGCCAGTGGCCGAGGAGCTCGTCCTCGTAGGGCCGCCAGACAGTGAGCGCCTCACGCTGCGCCTCGACGGCGGGGCGCGGCGCACGGCGTGCGAGCGCCGCGGCCGCCTCGCCGACGGTCAGCCGGTGCACGGCGTCCGGACCGGGCACGGGCTGCTCGGCGGGATACGGTGCGAAGCGGACCTCGGCGGCGAAGGGCCGCAGCTCCTCGACGAGTTCGGCAGCGGCGGCGTCCTGCCCGGCACGCCGCAGCCAGGCGACGTACAACAGCGCGGCGTGCTCCGGCGCGCGCACCTCGTAGCGCCCGCTGTCGAGCAGCGACTCCAGCAGGGCGAGGCCGTCGTCGGTGAGGCAGTGGGCGAAGAGGTCCGCGTCGGAGAGCCCGGGGGCTGTCAGGCCGACGCCGGGCGGGTGGTGTCCGGTGTTGGTGTCCATGGCCGGCGTGGCAGGTCCTGCCCCTGCGCCCTCCGGCTGTGCAGGCCGGTGCTCTGGCTGCTGAGCTACACGCCGTTCGAGGCGAACCTAGACGTTCGGGCGCGCGTCGCACAAGCCGGCTCGGGCTTCCCGGACCAGGGGCATTCGGCCGGTGGAGGTAAAGCGCATTAGTGCGGGCGCGGTGAAAGGGGCGACAAAGCGTCAACATGGCCGCGCGCGGCGCTGCGCCGCGGAATCGGCACCAAGGGCAGCGGTGTGTGCACTAAAGCGCATCAGTCCAGTTCGGGGCTGCGGGACCGGACGGCTCGCGTACCCGCTTCGATCCGTCGCGGGATGCGGCACCATTCGGCATCGGCCAGCCTGAACCGGGCCTCATTGACGCGGACTTGCTGTCCCGCGACCGTGGGCACCGCCTCCGGCGACGAGGCCGGACTTCTGCGAAGGCGGCGACGATGACCCGTTCGAAACCGACCCGTACGGCTGTGGCCGCCCTGGTGGCGGGCGCCCTCCTCTCGGCCTCCGCGTGCGGTCTCGGCGGTGCCGGCGCCGGGGATGCCAAGGAGGCGGAGAGAACGGGCCGGGTGGCCGGCGGGATCACCTTCCGGACCCTCCAGCTGAAACCCGCCTTCACCGGCTACGTCCAGGCCGTCATCGACGCCTTCGAGAAGCAGCACCCCGACGTCGACGTCACGTGGGAGGACGTGCCGGGCGACGGCTACAACGAGAAGCTCGTCGCGGACGCCCAGGCCGGTGCTCTCCCGGACGTGGTCAACCTCTCCACCGACTCCTTCCAGCTCCTCGGCGACCGGGGTCTGCTCGCCGACGTCGCGAAGCTCGACGGGGAGTCGGCGGGGGAGTACGTACCCGGGGCCTGGGAGCAGTTCAAACTGCCCGGCAAGGGCGACAGCGTCTACGCCTACCCCTGGTACGTGACCCCGGAGATCCTCACCTACAACAGGGAGCTCTTCGAGGAGTCCGGGCTGGACCCCGCCGCACCGCCCACCAGCGTGGAGCAGTTCTTCGACTACGCGGAACAGATCGCCGCCAGGTCCGGCGGCCGGTACGCGGCCTTCATGGCCGACCCCAAGGGGCGGCTGCCCGGCGACTGGCAGAAGATGGGCGTCCCCCTGCTCAGCCCCCGCAAGGACCGCTTCACCTTCGACACCGCCCAGGCCGTCGCATGGGTGGAGCGGATGAAGGACCTGTACGCCAAGGGCGCGATGCCCAAGGAGTCCCTGCTCACGTCGGACGACATCAACCAGCTCTACGGCAGCGGCAAACTCGTCTTCGGCCCGGGCTCCCCGGGCTTCGTCAAGGACATCAAGCAGAACGCCCCGCAGGTCTACGCCACGACGCAGGTCGCGGGAGCCGTCACCGGCCGGCTCGGCCACATCGGCATCTACGCCCAGTCGCTCGGCATCAGGAAGGACACCAAGCACCCCGACGCAGCGGCCGAGTTCGCCAAATGGGTCACCAACGGCCCCAACCAGGTGGAGTTCTCGCGGAAGGCCACCATCTACCCCTCCAACGCCCGAGGCCTCGCCGACCCGTTCTTCTCCGACCGGGGCGACGGCAAGGACGCCGAGACCCTCGCCCGGGCGGTCGGCGCCGAGCAGCTCAAGACCGCCGCCCTCGACGCCAACACCCCGGTCCAGTGGACCAACCAGGTCGGGGACGCCGTCGTACGCGAGGTGCAGAAGGCCATCCAGGGCGAGCAGGACGCCCGGACGGCGGTGAAGAAGGCCGAGGAAGCGGCGAACCGGCTCCTCGCCGACGCGGCCCGCGCGTGACGGCCGCCGGCACCCGCCCGGCCGCCGGCACCCGCCCGGCCGCGGCGGCCGCGCGCCGGCGCCGGGCGGCGCTGCGGGCCATGGAGGCCGACACCGGGCTGCCGCACCGCACCTGGTGGACGCCGTACCTCTTCCTCGCGCCCGGCCTGGCGATGGTGCTGCTGTTCAGCATCTGGCCGTTCGTCAACACCGTCGTCCTCTCCTTCACCGACGCCCGGATCCTGCGCGGCGGCGGCTTCGTCGGCCTCGACAACTACCGGCGCGCCTTCGCCGACCCCGACTTCTGGGTCGCGACCGGCAACAGCGTCCTCTACCTCCTGGTCGTCGTCCCCTGCCTGGTGCTCCTGCCGCTGGCCCTCGCGGTCCTCGTCCAGGCCAAGGTCCCCGGCATCGGCTTCTTCCGCTCCGCCTTCTACACCCCGGTGATCGCCTCCGCCGTGGTCGTCGGGCTGATCTGGCAGTGGGTCCTGCGCAGCGACGGCCTCGTCAACACCGTCTTCCAGCGGCTCCGCCTGGTCTCCGAGCCGGTCCCGTTCCTGACGGACAGCACGATGCTGCTCGTCTCCGCGATGATCGTGACCGTGTGGAAGGGCCTCGGCTACTACATGGTCTTCTACCTGGCCGCCCTCGGGAACGTCCCCGCCTCCCTCCACGAGGCCGCCGCGATCGACGGCGCCGGCCCCGTCCGCCGCTTCCTCAGCATCACCGTCCCCCAGGTGAAGCCGATGATGCTGCTGGTCGGAACCCTCTCCGCCATCTCGGCCCTGCGCGTCTTCACCGAGATCTACATCCTCGGCGGGGAGAGCGGCGGGCCCGGCGGCGGCGCCCGCACCCTGCCCTTCCTCATCCGCCAGGTGGGCCTCGGCTTCTCCGGCGAGACGGGCTACGCCAGCGCCATATCGATCCTGCTGTTCCTCCTCACGCTGGTCTTCAGCCTGCTGGGCCGCCGCCTGGCGAAGGGAGACGAGGCATGAGGACGGCATCCCCCGCCCGCGCCGCCCGCGCCGCCCGTGTCGGACGTGACGGCCTGACGCGCCGCAGGCTCGCCCTGGCCGCCCGGTACGGCACCCTGCTGCTCATGCTCGCCGTCATGCTGGGCCCGATCCTCTGGCAGTTCCTGACCTCGATCCGCGGCCGCACCGAGAACGTGTACGACGGCGTGCTGCCCACACACCCCACCCTCGACAACTACGTCCGCGTCGCCGAGTCCTTCCCGCTGCTCCAGTACGTGGGCAACACCCTCGTCGTCGCGGGCCTCGCGATCACCTCGAACATGCTCTTCGCCGCGATGGGCGGGTACGCGCTGTCCCGTGCCGCCTGGAAGGGCCGCGAGGTCGTCCTCACCGTCCTCGTCGCGACCCTGATGTTCCCCTTCGAGTCCGTGATGATCTCGATGTTCCTCACGGTGCGGGGGATGGGCCTGGTCGACACCCTCATCGGCGTCTGGCTGCCCGGCGCGGTCTCCGTGCTCAACATCATGATCATGCGGGCGGCCTTCCTCGCCATGCCCAAGGAGGTCGAGGAGGCCGCCGTCCTGGACGGAGCGGGCGAGTGGACCCGCTTCACCCGGGTCTTCGTCCCTTCGGCCAGGGGAGCCCTGGCCGTCGTCTGCATCACCAGCTTCATGGGCGCCTGGGACGACTTCCTGTGGCCGCTGCTGGTCCTCACCGACAGCGACCACTACACCCTCCAGCTCGGCCTGAAGACCCTCGCCGGCGCCACCACCGTCAACGACCAGCGGCTGATCGCCGCCGGCGCGATGGCCGCCCTGCTGCCGATGATGCTCCTCTTCTTCGCCCTCCAGCGCTTCTTCTTCAAGGGAGTGGGCGAGGGAGCCGTCAAGCTCTGAGCCGGACCGTCCGACCGGCCCGCAGGCCCCGTACCGACCGACCACCACCTCCGGGAGCAGCTGTCATGCATGACGACCGCAGCATCACCGAACACCGCCTCCGCCGGGTGCTCCACGAGCGCATCAAGCCCGCCGTCCACTCCGGCCCACTCCCGCTGACCGTGGAGCGCTGGGACGCCCCGGGCGAGCCCGTGCCCGTCGCCGAGGGCCTGGCGGCGCCCTACGCGCCCTGCGCACCCGGCGACCCGTGGGGACCGGCCTGGGGCACCACCTGGTTCAAGGTCACCGGGACCGTCCCCGCCGGATGGGCCGGCCGGACCGTGGAGGCCGTCCTCGACCTCGGCTTCGACCGGATGATGCCCGGCTTCCAGTGCGAGGGCCTGGTCCACCGCGCCGACGGCGGCGAGATCAAGGCCCTCAACCCGTACAACGACTGGGTGCGCGTGGCCGACCGCGCCGAGGGCGGCGAGCGGATCGAATGGTACGTCGAGGCGGCCGCCAACCCCGTCCTGGTCGACCACCGCCCCTCCTACGAGGGCGACGCGCGCACCAGCGGCGACCAACCCCTCTACCGCCTCGCCCGGATGGACCTCACCGTCTTCGAGACCGAGGTCTGGGAGCTGGTCCAGGACCTGGAGGTGCTGTACGAGCTGATGACGCAGCTCCCCCTCGACGAGGCCCGCCGCCACCAGATCCTGCACGCCCTCGGCGCCGCCCTGGACGCGGTCGACCTCACCGACGTCCCCGGCACGGCCGCCGCCGCCCGCACCCGCCTCGCCGGCGTCCTCGCCGCCCCCGCCAACGCCTCCGCGCACCGCATCAGCGCCGTCGGCCACGCCCACATCGACTCCGCATGGCTGTGGCCGCTGCGCGAGACGGTCCGCAAGGTCGCCCGTACCACGTCCAACATGGTCAACCTGATGGACGAACATCCCGAATTCGTCTTCGCGATGTCGCAGGCGCAGCAGCTCGACTGGATCAAGACCCATCGGCCCGAGCTGTTCGAGCGGGTCAAGAAGAAGGTCGCGGACGGGCAGTTCGTTCCCGTCGGCGGCATGTGGGTGGAGTCCGACACCAACATGGTCGGCGGTGAGGCGATGGCCCGCCAGTTCCTCTACGGCAAGAAGTTCTTCCTCGACGAGTTCGGCATCGACACCCACAACGTCTGGCTGCCCGACTCCTTCGGCTACACCGCCGCCCTGCCGCAGATCGTCAAGCTCTCCGGCTCGCGGTGGTTCCTGACCCAGAAGATCTGCTGGTCGCAGGTGAACGCATTCCCCCACCACACCTTCTGGTGGGAGGGCATCGACGGCACCCGCGTCTTCACGCACTTCCCGCCCGTCGACACCTACAACTCCGACCTCGGCGGCGCCCAGATGGCCCACGCCGCCCGCAACTACCGCGAGAAGGGCCGGGGGTCACGCTCCCTGACCCCCTTCGGCTGGGGCGACGGCGGCGGCGGACCCACCCGGGAGCACCTCGCCCGCGCCCGGCGCCAGCGCGACCTCGAAGGCTCCCCGCGCATCGAGATCGAACGGCCCGACGCCTTCTTCGAGAAGGCCCGCGCCGAGTACGGGGACGCGCCCGTCTGGGCCGGCGAGCTCTACCTGGAGCTGCACCGCGGCACCTACACCTCCCAGGCCAAGACCAAGCAGGGCAACCGGCGCAGTGAATCGCTGCTGCGCGAGGCCGAGCTGTGGGCGGCGACCGCCGCCGTACGGGTGGCCGGGTACGCGTACCCGTACGAGGACCTGGAGCGGATCTGGAAGACGGTGCTGCTCCACCAGTTCCACGACATCCTGCCGGGCTCGTCCATCGCCTGGGTGCACCGCGAGGCCCGCGAGACGTACGCGAGGGTGGCCGAGGAACTCGGGGGGATCACCCTCGCCGCGCAGCGGGCACTCGCGGGGGAGGGCGCTGTGGAACTGGTCTTCAACTGCGCCCCGCACGCCCGCCACGGCGTCCCGGCGGGTGGAGCGGGCCGCCCGGCGCAGCCGCCGGAGCCGGTCACCGTGGAGGAGCGGCACGGCGGCGGGCACGTCCTCGCCAACGGCCGGCTGCTGGTGGAGATCGACGGCCGCGGCCTGATCGTCTCCGTCTACGACCTGGAGGCGCGCCGGGAGGCAGTCGCCCCGGGAGCCGCCGCGAACCTGCTCCAGATCCACCCCGACTTCCCCAACATGTGGGACGCGTGGGACGTCGACGCGTTCTACCGCAACAACGTCACCGACCTCGTCGGGCTGGACGGCCTGGAGGTCGCCGAGAGCGGACCGGGGTCGGCGACGGTCCGGGTGACCCGCTCCTTCGGGCGGTCCGGGGTGGTCCAGCGGATCACCCTGCGGGCCGGCGCCAAGACGGTCGACATCGTCACGGACGTCGACTGGCACGAGACGGAGAAGTTCCTCAAAGCGGCCTTCCCGCTGGACGTGAAGGCCGAACGGACCGCGTCGGAGACGCAGTTCGGACACGTCTACCGGGCCACCCACACCAACACCTCGTGGGAGGCGGCCAAGTTCGAGATCTGCGCCCACCGCTGGATCCACGCGGAGGAGCCCGGCTGGGGCGTCGCGCTGCTCAACGACTCCACGTACGGGCACGACGTGACCCGCGACGTACGGGCCGACGGCGGCCAGACCACCACCGTACGGCTCTCCCTGCTGCGGGCTCCGCGCTACCCGGACCCGGAGACCGACCAGGGCGCCCACAGCCTGCGCTTCTCGCTGGCGCCCGGCGCCGGGATCGGGGACGCGGTCCGCGAGGGCCACGCCCTGAACCTGCCCGAGCGCACCGTGCACGGCGCGGGCCCCGTCGCCCCGCTGCTGGCGGTGGACGAGGACGCGGTGGTGGTCGAGGCGGTCAAACTCGCCGAGGACCGCGGCGGCGACGTGATCGTCCGCCTCTACGAATCCCGCGGCGGCCGTGCCACGGCCACCCTCACGGCGGGCTTCCCGATCGCGGAGGCGGTCGAGAGCGACCTGCTGGAACGGCCCCTCGCCGGCACGGCCGCCCGGCCCCCGGCGGCGGACGGCACGGTCGCCCTGACCCTGCGCCCCTTCCAGATCCTCACGCTGCGCCTGCGCCGCGCCTGACCGGCGCCCGCCGGCGTCCGGGCCGGACGCCGGGCGGGGCCGGCGGCGTGAACTCCGCCACAGGTGTGCCCGGGCCGGGCCTGCGGGGCCGGGGATCCACGGGAAGGAGGCCCGGCCCCGGTTATGCACCTAGTTGCAAAACATGCCCTCCCTCGCTAGAACAGGTTCATCACCCCCGCGCGAGGAGGCGCCCCTCATGAGTTCCCAGAGCCGGTACCCGCACCTGCTGAGCCCCCTGGACCTCGGCTTCACCACCCTGCCGAACCGCGTGATCATGGGGTCGATGCACACCGGCCTCGAGGAGCACGAGGGCGGCTTCGAGCGCCTCGCCGCCTTCTACGCCGAGCGCGCCCGCGGTGGCGCCGGCCTCATCGTCACCGGCGGCATCGCCCCCAACGACGCCGGCCGCCCCTTCGAGGGCGGCTCCCGCCTCACCACCGAGGAGGAGGCCGCCGAGCACCGCGTGATCACCGACGCCGTGCACGCCGAGGGCGGGAAGATCGCGATGCAGATCCTCCACTTCGGCCGCTACGCCTACCACAAGGACCTCGTCGCGCCCAGCGCCCTCCAGGCCCCCATCAGCCCCTTCGTCCCGAACGAGCTCTCCGACGACGAGGTGGAGCGCACGGTCGAGGACTTCGTCCGCGCCGCGCGCCTGGCCAAGCTCGCCGGCTACGACGGCGTCGAGGTCATGGGCTCCGAGGGCTACCTGATCAACGAGTTCATCGCCGCCGCGACCAACAGGCGCACCGACCGCTGGGGCGGCTCCTACGAGAACCGCGTCCGCTTCCCGCTGGAGATCGTCCGCCGGACCCGCCAGGCCGTCGGCGAGGACTTCATCCTCGTCTACCGCCTCTCCATGCTCGACCTCATCCCCGGCGGCTCCACCCTCGACGAGGTGGTCCACCTGGCCAAGGAGATCGAGGCGGCCGGCGCCACCATCATCAACACCGGGATCGGCTGGCACGAGGCCCGCATCCCCACCATCGCCACCTCCGTCCCCCGCGGCGCCTACACCTGGGTCACCAAGCGGCTGATGGGCGCGGTCTCCGTCCCGCTCGTCACCAGCAACCGCATCAACACCCCCGAGATCGCCGAGGAACTCCTCGCCGACGGCCGCGCCGACCTCGTCTCCCTGGCCCGCCCCTTCCTGGCCGACGCCGACTTCGTCGCCAAGGCGGCGGCCGGCCGCCCCGAGACCATCAACACCTGCATCGGCTGCAACCAGGCCTGCCTCGACCACACCTTCAGCGGCAAGATCACCAGCTGTCTCGTCAACCCGCGCGCCTGCCACGAGACCGAGCTCGTGCTCTCGCCCACCCGGCTGAAGAAGCGCGTCGCGGTCGTCGGCGCCGGCCCGGCCGGCCTCGCCTGCGCGGTCTCCGCCGCCGAACGCGGCCACGCCGTCACCCTCTTCGAGGCCTCCGGCCACATCGGCGGCCAGCTCGACATCGCCCGCCGCATCCCGGGCAAGGAGGAGTTCGAGGAGACCATCCGCTACTTCGCCACCCAGCTCGCCGCCCACGACATCGACGTCCGGCTGGACACCCGCGCCGACGTGGAGACCCTCCGGGGCTACGACGAGGTCGTCGTCGCCACCGGAGTCACCCCCCGCACCCCCGACATCGACGGCGTGGACCACGCGAGCGTCGTCAGCTACCTCGACGTGCTGCGCGACGGCGCACCCGTCGGCGAGCGCGTCGCCGTCGTCGGCGCCGGCGGCATCGGCGTCGACGTCGCCGAGTACCTCACCGACAGCGGCGAGGGAGCCTCCCAGGACCCGGACGTCTACTTCCGCCACTGGGGCGTGGACACCGCGTACACCGGACCCGGCGGGCTCACCGCCCCCGAGCGGCCCGCGCCGCCGCGCCAGGTCCACCTGCTCCAGCGCAAGGCCACCAAGGTCGGCGCCGGCCTCGGCACCACCACCGGCTGGATCCACCGCGCGGAGCTCAAGCACCGCGGGGTCGTCTCCGTCGCCGGGGCCTCGTACGACCGCATCGACGACGAGGGCCTGCACATCACCGTCGGCGGTGAGCAGCGCCTTGTACCCGCCGACACCGTCGTCCTGTGCACCGGCCAGGAGCCGCGCCGTGACCTGTACGACGCCCTGCGCGCGGCCGGCGTCGAGGCGCACCTGATCGGCGGCGCCGACGTGGCGGCCGAGCTCGACGCCAAGCGGGCCATCCGCCAGGGCACGGAGCTGGCCGCGAAGCTCTGACCGAAAGGGGATTGTGGCGGTCCGGTCGGACCGCCACAATCTCCCGGTGACGTTCTCTCCCGCAGACGCAGACAAGATCCTCACCGACAACTTCGCCCCCTGGGTGCTCGCCCTCGGACTGACCGTCCAGGAGACCGGCGAGCGGCACGCCGTCCTGCGGCTGCCGTGGTCAGCCGACCTCGCGCGGGACGGCGGCGGCCTCTCCGGGCAGGCCATGATGGCCGCCGCCGACACCGCCACCGTCGTCGCGATCTCCGCCGCGCGCGGCGGGTACGGCCCCATGACCACCGTCCAGCAGTCCACGAGCTTCCAGCGTCCGGTGGTCGGCGCCGACGTGCTGATCCACGTACGGGTCACCAAGCTCGGCAGGCGCATGGCCTTCGCCGACATCACCCTGACGCCCGAGGGCGCCGACGAACCGGCCGCCACCGCCTCCACGGTGTACGCCCTGCTCGGCTGACGTCGCTGCTCGGCGCTCGGCGCGCGTGCGGGCCGCAGGTCTGGGAGCATGGCTCGGGTAGTCGCACCGAGGAGCGGACATGTCCGGACAGTTCGAGGCGAGCATCGAGATCGACCGGCCGGTCGAGCAGGTCTTCGCGTACCTCGCCGACGGACGCAACGACCCCGACTTCAGTCCGCGCGTCCAGCAGATCACCAAGAACCCCGACGGCCCCACCGCGCTCGGCACCGTCTTCCGCAGCACCGTCAAGGACGCCGGGATGAAAACCGCCCGAGAGTTCCGCATCGTCGGCTTCGACCCGCCGCGCCTGATCCGCTGGGCCGAGCAGAGCCGCAACCTGGTCACCGCGGAGGGCGGCTACGACCTCGAACCCCTCCCCGGCGGGCGCACCCGGGTCCGGATCTTCAACGAGCTGGAGGGCCACGGCCTCGGCAAGCTGCTCGTCGGCATCGCGGCGAGCGCGGCACGCAAGGACGCCCCCGACTTCGGGCGCCGTATCAAGGCGGCCGCGGAGGCGTCCCTCACGAGCTGAGCGCGGCCGGGTCAGAACCGCCCGGGAGCCCCGGGGAGGGGCAGCGGCTTCACCGGCGCGGCTCCCCGCTCCCCGGCCGCGGCCGGCGGCGGGTTCTGGCAGGTCACGTCCTGGGCGGGCAGCCTGCCCGTGGCCAGATAGGCGCTGACCGGGGCGTTGGCGCAGGAGGCCGGGTCGAAGAGGTACACGCCGTGGCCCTCACCGCCGGCCGCGAGGACCATCCGCGAGCCCTTCAGCGCGCGGTGCAGGCCCTGGCCGCTGGTGAGCGGGGTCTGCGAGTCCCATTCGTTCTGCACCGTCAGTACGTTCGCCCTCTTGTGCATCGGCGTGGCCGACTCCACCGGCCGGTCCCAGAAGGCGCACGGCTTGATGTTGGACGCGAAGTCCCCGTACAGCGGGTATTTCACCTTGTCCTTCGCCGCGTCCCGCTCGTACTGCTCCGTGTAGCGGGGCCAGTTGCCGGTGTCCCCGCAGACCACGGCCCAGAAGGCGGCCGTGCCGTTGTCCGTGGCGGGCTGCTCGGCCGTCCGGCCGAGCAGTTGCTTCAGCGCCTGCACGTCCGTGCCCGCCGCCTGCGGCCTGCCCTCGGCGGCGGCCTTCAGGGCCGCGACCAGCGGCGTGGCCTGCGCGGGGTAGAAGAACACCGCGCGCGCGGCCCGGATCATGTCCCCGGTGACCTTCGTGCCCTCGAAGTCGACGGGCTCCCGGTCGGCGCGCTCCACCAGAGCCCAGAACGTGGCGGAGACCGCCTTCGGGTCGTCGCCCAGCCCGAACTCGGCCGACCGATCCGCCGCCCACTGCGTCCACCGCGCGAACGCGGGCTCGGCCTCGGTGGCCCACACCTGGATCATCCCGCGCCAGACCCGCTGCGGGTCCACCCCGCTGTCGAGCACGAAGCGGTCGGTGCGCTCCGGGTACATCTGCGAGTACACCGCTCCCAGGTAGGTCCCGTACGAGTAGCCCAGGTACGAGATCCTGCGCTCGCCCAGCACGGCGCGGATGGTGTCCATGTCGCGGGCCGTGTTGCGGGTGGTGATGTGCGCCAGCACCGCACCGGCCTTCTCACGGCACTTGTCGGCGACGGTGCGGGCCCACGCCACGTCGGAGGGGAAGGTCTCCGGGCGGTAGGCCCGGTCGAAGGCCTGCTCGGCGTCGTTCAGCCCGCAGGTGACGGGGCTGCTGGCGCCGACCCCGCGCGGGTCGAAGCCGATCAGGTCGTAGCCGTCCCGCACCTCCTTGGGCATCAGCCCGCCCATCAGCAGCGGCAGGTCGAGGCCCTGGCCGCCGGGGCCGCCGGGGTTCAGCAGCAGGACGCCGTGGCGCTTGGCGGGGTTCTCGCTCTTCATCCGGGATATCGCGATGTCGATGGTGCGGCCGTCGGGCCGCCGGTAGTCGAGCGGGACCTTCAGCGTGGCGCATTCGTACGAGGCCGGCTGTTCGGGGCTGCACCGCTGCCACGCCGGCTTCTGCCGGAGGTGGTCGGCCGCGGGAGCCGCGGCGGCCTGCGTCGTGGTCAACAGGGGCACGGTGGTGGCGATGAGACCGGCGGTGGCGAGCAGCGGTGCGAGGCGTTTCAGGCGCACGGGAGCCGTTCCTTTCGGCGAAGTCGCTTACGATTCCACCTTGTTGCAGGCGACGTCCCGGCCGAATCATCCCGGAGGGCAGTGTCGTGTGCTCCTCACGAATGAGCCGATATCAGGACACTGTCCGACACGCCGCCGCCCCGTGACGCCCGCCCAACTCAGCTTCCTTCAGGGGGAGTCGAGTGGCCGGAGTGCTCGGAGGAGCCGGCGGGCGCTGAGGGCGCCGCGTCCCCCGAGGCGGGCGTGCTCCCCGAAGGGGCGGCGGGCGCGGAGGGGCCGGTGTGCCCGGAAGGGCCCGTGTGCCCGGACGAGGGCCCCTCGTGCGCGGTGCCGGTCTCGACGGCCCCGCCGAGCCGTTCGCGCAGCGCGTTCAGGGCGTCCGCCGACCGGGTGGTGACGACCCAACGGTCGCCCACGAGGTAGACCCCGCCGTACGCCCGGGCCTCGTCCAGCCAGGCGCGCAGTCCCTTCTGGGCGGCGAAGGTGGCCATGCGGTAGGCGCCCTGTCCCGTCTCGCAGCCGCCCTGGCGCAGCTCATCGGCCTCCACGCTCACTTCGGCGGTGCAGCCGATGGCCGACGCGATCTCCTCCAGCGAGGTGCCGGGCGCTGCGGCCTCCGCCTCCGCCTTCGCGGAGGTGGGCGTGGCCGTCTGTCCCGCGCACCCTCCGCCCAGCAGTACGGTGACGCACGCCGCGGCGACGGCCGCGAGGGAAGGGCGGATCCGGGGGGCGGGGCGGTCGGTGGTCGGCATGCGGACCTCACGGGCTGATCGGGGAAAAGGGGTCGTGGTGCCCGGGAGGGGAGGGGCCCGGGCACCACGCGTTTTCGGGGGTGTTGTGCTGTTCGGTTCTGAGCGGCGGCGCGTAAAAGCCCTTGGGGGTGGGCTTCGCGGCCTCAGCCGGTGGTGGTCACCTTCTTGCCCTTGTCGGAGACGGCGAACCAGACGCCCTTGTTGCCCTGGCCGTTGATGTCACCCGGTTCCTTGTCACCGGTGAACGTGTACAGCGGCCAGCAGTCGATCGTCAGCTGTTCGGTTCCGTCGGGCCGCTTGAACGTGCCCACCAATTCGGCGGGAATTCCCTTCACCAATTCCTTGTCGACGGCCTTGGCGGGCTTCCACGTGTTCAGGCAGGCGTCGAGGCAGTTGGTCTTCATGGGCCAGGCGCTGTCCTTGTCGAACCGGTACAGCGTGCGGCCCTGCGCGTCCGTGAGGATGGCGCCGAGCTTCGTGTCCCGGTTGACGCCGATCGGGTCCGCCTGCGCCTTCTCCTGCCCGCCGGCCTCACCCGCGTCGGCCCCGGCACCGCCGCCCGCGCTCGGGTCGGCGCCGGACCCGGCGCCCGCACCGCCGCCGGCCTTGGCGGGCTTGCCGTCGGGCGCCAGGACGTGCCAGGTGCCGCCGACGCCCTCGCCGAGGGTGTCGCCCGGCTTGGTGTCCTTCGCGTAGCGGTACACCGGCCAGCCGGCCAGGGTCAGCTGCTTGGTGCCGTCGGCCCGTTCGACCGAGCCCAGCAGGGTCTTGTCGATGCCCTCGCCGGCCGAGGCGTCGTCCGCGGAGACCGCCGGCCAGACCGCCGCGCAGTCCCCCTCGCAGTTCGACTTCGGGGGCTTGGGCGTGTCCTTGTCGAACCGGTAGAGCGTGAAGCCCGCACTGTCGGTGACCGTCGCCCCCAGCTCCGTGGTGGGCTTCACCTTGAGCTCGCCGGCGGGGCCGCTCTTGATGGTGTCGGCGGCCGGGACGGCGCCGGAGCCGCCGCCGTAACCGTCGTAACCGGACCCCGCCTGTTTGCTGTCGCCCACCGGCTGGACCGAATCCTGCTTTCCCGCGGAATTGTCGCCGCTGCCACATGCGGCGGTCAGCATCAATACCGCGACGGCCGACCCGGCGAATACTCCACGACGCATTTTCTTCACGATCTCTCCTTCAGGTCAGGATTCGCGTTCTCGTGCCCTGGGTAATTTCTACGGGGCCTCTGCCGGAGAATGTCAATCTCCCTGAGAATTTGTCAGATCGCGCCAACATTGAACCCGGGGGAGCTGGTTCAGTCCTGGATGCGCAGCGCGAGCGCCGGGCAGCGGCGCACCGCGCGCTGCGCCTTCTGCCGGAGCTGCGCGGGCACGACCATGGACGCCTGGGACGGGTATCCGTCCGCGTCGAGCCGTACGACGTCCGGGAGGATGTCCACGCACAGCCCGTGGCCCCGGCACAGGGTCCAGTCCACCAGCAGGCGTTCCTCGGGGGTCTCGTCCTTGGGCAGGGGCAGCGCCCCCACCACCCGTCGGCCGCAGCCGCTGCCGAGGGCGTGGTCGCGGAACTCGTCCGGGAACGCGGCGAGCGCCGAGGCGACGAAGGCCGCGGTGCCGTCCGGATGGCTGCAGGCGCCGCGGCGCCGTACCACCTTCATCCGCGCCTCGATGGTCTCCAGGGCGGTTCTGCCCCCGCCCCTGACGGCGTCCTCCACCACATCGGCCAGCGCGGGCAGTCCGCGGAAGCAGGGGCCGCACTGTCCGGCCGTCTCGTCCGCCATCCACCGGGTCACCTTCGCCACCTCGCCGGCCGGGCAGGTGTCCTCCGGCAGCGGCAGCACCGCCCCCGCCCCCAGCACCGCGTCGAAGGCCGCGAGGGACCCCCGGGACAGGTCGGCGATGCGCGCGGACCCCGGATCCAGCCACTTGCCGTGGTAGCCGCCCACCAGTACGCCCTGGCCCGGATCCAGGCCGCACAGCTCCAGTACGTACGCCAGCGAGGTCCCCAGGGGCGCCTCGACGACCGTGGTCCCGGCGATGGTCAACATCACGGTGCCCGGCTCGGACGGCAGGCCGACCGCGCGGTAGTCCAGCGCGCCGAGGCGTGCCGCCACGGCGAGCTGGGCGTAGGTCTCGGTGTTCGAGAACAGGGTGGGCATGCCGGCCAGCCCCCGCTCGCTGGTCCGTATCTTCTGCCCCGAAGGCAGCGTGGGCCCCCCGTTCAGGCCGTTGACCATGGAGGTGCTCTCTCCGGTCACGAACCGTTCGGGCAGGGCCTGCACCCGCACCTGGCGGCCCGCGGGGCCGCGCTCCGCCACGGCCGCGCGCAGCGACTGCTCCACGTCGGGCCGGGTGACGCCGATGACGACGTCCTCGGCGCCGACCGCGGCGGCGGCCAGCAGGGCTCCGTCGAGCACCAGGTGCGGGACGTGCAGCAGCAGCGCCTTGTCCTTGAGGCAACTGGGCTCGCCCTCACTGGCGTTGACGACCACGGCGGTTCCGGTGTCGCGGCCCTCGGCCGCACGCATGACGGCCCGCAGCTTCCGGGCGAAGGGGAATCCGGCCCCACCGCGCCCCCGCAGGTCGATGTTCTCGGCGAGGTCGACCAGCTCGTCCGGTCGGTAGCGCGGCAGTTGGCCGTGTGTCGTCAGATGGGCGACACGGTCGAGCCGGGGGGCCTGGTCGAGGCCGGCCAGCAGTCGGGGAGCGCCCACGCAGCCGAGGCTGGGGCGCGTGAAGCCGCTCACAGCCGCCACTCGCGCGTGGCGAACTGGTCCCCGTCCATGCCCACGGGCGCGCCCATGCCCAGGCCGGCGTCCATGTAGGAGCCGGCCGGGTCGGTCGCGTACACGGCGGTCAGCGCGGGCCGGTCGTCCGTGGGCGGGGCGGCCGGCCCGGTGTACTTCTCCCGCGTGGCGGCCGCCCGCGAGCCGGCCGCCCGGGCGCGGGGCTCGCGCCGCTGCCGGGGGACGGCGGCCACGACGGGCAGCTGCTGGGTGCTCGCCGTGCTGAAGGCCCTGGACGGCGACTCGCTCATCCTGGACTTGAGCCGGAACGCGAGCATGCCGGCGACACCGAGCAGGCACAACGCGTACGCCACCGTGACGTAGAGGTCGGCGGCCCGCCCCGCCTTCAGCCCGTGCACCAGGGAGGCGCCCCAGGCCGGGTAGGCGGCGAAGTGCAGCGCCCGCCACCACAGGGAGCGGCCCTTGGCGGCGAACACGCTGCGCACCGCGCCGGAGACCGCGACCGCGACGAAGAGGTACCCGGCGAGGCTGCCGAGCCCGATCAGCACGGGCTGGTTGAGGTCCGTGAACGGAACCACCGCCGCGGACGCGGTCGTCCGCTGCTCCGCGATCTTGACCCAGATGTGCAGGGCCAGGAAGCCGAGCCCGGACACCGCCAGGCCGCGGTGCACGCCCTGGGCGAGCAGCCGGTGACCCGATTTCAGCACCAGCCGGTCGGTGGAGATCAGTCCCCACAGGACGGTGGAGGTGAGCGAGACGAGCGAGAGCACGCCCGCTCCGAAGTCGAGGAAGTCCCAGAGCTGGGTGAAGGCGCCCGCGCGGGCGGCCACGGTGAGGGAGACGATGGCCGCGCCGACGGCGCAGATGGCGCCCGGACTCATGCGTCCGGGCGTCGGCAGAAGGGAGGGCCGCCGGGCGGCCCTCCGTCCTGCTGCCTGAGCCGATGCCGCGTGTCGGCTTTTACGGCGGGCCCTGTGCGGGCGAGGCATGTGCGGCTGGGGCAAGGGCATCCAGGTCTCCTGTGCGCCTGGGTTCCGAGCACTCCACCTGGCGCTCGGAACCCGGGGGTCGTTGTCGTCTCTACCCGGCCGCGCTGTGAAACTCCGCGCCGGCCGAGGGAACTTGGGGCCGGAGTGCAGCAGCATCGTGGAGCGTCACATCAGCTCCACAGGATTTATCGAAACGTGATAATTTCTCGCAGCGCGTCTACGGCGCATCGAACAACACCGGAAGATTCCCCTCCAGCGGAGGTTGCGACAGGCCACCGCGCCGCCCGCCGCCTACGCGTCCCGGACAGTAAAAACAAAGCAAAGTCCCGGGACGGTGGGTGGTCGGACCTCTCCAGGAGGGAGTACGAGGGCCGCAACTCCCGTGTCAGACAACGATGTTGGCGCGGGGGGCAACCTCGGCGGGCTTGCCGCTCTTCCCCGGGCAAGCCTCACCCCGGCACGAACGAGGAAAACGATGTGCGAACTTCTGAACCGCATCTGGTCCCGCCCCCGAGGCGAGTGGACGCGCGTCTTGCGCAGGGAACTCCCCGCGCTGGCTGCCGAGATAGTGGAGGAGCTTCTGCATGGAATTCCGGAACTTTCCGAACTTATCGATGACAACGATGCCATTGATGCAGAGTTGCTCCGGCAGCGGGTGGAAGAGGCACTCCTCACCACCCTCGGCTACCAGGAGCGAATCCGGGAACAAGCACCGGACGGCTGCCAGGACCAGGCAGAGAACCAGGCTGAAACCGAGGCTGGAACCGAGGCCGAGACCGAGCTCCGCACCGTGGGCCGCGGCAAGGCCCGCAGCAGGGAGGCGACCTACACGGACGAGTGCGAGATCACGCACGAGGGCCGGCGCGAGGACGTCCGCGAGGAGGTCCGACCGGGATCCCGCGAAGACGTCCGCCAACCGGCACTCAAACGCATACGGGTGACCACCCGGGAGGAAACCGAGGAGGACGACGGTGAAGGCATCCGGCCGGGCGAACGGGCCCGCCAGGAGCTGTTCAAGACCCTCACGGACGACCGCGTCGCGGCCGACAGCTCCCTCAGCGAGCTCGCCGAGGCGGCCGGATGGCCCCTCCCGCTGGCCGTACGGGCCATTGTGCCGGCCACGCCCGGCGAGGCGCAGCAGCTGGCGGGCGCCATGGACGACGCCCTTGTCGGAATGTTCGCGGGCCGGCCGTGCCTGCTGGTGCCCAGCGCCGACCCGGACGTCCGCGGACCGCTGGAGCACCTGCTCCGGGGCCGGTTCGCGGCCGTGGGACACGCCGTCCCGATCCGGGACACGGCTTCCTCCCTGCGCTGGGCACTGCGCCTGGCCGGTCTGACCCCCAGCCGGCCGGGCATCGAGGCAAGGCCGGTCTTCGTCGACGACCACCTCTCGACCCTGCTCCTGCTCCAGGACGAACCCCTGGCCCACGCACTGGCCGCCCGCTGGCTGCGGCCCCTCGCGGACCTGACCCCGCGGCAGAGCGAGCGGCTGGAGGTGACCCTGCTCGCCTGGCTCGAGGGCGGCGGGGCGCCCGAGGCCGCCAAGGCCCTCAGTGTGCACCCGCAGACCGTGCGGTACCGCATGCGCCAACTGGAGAAGCTCTTCGGAACCGGCCTGCGTGACCCGCGGACCCGGTTCGAGCTGGAGATGGCGCTACGCAGCCGCCGGCTGATGGCCCAGGTGCGGCGCCAGCACTCACGCGTGACCCGTAGGACGGCCCGCGTCATCCAGGCCGACTTCACCCCCCTCGTCGTCGGCCGCATGGCCCGCGTCAACGGCCTCTGACCCCCTGAACCCCCCCCACCCCTGTGAACCCCTGACCCCTGTGAACCGCTGACCCCCTCTGAGCCACTGAACCCCCTCTGAACACACCCCTGACACCACCCGAACCACCCCGGCCCGGCCCNNGCGGCCACGGGCGCGCTTCTCGGGGCGGGAACGCAAAAGCGGTGTTGGCCCGAAGGGGATTCGGGCCAACACCTGTTCCCGGAGCGGGCGCGGGGTGAGGAAGGGGGGAGCGCCCGCTCCGGGAGCGGAAGGGGGAGAACCGGCCGCGAGCGTCAGCGGCAGTTGCGCCCGTCGTTGATGCAGCTCACGGCCCTGTTCATCAGGCCGTTCGACATCACGTTGATGAAGTCGCCATGGTCGGTCACCGGCTTGTGCAGCTGCTCGGGGAAGCTGTCCACGGCGATGCGGGAGCCGGGCTGCACCCCGTACACGATGCGCTGGACCAGTTGCGGGATGGCGGTGAAGCCCTTCTGGCAGCGGCCGTTGCGGTCCGCGAACGCCACGTGCGTGCGGTGGTTGGCGCTGTCGGTGTTGCGGCCGTCCCAGCAGCTCTGGAACGAGAAGGTGCGCACGACGTCACTGCCCTTGGGGCAGATCGGGTACTTGTCCTTCAGCTGGCGGTCCTCGAAGCCGGTGCAGCTCCAGGAGGCGTTGGCGTTGGCCGTGCCGTTCGTGAGCGCCTTGGCGTCACCCGTGATGATCCGCAGGAAGCGGGGCATGGCCTTGACCTTGCCCTGGGGGCTGCCCTTGAAGGTGATCGTGACCTGCTTGGGCTTCAGGATCGTGCCGACGTTGCCGTCCTGCCCGCCGCCCGGCGCCTGCGCGTCCCGCTCCGCCTTGCCGTCCCGCAGCCGCAGCACGGGCCAGTAGTAGGTGGACTGGTCACCGTTGCCGCAGGTGGTGCCGGCCCTGGCGAGGCTGTCGTTGGTGGAGAAGGCGTCCGTGGAGACGTTGCCCACGTAGTCGTGCATGTGGTGCGCGCCGTTGGACACACCGGGCGCGACGATGACGTTGTCGGGGTTGAAGTGGCCGTTCTCGTTGCGGCCGCAGTTCACGCTGAAGGAGCCCGTGGAGGCGCCGTTCTGCGCCCTGGGCGCGCGGACGTTGGGGCGTACCTTGGTGATGTTGACGAAGTCGTTCTTCGACGGAGCGCCCTTCTTGCCGGCCGCGGAGGACTTCGCGTCCGAGGCCAGCGCAGCCGCTCCGCCCCCGCCGTCCTCCTCGGCCGAGGCCTTCTTCATCTGGCAGGCGCTCATCGAGGCGATCTCCTTCGGCGGGTCGCCCGCCCGGTCGATCGCGTCGGACACACCCTTGATGGTCTGTTCACGCTTCTGCTTGAGCTCGCCGAGGAGCGCGTCACCCTGCGCCTGGCCGGAGGCGAGCCGCCGGTAGGCGTCCGCCACCTGGTCGTCCAGCTTGGCCAGGTTCGCGTCGACCTCGGCCTTGGCCTGCTCGGGCACGGCCGTGAGCTTCTCACCCACGTCGGGGCAGTCGATGGTGGTCGTCAACTGCGCCTTGCGATTGTCGTCCTGGCCCGCGGAGGCGTTGCCGGCGATGACGGCGACGCCGCCGCCGCCCAGCACGAGTGCGGAGACCGCTCCCACGATCTTCGTCGACAATCGGGCGCGCTTGTGGCCCTTTGGACTCATGCGATCACTTCACTTCGTCGGTGGGACATTGTCGGAGAGCCCGTCGAAGTCGACCAGCCCGGTGGCTTCGAGGACCGTGATGTGGTCCAGGACCGTGGCGTTGGCGGACGTGGCGAGGGCTCGCACCATGGAGTTGCGGGTCTGGGCCCGGATCCCGGCCAGCAGGGAGAAGACCTTGCCGTGCGCTCGGCGCAACAGCTGGGCGAACAGCCGCTCGTACTCCTCTCCCTTGGCGCGGTTCAGCTGGCCCAGCCAGTCCTGCTGCTGCGCGGACGGCTGGTTGGGCAGGTCGATGCCGAGGGCCTGGCCGACCTGGATGGCCTGCCGGTCCAGTTCGGTGTGGCCGTCGACGAGGTGGTCGCCGGCCGTGCGGATCGCCGGCCGCGTCCCGCGCTGCTGGGCCTGCCGTCCGGCGGGCAGCTCCCACAGCCCGGCGAGGCGGACCTTGCGGACGAAGTCGCGGTCCGCGGCGGTCAGCGGCCCGAATGCCGTGCTCACCGTTCCCAGGCCGTCGTCGTCGGCCGGCGCCGGGGCCGCCACGGTGGCGGCCGTGGCCCGGCCGCCGTCGAACTTGTCCACGGGGACCAGCAGGGCGATCAGGGTGAGGGCGAGCGCGGTGATGACGACGCCGCTCGCGATCGAGTACCGGGTGGCCGTCGACCAGCCTCGCGTGTTTCTCCGCCGCAATGACAGCAATGTGCCTCCTTGCTCCGTGGGGCCGGGAGGTGGCGGGGCAGGGAGGTCCCGCAAGCGTCGTGCGGTGCAACACCCGCATTCCCGGGGGTGTCACGGGACGGTAGTGCCCGGTGTGACGCCCCCGCCGGAGGACATCACCATCGGATAAACACTCCGGCGATTCCTGGAAAGGCTGATATCTTGCCGCGTTGCCCCACCCTCCAGGGGGCTCCGCCGCGGAATCCGGAAGGTGACCAGGCCGCCGCCGGCCCGCAACCGCCTGCCGCGCTCCTGCCACGCCAGGTCCGCACCGGCCCGTACGGTCGCTGTACCGGCTCGGCGAGACGGCTCGGCCGCCAGAATTCCGGACGGCCGGCAGGCGCGGTCCGCTCCGGCCCTGACGGCCGGTCGGCAGCCGTGGCCGCGCACGGTGACCAGGCCGATCGGGTCCACCGTGAGCCGCTCGGGCCCCGACCCGCCGCCTAGCGGATGCGCAGCCCGCGCCCGGCGGAACACCGCCCTGCGGACCTCGCACACCCCGGAGTCCGACAGCTCCTCGGTGACCACGGGGCGCGCGGGGGCGCCGGTCCACGGGTCGATCAGCAGGGGCCGCGCCGCACCGGCCGCAGTCGCCCGCCGGCGCTCGGGCAGCGCGTCGACGACCTTGCGCAGGGCCGAAGCGAGCGCCGGGCCGAGGCCGAACGCCTGCGCTCCGCGCCGCGATCCGGCGACCGGCGGCGCGAGCGCCTCGTCGTGGTTCAGCCCGACAGCTCGGTACGGAAACCAGGCAGCGGCGTGGGACCCGGATCCGGGATCAGGCGGGCGACGCCGCGAGCACCGCCTTCCGCGGCCCCCTCGGGGCCCGATCGCCCGGTGCGGCCGGGGCCTGCGGCTCCGGCGCCGGGGCGTGGGTGTCCGTCAGGAGCGCCACGAGGGAGGTGCGGGCCCGGGCCACGCGGGAGCGGACCGTGCCGATCGGGCAGCCGATGGCCTCGGCCGCCTCGGCGTAGGGGAGCCCCAGCAACTGCGTGAGGACGAAGGCCTCCCGGCGCTCCGAGGGGATCGCGGCCAGCAGTTCCGCCAGCGCGACGCCGTCCTCGAAGCCCGGCACGCCGTACGGCTGGGCCTGTTCGGCGGCCGTCTGCCAGTCGCAGCGCTCCGACAGTCTCGGCCGGGCGGCGGCGTGGCGCAGGCTGTCCACGACGGTGCGCCGGGCTATGGACAGCAGCCAGGTACGCGCGGAGGAGCGGCCCTCGAACCGGTGCAGGCTCGCCAGCGCCCGCAGGAACACGTCCTGGGTGAGGTCCTCGGCGGCCTGGGTGTCGGCGCTCAGGTAGGCGACGTAGCGCCAGACATCGCGGTGGAGGGCGCGGACGAAGCGGTCCGTCTTCGCGCGGTCGCCGTCACGGGCGGCGAGGGCCAGCCGGGTCACCGCCGCGTCGGAGGCCTCGGTGTGCCGGGCGGCACGGCCGCCGGCGGTACAGGACTGGGTGGTCGTCAGGGCAGGAGTCATCGCCGAAGGTCCTTATGTGCAAGGGGGAGTCCGGTGCCGCGCCGGAGGCGGGGACCGGTGAGGGGCACGGCCCGCCGGAGGGCAGGGCCGAGGGCCCGAGGCGCGGCGTCCACGGGACATCCGCGGTGCACGGAGTGCGTGACGGGCGGCATGTGCGTCCCGTGCGTCCCGTGCGTGCGAGGTGCGCGCGCGAGAGCGGTCGGACACGGATGCCGCTGCGGCTCGGGTGACCGGCTGTCAGAGGACAGCGGTCGCCGTCGGCGGACCCCTGGAGGTGATGGCGTGGACGAGGAACAACTGCCGCGGTGCGCGCGTCCTGCGCGGCCGGCGCACCCGCGGTCGCGGCCGGTGCGCGGCCGTGACCGGTCGAAGGAGCAGGCGCAGCGGAGCCCGCAGCCGGGCGGCCACGGCGCGCACCACGCGGAAGAGGGCGCGTTCGCCGTGGGCGAGCCACAGACCGCACAGCACGGCGGCCAGCAGGTGGGCGATCAGCATCCCGGCCGGTGACATGGACGCCATCGGCAGGGCCGAGGCCTCGTGCCCGCCTCCCGCGCCGTGCATGGCCGCCGCCGCGGAGGCGGCATCCGCCGCCGGGTGGACGGCGTGATGCGCGTGAACGGCCGCTTCCCCCCCGGCGGTTCCGGTCGGCGGGGCCGACAGGGCCGGCTCGGCAGGAGGCCGGGCCAGGGACTGGGCCAGGGAGAACCCGCAGTGGAGCACCGCCTGCACGGCGACGGCGGCCCCCGTGACGGCGAGGATCCCGCGCTCACGGTCCGCGAGGGACCAGGCCGTTCCCGCGGCCGCCGCGAACCCGACGGACAACGCCCACCAGGGCACCGCGGCACCCGACATGAGCAGGTGCCCCACGGCCGCGAGCAGCACACAGAGGGCTGCGAACATCGCAGCCCGCAGGGCGCGTAAACAGCGGACCGGCTCCATGGCGGGGCTCATCCTCGCACCGGCCTCCCGAGCCGCACATCAGGGTGCGCACTTCCGGACAAGTTTCCGCGGCCCCACCATGTCACGGTCGGACCGCCTCCCTCGTGTGGTGCAGGGCACAGCGGAAGGGCGGGAACCGATCCGCCACTCCACCCGACTGCCTACCCGGTCGGTCGAGCAGTTCAACGTCCCGGGAAGGGAGATTTCGTGGCGTCGGAGGGAACGGCGACGGCATCGCCGACGGAGAAGGACGGCGGAGCGGGACGGCAGCTGACGGCTCTCCTCACCTGCGCCATGGCGTTCTCGATGCTGCAACTGTTCCTGCTCGGGGCGCTCGGTCCGCGGCTCGTGACGGAACTGCACCTCTCACCCGCCCTGTTGGGCCTGACCACCACGATCGGTTTCGCAGCCGCCGCCGCCCTGTCCCCGGCGGGCGGGCGGATCGTGGACCGGATCGGCCCCCGGCGCTCGCTCGTCCTCCTGCTGCTGCTGTCCGCCGCGGCACTCGCCCTGATCGGAGCCGCCCCCGGCGCCGGCCTGCTGCTGGGCGCCGTCGCACTGGGCGGCGTACCGCAGGCCCTCGCCAACCCGGCCACCAACAAGGCCGTGCTGCGCGCCGTACCGCCCGCCCGGCGGGGCGCCGTCACCGGCCTCAAGCAGTCCGGCGTACAGGTGGGAGCCTTCGCGGCCGGAGCGCCGCTGGCGGCCCTCGCGAGCGGGATCGGCTGGCGGGGCGCGGTCTGGACGGGCGCCGCGGCGGCCCTGCTCACCGGGCTGTGGGCGCTGCGGGTCCTGCCCGCGGACCCGCCGCCCCCGCCGGCCGGGCCCCGTACGCAGCCGGCCCCGCGCGCGATGGTGGCCTGGCTGGCGGTGTACTCGCTGTTCCTCGGGGCGGGAATCGCCTCCGTGAACACCTACCTCGCCCTCTTCGGCGCGCAGCGACTGGGCATGGGGCCCACGACGGCGGCCGCCCTGGTCGCCGTACTGGGAGTGGCCGGGATCGCAGGCCGGGTGGCCTGGGCCCGGGCGGCCCGTCCCGGACGCGCCGAATGGCTCCCGGGCGGGCTGGCGTGCGGCGCGCTCGGCGCGGCCGCCCTGCTGGCCGCCGCTCTCGCGGCGGGCCCCCTGGTGTGGCTCGGCGCGGTCGCCGCCGGGTTGTTCGCCGTCTCCGCCAACGCCGTCTCGATGGTGCTGGTCCTCCAGCGGGCCGCCCCCGGCCGGGCCGGACAGGATTCCGCTCTGGTCGCGGCCGGGTTCTTCGCCGGATTCGCGCTCGGCCCGCCGCTGTTCGGCCTGCTCGCGCAGAGCGGGCGGTACGGGCCGGGCTGGCTGCTGGTGGCGGCGGAGTTCGCGGCGGCCGCGGCCGTCGCGTTCCTCTGGGCGGTACGGGACCGGCGCGCGGGCGCGGCGTGAGCGCCGCGACCGGCCGGGCCCTGGCAGCGGTCATGGGACGGGTGGCGGTGACCGCCGCCGAGGTCGGCCCGCGCTTCCCGCTGTACGCCGACCCGGCCGACGGGCGGTGGACCACGACCGGCCGCGGTTCGTGGGCCGGGGGATTCTGGGCCGGGCTGCTCTGGCTGCGGGCGCGGTACACCGGAGCCGAGTCCGACCGGCGGGCCGCCGCCGCGTGCACGGCCCGCCTCGAGGCGTGGGCCGGGGCCGACACCGCCACCCGCGGCCTCATCTTCTGGTACGGGACCGCCGCGGCCGGCGACGACGCCGAAGCCGCCGCGCTCCGCGCCCGGGCGGCCCGCGCCTGCCTGTCGGCCTGCGACCCGGAACTGGGCATCCTGCCCTGGGGCGACGCCCTGGGCGGGCCCCGGCTCCTCGCCCGCGTGGACGCCGTACCGGGCACCGTGCCGCTCCTCGCGGGCGCCGGACCGGACGGGGCGGCCGCGGCGGCCGCCCACCTCCACCGGCACCTGGACCTCTGCCTGGGCCGGCCCGGCACCGGGACGCCGTGGTTCCGGCCCGCCCTGGGCTTCGAGCCGGCCACCGGCCGGTGGCAGCCCTGCGCGGATCCGCCGCCCGGCTGGAGCCGGGGACAGGCCTGGCTGCTCCTCGCGGTCGCCGACGCCATGCTCCGACCGGCGGCCGGGGCCGACGGGCCCGCCCGCCTCGCCGAAGCGGCCACCCTGCTGCTCACGCGCGGTGAGGTGCTGACCGGACCGCCGGTCCCGCCCGCCGACACCGCCCACCCCGGCGGCCCGGCCGACACCTCCGCCGCCGCGATCACAGCGGTCGCCCTGCTGAAACTGGCCCGGACGCAGGGCCCCCGCGCGGAGCAGTACGCGCTCCGGGCCGAGGAGATCCTCGACCGCCTCACCCGTTCCCACCTCACCGGCGACGACGGCGCCCGCCCACCGGGAATGCTGCTGGACGGCTGCTACGACGCGGCGAAGGTACTGGCGGTCCGCCACGAGCTCGTCTGGGGCGACTTCTTCCTGGCCCTCGCCCTGTCCGCCCTGCACGGCGTCACCGACATCACCCGCGTCTGAGCGCGGTCCGAGAACCGTCGCCGTACCGGCCGCCGCACCCGGTGCGGTCGTGCGCGACCGGGGCGCGACCGGGACCGGGACCGGCCGCCCGGTCCCGGTCCCGATCCCGTCCCGGCCGCGGTCCCGCACAAGGGCACCGACCTGGTCGGCGGCGCCGCGGCGCGCCGCGCCGGTTCAGCTGATCGCACCGGCCCCCATGACCGGCGGGCCGGTCCGGCCGGTCCGGCCGTAGGCGCGGAGCACGCGCCGGGCCACCGAGGTGATGTGGAGTTCGTCCGGGCCGTCGAGGATGCGGGCGGCCCGGCCGGTACGGAAGAGGGCCGGGAGCGGAGTGTCCGGGCCGAGACCGGCGGCGCCGTGGATCTGGATCGCGGAGTCGGCGACCTGCTGGAGCATGCGCGCCGCGGCGACCTTGGCCAACCCCACCTCCGTCCGCGCGTCCCGTCCGGCGGCGACGAGCGCCACCGCCTCCCGGACAAGGGGGCGGGTGGTGCGCAGCACGAGCAGGGCGTCGAAGACGAGGGCCTGCACCAGCTGCCGGTCGGCGAGCGGGCCGCCGGAACCGCCGTGCGTGGCGGCCCGCTCGCACATCAGGTCGAAGGCCCGCTGCGCCTGGCCGAGCCAGCGCAGGCAGCGCAGCGTACGCCCCAGCAGGAGCCGCTCGCCCGCGATCGCCAGGGCCCCGCCGGGCTCGCCGACGACGTGGTCGGCCGGCACCCGCACCCCGTCGAGGGCGATCTCGTACTGGCCGGGGGCGCCCAGCACGGGGAGTTCGCGTACCACGCGGAAGCCCGCGGAGGCGGTGGGCACGAGGAGCAGCGACAGCCCCTCGCGGTCTCCGGCGGCCCCGGAGGTGCGGGCCATGACGGTCACCAGGTCGGCGCCGGCCGCGCCCGAGGTGAACCACTTGCGGCCGGTGACCAGCCAGCCCCCGCCCGGGTGCCGTTCGGCGCGCGTGGCCGTCCGGAACGGGTCGGTGCCGGGCACCCCCGGCTCCGTCATGGCGTAGCAGCTGCGGATCTCCCCGGCGACCAGCCGCTCCAGGTACGCGTCACGGACCTCGGGCCGCCCGTACCGCGCCAGCATCGTCACGTCGAGCAGCGGGGCGGATCCCAGCGCGGCGGGGCCGTGGTCACTGGCCCCCTCCGCCTCGGCGAACTCGGCGTAGGCGCCGAAGGACAGTCCGCCGCCGCCCAGTCCGGCGGGGAGCGGCAGGGCCCACAACCCCTCGGCCCGGGCCTCGGCGCGCAGCGCGCCCAGAGCCTCGGCGGCCTCGGGGCCGCCCCGGTCCAGCACGGACTCCCGGGGGAACACCCGGGCCCGGACGAACCGGTCGACGCGCCGCCCCAGCGCGGCCGTGTCCGGCTCCCGTCGTGCAGCTCCGGCGCCGTCCTCGCGGGGATCTTCCACCGTATGCCTCCTCCTGCCCGGGAACTTCCGGGACTCGTGCGGACTTCCGGAAGGTTTCGGGAGCCGCCGCGAACTCGCGGGAACTCGCACGAACGGCCGACCGACTGTCTGTTCGTGGAACTGGTCGGGTGCGCGGGCTCCCGGGTTCCCGAATCCCGCAGGACCCGGGCCGCGGCCACCACCGCGGCCAGGAGAGGAGAGGCATGGCGTCACCGGCAACCAAGCAGACGGTACGGCCGCTCGACACACTGCGCTTCGACACCTCCGGGCCGCCGCAGATCACCGGCGTCGTCACCGATCACCTGCGGCTGCTCGGCGCACGGGCGGACCGCCCCGCTCCCACGGACGGGCCCGCCGCCGGCACGACGCTCGCCGGCGGCGGCTTCGCACCGGCGCTCGCCACCGCCGCCTGGGCGGACCCCGCGAGCGGACTCGCCGACGAGGCCACGGTGCAGGCCGCCACCGGCATCATGGCCGTGCACGGGCGGCGGGACGGCACCCCGCGCGGACTGGCCGTCGACTACGCCGCCACGGCCACCGCCGTCCTCACGGTGCAGGGACTGCTCGCGAACCTGGTGGGCCAGGCCCGCGGCGGCGCCGCCGCCCACGTCGCGACCAGCGCGGACCGGGCCGGACTGCTCGCCGTGTCCCAGTACCTCGCCGCCGCCGGCGCCGATGAGGGCGAGGCGGCCGAAACCTGCGCCGGCGGGCCGCCCTTCACCTCCGCCGACGGGGTCCTCTTCGAACTGGAGACGCTCGACGCGGGCGCCTGGGCCGCCTTCTGGCAGGCCCTGGAGGCACCCCGGGAAGCCCTCCGGACCGGCTGGCGGCCCTTCCAGTTCCGCTACGCCACCGCCTGCGCCCCGATCCCGGCAGCCCTCCACACCACCGCGCGGTCCCACGGCTGGGACCGCATCCTTGCAGCCGCGGCCGCCTCCGGCGCCGAGGTGTGCGCGCTGCGCACCCTCGCGGACCGGGCCGCGGAACACGACGGCGCCGCACCCTGGTTCCTGACCCCGACGGCGGGCGGGGTACCGGCCGCCGCCGGAGCGGCCCGCCCGACGGGCCCGGCCCCCGGCCGGCCGCTCGCCGGGCTGACCGTGCTGGAGGCCGGCCGCCGCATCCAGGCGCCGCTCGCCGCGCACCTGCTCGGGCTGCTCGGCGCCGACGTGATCCGCATCGAACCGCCCGGCGGCGACCCGCTGCGCGGCATGCCCCCCGCCTGCTGCGGGATCTCCGCCCGCTGGCTCGCCCTCAACCGCGGCAAGCGGGCCGTCGAGATCGACATCAAGGCGGAGGCGGACCGCGGCCGGCTGCGGGACATGGCGGCGCACGCCGACGTCTTCCTGCACAACTGGGCGCCGGGCAAGGCCGCCGCCCTCGGCCTCGACGCCGACGACCTCGCACGGGTCAACCCCGCGCTGGTTTACGCGTACACCAGCGGCTGGGCCGGCCGGCTCGACGACGCCCCCATGGGCACGGACTTCATGGTCCAGGCCCGGACGGGCGTCGGCGAGGCCGCCCGGCCCGCGGGCGAGATCCCCGCGCCCTCGCTGATGACCCTCCTCGACGTCCTCGGCGGACTGCTGGGCGCCGAGGCCGTTCTCGCAGGGCTGCTGCTGCGCGAACGCACCGGCCGCGGCGTACGGGTCGACTCCTCCCTGCTCGGCGCCGCCGACACCCTGACCGGCCCCGCCCTGCGCCGGGCGGCCCGCGGCGAGGACCCCCGCCGCCCGGCCGGATTCCGCCACCCGCTGGCCACGGCCGACGGCTGGATCGCACCAGCCGACGCCGACGCCCGTGCCGCGGCCGGCCACGACCTGCGCGGCCTGCCCACGGGCGAGGCCCTGTCCCGGCTGCGCGAGCACGGCCTGACCGCGGCCGCCGTCACCACCGAACTGCCCGACCTGCACCACGACCCGCGCTTCGCCGGCTCGATCAGCCGCGACGCGCACGGCGCCCCCGCAGTCCCCGACCCCTGGAGCTTCGTATGACCGCCGAGAGGCTCGTCCTGCGTGACCTGCTGCCCGCCGAACTCCGCCGTTCCTGGGTGGTCGACGGCACCTGCCCCGACCTCGACCTCTACAGCCTCTTCCGCGCCCGCCAGATCGCCGACCTGCACCGCACCGCCGTCATCGACGCCAAGGGCAAGCTCTGCTACACCGCCCTCGACCGCAAGGTCCGATGTCTGGCCACCGGCCTGAGGGAGCTCGGGATCGGCCCGGGCGACGTGGTCGGCGTCCAACTCCCCGACGGCCGCGGCGCCGTCATCGCCGACCTGGCGCTGGCCGCCCTCGGCGCGGTCCCGCTGCCCTTCCCCGTCGGCCGGGGCGTCCTGGAGGCCGAGGGCCTGCTGCGCCGCTCCGAGGCCGTCGCCGTCATCGCGGCGACCGAACACCGCGCGTACCGGCACGCGGCAGATCTGCGCACCCTGGCCGCGGCACTGCCGCGGCTGCGGCACGTCATCGCCGCGGGACGGCCGGGCACCGTCCCCGACGGAACGATTCCGCTGGCGGAGCTGCTGCGCAGCGACCCCGTCGGGTTCGTGCCCGCCCGGCCCGACCCCGACAGCGCGGCACGCATCCTCGTCTCCTCCGGCTCCGAGGCCGAGCCCAAGATGGTCGCGTACTCGCACAACGCGCTCGCCGGCGGCCGCGGCAACTTCCTGGCCTCCCTCATCCCCGACGGCACCCCGCCGCGCTGTCTCTTCCTCGTCCCGCTGGCCTCCGCCTTCGGCTCCAACGGCACCGCGGTCACCCTTGCCCGGCACGGCGGCACCCTCGTGCTGCTCGACCACTTCACCGCGGACGCCGCGCTGGCCGCCGTGCGCGCACACCGGCCGACGCACGTCCTCGGGGTGCCCACCATGGTCCGCATGATGCTCGAACGCCTCGACGTGACGGACGAGGAGCTGCCGCCGCCCACGGCGCTCGTCCTCGGCGGGGCGCCGCTCGACGCGACCACCGCGGCCGCGGCGGCACAGGCCTTCGGCTGCTCCGTCGTCAACCTCTACGGGTCCGCCGACGGCGTCAACTGCCATACGGGGCTGGGTCGTGCGGTACCGCCCACCGACGGCTCCGGCGTCGTCGCCGGCCACCCCGACCCCCGGGTCGCCGAGATCCGCATCGCCGACCCCTCCACGCACCAGCTGCTCCCCGACGGCGCCGTGGGCGAGATCATCTCGCGCGGCCCGATGACCCCGCTGTGCTACGTCGGCGCCCCCGAGCTGGACGCCCGCTACCGCACACCCGAGGGCTGGGTCCGCACCGGCGACCTCGGCTACCTCGACGCCGACGGCCTCCTGCACGTCGTCGGCCGCCTCAAGGACATTGTCATCCGCGGCGGAGCCAATATCAGCCCGGCCGAGGTGGAGCGGGAACTCACCGCGCACCCCCAGGTCCGCGACGTGGCGTGCGTCGGCGTGCCCGACCCGCTGATGGGGGAGCGCCTCGCGGCCTGCGTCGTGGCCCGGGGGGCACAGCCCCCCACCCTCGCCTCCCTCCGCGCACACCTGACCGGGCGCGGCCTGGAGCGGCGCAAGCATCCCGAGCGGCTCCTGGTCGTCCCCGAACTGCCCCTGACGGCCGCCGGCAAACCGGACCGCGCGGCCCTGCGCGAACGCCTGACCGAGAGCACCGCCCTCGTATAGCCGGGGCCAGGGATGCCGCGCGGACACACAGATGCGGGGGCGGTGTGGTGCCCTGCGGGGTTGCCGGACTGCTTTCCGCTCTCCTGCCGCGCGACGGCAGAACGTGGGCCCCAGCGAAGACCCGAGCTTCTTTCACCGAAGCAGTGCGGGTTCAGGTATGCGTAGTCCCGTGACAGGTACTCGGAGTAGTGCACGTCTTTACGCGGAACTTCGTCGCCGCACTGGGCGCAGTTCACGGGGCGCCCACCGTCACGGCCTCGGACAGTGATCCATTCGGCGACGTATCGGTAGGCGGTGGTGGTGCCGACACCGAACCCGGCCGCGAGCTGGGCGTAGGGGTGGCCGTTGCGGAGGTGGCGAGTTGTTCCGACGTTCGACGAGCCGCTGCCGCTGGGACGGCCGCCCCACCACCCGACGCCTCAAGTGATCCATCTGCCGGTCGGCCTCAGCCCCAGTCCTGCAGCTGCTGGAGCAGGTCGGCGTCGCCCTCGATCCGCAGCGAGCCGGCCGGGATGCGCATGTACATGAGCAGGGCCATCTCGCTTGCCGTGCCGTAGACGGCGGCGGTGGGCTTGGTCTCGGCGGCCTGCGCCGCGGTGAGGCGGGTGAAGCGGGAACCGGCGGCGTCCACCGTCTGGCGCCAGGAGCCGGACCCGGCTGCGTGGTAGTCCATGGTGGCGGGCTCGCCCGGCCACGGGACCGTGCCGGTGCAGACGGTGGCGAGGAACTCCTCGATGGCGTCGACCGCCTCGGTCGTCGGCAGCTCCTGCGGGGTACCGGAGGCCAGCTGGGCGTCGTAGGTGTGGATCAGCGATTCCGGGACGCGGCGGCGGGCCACGGCGGCCACCGTGTGCGGCGAGGCCAGCGGCTCCCACCAGGCCCAGCAGCCCCGGTCCGGGCCGGCCTCGCGCAGAGCAGTGAGCAGCTGCTCCGTCGAGTCGGCCAGCCAGGCTATGAGGGCCTCGCGCTCCCTGGGCGCCGCCCGGCCGTCCTTGCTCGGCCGCTCGTCGCCCGGCGCGGTGTTCAGCACGATGTAGGCCCAGAAGCGGTCCCCCTCACTGAGGTGGCTCGCCAGGTCGTACAGCGTCCAGCCCGGGCAGGACGGGACGTCGGCGTCGAGACTGGGGGCCGCGGCGACGGCAACGCGGAACGCGGCGGAACGCTCGTCAATCATCTGCAGCAGAGTGGGGAAGGAGAGATGATCAGCCACGCGGACCTTGTACCACCCGGCCCGGGACTCTCGCACTCGATTAAGACGTCCCTTCTTACGAGTTGTGGGTTGTGTTCCGGCGGGTGGTGCCGCCGACGGAAGTGATACGTCCGCAGGGCGGTGGCCGACGTCGAGCAGGTGATCGGGAGGCGCGGGCGGCGTTCATCGTCGTGGCGATGTCGGGCTGCACCCGGCGGCAGCTGCCGCCGGTGTTCGGCCCGGCCTGGCCCACGGTCTGTCGCCGGTTCGCCCAGTGAAGCCGGGACCGGGTCTGGGCCCGGCTCTACCGCGTGATCCTCGATGAACTTGGAGCGCGTGGCGAGCTGGACTGGTCGCGGTGCGCGATCGACTCAGTGAGCTTGCGGGCCGCAGAAGGGGGCCGCTGACGGGACCGAATCGACCGACTGCGGCAAGCTGGGATCGAAGATCCACCTGATCTGTGACCGGAACGGACTGCCGCTGTCCATGGGATCTCCGGCGCGAACATTCACGACAGTCAGGGTCTGGAGCCACTTGTGAGCGGCATCCCGCCCATTCGCTCCCGCCGCGGGCCCCGGCGTCGACGGCCGGCCAAGCTGCACGCCGACAAGGGCTACGATGATGACCACCTGCGCCGATGGCTCGGCGGGCGCGGTATCCGCCATCGCACCACCCGCAAGGGCATCGAGTCCTCGCAGCGGCTGGGCCGGCACCGCTGGGTGGTCGAACGAACCGTGTCCTGGCTGGCCGGCTGTCGAAGGCTCCACCGCCGCTACGAACGCAAGGCTGAACACTTCCCCGCCTTCGTCGGCATAGCAGCAACCCTCATCGGCTACCGCCGCTTAGCCGTCCCTCTCACGGCCTGAGCCGGTTCTGCTGTACGTCGAAGCAGATCAGCCCCATGGACTCCGCGACGGCCGCCGCGTAGGCCGACGCCTCCTCGGCCATGCTCCACCTCATGGGGAAGTAGATCAGCGGACCGCCGGCCTCGCCGATCAGGGGCCCGGTTGACCAGGGCGAGGTGTCCTCCTCGTCCTCGGTTAGGTCGCACCACCGCTCAAGCAACGCGGCCACGCAGGCCGCGATGCGCTCGGACGGAGGCGCTTCCACCTCGCTGTCGATGTAGCGGTCGTACAAGTCGTCGAAGACCCGACCGGCGGTCTTGTCATCCGCCGGCCTCTCGCCTTCCCAGACAGCAAGGTCATAACTCATGCCGGGAGGCTCTCATGCCGCTCTGACAGCCATAAGAAGCGACGTCTAAACCCGACCAGCAGATGGATCACTTGAGGCGCCGGGTGGTGGGGCGGCCGTCCCAGCGGTAGCGGCTCGTCGAGCGTCGGATGAGCATGCGGAGCGTGACGAGAGTCGCGGCGAGGTGGAGGTAGAACTCGACGACCGCGCCGTTCCTCTCGGTGCAGCGCCGGAGCTTGCCGTAGCCGTTCATCCACGAGTGCGTCCGTTCCACGGTCCACCGCTTACCGGCCTGGATCGGGGCGGGTAAGCAGAGTGCGGGACTTGCTGTCGTCGTAGCCCCGGTCGAGGTTGACGTTCACATCCTCGGGCAGCGGTCCCACCTGTCCGATGGCCGCTTCGAGGGTCGGGCCTAGGAGAGGCGTGTCGTGGCGGTTGGCCCCTGCGGCGACCAGGCCGAGCGGGACGCCGCACGCGTCGGAGGCGAGCGAGCGCTTCAGGCCCTGCTTCCCGCGGTCGACCGGGGACCGGCCTGCGCACTCGCCGCCGTACGGGGCCTTGGTGATGCAGCCGTCGACGGAAATCTCGGACGGCTCCAGGCCGATCATGCGGTCGTACGCCTGGAGCGCGATGGGGTGGACGGCCTCGGAAATGCCTTGCGCGGCCCACTCCTTGAGTCGTCGGCGGAGGTGCGGTCGGAGCATCCGGGACTGGACAGGCGCTCGTAACCCGAGCCGTGGACCAGCGCGAGCACCATGTGTTCGAACCGGTTCGAGCAGGCAAGTGGCAGCGCGGGCACGGCTGTCCTTCGCGATCACTGAGCATAGACAACTCCATGATCACGTGGACCTGTGCCCGTTCTGCCGCCCGGGCCGACCTCGCCGACACCTATTGCCGGTCGCTCTGAGTCAGTTCCTCAAGACCCAGGTCGGCGGCCTGCTCGCGACGGACTTTCTCCACCTCGACTCCATCGGCCTGCACCGCTTGTACGCCCTGCTCGTCAAAGCATCGTGGGAGCCATGCCGACGGCCGCCCTTCGGCATCGGAGTCCGCCGATCATTCCGGGTGACAGTCCGGACCAGCGGGTGGCACCATGCGGCCATGTGCGAAGACTGCCTGGTCGGCTACTCACGCTGTGTCCACGTCACCGCTGACGCCGCCGACGCGTACCGCCAGGCCATGCGACTGTGCGCGCTGATGGAACACCGCGGCGAGGAGGCGGAACTGCTGACGCACCTGGAGAGCGCCGACGAGGTCCGCCGGATGGCGGCGGCGCTGCCGAACTCCCGCTTTGTGCACCGTGCTTACCCTGGTACCCGACCCTCTTGCGGCGCCGGCGCCGGCGCCGGCGGTTGCGAACCGGACGTGTCGGTCATGGACGACCGTGAACTGGAGGCACACCTGCCGCTCGAGATGTCGGCCCGGTTCGCACCGGGGACGGCCGAGGACCGGGTTATCGCGGCACTGGGTGACAACGGCAGCGCGGTCTTCCTCGTATGGCCGGGCCGCTGGCCGGACAGACCCGAGCACGGCCTGCACGGCTTCCGCCGCGATGCGGTACAGGTCGCCTTCCGCGGCGACCAATCCGACCCTGCACTGCTGTCCGGCCGGCACGCGGTCCACGTTCACGTGTCCAAGGAGTCCGGCCACCGCGGCGTCGAGTATCTGGCTGCACAGGCGGGCATCCACCCGTGACCAACTCGGTGCTCGTGCACGCCGCCGTCCGGTCCGCATCACCGCACTCGCCCAAGCCGTCCTCGCCCTACACCTGACCAGCTCAGCGTGAAGTCGGAAAGAGCTGGCTGCGGTCACGTAATTCCCCAGGTGCCGGCGTCCTCCCTCTGTCGACCGACCACGTGGTGTCGCCCGGGGGGTGCCTGCCGTGAGGATGTGGTCGACGATCCGCAGTGCGTCGGGCAGCGGCACCGTGTCCTCGTCGAGATACTCGTCGTGCTGACCGTTTGCCAGGACCAAGCCATTGCTCCGGCCGGCTCCTTCCGGTGTGACAGCGTGCTCGTCGGGATCGGCCTCGTCATCGAGCAGACGCCGGCCGACGCCGCCTCGGCGACGGGGGCGCCGTACGCCGGGCCGCCTCGGTGCGGCCCGGCGTGCGGCCCGCCGTCACGGACCCGGCGGTCAGGGGGTGCCCATGGCCTTCTTCAGCTCCGCCGCCGCGTTGCGGTAGACCGGCAGCAGATCGAGGTCGTTCCCCGGGTAGTTGACGATCCTCACCTGCTTGGCGCCGGAGTCCGGCAGGACCGCCCCGGTCGACATGTGCGCGTTGTCCAGCACCAGCGAGGGCCTCTTCGCCGAGAGTTCGGCGAGCTGCGCCGGGGTCACGGCCTCCGGGCCGTACGTGCCCACCGTGGTGGCCCCCGCGAGCTTCGCCGCCCACGCGGTGAAGACCTGCGTCACCACGGACGGGCTGCTGCCGCCGGGCCATGCCGCCCGGAGGTCCTTGTTCAGCTTCGTGTACTCGGCGTCGAAGCCGGTCTTCCACTGCGCGGCGGCGTCAGCCGTGCCGAACAGCCCCGCCAGTCGGCCGACTTCCGCCGACACCTTCGCGGGGTCGTTGTCGAGCTCCACCTCGACGAGCTTCGCCTTGGACCCCGCGGCCTCCTTGATCTTCGCGGCGTACGGTTCGAAGGGCGCGTACAGCACGAAGTCGGCCTCGGCCACGGCCGCGAGGTCCGAGGGCCGGGGGTCGTAGTCGGGGGCGTGGTGGACGGACTGCGGCACGATGACCTTGATGTCCTCGGCGCCGGCGGCCTTCGCGAAGGCACCCTCCCAGGTGGTCGTGACCACCACGGACGGCTTGCCGGTGCGCGGCTGCCCCTCGTCCTCGCCGGAGGTGGACGAGGCGTCGTTCCCGCAGCCGGCGGTCAGGAGCAGGGCCGCGCTCAGTGCGAGGACGGCAGGGATACGGACGCAGGTGCGCGCCATGAGCTGATTCTCCGTTCGGGTATGAAGTGCACCGCGAGGACGAGCGCCCCCGCGGTCAGGACGAGGACCGGGCCGGGCGGCCAGTCCAGCCACAGGGCCAGCAGGAACCCCGTCAGGTTCACCGCGACGCCGATGCCCACCGCCCACAGCGTGATCGACTTCAGCGAACTGCCCAGACGGCGCGCGGCGAGCGCGGGCAGCAGGGTCAGCGCGTCGACGAGCAGCGCGCCGGTGAGTTTGACGGCCCCGGCGACCGCGACGGCGACCAGGACCAGGAGCGCGGCCGTCAGCGCCCGCACCGGGACGCCCGAGCACAGGGCGAGCTCGCGGTCGTACAGCAGCAGCCCGATCTCGCGCCGCCGCCACCAGAACAGGCCGGGCACGGCGACGGCGAGGACCCCGAGGACGAGGAGGTCGGGCGTGCCGACGGACAGGATCGACCCCCACAGCAGGGCGAAGGCGCCGGAGGCGTTGACCCCGGACACGGCCAGCAGCAGCAGCGCCGCCGCGACGGCCAGGCTCATCAGCAGACCCATCGCTCCCGACAGGCCGTCGGGGGTGCGGGCGAGCGGCGCGACGCCCGCGCCGGCCAGCGCGCACGCCACCAGCGCGCACAGCATGGGGTCGAGGCCGGTGAGCAGGCCCACGGCGATGCCCAGCAGGGCCACGTGCATCATCGCGAACCGGACCGGCATGATGTCGAGCCCGACGATGACGACGCCGATCACCGGCAGTCCGACCGCCGCCAGCAGCAGAGCCGCCCCCGCCCGTTGCACGGGCAGCAGGCGCAGGAGTTCACCGAGGTCGGCGGTGGCCAGGGTGGTCACCGGACCTCCCGCAGCCGGCCCGCGGCCATCTCCAGTACGCGGTCGCAGCGGTCCGCCAGGCTCCGGTCGTGCGTCACCACGAGCAGGGTCACCGGCAGCGAGGTGAGGACGTCCGCGGCCTCCGCCTGCCCGTCGAAGTCGAGGGCGGCCGTCGGCTCGTCCGCCAGGAGCAGCTCGGCGCCCGCGGCCACGCATCCGATCGCCCGGGCCAGGTACATGCGCTGCAACTGGCCCCCGGAAAGGGTGTGCAGGGGCCTGCCGGTCAGCGCGCCCACCCCGAGCCGGTCGGCGGCCTCGGCCGCTTCCGCGGGGGCTTTGCTGCCGGCCAGCAGTTCGGTGCCGAGCAGCGGGAAGCGGCCGGCGGCCGGCTTCTGCGGGATCCAGGCGCAGGCCCGGCGCCGCCACGCCCACTCGGCGGGCGAGCGGCCCTCCCGGCCGCCGACCAGGATCGAGCCCGCCGTCCCGCGGTGCAGACCGAGGACGGCACGCAGCAGAGTCGATTTGCCCGAGCCGTTGGTACCGGTCAGCGCCACGCGCTCACCGGCGGCGATCTCCAGGTCCACGCCGGTGACGGCCTCCACCCGCCCGTGCCGGCAGACGACCCCCCGCATGCGCACGTCCAGTCCGCCCATCACACGCCTCTCGATCGTCCTCGGCCGCGCGGGACGGCGCCGGCGCACCTCCCACGTGCCAGTAGTCGGACGCGGGCCGCCCGGGGTTCCCGCCGACCCGGAGCGGATTGCGCCGACGGCCCCGCGGCGGGAAAGGGGTGCGGGGCGCCCCCTTCGGACCTGCCGCCCGCGTGCCGGTTCGATCACTGAAGGTTATTTCGGTAGGTTTCCTCCCGATTCCTGATGGAAGGCGGACGCGATGGGCAGCCCTCAGCAGGTGGCGCACGTGCGCAGGAACGTGTGGACCCTCCCGGCCGGCGACCTGACGCTCGCCCACTACGCGGCGGCCGTGGCCGAGATGAAGGCGCGGGACCCCGACGATCCCACCGGCTGGACCTACCAGGCGGCCGTCCACGGGACGGCCACGACGCCCCCGAGGCCGCTGTGGAACGGCTGCAAGCACGGCTCGTGGTACTTCCTCGCCTGGCACCGCATGTACCTGTGGTACTTCGAGCGGATCGTCCGCGCGACGGTCGTCCGGCTCGGCGGCCCGGCCGACTGGGCGCTGCCGTTCTGGGACTACGACGCCGACCGGGAGCAGGCCCGGATCCCACCGGCCTTCCGCGACGAGGACGGCGGCGCCAACCCGCTGTTCGCCGAGCGGGCCAACCTCGTCAACGAAGGCGAACCCCTGCCTTTCGAGATCACCTCCCCGGCCTACGCGATGGGGCGCACCCGGTTCGTCGGCGAAGCCGAGTTCGGCGGGGGCATCACGCCGAACGGCAGCACCTTCTGGAACCGCAAGGGCGCTCTGGAGGACACTCCGCACAACGCCGTGCACAGCCACATCGGCCGCTGGATGGGCCGGACCACCACGGCCGCGCTGGATCCGGTCTTCTGGCTCCACCACGCCAACATCGACCGACTGTGGTTCCTGTGGTCGAGCCGTACGGGCAACAGCGACCCCGACGACCCGCGCTGGATCACCCAGGAGTACAAGTTCTTCGACGCGGACGGGAGCCAGCAGAGCCTGGCCGCCTCCGACGTCCTCGACATCGCGGGGCAACTGGGCTACACCTACGAGTCGCCCGTGCCGATCTCCCCGCCGGTTCCGCTTCCGCCGTCCGCGACGGAGTTCCCCGTGCCCGAGATGACGAACGGCCCGAGCGCCTCGGGGCCGACCCCGCCCCGGCGCCGCGAGATGGCCGGCTCGTCGGAACAGCCCCTGCGCCTCGTCGGCCGTGCCGAGAGCATCGCCGTACCGATCGACCGGCGCACCACCGGGCCGCTGGGCGAGGCGCTCGGCGTCGACGAACCCGACGCGGACCGGCACGTCTACCTCAACGTCGAGGACATCGAGGGCGACACCAACCCCGACAAGGTCTACGGCATCTACGTGAACCTGCCCGAAGGGGCCTCCCGCGAGCAGGCGGAGGGCCACCGGGTCGGCAACCTGTCGTTCTTCGGCATCGAGCGGGCCCAGGACCCGCGGGGCGACGAACACCCGCACGGCCTGCGGGTGAGCGTCGAGATCACCCCGCTCGTACGCAGGCTGCGGGCGCAGGACGCCTGGGACGAAGACCGGCTGAGCGTCACGTTCCGTCCGCTCGGAGCAGCAGCGGCAGCGGCGGCGGAGGCGGGGGCGGCGGCGGTGGAGGACCCTCCGGTCGAGATCGGGCGCGTCAGTCTCAGCTACACCTGATGGCCATCGAGGGCGGGGCGCGGGCGCGGCCCGAACGGCCGGCGTCCGCCCCCCGACGGCACCACCCGCGCGTCACCCTCCCCTACGAACTGGCGGCCCTCGCCGCCTGGATCGCCGTGACCGCGCTGACCGTGACCGGGGCGGTGCACGGCGCCCACCCCGCGGCCCCCGCCGGCGAGCCGCCCCACCACCACGTGCCCGCGCACACGGCCCACGGCGCGACCGGCTTCGCCGGGACCGGGGGCCCCGGCGGCCTCGCGGCATGGGCGCTGATGTGCGTCGCGATGATGCTCCCCGCCGCCCTCCCGGCGCTCGCACACGTGGGAGCGAACAGCCTGCGACGGCGCCGGCAGCGCGCGATGGGCGGCTTCGCCGCCGTCTACCTGGCGGTGTGGACCGGCTACGGCGCGCTGCTCCTCGTATCGGCCCCCCTGTGGTCGCGCCTGCCCGGCGACGCCCTACTGGCCGGAACGCTCGCGCTCGCCGCCGCCTGGCAGACGACGGTCCACAAACGGCGCGCCCTGCGCGACTGCCACCGCTCCTCCCCGCTGCCGCTGAGCGGCCCGCGCGCCGCGGCGGGCACCGTCCGCTTCGGGCTCCGCCACGGCGGTGCCTGTCTGAGGTCCTGCTGGCTGCTGATGGCGGTGATGGCCGCGGCCGGCGGCGCAGGCACGGGCATGCTCGCCTGGATGGCGCTGCTCACCGGGATCGTCACGGCGGAGCGGTTCGCCCGCAGGCCGGGGCGCACCACGCGACTCGCCGCCGCGGTCCTCGCGGCGGCCGCACTGGCGGTCGCCCTCACACCCGCCCTGACCTGACGGGTATCCCCTCCGTCCCGGACCGGCCCTCAGGCCGGCAGCTCCTGGAGGTTCAGCTGCCAGGACACCCCGAAGCGGTCGTTCACCCAGCCGAACCGGGCGCTGAATCCGTACGCGCCCACCGGCATCAGCTCCTTGCCCCCGTCGGCGAGGGCCGCGTGGAGGCGGTCGAGCTCGGCGACGGACCCGCACTCCACGAAGAGCGAAACCGCCGGGGTGAAGCCGAACTCGTGCTGGACGTAGCTGTCGATGCACATGAACCGCTGTCCGGCGAGCGAGAACGTGGCACGCAGCACGGTGCCCTCCGGGCCGGGGCCGTCGGCGCCGTAGCGGGTGATGTCGAGGACCTCGGAGTCGTCGAACAGCGAGGTGTAGAAGGTCAGGGCCTCCTCCGCCCTGCCCTCGAACATCAGGAACGTGGTGATCTTCTGCGGTGCCGAGGCCATCGAGCCGGTCCTCCGGGTGACGGGATGGGACGGGAGCTTCCGGGCCGAGGCTAGAACACGCCACCGACAATGCCGCGAAGGCAGGGGCCAGCCAGGAGGGTGGTTCCGGGGGCGAGGCCTCGCCCAGCCGGTCCGACCGGTCCTCCCCGCTGCGGCTCTCCCGGTCCAAGGGGCGGCGGTCAGGGGCGGGCCGGGGGCATGTCGTAGGTGACCCACATGGTCCGCGTCGCCACCTGGTCGTACTTGGCCCGCGCGCGGTGGTTGTCGTCCGCGGTGATCCAGCGGACCACGCTCCAGCCCCGTTCGGCCGCGAGCTCGCGCAGCGAGCCGAGCAGCAGGTCGGCGGCGCCCGACCCGCGGTGTTCCGGTGCCACGAACAGGTCGTCGAGGAAGCAGCCGACCGTCGCGGACAGGGGCCGGGCGAAGGGGCGGTAGTGGGCCAGGCCGAGGAGCCGGCCCGCGGCGTCCTCGGCGACCAGGGCGCCGACCTCGTGGGCCGGGTCGTTCACCCACGACCACACCGTGCCGGCCGCCTCCTCGGTCTGCTCCACCTCGTAGAAGTCGGCGTAACCCCGGTACAGGGCACGCCACTGCGCGAAGTCCCCGGGCCGTACGGCGCGCACGGTGATGTCGGACATGGGGCTGGACTCCTGCGATCGAGGGGCGGGGCGTGCCGCCCGTGCTCCCGCACGGTACGGAGAACCGATCATGCTCAAGTCCGGCCGCCGGGGCAGGTGCCGCGGTGTCGAAAAGGGCACGGCCGCAGCGCCACCGTGGAGGTGGCGCGGGAGCGCCGGCCGTGCCGAAGGCGGCCGGGTCAGCCCTTGGGTGCGCTGATGTCGACGAGCCAGGTGATGCCGAAGCGGTCCGCGCACATGCCGAAGACATCGCCCCACATCTGCTTCTCCAGCGGCACCGAGACCGTACCGCCGGCGGAGAGCGCGTCCCAGTAGCCGCGCAGCTCGGCGTCGTCCTCCCCGCTCACGCTCACCGAGATGTTGTTGCCCGGGCTGTGCGGGGTGCCCGGGGGGTTGTCGGCGGCCATGAGGGTGAAGCCGCTCGCGGTCTCCAGCATGCCGTGCATGATCCGGTCGGAGGCGTCGCCGGCCTCCTCCCCGCCGAAGTCGCCGTACGTGTTCAGCGCCAGGGTGCCGCCGAAGACCTCCTTGTAGAACTCCAGGGCCTGCCGGGCGTCGCCGTCGAAGCTGATGTACGGGTTGAGGCGAGAAGGCATGGAACATTCCCTTCCTGCTGGTCTGTTGTCATTTCAGGTTAGGGGAGGCGGGGGCGGCGCGCCGGCAACCGTGGTCGACTCGGCAACGGCCCGTCACCAAGCTGTGAAGCTTCGACGGGATCCTGGTGCCAGGCCGCCGGAACGCAACGGCACGGCCCCGCGCGAGTCGCACCTCATCTGGGGGAACACCATGAGCACCGTACGCAGAACCGCCGTCGCCCTCGCCGCCCTGTCCGCCCTGGCGCTGACCGCCTGCGGGCCCACCGGGGACGACGCGGCCGGCGGGACCGGCACGCCGTCCGCGGGCACGCCGACCGCCTCCGCCTCCCCGGCCGGCTCGGCCGCGCCGTCGACGTCCGCGACACCGACGGCGAAGCCGGCCAAGCCGTCGGTGTCCGCCGGCGCCCCCGGCACGAAGGCTCCGACCGACCCCGACTTCGACGTCTTCCCGTGCAGCACCCAGGACGTGACGTTCACCGCGAGCCTGGCGGAGCCCACGACCAGCAGCTACCTGCTGAAGATCACCAACAAGGGCACGAAGCCGTGCAGGGTGCTCGGGCACCCGGTCGTCACCTTCGGCGCCCTGGACGGGCAGGCCACGGAGCGGGGCACGGCCCCCGGCATCGAGGACGCGATCAGGCTCGCCCCGGGCAAGTCCGCCTACGCCGGCCTCATGGGCGGTGCCGCGGACGGCACCGGCAAGACCGTCGACTCGATCGCGATGACCATGAACACCGAGTCCGACCTCGTGCAGACCCCGCTCAAGGCGTCCACCCCGGGCCTGTACGTCTCCGCCGCCAAGAACTCCGTGACGCCGTGGGTGGACAACGCCGAGGACGCCCTGAGCCTGTAGCCCCGACGGGTGACCCTGGGCGCGCTGCGGCGGGTCGCGGGTGGGGGCCGCGGGGGGCCGTCAGGATGACTCCCGAAAAGTGGGGCCGTCCACGACGCAGAAGGAGCACTTCATGCTGGAACGACAGCGTCGCAAGAACACCACCGCCGTCACCTTCGTGCTGCCCGGGGGCGACCCGCCCGGCCCCGTCAGCGTCGTGGGGACCTTCAACGACTGGCAGCCGGGCGCCCACGTACTCGAACCCCGACCCGACGGCATGCGGGCGGTGACGGTCGCGCTGCCCGCCAAGGCCACGCACTCCTTCCGCTACCTCGCGGCCGGGGACTACTGGTTCAACGACGCGGGTGCGGACGGGCACGACGGCCCCAACAGCCGGCTGAACACCTGACGTCCGCGCGCTGAGCGACACGCTCCGCACCGGCACCCGCCGCTGCGGAGCGTGTCCGCGGCACGGGCCGTGGCGAGCCCCGCGAAACGTCAACCCGCAGTACCGAGGGTCCCCACATCGGGCGATCCGCTCCCCGGCGCCCGCGTGTGCGCGCCGGCCGCCCGTCCGCAGGTGCTACACAGCGGCATCCACCCGGACAGACCCGAGGAGCGGACGGATGATTCAGAGCCCGGCGGCCGACAGCCGCACGGAAGGCGGCGCCGCAGTGACCGACGGGGAAGCGGACGCCGACGGTCCCACCGACCGGGCCGCGCTCGCCGGCGCGACCGGGATGGTGATGGCCTTGGTGCCCTGCACCGCCGAGAGCGCCCGGCGGGTCCTCGGCAACGCGGCCCAGGCCGCGGGCGTCACGCTCCGGCTCATGGCGCGCACGGTCATCGCGACCCGCACCTGCCCCGCAGACGTCGACCCGGACTGCGAGCGGGCGCTGCGCGCCGAGATCGGGCACGCCCGCACCCCGTACCCCCCTGCGCCGCCCGCCTCCGGGACGCTCCTGCCGGCCCCGCACGTGCTGCGCCGGCATCTGAACCACCTGCGGGCCGTGCGCCGCCGTACGCTGGCCGCGCCGGACGACCCGGCACTGCGCGCCGCGATGGAGGACGCCGCGTACACGCTGTGCGTCCTGATGGGCCAGCGCAACGCCCACAGCGCGCTCCTGGCCGCCGAGGAGCTGGTGGCGGCTCACCGGCTGCCCCCGTCCGAGGGGCCCGATCCGGTGCGGCCCTCCGCCGGACGCGCCGACTGACCCGCACCGGAGCCGCCCAGTGCCGCCACGGCCGCCAGCATCCGGTCCCAGAACAGGTCGGCCCGCAGCCCGACGGCGACCCGCGCGTTCGCCGGCCGCCCCAGGGTGCCGTGCAGGTCCACCACGGTCGCCCCGCGCGTGTGCCGGCCGTGGAGTTCCACGGCCACGTGCGCGTCCACGCAGGTGACCAGCCCGGGGTCGATGACCCGGGCCACCGCGACCGGGTCGTGCACCGGGGGAGCGGGGAAGCCCCACAGCTGCCGGTAGGTGCCCGCGAAGAAGCCCAGGAGCTCGGCGCAGATCCGCCCGAGGCCGGTGTCCAGCGCCTCGAAGCGGGCGACGACCTCGGGCGTCGCGAGGGCCTGGTGGGTGACGTTGAGCCCGCACATGGTCACCGGTACGCCGCTGCGGAAGACGATGTCCGCGGCCTCCGGGTCGGTGTGGATGTTGAACTCCGCGGCCGGGGTCCGGTTCCCCCGGTCCGTGGAGCCGCCCATGAGCACGATCTCCCTGATCCGGCCCGCCAGTTCGGGGTACCGGGTCAGCAGCAGGGCGATGTTCGTCAGGGGCGCCGTCGGCACCAGGGTGACCGGCTCCGGATGCCCGGCCAGGATCCGCCGCAGCAGATCCACCGCGTGCTCGGGCTCGGCGGCCAGGGACGGCTCGGGGAAGCGGGGGCCGTCCAGTCCCGACACCCCGTGCACGTCCTGCGCGACCCGCAGCGGCTCCACCAGCGGTGCCGCGCACCCGGCGGCGACCGGCACCCCCGTGATGCCGGCGACGGTGCACACCCGCAGGGCGTTCAGGGTGGTCTTCTCCAGGGTCTGGTTGCCCGCCACCGTGGTCACGGCCAGCAGTTCGACCCCCGGGTCGCCCGCCGCGAGGAGGATCGCGAGGGCGTCGTCATGCCCCGGATCGCAGTCGATGACGACGGGAACGGGCCCAGGAACGGGCCCAGGGACGGACGCACCGGCAGCAACAGGCACGGGAACGGGAACGGGAACGCTCAAGGCCGGACACCTCTCCTCGGTCCGCCGCCGCGGCGGCACGGTCCACCGGTCCAGTGTGCGCACCGGAGGCCCGGCGCACACCGTGTCCGCCGCCGATGCCGTACGGATGGTCCGTTTCGCCCGTTTGTGTTAGGAGTGGGGCGGGCGGGGCGGCCACAGCCGCCTGCGGCGGGACCGGATGCCGGACGGCGATCGGAGGCGGTGCCATGACCACGAACAGCCGTGACGTGTTCGGCGTGCCCTGCTGGGTCAACCTCACGGTGCCCGGCCTCGCCGAGGCGGAGGAGTTCTACGCCGGCGTGCTGGGCTGGACGTTCCGGGCCACCCGGCTGGGTGAGAACTTCCGCGTCGCCCTGCTGGACGGCCGACCCGTCGCCTCCGTGGGCGCCCTCGCCCCGCGGCTCTCCGTGCCGACCGCGTGGACGCCGTACTTCGCCGTCGAGGACGCGCAGGCGACCGCCGCCCGGGTCCGCGAGCGGGGCGCGACGATGGCCGTCGGGCCGCTCGCCTTCGCCACCGGGAGGGCTGCGCTGGCCGCCGACCCGTCCGGGGCGGTCTTCGGCTTCTGGGAGGGCGAGGTCGTCCCGGAGTGGCACGCCGGGCAGGAGGACGCCGCGGCCTGGGTGGAGCTGCGGACCCGCGACGCGTTCGCCGCAGCGGTGTTCTACGGAGAGGTCCTCGACTGGGCGTGCGAGCGGCCCGGATGCTGCGACGTGGCCTACGAGCACGACCACGTGGTGGTGCGCAGGGGCAGCCAGACCGTCGCGCGGATCGACGCCGGAGCCGTGGAGGACGCCCCCGACCCGCAGGTCCGGCCCCGCTGGCACGTCCATTTCGCCGTGGCGGACCTGGACGCGGCGGTCGACCGGGCGGTCGAGCACGGGGGCGCCGCCGTGACACCCGTACGGTCCTCCCCGACGGACCGCCGGGTCACCCTGCGCGACCGGACCGGGGCCCTCTTCACCCTCAGCGAGGACATCGCCTGAGCGGACGTGGTGCGGGGGTGTCGGCCCCCCTCGTCCCGCCCGGACAATGTCAGTGGCGTGCGTCACAGTTGAGGGAAGTGGCAGCAGCACGTACCTCCCGTCCGGGGTGATCTCCATGCAGTACGCGATCCGGGCCGAAGGCCTGGCGAAGCGGTTCAAGCAGACCCGCGCACTGGCCGGCGTGGACCTCCAGGTGCCCGTCGGCAGCGTTCTCGGCCTGCTGGGGCCCAACGGCGCGGGCAAGACCACCGCCGTCCGCATCTTCGCCACCCTCCTCCAGCCGGACGAGGGCCGCGCGGAGGTCGCCGGGCACGACGTCGTCCGGCAGGCGGGCCGGGTCCGTTCGATGATCGGGCTCACCGGCCAGTACGCCGCCGTCGACGAGAACCTGACCGGCACGGAGAACCTTCTGATGATCGGGCGGCTGCTCGGCATGCCGCGCGGTGCGGCCCGGGCCCGGGCCGCCGAGCTGCTCGACCGGTTCCAGCTGGTCGAGGCGGCGGGGCGGGCCGCCAAGACGTACTCGGGCGGCATGCGGCGGCGCCTGGACCTGGCGGCGAGCCTGGTGGGGAGGCCGCAGATCCTCTTCCTGGACGAGCCGACCACCGGACTCGACCCGCACAGTCGCGGTGAGGTCTGGGACATGCTGCGCGGCCTCGTCGCCGAGGGGGTCACGGTGCTGCTGACCACGCAGTACCTGGACGAGGCGGACCGGCTGGCCGACAGCATCGTCGTGATCGACAAGGGCACGGTCATCGCCGACGGCACGCCCGACGAGCTGAAGGCGCAGGTCGGCGGCCAGGTGCTGCAACTGCGGCCGGCCCGCGCCGCGGACCTCGCCCCGGCGCACGCCCTGCTCGCCGAGGCCGCGGGCCCCCTGGCGGAGATCGACGGCGACGAGATCACCGTGCCCGTCAAGGACCCGGAGCTGATGCCGAGCGTGGTCCGCCGGCTGGACCAGGCCGGCATCGCGGTGGCCGAGCTGACCCTGCGGCGCTCGTCGCTCGACGAGGTGTTCATGGTCCTGACCGGTCACCGGGCGCAGCCGCAGACGGCGTCCGGCCGCGGCGACGGCGACGGTGACGACGAGCAGTACGCGACCGCGGGGAGCCTGTCATGACCACCGCGTCCGCGCCCGTGACCGGCACCCTGGGCGGCAGCGGCCGGGTGCGCCCCCTGGCGGCCCTGCGCCAGACGGCGACGCTCGCCTGGCGCAGCCTGGTCTCCGTCAAGCACAACCCGCTGGAGCTCGTCGACTACAGCATCTCGCCGATCATGTTCGTCTTCCTGTTCACCTTCGTCTTCGGCGGACAGATGGCGGGATCCCCCCAGGCGTACCTCCAGTACGCCCTCGCCGGGATCATCGTCCAGAACACGCTCTTCATGAGCATGTACACGGCCATGGCGCTGAACACCGACCTCACCAAGGGCGTCTTCGACCGCCTCCGCAGCCTGCCCATCGCCCGCTCGGCGCCGCTCCTCGGGCGCATCGCGGCCGACCTGGCCAAACAGCTCTGGGCGATGCTCCTGATGATCGGCCTGGGCACCCTGCTGGGCTTCGAGATCACCGGGGGCGCCGCCGGCTTCGTCGGCGGGCTGCTGCTGCTCCTGGTGTTCGCCGCGGCCATGTCGTGGACGGCCGTGCTGATCGGCATGCTGGCCGGCGACGCGGAGAAGGTGCAGGTCTTCGCCTTCACGCTGATCTTCCCGATCACCTTCACGAGCAGTGCGTTCGTGATGGTCGACACGATGCCCGGCTGGCTCCAGGCCTGGGTGGACGTCAATCCCGTCACCCAGCTGTCGGACGCCTTCCGCGGTCTGCTGCTCGGCACCCCCGCCGGCGAGCCGATCATGTGGTCCCTGGTCTGGGCGGCGGGCATCGCGATCGTCTTCGTCCCGCTGGCCATGCGGGCGTACCGCTCCCGGGTCTGAGCTCCGCGGGGCCGCCGGGATGCGGGTCAGCCCGGCGACGGGGCCAGCACCACGAAGTCGGCGCCCGCCGGGTCGAGGCAGACGGCCAGCCGTCCGACGCCCTCGGCGTCCTCCGGCCCCATCTGCACACTGCCGCCGTTGCCGGTGACCGCAGAGACCGCCGCGTCGCAGTCGGTGACGGCGAAGACGGGATGCCAGTAGGGCCGCCCGTCCGCCAGGTCGAGGTCCTCGGCGGGCAGCTCCAGCACGCCGCCGTGCATGCGCTCCGCAGCCTGCCCGGCAGGCGTGACCAGGGCATACGCACCTTTGCCGCCCGGCAGCTCCATGTCGCTGAACCACCAGCCGAAGACCTTGCCGTAGAAGTCCTTGGCCGCCGCCGCGTCGCTCGTGTAGAGCTCCGTCCACGACAGCGAGCCCGGCTCGTCGACCAGCTCGACGCCCTTGCTGGTTCCCGGCTGCCAGACGGCGAACTGGCCCCCCAGCGGGTCGCTGTACTGGGCCATCCGCCCCCACTCGTCGAGGTCTCTCGCGGGGACCCGCACCGTGCCGCCGGCGCGCTCGACGGCCGCGGTGGCGGCGTCCGCGTCGGGCACGCTGTAGTAGATCATCCAGGCCGGGCGGGCGCCCTCCTCGGTGAGCTTGCCGAGCCCGGCGACGATCTTCCCGTCCTTCCGGAACATCCCGCCCTCCATGTCCTCCCCCTCGCCCATGGACTCGTACTCCCAGCCCAGTACGGCGCTGTAGAAAGCGGCCGCGGCGGGCACGTCGGGAGCGCCGAGGTCGATCCAGCAGGGGGCGCCCGCGGCGAAGTCAGTGGTGATCATGGTGGTCCTTTCGCGCGGTCCGCTACCGGAGCTCGGACAGGTCGACCGAGTCGGCGGGCGCGGGAGGCTTGGGCCGGACGGGCTCGTCGAAGGCGGAGAAGGTGGCCTCCACGCGCTCGCCGGAGGCCTTGGCGCCCTGGATGCGCAGCAGGTACGGCTCGTCCTGCGTGGACACCTGGTAGGTGCCGGTGTCGCCGCCGCGCTTGCCGGTGACCGTGATGGCCGGACGGCCGTCGACGGTGCTGCGCGCGCCCTTCGTCAGCTGCTCGTTCGCCGGTTTCGTGGAGAACTCCGACTTGAAGTAGTCGAGATCGCAGAACTGGGCGAAATCGCGCAGCATGATGTTGTCCGTGGTGCCGTGCAGATAGCGGCCGTCGATCAGCGCGATGGCGTCCTCGGCAGCGGCACCCGGCACCTGGGCCCGCAGCAGCTCGTCGTCGAGCTTCATCCACACGTCGTTACCGCGTTTGATCACGTCGGCCCTGCCGGAGCCGCCGGGCGGCCTGACGGTGCCGACGCAGTTGCCCGCCTCGTCGAAGCGGATGTCCAGCGCGGTGGTGCCCGACCCCTCGGTCACCTTGGCCACCATGCGCATGGAGGTGACCTGTGACATCGCCTTGCGGGAGGCGTCGGCGATGGCCTGCGCACTCTTGTCGGCCATGCCGTTGTCGTCGGCCAGGGCGGTGCCCGTGCCGGCGCCCGCGAACACGATCAGACAGACGGTTCCCGCGGCCGCGCGGCGGATCGCGGCTGCTGCCCGGGGTGCGGACATAGGGCGTCACCTCCCTGGGACCACCGCCGGACGGCGCCGGGTGAACACCATGCCTCCCGTGCGGCCGGTCACCGGATCAGCGTAGGTCCGCGCCGCGGACGCCGCAGCCCGGGCGCCCGCCGGCCGGTCCCGCCCGAGCGGCACCACGGGCGGGGACGGGATCGGCAGGCCGGCCCACCGTCCCGACGCCGGGCGGCAGTTCGTGCGGCCGTGGCCGATCGCCGCCTCGCAGAGGGCCGCCCGCGCCAGGCCGGCGCCGCGCGGGCCCCGCACTCAGCCCGAGACGGCCTCGGCCCAGTTCCGGTCGACCGTGCGGCCCGCCTTCGCCTGCTGCTGCTCCGTCGGGAACGCCGGTGTGCCCTCGACCGTGGGCAGCTTCTCCGCCAGGGTCCTGTCGAGGGTGCCGTTCCTCGCCATCGACTCCATGAGGACGGGTCGCGCGTACGCCCCGAGTCGGAGGTTCTGGCCTTCCGGGCTGAACAGGTACTCCTGCCACAGCCGCGCCGCCGCCGGGTGCGGGGCGTCCCGGTTGATCCCCTGCGCGTAGTACTGGGCGAAGCTGCCGTCGAAGGGGATGGAGGTCCGCCAGTCCACGTCCGCGCCCTTGCGGCGGAACTCGTCGGCGTAGGCGAGGTTGAGGAAGTCCCAGTCGATGCTGATCGGCGTCTGCCCGGACTCGATCGTGGCCGGGGTGGACTCGACCGGGATGAAGTTGCCGCTCCTGCTGAGCTCGGCGAAGAAGTCGATGCCGGGCTGGATGTCGTCGAAGGAGCCTCCGTTCGCCAGGGCCGCCGCATACACCCCGGCGAAGGCGGAGCCCGACATGGTGGGGTTGCCGTTGAGCGCGACCTGCCCCTCGTACTCGGGCCTGCGCAGGTCGGCGAAGGTCGCCGGGCAGGTCTTGACGCGCTTGGCGTCGCAGCCGATCGAGACGTAGCCGCCGTAGTTGTTGTACCAGCGGGCCCGCGGGTCCTTCTGCTCGTCGGGGATGTCGTCCCACGGGGCGACCTCGTACGGGGCCAGCAGACCCTGCCGGGCCGCGCCCGGCGCGAAGGTGCCGCCCACGTCGACCACGTCGGGGGCCGTCCCGTCGCGCCTGTGCGCCTTGAGGGCGTCGATCTCGTCCTTGCTGGAACCCTCCGGGTCCTCCACGGAGACCTCGATCCCGTACTTCTTCTCGAAGCCGTCGATCAGGGCGCCGTAGTTGGCCCAGTCCCTCGGGAGCGCGATGGTGTTGAGCGCCCCCTCCTTCCTGGCCGCCGCGGTCAGCGCCGCCATGCCGCCCGCGTCCGCGGCGGAGGTGGCCACCGCCGGCGCGCTGGGTGTTTCGGGGGGCCTGTCCCCGCATGCGCCGAGGGGCCCCGCGGCGAGGGCGAGGCAGGCGGCGACGGCGGCTGTCCGGAGACGAGGTGCGGGCACAAAGGCTCCATAACGGGCGGCACGTACTGATCCAGGCCAGCGTACGTGCGTCTGTCGGACCGGCGCAGTCCCGGCGGGTCGCGCCGCCGCCCGTCCTCCGGCCGACGTACCGCAGCGCCCCCCGAGCAGCCTCAGAAGGCCTCGTCGTCCCAGGCCGCGAGCAGCGCCGCCCCCAGGTCCTCCCCGTCCGCGGCGGACTCCGCGTGGAGGGCCTGCTCACTCCAGATGATCTTGCCGCGGGCGGTGTAGCGGGTGCCCCAGCGCTCGGCGAACTGGGCGACCAGGAACAGGCCGCGCCCGCCCTCGTCGGTGGCCTCGGCCCGGCGCAGGTGGGGGGAGGTGCTGGACCCGTCGGACACCTCGCAGACCAGGCTGCGGTCGTACAGCAGCCTCACCCGGATGGGCTGCGATCCGTAGCGGACGGCATTGGTGATCAGCTCGCTGAGGATGAGCTCCGTCGTGAAGGCGATGTCCTCCAGGCCCCACTCCGCCAGCCGCCGGGCGCAGGCAGTGCGCACCGGGGACACCGCCGCCGGATCGGACCGCACCTCCCACTCGGCGATCCGTGCCGGATCCAGCCGGCGCGTGCGGGCCACCAGCAGGGCGATGTCGTCGCTCTGCCCGCTGGGCAGCATCGCGCCGATCACCGCGGCGCAGGTCTCCTCCGGCGTCCTGGCCGGCCCGGACAGGGCCGCGCCCAGCACCGCCAGGGCGGCGTCGACGTCCCGGTCGCGGTTCTCCAGCAGCCCGTCGGTGAAGAGCACCAGCTGGGCCCCCTCGGGCAGGGTCAGCGTCGCGGTCTCCATGGGCAGGCCGGCGCCCAGGCCCAGCGGCGGCGACACCGGGATCTCGGGGAAGGACACCGTGCCGTCGGGGTGGACGACGGCGGGGCCCGGGTGGCCGGCGGTCGCGGCGGTCACCTGACCGGAGACGGAGTCGTAGACGGCGCACAGGCAGGTGGCGCCGGTCAGGCCCTGCCACTCCTGCTCCCCGGAGCCCTCGTCGGTGTCGATGTGGGCGACCAGCTCGTCCAGGTGGCTCAGCAGCTCCTCCGCGGGCAGGTCGAGCGTCGAGAAGTTGTGCATGGCGGTCCGCAGCCGGCCCATGGTGGCGGCGGCGTGCAGGCCGTGCCCGACGACGTCGCCGACCACCAGGGCCACCCGGGCGCCGGGCAGCGGGATGACGTCGAACCAGTCCCCGCCCACGCCCGCCTGGGCGGGCAGGTAGCGGTGGGCGACCTCGACCGCGGACTGGTCCGGGACGCCCCGGGGCAGCAGGCTGCGCTGCAAGGTGACGGCCATGGTGTGCTCGCGCGTGAAGCGGCGGGCGTTGTCGATGGACAGCGCCGCCCGGGCGGTCAGCTCCTCGGCGAAGGACACGTCCTCCTCCTCGAACGCCGGCGAGGGCTCCACCCGCCAGAATCCCGCCATCCCCAGCAGCACGCCGCGGGCCCGCAGCGGGACGGCGATCACCGAGTGGACGCCCTGATCCAGCATCCGCTGCGAACGGGCGGGGTTCTGGGCCATCCAGTCGCGGGTGCTCCGCAGGTCCGCCACCCGCACGGCGCGTTCGCCGACGACCCCGAGCGCCATGGGGCTGGTCGGGACGAACCGGATCAGCTCGCCGACGGGATACAGCGGATGCGGGTTCTTCGCGGCGACCACGGCGGTGCGGCGCATCTCGGTGCCCGGCTCCGGCGGCTCGTCGCCGTGCAGCACCGGGTCCAGCAGGTCGACCGAGGCGATGTCGGCGAACCTCGGGACCGCCACCTCCGCCAGTTCCCGGGCGGTGCGCTCCACGTCCAGGGTCGTGCCGATGCGCACCCCCGCGTCGTAGAGCAGCTTCAGCCGCTCGTGGGCCACCTCGGCCCGGCCGGAGAGCGCCCGCAGCTCGGTGGTGTCCCGCAGGGTGACCACCGTGCCGGCCTGCCCGAAGGGCGCGGTGGGCCGGATGTTGACCGCCAGCAGCCGATCGGCGGCCGTGTGCAGCTCGTCGGTCGCGGAGCGGCCCGAAGCGATCGACGTGGCGATCCCCTCCTCCAGGCCCAGCTCCGTGACGGGGCGCCCCTCCGCGTCCGCCGGCAGCTCCAGCAGCCGCCGCGCCTCGTCGTTGGCGAGCAGCAGGCGCCCGCCGCCGCCGATGATCAGCACGCCCTCCCGCACCGCGTGCAGCACCGCGTCGTGGTGCTCGTACATCCTTGTCATCTCCACCGGCCCCAGACCGTGGGTCCGGCGCAGCAGCCGCCGGCTCACCAGGGCCGTCCCGCCCGCGGACAGGGCGAGTACGAGGGCGGCGGTGCCGATGACCACGGGCAGCTGCCGGTTCACCATGCTCTGCACGTTCGACACGGTGACCGGTGAGGCCACCACGGCGAGGACCCGGTCCTGGGCGTCCTTGACGGGAACCACCGAGACCACGGACTGGCCCAGAGAGCTCTTGAACGTCTCGGTGAAGGACTTCCCGGCCGCCGCCCTGGAGAACGGGCCGACCACGCGCTTGCCGATCTGCCGCGGGTCGCTGTGGGTGAGGGTGACCCCGTCGAGCGTGTACACGTTGATGCCGTCCACCCCGGCGATCTTCCGGGCCGCCTGCGCGCTGGGCTGCAGCACGGCGCTCGGGTTGGGACTGCGCAGGGCGGCGACGATGCCGGGGGACTCCGCGAACGTGCCGGCGGCGGCGAGCGTACGGTGCCGGGCGTCCAGCATGGCGTCGCTGCGGGCCTGGACCACGAGCGCCACCACCGCCGCGGCGACCAGGAGCACCACGACGACGAGCTGGAGGAGGAACACCTCGCCGGCCACGCTGCGCGCGCTCAGGAGGGAGGAGAGCCGCTGCGGCTTGCGGACCCTGCTCGCCCAGGGCTGGGCGGGTTCCGGGTGCTCCTGGCGGTGTCCTGGGCGGGGACCTCGGGAGTCGGAGGAGGCGCGCTTGGCCGAGCCGGGCAGCACACGCCGCAGATGTCCCAGGAAGACGCTCATAATCCATCTTCTAACCTCCCCGGCCCGTCGGCAGCGGGGAGCCCGCCCGGCCCGTCGGCAGCGGGGAGCGGCCGCCCGCCGGTGCGTGCCGGCGGGACCGGAGCCTTTGCGCCCCGTGGCGGAGGCTCCGGGCCGGGACCGGGGCCCGGGGGCGGCGGGGTCCGCGCCGGGTCCACGGCGGCGAGGCAGCGGGCGGCTTGGGCGCGGAGGGCCTCGGCGAGTCCGGGCGGGGCGTCGACGAGGGTGAAGCCGGTGTCGACGGAGGTGATCATCCAGGCGAGGTCGCGGCAGGTGTCGGCCCCCAGGTGCAGCAGACAGCTGTGCTCGTCCACGGGCTCGACGCATCCCATCCCCGGCCAGACGCGGTCGGCGACCGCGGTGGCGGATTCGTGGAGGGTGACGGTCGCCTGGAGCGGCCATGTCTGCGCCGACAGCCGGCGGGCCACGTAGGCGGCCGCGTCGCCGCCGGGAAGTGCGCGGGGTGTGAACCGGGGACCGGCCGGAGTGCGCGGGACGAGCCGGTCGACGCGGAAGGTGCGCCAGCCCTCGCGGTCGGTGTCCCAGGCGACCAGATACCAGTGGCGGCCGAAACTGACCAGGCTGTGGGGCTCGGCCGAGCGGACGCCGGCGCCGTTGCGGGGGCTGGTGTAGTCGAAGCGCAGCCGCTCGTGCCGCCGGCACGCCTCGGCGAGGGCCATGAGGGTGGCCGCGGACACCGCGGGGGCCGGAGCCGCGCCGGCCCGGACGGTGGCGGCGAGCAGGGTGCGGACCCGGTGCCGGAGCCGGGAGGGGAGGACCTGTTCGAGCTTGCCCAGGGCGCGCAGAGCGGACTCCTCGACCCCGAGGACCGAGCCGTCGGCCCCGGCGCGCAGGCTGATGGCGACGGCCACGGCCTCCTCGTCGTCGAGCAGCAGCGGCGGCAGCTTGCCGCCGGGCCCGAGCCGGTAGCCGGCGGTGCCCTGGGTCGCCCGGACCGGGTAGCCGAGGTCGCGCAGCCGCTGCACGTCGCGGCGCAGCGTGCGGCGGCTGACGCCGAGGCGTTCGGCGAGCTCGGTCCCCGACCGGTCGCCGGGGGTCTGCAGCAGCGACAGCAGTTTCAACAGCCGCCCGGAGGTTTCCAGCATGGCCCCAGGGTGCCGCACGCTTGGGAACGGAACTGGCCTAAGCGGTCCGTAGCGTCGCGGCCATGACGCACACGATTCCCGGCATCGCCCCGTTCCGTGTCGATGTCCCCCAGAGCCGGCTCGACGACCTCCGCTCCCGCCTCGCCGCCACCCGCTGGCCGGACGAACTGCCCGGTGTCGGCTGGAGCCGCGGTGTGCCGGTCGGCTACCTGCGGGGCCTGGCCGATCACTGGCTCAACGCCTACGACTGGCGGACGCACGAGGCCGCCCTGAACGCCTACCCCCAGTACCTGGCCGACGTCGAGGGGCAGACCGTCCACTTCCTGCACGTACGGTCACCCGAGCCGGATGCCACACCGCTGGTGCTGTTGCACGGCTGGCCGGGGTCGGTGGCCGACTTCCTCGACGTCATCGGCCCGCTGTCCGACCCCCGGGCACACGGCGGCGATCCGGCCACCGCCTTCCACCTGGTCGTTGCCTCCCTGCCGGGATTCGGCTTCTCCACCCCGCTCGCGGGGCCCGGAATGGGCGCGGAGAGCATGGCGGCGGTGCTCACCCGGCTGATGTCCCGCCTCGGCTACGTCCGCTACGGCGTCCACGGCTACGACACCGGCTCCTGGGTCGCTCCCCGGATGGGCGCGCGGGCCCCGGAGCAGGTCATCGGCGTCCATGTCAACGCCCTGCTGACGTTCCCCGTGGGGGCGGAGGGCGAGGCGGACGGCCTCACCGAGGCCGAGCAGCGGCGCCGGCAGGCCATGCAGGACTTCAACGACGGCTACCTGCAGTGCAACTCCAAGCGCCCGCAGACGGTCGGCTACGCGCTGACGGACTCCCCGGTGGGACAACTCGCCTGGATGGTGGAGAAGTTCAAGGAGCTCACCGCCCCGGCGGACGGGCTGCCCGAGGACAGCATCGACCGCGACCGCATGCTGACCGAGGTCTCGCTGTACTGGCTGACCGGCACGGCCGCCTCGGCCGCCCAGATCTACTACGAGGAGGTCTCCGCCGGCGCGTGGGGTGAGGAGGACGGCGCCGCCGGCGCCCCGGACGCCTGGACGGCCGGACGGCGGGGGACCGTCCCGACCGCCGTGCTGCTCTCCACCCACGACGTGACCATCCGCCGCTGGGCGGAACGCGACCACAACGTCGTGCGGTGGACCGAACTCGACCGCGGTGGCCACTTCCTCGCGATGGAGGAGCCGGAGGCCCTCGTGGACGACCTGCGCCGGTTCTTCGCCAGTGTGCGCTGACGGCGGAGCGCGCTGTGCGCGCCCGGAGCCCCGTCCGGCGTGGGATTCCTCGCCGAGCAGCAGCGGTTCCCGGCCTCCGTAGGCTCCGCGGCGCGCGCCGGGGCGTCAGCCGGCGGTCGCGAAGACGTCGGGCACGAGCCGGCAGAGCGGGCCGTTCCCGGCGCCGCGGCGGGGCGGGCACCGCCGGGTCGCCCGCCCCGCAGGGCCGAAGGGCCCGGCGCGGCGACCGAACGGGTCCTCCCGGGGAGTGCCGACCGGCCCGCCACCAGGGACGGTTGCCGCCGGGCACGAGGGGACGCGAGTGACAGGGTTCAAGTGCTCCCCGAGGCGCCCGGCGGACGCCCGGCCGGCCGCCCGGCCGAACGCACGTCCCGACACCGCGCCCGTCGAGCGCACCTTCCGTCTCACCTCCGGGGGACCCATGACCTTCCACGTCGACTCCGAGACCGGCTGGCTGAAGCAGGTCATCCTGCACCGCCCCGACCGCGAACTCACCCGCCTCACACCCACCAACAAGGACGAGCTCCTTTTCGACGATGTGCTGTGGGCCAAGCGCGCTCGCGAGGAGCACGACGCCTTCGCCGATGTCCTGCGGGACCGCGGAGTGGGCGTGTACCTCCTCGCCGACCTGCTCACCGAGACGTTGGACGGCATCGAGGCACGGCAGCTCGTGCTGGACCGGGTCTTCGACGACCGCGAGTTCGGCGTCCTCGGCACCGACCGGCTCCGCGCGTACTTCGACTCCCTGGAGCCGGCCGCACTGACCGCCTGCCTCATCGGCGGCGTCACCAAGGCCGAACTGCTGGAGCGCACGGGCCCGATACCGAGCGTACGGCTGCACGCCATGGCGCCCGACGACTTCCTCCTCGCGCCGCTGCCCAACCACCTCTTCACCCGCGACACCTCGTGCTGGGTGTACGACGGCGTGAGCGTCAACCCCATGAACAAGCGGGCACGACGCCGTGAAACGGTGCACTTCGAAGCCATCTACCGCCACCACCCCCTGTTCGACAAGGGGGAGTTCCACCGGTGGACCGACGGGCAGCAGGCCTATCCCGCCACCGTCGAGGGCGGCGACGTCCTGGTCATCGGCAACGGTGCGGTGCTCATCGGCATGAGCGAGCGCACCACCCCGCAGGCCGTGGAGAACCTCGCCCTGCGGATGTTCGCGGCGGGCTCCGCCCGGCGGGTCGTGGCCGTCGGCCTGCCGAAGACCCGCAGCTTCATGCACCTCGACACGGTCATGACCATGGTCAGCGGTGACACCTTCACCCGCTACGCCGGCCTCGGCATGCTGCCGTCCTCCACGATCGAGCCGGGCCCCGGCGGTGAAGGGCTGAAGGTCACCGACCACGCGCCCGGGCACATGGACCAGGTCATCGCCGATGCGCTGGGTCTGCCCTCCATCACCGTTCTCACCCCCAGCCAGGACCTCCGCTCCGCCGAGCGGGAGCAGTGGGACGACGGCTGCAACGTGCTGGCCGTGGAGCCCGGTGTGGTCGTCGCCTACGAGCGCAACGTGACCACCAACACCCACCTGCGCAAGAGCGGGATCGAGGTCATCACCGTGCGGGGCAGCGAACTGGGCCGGGGCCGTGGCGGCCCGCGGTGCATGACCTGCCCCATCGAACGCGACGCCGCCTGACCACCCCGCCCCGCGCCTCCTCACCGTCCGCCGCCCCCCCCGTACCCACCAAGGAGCCTGCCATGCACGACGACCTGCACCGGCGTCCGTTCGTGAAGGAACTCGACTTCACTCCCGAGGAGTTCCGCCACCTGCTGGAACTCTCCGCCGACATCAAGACCGCCCGCCGCGAGGGGCGGGAGGAACAGCGGCTGCGCGGCAGGAACATCGCCGTGATCTTCGAGAAGACATCGACGAGGACCCGGTGCGCCTTCGAAGTGGCCGCGCACCAGCAGGGCGCGCACGTGACCTACCTCGACCCGGCCGGCTCCCAGCTCGGCCACAAGGAGTCCATCAAGGACACCGCACGCGTCCTCGGCCGCTACTACGACGGGATCGAATACCGCGGCAGCGACCAGTCGCTGGTGGAGGAGTTGGCCCGGCACGCCGGCGTTCCCGTCTGGAACGGCCTGACGGACCAGTGGCACCCCACCCAGTCGCTCGCCGACGTGCTCACCATGTGGGAGCACACCGACAAGCCGCTGAACCAGGTGTCCTTCGCCTATCTGGGCGACGCCAGGAACAACGTCGGCAACTCGCTGCTGATCGTCGCGGCGATGCTCGGCATGGACGTACGCATGGTCGGCCCGCGGTCGCTGCACAACGCCTCCCACGTCGTCGACCAGGCGCGGCGGGCGGCGGCCGTCAGCGGTGCGCGGATCACCCTGACCGAGGACGTGGCCGAAGGGGTGGCCGGCGTCGACTTCGTCTACACCGACGTGTGGCTCTCCATGGGAGAGCCGCCGGAGATGTGGGACGAGCGCATAGCGCTGCTCAAGCCGTACCAGGTGACGACGAAGACCCTGGAGGCGACGGGCAACCCGGCCGTCAAGTTCATGCACTGCCTTCCGGCCTTCCACAACGACGACACCACCGTCGGGGCCAAGATCGCTGCCCGGACCGGCATGACGGCACTGGAGGTCACCGACGAGGTCTTCGAGTCCTCGCACTCCATCGTGTTCGACCAGGCCGAGAACCGGCTCCACACCATCAAGGCCGTCCTCGTCGCCACCCTCGGCGACTGAACCGGCCGTCCCCACACCCTCCGGAGAACACGTCATGCGTGTAGTCGTCGCACTGGGCGGCAACGCCCTCCTCCGCCGCGAGGAGCGGCCGGACGCCGCCGTGCAGCTCGCCAACATCCGCGCCGCCGTGTCCGCGCTCGCCCCCCTCGCGCACGAGCACGAACTCGTCATCACCCACGGCAACGGACCGCAGGTCGGCGTACTCGCCCTCCAGAGCGCCGCCGACCGCTCCCTGAGCAGCCCCTACCCCTTCGACGTCCTCGGCGCGGAGACCCAGGGCATGATCGGCTACTGGCTGCTCCAGTCCTTGCAGAACGCCCTGCCGGGACGGCAGGTCTGCGCCCTGCTCAACCAGACCCTTGTCTCCGCGGCCGACCCCGCCTTCGCCGACCCGGCCAAATTCGTGGGCCCCGTCTACGACCGGACCGAAGCGGAGCGGCTGGCCGCCGAACGCGGCTGGACGGTCAAGCAGGACGGCGCCCACTGGCGACGCGTCGTACCGTCCCCCCGTCCGCAACGCGTCGTGGAGACCCGGCTGATCCGGCTGCTGCTGAACTCGGGAGCGGTGGCCGTGTGCGCCGGAGGCGGCGGCGTACCGGTGATCCGGGACGAACAAGGGCAGCTGACCGGCGTCGAAGCCGTGGTGGACAAGGACCTCACCGCCGCTCTCCTGGCCGAGGCGCTCGATGCCGACGCGCTCCTGCTGCTCACGGACGTCTCCCACGTGTCGCTCGGCTACGGCACCCCGGGCGCCGAGCCCATCGGACGGACCACGCCCGCCGCCCTGAGAGCCCGGCAGTTCCCCGCCGGATCCATGGGACCCAAGGTCGACGCCGTGTGCCGGTTCGTCGAGCTCACCGGCGGCATGGCCGCCATCGGCGCCCTCGAAGACGCCCGAGCCATCCTCGACGGAACCACCGGCACCGTCGTCACACCCAGCGGCCGCTACCGCGAAGCCCGCCACGACGGAACACAGGACCTGACATGACCTTGCACAGCGCACCCGCATCCCAGCAGCCGGCCCGGGCGGGAACGGACTCCGGGGCGCCCGACGGCCCGCGGCGGCAGCTTCGGTTCCCGTCCGCCTTCACCGTCCTGATCGCCGTCACCGTCGCAGTCTGGGCCCTGACGTTCGTCATCCCCGCCGGCCGCTACGACACCGTGGACGGCAGCCCCGTACCGGGCACCTACCACCCCGTGGAACCGGCCGGCGGCTTCCTGGAGCGGCTCAAAGACCTGTTCCTCTCCCCGGTCAACGGGCTGTACGGCGTCACCGACGCCGGGAGCGGCCTCACCGCGCCCGGGGGGACCGGCTCCTTCGCGGGCGCGGCCGGCGTGTTCCTCTTCATCCTGGCCGTGGGCGCGTTCATCACCGTCACGATGCGCACCGGGGCACTCACGGCGGGGGTGGCGCGCCTCGCGCAGCGTCTGCACCACCGCAGGACCCTGCTCCTCGTGGTCCTGCTGACGGTGTTCTCCTTGGGCGGGACCACGTACGGCATGGCCGAGGAAACCCTCGGGTTCTACGGGTTGATGATCCCCCTGATGCTGGGCCTGGGCTACGACCGCATGGTCGCCGCGACCGTCGTCATGGTGGGAGCCGGCATCGGCACCCTCGCCTCGACCGTCAACCCCTTCGCCACCGGGGTGGCCTCCGACAGCGCCGGCATCGGCACGGGAGAGGGGATCGTCCTGCGACTGGTGATGTGGGCCTGCCTGACCGCGCTGGCAGCCGCATACGTCGTACGCTACGCCCGCCGCGTCACCGAGGACCCCTCCCGGTCGCTGACCCCCCTCACCGAGGACGACCTCCGCATCAAGGCCGAGGGTGGCGAAGCGGCGAAGCTCACCAGTCGCCAGCGCACCGTCCTGTGCCTCTTCGCGGCCACCTTCCTCTTCATGATCTTCGCCGTCGTGCCCTGGTCCGATCTGCACGTCACCTTCCTGCCCACCCTCGGCTGGTACTTCCCCGAACTCGCCGCCCTGTTCATCGTCGCGGCGGTCGGCGTGGGGCTCGTCGGCGGCCTGGGCGAGAAGGGGACCGCGAACGCCGTCACCGCCGGCGCGGGGGACTTCATCGGAGCGGCGATGATCGTCATGCTGGCCCGCGGAGTCACAGTGATCATGAACAACGCCAGTGTCACCGACACCATCCTCGACGCCCTGCAGAGTGCGGTGGCCGACACGTCCTCCGGCGTGTTCGCCGTCCTGATGTTCGCGGTGAATCTCCCCCTGGCCTTCTTCGTCCCCTCCTCCTCGGGCCACGCGGCCCTCGCCATGCCCATCCTCGCTCCCCTGGCCGACTTCGCCGGAGTGAGCCGGGCCCTGGTGGTGACCGCGTACCAGTCGGCTTCCGGATGGGTGAACCTCGTCACGCCCACCTCGGCCGTCGTCATGGGCGGCCTCGCCCTGGCCAAGGTCCGCTACGACCAGTACCTGCGCTTCATGGCACCGCTGATGGGTGCCCTGCTCGTGGCCGTCGCCGGATTCCTCGCACTCGGTGCGGCCGTGCGCTGAACCGCCACGGGCCACGCGGGAGGCCGGCCGGTCGGGACACCGACCAGCCGGCCACCGCCGTGCGCCCGGTACGGCGCGGCGCTCAGGGCACCGCAGGGCGGGCCGACCGGCCCTCCGACCGGCAGGACGAGCAACCCGCCCACGCTGTGGTCACAGCACGCCGGGAGTCCTCGTCGCGCAGCAGCGCGACGAGGACTCCCGGCGTTGGGGGACGGCGGTCAGGGGTGAGGGACGACCGCCACGGGCGTCCTGGCGTGGTGCAGCACCGCGTGCGTGACCGGGCCGATGTGCGCCCCCATCGCCGCCCGGCGTATGCGCCGTCCGACGATCAGCAGCGAGGCGTCCTGCGAGGCTTCCACGAGATGACCCGCGGGCCGGCCCACCAAGCACTGCTCCTCGACCTCGACCTGGGGGAACTCGCCCCGCCACGACCGCAGTACGTCGGTGAGCGTGCCCGCCTCGCGTAGCCCCAGAGCGACACCGTGGCCGGGATCGGCCGCCGCGGGGTCGTACCCGTCGACCACCGGTACCCTCCAGCCGTGCACGACCCGCAGAGTGGCGGCGCGGGCAGCGGCGGCTTCGAAGGCGTACGCGAGCAGCTCGTCGCACGGCCTGGAGAGGTCCAGGCCGAGCACCACGTCGCGGTACTGCCCCTTGCGGTCCCCGTGGCCGCCGCTGCGGGCCCGCAGTTCGTCCTCGGCCCGCTCCCCGGCCCGTACGACGACGACCGGGCGCTCGGCGTGCGCGATGAGGGGCAGGGACACCGACCCGGCGAGGAAGCCGGCCAGGCCGCCCAGCCCCCGGGAACCCAAGACCAGGACCTCCGCCTTCTCGGCTGCGGAGAGCAGCACCTGCGCGGGGCGGCCGTTCACCTGCTCGACGGTGATCTTCAGACCGGGGTGTCCCTGCCGCAGCCGGTCGGCCGCTGCGCGGGGGACCCGCCGGGCCCACTGCTGCGTGACGGTCGCCCCCTCGTCGGGCGTGTTGTCCACGCCGGCGAACGGGGCGTGGGCGAACGCCGGTGACCAGTCCTGCCAGACGTGCAGGATGTGCAGGGGCAGACGGCGCATCCGCGCCTCGCGGGCGGCCCACTCCGCGGCGGCCAGCGATGCGGCGGAGCCGTCCACGGCGGCAATGACGGTACGTGACATGTTTCCTCCAGGTGAGGGGTTCGGATGGTGCGCGGCACCGGTCCGGGGAGAGGCAGGGCGGGCGGTGTCGCCCGCAACGTGTCACCGGGACGCAGATATCAGCCCGGTGAGGTGCAAGGGGTCGGGGGAGCGCCGCGGCATCCGGCGCCGGTGTCAGTGGCCGCCTTCGCCGCGGGCCGTCAGCTGGTTCACCACACCGACCACGCCGTCCACACGCCATGCGGCTCGGATCAACACGGCCGTGTCGAGGGCGGGTTCGGGCAGGCCCGCGAGGGTGACCGTCCCGTCGCGGACGTCGATGCGGAGCCCGTCGACGCGGTGCGCGGCCGGCGCCCGGCCGAGAACAGCGCCTGAGACGTCCGCGAGGATCTCCTCGTCCGTCCTCAGGAAGACGCGCAGCAGGTCACGGCGCGTGGTGATGCCGATGAGGCGGTCCTCCTCGTCCACCACCGGCAACCGGTCGACGTGGCGGCGTTCCATGATGCGAGCGGCGTCGACGACGCGCTGTTCGGGATGCACGGTGACAGCAGGGCTGGTCATCAGCCCGGCGGCCGCCGGGGAAGGTCCCGCGACGGGGTGGGTGCCGGCCGGCCGCCGCAGTGTCCGTACCGTCCGGCGCCGGCCCGGTCCGTCCGGGCCGCGACCTGCCCGGTGCCCGGTGAGGTCTGTCCGGGAGACCACTCCCATGACCTTGTCGTCGTCGTCCACCACCGGCAGGCCGCTGATCCGGTAGGTGGCGAGCAGGCCGGCCAGCTCTTCGAAGGAGGTGTCCGGGCGTGCCCGGACCACCTCGCCGGTCATGACTTCGCCCACCGTCCGCCTTCCGATCACGGCGCTCATCTCCACTCGTTCCGCAGGTTTCCGGATGCCGCCGAAGGCGACCCGGCCTCTGACTGGGCCGACGGCTCCGCGGAGAGCGCCGGGCCGGAAGCCACCCGGTCGTCCGCTCCTCGTGCGTGCCGTCGCTTCCAGCGTGGTGCGCAGGACGGGCAGGGGACAGAACCGGTCAGGACCCCCGCACCGGGCCGTTCGGCCCGTGACGGCCCGCGACGGGCAGGGCCGGGCCCGTCGGAAGAGGGCACACCGACCGCATCGTCGACCTGACCCGGTACGTCGCCACGCTGCTCGGCGCCCGGTGAGCGGCCGGAGACCAACGGGCCCCGTCGAGGGACCTTCGGGACCTCCGCCGAGGGCGCGTCCCGGGCAAGGCTGTAGGTGACAGCACGGAACGGCCGGCCGCCCCGGTGCCCCGCCACGTGTGGCAGCGGCGCCACCCATACCCAGGGAGCTTTCCCATGACTCAGCCGACCAGCGCCCCCCGCACCACCCCCGATGCCCCTCCGTCGGAGCCGAGCATCGCCGTGAACCTCCTGGTCGACAACGCCTCCAAGGCACTCGCCGACTTCGAGTCCTTCACGCAGGAGATGGTCGACCACATCGTGGCCAAGGCGTCGGTGGCCGCCCTGGACCAGCACACCGCCCTGGCGCGCTCGGCGGTGGAGGAGACCGGGCGGGGGGTCTTCGAGGACAAGGCGGCGAAGAACATGTTCGCCTGCGAGCACGTCACCCACAGCATGTCCCGGGCGAGGACGGTCGGTGTCGTCGGCCGCGACGACATCGAGGGCATCATCGAGATCGCCGAACCCGTCGGGGTGCTCTGCGCGGTCACCCCCGTCACCAACCCGACGTCCACCACGATCTTCAAGGCGCTGCTGGCGCTGAAGACCCGCAACCCCGTCGTGTTCGCCTTCCACCCCTCCGCGCAGGTGTGCAGCACCGCGGCCGCGCGTGTCGTGCGGGACGCCGCCGTCGCCGCCGGAGCGCCCGAGCACTGCGTGCAGTGGATCGAGGCTCCCTCCATCGAGGCCACGAGCCTCCTCATGCGCCACCCCGGCGTCGCGCTGATCCTGGCGACCGGCGGCAACGCCATGGTCAAGGCCGCGTACTCGGCCGGCAAACCCGCAGTCGGCGTGGGCGCCGGCAACGTTCCCGCCTACGTGCACCACAGCGCGGACCTGCGCCGGGCGGTCAACGACCTCGTCCTGTCCAAGTCCTTCGACAACGGCATGATCTGCGCGTCCGAGCAGGCGGTCATCCTGGACACCGAGGTGTACGACCAGGCGCTCGCCGAGTTCCGGCGCCTGCACGCGTACGTCGCGACGGCCGAGGAGAAGCGGAAGCTGGAGACCTACCTGTTCCCGCCGGACCCGGCCGGGCGACAGGGCCGCGTCAACCCGGCCGCCGTCGGGCAGAGCCCCGAACGGATCGCGGAGCAGGCCGGGTTCACCGTCCCCGCCGGCACCTCGCTCATCCTGGCCGAGGCGAGCCGCGTCGGGCCCGACGAGCCGCTGACGCGGGAGAAACTCTGCCCGGTCCTCACCGTGCTGCGGGCCGCGTCGACGGAGGAGGGCTTCGACCTGGCGGCCGACATGGTCGACTTCCACGGGCAGGGACACAGCGCGGTGATCCACACCGGTGACCCGGCCCTCGCCGAGCGCTACGGCCGCCGTATGAGGACCGTACGGATCATCGTCAACTCGCCCTCCTCGCAAGGGGCGATCGGCGGCATCTACAACCGTCTCGTTCCGTCCCTGACCCTGGGCTGCGGTTCCTGGGGCAGGACTTCGGTCTCGGACAACGTCTCGACCGCCCAGCTGCTCAACATCAAGCGCGTCACCACGCGGCAGAACACCATGCAGTGGTTCAAGGTGCCGCCGAAGATCTACTTCGAGCCGCAGGCCATCCGCTACCTCGCCGCGATGCCCGACGTCCACCGCGTCACCGTGGTCACCGACGCCACCATGACCCGGCTCGGCTACGTGGAGCGGGTCAGCCGCGTCCTGCAACAGCGGCAGCAGCCCGTGACCCTCCAGGTCATCGACGACGTCGAACCGGAGCCGAGCATCGACTCCGTACAGCGGGGTGCCGCCCTCATGCGCGGCTTCCGCCCGGACACCATCATCGCCCTGGGCGGCGGATCCCCCATGGACGCGGCGAAGGTGATGTGGCTGCTGTACGAACAGCCGGACGTCGACTTCGCCGACATGCGGCAGAAGTTCTCCGACATTCGCAAGCGCGCCTTCCGCTTCCCCGTGCTCGGCAAGCGGGCCCGCCTGGTCTGCGTCCCCACCACCTCGGGCACCGGTGCCGAGGTCACCCCCTTCGCGGTGATCTCCGACCCGGCGACCGGCAAGAAGTATCCGCTGGCCGACTACGCCCTGACCCCCAGCGTCGCGATCGTCGACCCCGTCCTGACCGCCGAGCTGCCCGCGTCGCTCGCCGCCGACAGCGGCTTCGACGCCCTCACCCATGCCACCGAGGCGTATGTCTCCGTCTACGCCAACGACTTCACCGACGGTCTGGCCCTGCACGCCATCAGGCTGATCTTCGACCACCTGGAGGCGGCGGTCACCGGCGAGGCGGCACCTCGCAGCCGGGCACGGGAAAAGATGCACAACGCGGGCACCATCGCCGGCATGGCCTTCGGCAACGCCTTCCTCGGCATCGTCCACGCGATGTCCCACACCCTGGGCGCCACCTTCCACATCGCCCACGGGCGGACCAACGCGATCCTCCTGCCGCACGTGATCCGCTACAACGGGACCGTTCCCGGCAGGTTGACGGGATGGCCCAAGTACGAGAGCTACCGGGCGCCCGAGCGCTTCCAGGACATCGCCCGCGCCCTCGGGCTCCCGGCAGCCACCCCCGCCGAGGGCGTGGCCTCGTACGCCGCCGCGGTGGAACGCCTGCGGGACGCCGTGGGCATCGAACCGTCCTTCCGCGCCCTGGGCCTCGACGAGAGCGCCTTCATCGGTGCGCTGCCGCAGCAGGCACTGAACGCCTACGAGGACCAGTGCGCCCCGGCCAACCCGCGCATGCCGATGCTGGACGACATGGAGGACATCATGCGCACGGCCTACTACGCCGGGCCCCGGCCACTTCCCACCTTCTGACCGCAGGTGCACCCGCGCGGGCCGATACCCTGTCCGCGTCGGAGGGTGACCGAGGTCAGGAGGTCCAGTGGGGGTGGAGGAGCCGTTGTCGCGGATGCCTCAGATGCGACTCGACGAGTTGCTGGAGGAGCTGCAGGCGCGTATCAACGCCGCCCGCGGCACCAGGGACCGGGTGCACAGCCTGCTGGAGGCGGTCGTCTCGGTGGGCCGAGAGCTGGATCTCTCCCAGGTCCTGCGGCGCATCGTGGAAGCCGCCGCGCTGCTGGTCGACGCCCAGTACGGAGCCCTCGGGGTCATCGGCCCCGACGGCAGGACCCTGTCGCAGTTCCTCACGTACGGGCTGACGGACGAGGAGATCGCCCGGATCGGGCCGCTGCCCGAGGGGCACGGGATCCTGGGAGAGCTCATCCGTGATCCCGAGCCGCTCCGGCTGACCGACCTGGGCGCGGACGAGGCGTCGTACGGATTCCCTCCCCACCATCCGCCCATGCGGACGTTCCTGGGTGTGCCGATCCGCGTACGGGACCAGGTGTTCGGCAACCTCTACCTGACCGACAAGCGCGGCGGCCAGGACTTCGACGCCGAGGACGAATCGGTGATCTCCACCCTGTCCGTCGCGGCCGGTGTCGCCATCGACAACGCCCGGCTCTACGAAGGCTCCCAGCGCCAGCAGCGGTGGCTGCAGGCGAACGCGGAGATCACCAACAGCCTGCTGTCCGGCAGTCCGCGCTTGGAGGTGCTCGCGCTCATCGCCCGCCGCGCCCAGGAGATCACGGATGCGGCGCTCGCCGATGTGTCCGTCCCCGTCGCCGGGACGGACGACCTCGTCGTCGAGCTGGCCCTCGGTGCGGACGGGGAAACCCGCCGTGGCCTGGTGGTCCCGGTGGAGGGCACCCTCTCCGGCGCCGCCTACCAAGCCGGTGCGCCCGTGACCACGGCCGGCCTTGCGGAGGACGATCGCGACACCTGCGGCCCCCGCCGCTTCGAGGGCCTGGGTCCGGCGGTCGCCGTCCCCCTGGGCACCGCCGCCAAGGACACCCGGGGCGTGCTGCTGCTGGCCCGGCACCGGGGGGAGCCCGTTTTCACGGAAGGCGAACTTCAGCCGCTGCTGGCCTTCGCCGGCCAAGCCGCACTCGCTCTGGAGCTGGCCGAACGGCGCAGCGGCGCCGAGCAGCTCGCGCTCCTCGAGGACCGCGACCGGATCGCCCGGGACCTGCACGATCTGGCGATCCAGCGGCTGTTCGCGACGGGGATGACCCTGCAGAGCGCCGCCCGGCTCGTGCAGAACGAGGGCGCCGCCGAACGCATTTCGCGCGCCGTGGGGGACCTCGACGAAACCATCAAGATCATCCGCTCCACCATTTTCGGTCTCCGCGCGCGCGAGGAGGACACCCGCCCGAGCCTGCGGGCACACGTGGCCCGCGCCGTGGGCGAGACGGCGACCACGCTCGGTTTCCCGCCGCGTCTCAGCATGGAAGGGCTCCTCGACACCGACGTCCCGGCGCAGGTGGCCGAACACGTCGTGGCGGCCCTCACCGAAATGCTGAGCAACGCCGCCCGCCACGCCCACGCGACGCGTGTCGAGGTCTCCCTGCAGGCCACCAGCGACGAAGTCATCCTCACCGTGACGGACAACGGCCGGGGCATACCCGCCGACGGCAGGCGCAGCGGCCTGCGCAACCTTGAAGAGCGGGCCCGGGGCCTGAGCGGCACGCTGGAGATCGCGCGCCCGGACGAGGGCGGCAGCCGACTGGTGTGGCGTGCGCCGCTCGCTGCCGGCGTCGACGCCCCGTGACATCGCCCTCGGCCCGGTCGGCGCGTCACGTGGTGAGCTGCAGGCCCGTGACCAGGTCGGGCCGGATCCGTAGCGCGGCGTCCGCGGCGGGGCGGTCGATCCAGGGGCGCAGACGGGTGGCGAAGCGTGCGAGTTCGCCGGGATCGGTGACCCGCCGGGCGTAGCCGGTGACCACGACGCTCCAGCCGAGGTGCGTTTCGGGGTCGATGACGTCCGCCTCGTAGGCCACCACGACGCCTTCGGCGTCGGTGGGCGCGACGATGGAGGCGAGAGTCGTGCCGGGGTGGGGCTGGACGATGATGTCGTCGCCGTCCATGAGGTGGTTGACGGGGCGGACGGCCGGCAGGGCGTGCTGGGTGAAGACGATGCGTCCCAGGGAGACGGAGCCGAGCAGGCGCAGTGCCTCGGCGCGGTCGAGCCGGGTCATGCGCCGGGGCGCCACCGCCCCCCGGTGGTCGTCCACCGTGCGCTGCGTGGCTTCGTCCTTCATCGTCGTGCCCACCTTCTGCTCTGGCGTGGTCCCCGGAAGCGCTGCGTGCCTTCGGTCGGCGTCCCGCGGTCGACCCTCGGCAGCGGGCCGAGGGGTCTTTGGCGCGGGCGCGCCGTTCAGGCGGTTGTGCGGCAGCGGTCGGGCGAAGGCGCGGGCAGGGCGTGGCCCGGGCCCGGGGCCCGGATGACGCGGTGGGAAGCCGCAGGAGGCGGGACGGCCGGACCCGGGCGTACGCCGGTCACCGGGCGGCGCCGGCGCACGCGGGGGAGGAGCGCGACGCCGGAGCTGTCGCAGGAGCGACGCCGGAGCAGTCGCAGGAACATGGCGGCGGCCTCTCTTCGTCCAGGGCGAGGCCCGGGGGTGCTGACGGTGCCGGACGTGCCGGTGCATGCCAGTCCATCAGGAAGCGCGCGCGGGCGGCAGGTCCGACCGGTCCCTGCGCGCGAGGGCCGAAGGTCCCGCGCCGACGGAGCCTCGCGGGCGGGCGGGCAGGGCAGCCACAGGGGGCGCGGCCGCGTATGAGGGCCGTCCGGCCCTGGCCGGAGTTCCCGCTCGCACGGCACGATGCAGTGGATCCGCCGGCGGGCGGAAGAACCGGCGAACACGGAGTGTGCGATGACGGACCACAGCAGCGGCCCCACCGGGAAGGAACCGGTCAGGGTCTTCCTCCTCGACGATCACGAAGTCGTGCGCCGCGGGGTGCACGATCTGCTGGACGCAGAGCCGGACCTGGCCGTGGTCGGGGAGGCGGGCACGGCCGAACAGGCCCTCATCCGCGTGCCCGCGCTGCGCCCGCAGGTCGCCGTCCTGGATGTACGTCTGCCGGACGGGGACGGCGTGAGCGTCTGTCGGGAGCTGCGCTCCCGCATGCCCGACCTGGCCTGCCTGATGCTGACGTCGTTCGACGACGAGGAGGCGCTGCTCGACGCGATCATGGCCGGCGCGTCCGGCTATGTGCTCAAGCAGATCACCGGCACCGACCTGGTGAACGCCGTGCGGACGGTCGCTTCCGGCCAGTCCATGCTGGACCCCGGCGCCACGGCCCGGGTGATGGCCCGGCTGCGCGGCGGGCCTCCCCAGGAGGAGGCTCCCCAGGGCCTGCCGGGCCTGACGGAGCGCGAGCGCGAGATCCTCGCCCTGGTCGGGGAAGGGCTGACCAACCGTGAGATCGGCCAGCGGCTCTACCTGGCGGAGAAGACGGTCAAGAACAACATCTCCCGGCTGCTGGCCAAACTGGGCGTCGAACGGCGGGTGCAGGCCGCCGTCATCGCCACCCAGGCCCTGGCCGCCCCGGCCGATCAGAGCGGTCGGCTCGGCAGGGTGTGACGGGCCCTCCGAGGATCCGAGCGCAGGTTTCACCATCCCGCGAAACCGGCTGAGCGGCCGAGCCCGGCGTCCTTCCCAGGCGCCGGGCAGGGACGTTTCCGCAGGTCGGCCGAGGGCCGGCCGTGCCGGATCCCTGTCGGACACCGCGGCGCCCGCGCCGACGGGGAAGCTGTTCCGCGCCGGGACGGGCAAGGCCGTCCGTCCCGGCGCGGGGCGGGGCCGTCAGGCGTGCGGCACGACGGCGACGGGGCAGCGGGCGTGGTGCAGCGCGGCGTGGGCGACCGACCCGATGCGGGTACCGACGGGCGCGTGGCGTGCCCGTCGGCCGACCACGAGCAACTGCGCGTGCGAAGCGGCCGACAGCAGCACCTGCCCGCCGCTGCCGATCTCGACGTGCTCGACGACCGGCACGTCGGGGTACCGCGCCCGCCACGGAGCGAGGGCCTGCGCCAGCGCCTTCTTCTCGAACGGCTCCAAGCCTCCGGCCTCGTCGATCAGGCGCATCGAGCCCGCCCCGTAGGAGTAGACGGGGGGCAGGCTCCAGGCCCGTACCGCCCGAACGGCCGCGCCGCGTGCGGCCGCGGCCTCGAAGGCGAACCCGAGTACCGCGGCGCAGTCCTCGGGCGTGCCCTGCTGGCCCACGACGACCTCGCCGCCCTCCGCGGGAAGCGTCCCCTCGTCCCGGAGCCGGACGGACACCACCGGCCGGGTCGCGGAGGCGATCACCTGCTGACCGTACGAGCCCAGCAGGAAGCCCAGCAGAGCGCCGTGTCCGCGTGAACCGAGCACCAGGACGTCGGACCGCTCCGCCTCACGCAGCAGTGCGGCGACCGCGGTGTCGTGCACCACTTCAGCCGTGACGGTCAGGTCCGGGTACCGCCCGGTCACGTACGTCTCCGCTTGACGCAGCAGCGCGTCGGCGGACTTGGCCTGGGCCTCCTCGTCCTGTACGAGGGGCACGTCCAGCGGATGCCACAGCCAGGCGTGCACGATACGCAGGGTGGCCTTGCGGATCCCGGCCTCGCGTGCTGCCCAGTCGGCCGCTGCCAGGCTCTCCTGCGATCCGTCCACTCCGACGGTGATGGCGCGCGTCATGGGGCTGCCTCCCTAGGGTTCGACGGGTACGGCCGGGCCGTCCCGGGCCGCCCCTTCCTTCTCCTTCCCAGCATCCGCGAGGCGGGCGCCGTCGGCAGAGGGCCACCTGGCCCTGCGTTCGCGCCGTTCGGCCACGATCCCCGTCCGCCCCCCGGCCGGGTGCGGTCCGGCCGGGCCCACAGGTCCCGCAACAGGGACCTGTGGGCCCTCTGCGGGGCGTGTCCTGGCGGGCCACTGTGGAGATGCAGGCCCGTCCCCGTTCTCCCGAGGAGCCGTCCATGTCCCGCACCGTCACCGTCGGCTTCGACGGATCCCGTGAAAGCCTCGCCGCCATGGACTGGGCTGCCAGGGAGGCGGTGTGCCGCGCGGTGCCGCTGCGGCTTCTCCAGGTCTGGAGCAAGGACGACGGCCGGCGCTCGCGCCCGGCGGACCCGGCGACCGCCCGGGGGTGGGGTGAGCGGGCGCTCGGTACGGCGGAGAGGCGACTGCGCCGACGCCACCGGGGTCTGCTGACCGAGGCGCTGTGGGTCTGCGGTGACCCGGTGGAGGAGCTGTGCGCCGCCGCGGACGAGGCGGACCTGCTGGTGCTCGGCTCCCGTGGCCTGGGCGGGCTGGCCGGCTTCCTCGCCGGGTCCGTGTCGCTGGCCGTGCTCGCCCGCACCCGGCGCCCGGCCGTCCTGGTCCGCCCGCACGACCCCCCGGGTGCGGGGCAGGACGGACCGGCCGGAGAGGTGGTGGTCGGCCTGGACGCGTCCGCACCCGGCGACGAGGTGCTCGCCTTCGGCTTCGCGGCGGCCGACCGGTACGGCTGCGGTCTGCGGGTACTGCACACGTGGGCCCTTCCGGCGCTCTACGGAGCCGAAATGGGCGCCGCCCTGCAGCTGATCTCGGCGGAGGTCGCGCAGGACGCGCGCCGGGCGCTCGACGAGGCGCTGGCCCCGTGGCTGGAGAAGTACCCCGGTGTGTCCGTCGTCCGTGAATGCCGCCGGGGCCGGCCGGCGCAGGACCTCGTCGAAGCCTCGCGGGGGGCCCGGCTGGTCGTGGTGGGCCGCAGGAACCGGCGTGCGCGGATCGGTCCGCACATCGGGACCGTCACCCACGCCGTCATCCACCACTGCCCGGCTCCCGTGGCGGTCGTGCCGCACGACTGACCGACCGAACCGGCCGCCGGCGTGCGACATGCCGCCCCGCTTTCCGCGACCCGACATCCACCGAAGGGACAGGCGAGCAGCCATGACCACCTACGTGTACGACTTCTCCACGGGCGGCCGGGACATGGCCGACCTCCTGGGAGGCAAGGGAGCGAACCTCGCGGAGATGGCGCGCATGGGTCTGCCCGTGCCGCCCGGCTTCACGGTCACCACCGAAGCCTGCCGGATCTTCCTCGCCACGGGGCAGGCTCCGGACGGCCTCGACCGGCAGATCGGCGAGCATCTGGCGGCGCTGCAACGAGCGGCCGGCAGGCGGCTCGGCCAGGTGGACGACCCGCTCCTGCTCTCCGTCCGCTCGGGGGCGAGGTTCTCGATGCCGGGCATGATGGAGACCATCCTCGACATCGGCCTGAACGATCTCTCGGTCCTGGGCCTGGCCAAGACCCCCGAGGGTGAACGCTTCGCCTGGGACTCCTACCGGCGTCTCGTGCAGATGTTCGGCACCACGGTCATGGGCGTCGACGGCTCCCACTTCGAGGCGGTGCTCACCGCCGTCAGAGAGCAACACAGGCGCGGCGACGACACGCAGTTGGACACCTGCGACCTCATGCGGATCGTCGAAACCTTCAAGGACGTGATCCAGGAGCGGACCGGGGAGGAATTCCCGCAGGATCCGGCCGAGCAACTGCGGCGGGCGGTCCTCGCCGTCTTCGCCTCGTGGAACGGTGAGCGCGCACGCCTGTACCGCCGGCGCGAGCACATCCCGGACGACCTGGGCACCGCGGTCACCATCCAGACCATGGTCTTCGGCAATCTCGGTCCGGACTCCGGCAGCGGCGTCGCCTTCACCCGGGACCCGGCAACCGGCCGCCCGGGCGTCTACGGCGACTACCTGCCCAACGCCCAGGGCGAGGACGTCGTCGCCGGCATCCGCAACCCCGTGCCCCTCCAGGACCTGGCCGGCCTCGACCCCGCGTCGTTCGCGCGGCTGCGCGGCCACATGGAGCAACTGGAGGCCCACTACCGTGATCTGTGCGACATCGAGTTCACCATCGAACGCGGCACACTGTGGATGCTCCAGACCCGCGTCGGCAAGCGCACGGCCCAGGCCGCCTTCGCCATCGCCTCCCAGCTCGCCGACGAAGGACTGATCAGCGAGCAGGAGGCGCTGGGCCGGGTCGGCGGCGAGGCGCTCGCACGGCTGATGTTCCCCCGCTTCGCCGCCACGGAGTCGAGCGAGGTCATCGCGCGGGGCGTGCCCGCCTCACCGGGAGCGGCCGTGGGAGCCGTCGTGTTCGACTCCGCGGAGGCGGTCCGCAGGGCGGCCGCCGGCGAGAAGGTCGTGCTCGTACGCCAGGAGACGACGCCCGAGGACCTGCCGGGCATGATCGCCGCCCAGGCCGTGCTCACCAGCCGGGGCGGGAAGACCAGCCACGCCGCCGTCGTCGCACGCGGCATGGGCACGGTGTGCGTGTGCGGGGCGGAGGGCATCGTCGTGGACGCCCGGGAGCGGCGCATGCGTGCCGGCGGTGTGACGGTCCCCGAAGGCACGGTCGTCTCGGTCGACGGGTCCGAGGGTGTGGTGCGCCTCGGCTCCGTACCCCTGGTCGACTCCGACGTCATGCGGTACTTCGAGGACGGCGGCGTGCTGCCGGCCGACGGCACGGCCCGCCAGCAGGTGCGTGACGTGCACCGGTTCGTGCGGCAGGCGGACGCCGTACGCAGCCTGGAGGTCCGGGCGAACGCGGACACCCCCGAGGACGCGGCCCGCGCCCGTCGCTTCGGAGCCCAGGGAATCGGCCTGTGCCGCACCGAGCACATGTTCCTCGGCGACCGGCGCCCCCTCGTCGAGGCGGTGATCCTCGCCCACGGCGACACCGAACGCGAGGCGGCCCTCGCGGCGCTGCTGCCGCTCCAGCGGCAGGACTTCACCGGCATCCTCGAAGCGATGGACGGCCTGCCGGTCACCGTCCGGCTGCTCGACCCGCCGCTGCACGAGTTCCTGCCGGACCGCACGGAACTCGCCGTCCGACTCGCCCGCCGCGAAGCGCTCGGCGCACCGGCCGATCCGCACGACTGCGAGCTTCTGGCGGCTGTCACACGCATGCGCGAGGAGAACCCGATGCTCGGCCTGCGCGGCGTACGCCTGGGGCTGGTGGTGCCGGGGCTGGTGGCCATGCAGGTACGGGCCCTCGCCGAGGCAGTCGTCGCCCGCAGGCGGGCGGGCGGCGACCCCCGGGCCGAGATCATGGTCCCGCTGGTGGACGCGGCCGAGGAGCTCCACCTCGTGCGGGAGGAAGTGGACCGGGTCCTGGCGCAGGTTTCGCAGGAGACGGGCGTCGAGGTCACCTGCCCGGTCGGAACCATGATCGAACTGCCCCGGGCGGCCCTCACCGCCGGCCGGATCGCGAAGGAGGCGGCGTTCTTCTCCTTCGGTACGAACGACCTGACGCAGACCACCTGGGGCTTCTCCCGCGACGACGTCGAAGCCGCCTTCTTCTCCGCGTACCTCGACAAGGGCGTCTTCTCCGTCTCCCCGTTCGAGACGATCGACCGTGAAGGCGTCGGCCGCCTGGTGCGGATCGCGGTCGAGGAGGGCCGGGCGGCCCGCCCGGACCTGAAGATCGGCGTGTGCGGGGAACACGGAGGGGACCCCGCTTCGATCCACTTCTTCCACCAGGCCGGACTGGACTACGTCTCCTGCTCGCCCTTCCGCGTCCCGGTCGCCCGCCTCGAGGCCGGCCGGGCAGCCCTCGAAGCGAACGGCACCGACGCGAGCGTGTAGCCCCACCCTGCTGCCCGGGGCGGACAACCACGCCGTCATGGACCCGACAGCCGCCGCGTCTGCCTGCCGGATGCGGCTCGCGACGCACCGCGGCAGGACCCGAGGTCCCTCGAACCGGCGGGACCACAGGCCCTCTCCGCCCGGCCCGCCGGGGCCGGTCGGCGGCCGGCGCGGTGCCTCTTCGCCCCTCGTCGGTGACACGGCCGACGGGGAACCATCAGCAGGGAGGAGAGGCGATCGCCCACCTCGCCTCCGCCCCGGCCCAGGAGATGACGACATGACGGTGACCGCCCGGCAGCCTGCCGACACCAGCCCCATCCGCACCCGGCCGTGGCGCGGCTTCACCGGCGAGGAGTGGCAGCGGCACATTGACGTCCGCTCCTTCATCCAGGCCAACTACACGCCCTACGAAGGCGATGCCGCGTTCCTCGCCGGTCCCACCGAGCGCACCCGCACGGTGTGGAAGACCGTCACCGCGCTCTTCCCGGAGGAGCGCCGCAAGGGTGTGCTCGACGTGGACACCGCCACGCCGTCCACCATCACCTCCCACGCGCCCGGCTACATCGACCGCGACCGGGAGCTGATCGTGGGGTTGCAGACCGATGCCCCGCTGAAGCGGGCGATCATGCCCAACGGCGGTCTGCGGATGGTGGACAACGCGCTGCACGCGTACGGCTTCGAGCCGGATCCGTTCGTCACCAAGGTCTTCGGCACGTACCGCAAGACCCACAACGACGGTGTCTTCGACGCCTACACCCCCGACATGCTGGGCGCCCGCAAGGCCGGCATCATCACCGGCCTGCCGGACGCCTACGGGCGGGGCCGCATCATCGGCGACTACCGCCGCGTCGCGCTGTACGGAACCGCCCGGCTGATCGAGGCCAAGCGCGCCGAGCGGACCCGGCTGGACCGGGCACCGTCCACGGGCGACGTGATCCGCGACCGCGAGGAACTGGCCGAGCAGATCCGGGCTTTGGGCGAGCTGGAAGACATGGCCGCCTCCTACGGCTGCGACGTGTCCCGTCCCGCGGCCACCGCGCACGAGGCCGTCCAATGGCTCTACCTCGGCTTCCTCGCCGCCGTGAAGGAACAGAACGGCGCTGCGATGTCGCTCGGCCGCACCTCCACCTTCCTGGACGTCTACCTCCAGCGTGACCTCGACGAAGGAAGCATCGACGAGAGCCGCGCCCAGGAACTCGTCGACGACTTCGTGATCAAGCTGCGGATCGTGCGGTTCCTGCGTACACCGGAGTACGACGCACTGTTCTCCGGCGACCCCACCTGGGTCACCGAGTCCATCGGCGGCATCGGAGAGGACGGCCGCCCCCTGGTCACCCGCACCTCCTTCCGATTCCTCCAGACCCTCTACAACCTCGGCCCCGCCCCCGAGCCCAACCTGACCGTGCTCTGGTCGCGTCGACTGCCCGAGGGATTCAAGCGGTTCTGCGCCCAGGTCTCCATCGACACCAGCTCCATCCAGTACGAGTCCGACGAACTCCTTCGCCCCCGCACCGGCGACGACACCGCGATCGCCTGCTGCGTCTCCGCGATGGCGGTGGGCAAGCAGATGCAGTTCTTCGGTGCCCGCGTGAACCTGGCCAAGGCGCTGCTGTACGCCATCAACGGCGGTCGCGACGAGATGACCGGCGAGCAGGTAGCCCCGGCGACGGCCCCGCTGACCGGCGAGTACCTCGACTACGCCGATGTGGCCGGCGCGTACGACCGCATGCTGGACTGGCTCGCCGCCACCTACGTCAACGCGCTCAACGTGATCCACCACATGCACGACAAGTACGCCTACGAGCGCATCGAGATGGCCCTGCACGACCACCCGGTCCACCGCACGATGGCCTGCGGCATCGCGGGGCTGTCCGTGGCCGCCGACAGCCTCTCGGCCATCCAGCACGCCCGTGTCCGGGTCGTCCGGGACGCCACCGGGCTCGCCGTCGACTACCGCGTCGAAGGCGACTACCCGGCCTACGGCAACGACGACGACCGCGCCGACCGCATCGCGGTCGACCTGGTCCGCTCCTTCATGGCCAAGGTGCGCCGCCACCCGGCTCACCGGGGTGCCGAGCACACGCAGTCGGTGCTCACCATCACCTCCAACGTCGTCTACGGCAAGCACACCGGCAACACCCCCGACGGCCGTCGAGCGGGTACGCCGTTCGCCCCGGGCGCCAACCCGATGAACGGACGTGACCGGCACGGGATGGCGGCATCGGCGCTGTCGGTCGCGAAGATCCCGTACGACCAGGCCCGCGACGGCATCTCCCTGACATCCACCATCACCCCGGAGGGCCTGGGGCACGACCCGACCGAACGGGCGGGGCACCTCGTCGGGGTCCTCGACGCCTACACCTCCGTAGGCGGGTTCCACATGAACGTCAACGTGCTCGACCGCGCCACGCTCGAGGACGCCATGGAACACCCGGACGCATACCCGGACCTGACCATCCGCGTCTCCGGCTACGCCGTCAACTTCGTCCGCCTCACGCGCGAACAGCAACTGGACGTCGTCAACCGCACCTTCCACGGTGCGCGATGACCACGGGCCGCATCCACTCGTGGGATCTGTCCACCGGGGTGGACGGGCCCGGCACCCGGTTCGTCCTCTTCCTCAGCGGCTGTCAGCTGCGCTGCCTGTACTGCGCCAACCCCGACACCTGGCACATGCGCGACGGGCAGCCGGTCACCGTGGACGAGGTGGTGCGGCACATCGAGCGGTACCGGGAGTTCACCGCGCTGGCCGGTGGAGGCGTGACCCTGACCGGAGGTGAGCCGCTGCTCCAGTCCGCCTTCACCGCCGAGGTGCTGCGACGCTGCAAGGAGCTCGGCCTGCACACCGCACTGGACACCTCCGGCGCCCTCGGCACTCGCGCCGACAACGCCCTCCTGGCCGATACCGACCTGGTCCTGCTCGACATCAAGTCCTTCGACGCCGGCGTCTACCGGCGCCTGACCGGCGGCGACCTCACACCCACCCTCGGCTTCGCCGCCCGGTTGCAGCGGCTCGGCGTGCGGACCTGGATCCGCTACGTCCTGGTCCCGGGCTGGACCGACGAGCCGGCCGCCATCGACGGGCTGGGCCGCTTCCTCGCGGAACTGGACAACGTCGACCGCGTCGACGTCCTGCCGTTCCACAAACTCGGTGCCCACAAGTACGACTCACTCGGCATCCCCTTCCCGCTCCGCGGCACCCCGGTCCCGGATGCCGCTCAGGTCGAGCGGGTCCGCGACCGGTTCAGGGCGCACGGCCTGCGGGCACGGTGAACCAGCCGGATGCGCGTTCCCGCCCCGGCGAGCTGCCCGCCTCACGCCCGACTGCGGTCCGTGGTGCGCCGGACCGACGGTGACCGGCGCAGCGACGGCACGGCCTTGAGGGGGAAGCCTCGCATCAGCCGTGTGACGCCGGTCGCATAGGCGATGCCGAACACCAGTGAGGCCGCGAACGCCAGATGCCGGGAGAACCCGTCGACCAGGGGGAAGATCTGCCAGTGGGTCAGGTAGATGTACAGCGAGCTGGTGGCCAGGAGGCCGGCCACCCGGTTGACGCGTTCGTGACCGGGCAGGGTGGGGACCCACACCAGCAGCGCGAAGGCGGCGACGATGATCGCTTCTCGTCCGGGGTCGCCGGGGAAGAAGCCGGGCACCGTCGCCAGCGCCGCGGCCGTGACCACCAGCCGCCGACGCGTGGTGGCGGCTTTCGCCGCCGCCCAGCCCAGGGCGAACAGCCAGAAGACGGTGATCGCGTCCGGGATCTCGGCTCGGGCGGGGAGGCCGAGGAGGTCGTAGCGGGTGAGCAGGCCCAGGCCCGCGATCGTCAGCGGCAGGCCGTACGGGAAGCGCCGCTCCACCCGGTCCATGAGGGGCAGACCGAGGAGGCCGACAGCGGCGACCAGGATGTAAACGAGAGCCTCGATGAACCAGAAATGCATGCCCGTCTTGCTGTCCTCCGGCCCGAGGACGCTGTCGAGCAGGGCGAGATTGGCCAGGGTGTAGTCGTCGTTCAGGAGCAGGACCAAGCCGATCCAGGCCATGCTCGGCAAGGCGACGCGGCCGATGCTGGTCCAGATGCGGCGGACGCGCTCCCGGCGGGCGGCGGTGGTCAGGTGGAAGCGTGCGAAGTTGTAACCGGCGAGGGCGAGCAGCAGGTGTGCGCCGCCCTTGATCCCGAAGACGTGGATGTGCGAGCCGACGATGCAGAAGATCGCCATGGCGCGCAGGGCGACGCTGGTTTCCAGGGTGCGCCGGTGTGATCGGGCCTGCTGCCGCTCCGGCGGCTTGAGCTCGCCGATCGGCGTCGTGTGCCAGTCGGCGGGCAGGTGGCCGAGGCGCTCCTCGAGCTGGAGGGACATCTCGACGTACGAGAGCGAGTCGCCGCCCAGGCCGACGAAGGTGCTGTCCCGGGTCACCTCCGTCCGGCGCCGGTCGAGGACCAGCGCGTAGAGGGCGCACAGGTCCTCGGGGTCCGTGCCCCCGGCCGGCCCGGTTCCGTGCGGGGCCGGGTCGCAGAGGTGGCGCAGTTCGCGCACCGCCCGGTAGTCGGGCTTGCCGGAGTCCAGGCGGGGCAGTTCTGCGACGATGCGGACCTCGACGGCGCGCGCCGGCAGACCGCACGCGCCCGTCACGAGCTTCCGTATCCGCCGCGTGCCGGTTTCGCCCGCGGCGACGGCGGCGGCGACGGCGACGACGAGGGCTTCGTCGTCGCCCGCGCACAGCGCCGTGACGCCGTTTCGTGCGAGCACCGCCTCGACCTGCCCGGGGTCGATGCGCAGGCCGAGGATCTTGACGAACCGGCTGCGGCGGCCGATCAGTTCGTAGAGTCCGTCGGGGGAGAGCCGGGCGATGTCGCCGGTCGCGAGCTCGTCCACGGTCCGGCCCAGGCCGAGGTCCTGCGGTGAGTGCGCGTAGCCGAGCATGACGTTGGGGCCCGTGTAGACCAGCTCGCCGGTGTCCGCCCCGGGCAGGTCGGGCACCGGGCGGAGGCGGAAGGAGCCGCCGGGTATCGGTATCCCCGCGGCCCCGGGGCGGGTCCGGGCCAGGTGCGGCGGCAGGTAGGCCATGCGGGCGGTCGCCTCGGTCTGCCCGTACATCACGAACAGCTCCCAGCCGGCGGCGTGTCCGAGGGCCGCGTACCGCTCGACCCGGTCGGGTGCCAGCCGTCCGCCGGCCTGGGTCACGTACCGCAGGTGGGGGAGGTCCATCGTGTCGAAGCCGACCCGGTCCAGCAGGTCGAAGGTGTACGGCACACCGGCGAACGTGGTCCCGCGGCAGCTGCGGAACAGCTCCCAGAAGCAGCTGTCGGCGACCGAGAGGTCGGTGAGGATCAGCCCGGCACCGCGCAGCAGATGGCTGTGGATGACCGAAAGCCCGTAGCAGTAGTGCATGGGCAGGGTCGTGGCCGCGCGGTCGGTGTCCCGGATACCGAGGTACGCGGCGATCGACTCCGCGTTGGACTGGAGGTTCTCGTGCGACAGCCGGACGAGCTTGGGCGATCCGGTCGAGCCGGAGGTACTCAGCAGCAGGGCGAGGTCCGGGTGCAGGGTGTGGGCCGAGCCCGTGCGCCGTTCGTCGAGCACCCACTGTCCGCCCTCGGGGTGGGCCACGACATCCGGGTCGTAGGCGTCGATCAGCGACCGCACGGCCTCGGGGTGGCCGCCGGGCACGAGCAGCACGGGGTGCCCGGAAGCGAGGGCCGCGAGGTGGACGACGAGGGCGTCGAGGGTGTTGGCACCGACCAGCAGGACCAGGCGGCGTTCGCGTCCGAGGCGCCGCACGGTCTCGTCCACCCGTGCGGCGAGCTCGCGGTACGTCACCGGGCCGTCGGCGGTGATGACCGCCGGGCGGTCGCCGTGGGCGGCGAGACCGAGCGCGAACGGGACGATTCGGGTGTCTGGGAGCAGGTCGGAGGTGGCTGTCACGTGCGCATTTTAGGAAAGGCTTACCTGGGTGGATAGTCACAGAGGCGTCACGGGTCATTCGTGCGGGCCCGGTGAAGATCGGTAGGAAGTCGCGCGGTAGGGTCGGCTCCGCCGTCGTCCCGGCGCGGTTCCGGCCACGGCCGAACGTTATGTGCGTCACTCTTGACGTTTAGGTTAGCTTTACCTTAGCTATGGGGCGATAGGGATTTTCTCCGCTGCACGTGCAGGAAGGCTTTTCATGCGACGCCCCTTGGCCCGACGCCTGTCCGCGCTCTTCGCGGCAGCGCTCCTCCTGCCCGCTGCCGTCGGCTGTGGCGTCGACGAGGACGACGCCGGGCTCGTGATCTACTCGGGCCGCAACGAGAAGCTGGTCAAGCCGCTCCTGGACGACCTGGAGAAGGCCGTCGGCACCACGGTCGCCGTCCGCTACGGCGAGAGCGCGGAGCTTGCCGCCCAGATCCAGGAGGAGGGCGGCAAGACCAAGGCCGGCCTGTTCTTCTCCCAGGACGCCGGCGCCCTGGGCGCCCTCTCCGCCAAGGGGCTGCTGGAGAAGCTGCCCCAGGCGTCGCTCGACAAGGTCGACCCGGCGTTCCGTGGCGGCGCCGGCGACTGGGTGGGCACCTCCGGCCGCGTCCGGGTCCTCGCCTACCACCCCGGCCAGGTCGCCAAGGCGCCGGACACCGTGCACGACCTGGTCAAGCCGGAGTGGAAGGGCAAGATCGGTTACGCCCCCACCAACGCCTCCTTCCAGGCCTTCGTCACCGGCATGCGCGTCCTTGAGGGCGACGACGCCACCCGCGCCTGGCTGGGGGGCTTCAAGGCCAACGAGCCGAAGGCGTACGACAACAACCTCAAGGTGCTGGACGCGGTCGGCAAGGGTGAGGTCTCCCTCGGCCTGGTCAACCACTACTACTGGTACGAGCGGGTCGCCGAGAAGGGCGAGGCCAAGGTGGGCGCGAAGATCCACTTCCTGCCGGGCGGCGACCCGGGCGCGCTCGTCAACGTGGCCGGAGTCGGCATGGTCAAGGGCGGCGATCAGACGGCGGCAGCGCAGAAGGCCGTCGACTTCCTCCTCTCGGAGAAGGCGCAGAAGTACTTCGCCGACGACACCAAGGAGTACCCCCTGGTCTCCGGCGTCACCAGCACGGTGGAGAACCTGCCGCCGCTGTCCTCCCTCGAAGCCCCCAAGATCGACCTCGGCCGGCTCGAATCTCTTCAGGAGACCCTGAAGATGCTGCAGGACGCCGGGATGGTCTGAGCCGTCATGCACTCCACGGATCCCGTCCCGCGGACGGATCCGGCCGCCCGCCCGACCGGCGTCACCCCGCCGGCCGGGCGGCTGCGTGCCGTGAGCCGCCCGCCCGCCGCCCTGCTCGTGCCCGCCGCCGTCGCCGCCGTGTTCGCACTGCTGCCCCTCGGCTATCTCGCCGTCCGCTCCCTGGAACGCGGTCCCGCCTTCGCCTGGGACGTCATCGCCGACGAGCGCACGGCCCAACTCCTCGGCCGCAGCCTGGGGCTCGCCGCGGTCGTCGTGACCGCCTCCCTGCTGCTGGGCGTCTCGCTGGCCTGGCTCACCGTACGGACCGCGCTGCCCGGCGCCCGGGCCTGGTCGGTGCTGGTGACCCTGCCGCTGGCCGTGCCCAGCTACGTCGCCGCGTTCGCCTGGCTCTCCGTCTTCCCCGACATCGAGGGCTTCGCCGGGGCCGCGCTCGCCCTGACCCTGGTGAGCTTCCCGTACGTCTATCTCCCGGTCACGGCCGTGCTGCGCGGCACCGACCCGGCACAGGAGGAGGTCTCCCGCTCGCTCGGCCAGGGACCGCTGCGGACCTTCCTGCGCGTCACACTGCCCCAGCTGCGCCCCGCGGCCGCCGGGGGATCCGTCCTCGTCGCGCTGTACGTCTTCTCCGACTTCGGCGCCGTCTCCCTGATGCGGTACGACACCTTCACGCGCGGCATCTACACCTCCTACCGGGCCAGCTTCGACCGCACCCCGGCCGCCGCCCTGAGCGTCGTCCTGGTCGTCATGACCATCCTGCTCGTGGCCGCCGAGGCGCGCACCCGCGGCCGTGCCGGCCATGCCAGGACCGGAACCGGCACCGCGCGCCCTGCCGTCCCCGCACCGCTGGGCCGCTGGCGGGCACCCGCGCTGCTCTGGTGCACAGCCGTCACGGCCATCGCCGTCCTCACCCCGCTGGCCACGCTCACGTACTGGCTCGCCGTCGGCAACTCCGCCACCTGGGACCCGGCCGGGCTCCTCGACACCGCCGGCACGACCCTCGGCGTCGCCGCCGCCGGAGCCGCGCTCACCACCCTTCTCGCCCTGCCGGTCGGCGTGATCGCCGCCCGCCACCGCGGCCGGACGGCCTCTGTGCTGGAGCAGTCCGCGTATGCCGGACACGCCCTGCCCGGCATCACCGTCGCCCTGTCCCTCGTCTTCTTCGCGATCCGCTACGCAGAACCGCTCTACCAGGAACTCCCGCTGCTGGTCTGCGCGTACGCCGTGCTCTTCCTGCCCGTCGCGGTGGCCGGCACGCGGGCGGCCGTGCTCCAGTCCCCGCCGCTGCTGGAGGATGTCGCCCGCTCGCTCGGCCGATCTCCGCTGAAGGTGCTGCGCGAGGTGACGGTGCCGCTGGCGGCGCCCGGAGTGCTGGCCGGAGCCGCGCTGACCTTCGTGGTCTGCATGAAGGAACTCCCCGCGACCCTCCTGCTGCGCCCCACCGGCATGGACACCCTCGCCACCCGGCTCTGGACGGAGACCGGCACCGGCTCCTTCGCCGCCGCGGCCCCCTACGCCGCGGCGCTGATCCTGCTGGCCGCCGTACCGTCCTACCTCCTCGGAAGGCACCGCACATGACCGATCTCAAGATCACGGGGCTGACCAAGGCGTACGGGCCGGACGCCACCGTTCTCGACGGCCTCGACCTCACCGTCCCCGCCGGCGCCCTGGTCGCCGTACTCGGCCCCTCCGGCTGCGGCAAGACAACCCTGCTGCGCATCATCGCCGGCTTCCTGCGCGCCGACGCGGGCACCGTCACCATCGGCGACCGCACCGTCAGCCGCCCCGGAACGCACCTCCCGCCCGAGCACCGCCGCATCGGGATCGTCCCCCAGGAGGGCGCCCTGTTCCCGCACCTCAGCGTGGCGCGCAACGTCGCCTTCGGCCTCGCCGGCGTCGATCGGGGTGCGCGGCGCCTGCGCGTCGAGGAGATGCTGGAACTGGTCGGGCTCGCGGGCTTCGGCGACCGTATGCCGCACGAGCTCTCGGGCGGTCAGCAACAGCGCGTCGCCCTCGCCCGCGCCCTGGCCCCGCGGCCTCAGCTGGTGCTGCTCGACGAGCCGTTCAACGCCCTGGACAGCGCCCTGCGCTCCGGCGTGCGGTCCGACGTGCGGTCCGCCCTCCAGGCCACCGGAGCCACCGCTGTCCTGGTCACCCACGACCAGCAGGAGGCCCTCTCCGTGGCCGACCTCGTCGCCGTCGTACGCAAGGGGAAGGTGGCCCAGTGCGACACACCGCACGAGGTCTACCGCCGCCCCGCAGACCCCTGGGTGGCGGCCTTCGTCGGTGACGCGGTACTCGTCGCCGGCACCGTGGACAGCGGCACGGCGACCACCGCGCTCGGCCGCGTCCCGCTGGCCGACCCGCCGGGCGGCGTACGCGAGGGCATGGTGCTGCTCCGGCCCGAACAGATTCAGCTGACCGACACCGCGTCGGCGCAGGCCCGCGGCACGGTGACGGACGTCCGGTACTACGGCCACGACGCGATGGTCACCGTCACCCTGGACGGAGTGGACGCACCCATCGACGTCCGCGTCCCGGGCCCCGCCCCCGCGTCCCCCGGCGAGCGCACCGGCATCAGAGTCACCGGAGAGGCCACGCTCCACCCCGTCCCCGCGTAACCCTCGGTCCACCGGGCCGTACGGACAGGGCCACCAGCCGGCAGGGGAGGTATCGGCCGACTGCCGCGGCGGCAGCGGGGGCGTCGGCGCCGCCCGCCGCACAGCGAGTCGGCAATCGGTCGGCATGAGTCCTGAAAGACCTGGGGATAGCCTTGCGAACCGTTGTAGGCTCCGGGGAACGCCCTTGACCCGCGAGAAGTGGGCAGGGAGCAGACAAACCGGGAGTTTCGCCATGCTTCGCACCATGTTCAAGTCCAAGATCCATCGGGCTACCGTCACCCAGGCCGACCTGCACTACGTCGGGTCCGTGACCGTTGACGCCGACCTGCTGGACGCCGCCGACCTGCTCCCCGGGGAGCTCGTCCACATCGTGGACATCACCAACGGCGCGCGGCTGGAGACCTACGTCATCGAGGGTGAGCGCGGATCCGGCGTGATCGGGATCAACGGGGCCGCAGCGCACCTCGTGCACCCCGGGGACCTCGTCATCCTCATCAGCTACGCGCAGGTCGAGGACGCCGAGGCGCGGGCGCTGAAGCCCCGCGTCGTGCACGTCGACGCCGACAACCGGATCGTCGAACTGGGCGCGGACCCCTCCGCGCCGGTGCCGGGTACGGAGCAGGAGCGCAGCCCCCACGCCGTCGCCGTCCGATAAGTTCGAGAAGGAGCCGGGGACCCATGCCGGAGAGCACGAACACGCCGATCGAGTTCCAGGACGAGCGGGCGGCCGGGCGGCTGCTCGCCGTCGAGGACGGGGCCACGGTCGGGTACATCGCCTACTTCGTGCTCACCGAGCAGCCCCACGCCCTGGTGGCGGTGCACACCGTCGTCGAGCCGGGCCACGAGGGGAGGGGTATCGCCGGAGGCCTGGTGAGGACCTTCTACGGACTCGCCGCGGCCGAGGGCGTTCCCGTGGTGCCGCTCTGCCCGTATGCGGCGAGCTGGGCCGCCAAACATCCCGGCGAGGCGCCCGTCGCGCCGGCCGCGGTCGTCGCCGCCGCGAAGGCGCAGCTGGCCGCCGCATCCGGCCTGCGGTGACGGCCTGCGACCTGGCCCTGCTGCACACCTCGCCCCTGCACGTCCCCGTGTTCGACGCGCTGCGTGACCGGCACCACCCGGGGGCCGTACTGCGGCACCTGGTGGTGCCGGAGCTGCTGGACCGGGCCCGCGAGCACGGGCCGCGGTCCGTGGCCCCGGCCCTGCTGGAGCTGCTGGCCGGAGCCGGGCCCGGGCCCGTGCTGGTCACCTGCTCCACCATCGGTGCGACCGCCGAGGCGCAGGCTCCGGCCCTCGGCGCACCGGTGCTGCGGGTCGACCGGCCGATGGCGGCCGCGGCCGTGCGCACCGGCCCGCGCATTGCCGTCCTCGCCGCCCTCGCCTCCACCTTCGCCCCGACCGCGGAACTCCTCGCCGAGGAGGCCGGCGGGCGGCCCGTGTCGGTCCGTACGCACCTCGTCGACGGCGCCTGGGAAGCCTTCGAGGCGGGAGACACCGCCCGCTATCTCGCCCGGGTCGCCGCGGCCGCCGACGCCGTCACCGGCGCGGACGTCATCGTCCTGGCCCAGGCATCCATGGCCGGCGCCGCCGAGTCGGCCACGACAGGGATCCCCGTACTGGCCAGCCCCGGGACGGGCCTCGCCGCCGCGCTCTCCCTCTCGCGCTGACGGCGGCACCGCAGGGGCGTACAAGACGCAATCGCGGGAAACTGCCTTATATGGTGCGAACACTCGAAGACACGCAGCCGCCGGCCCCGGAGCCCGATCCGAAGCCGGCGCCCAACCCGTTCCCGGACCCCGAGCCGATCCCGCGCCCGGTGCCGCCCGTACCCGGCCCCGTCCCCGAGCCGGACCCGGTGCCCCCGCCCCCGGGACCCGCGCCGGTTCCCCAGCCCGGGCCCTGGAGCTGAGCGGTCGCGGTCAGTCCGTGCGGACCTCGGAGCGGTCGCCGCTCCAGAGGGTGTGGAACGAGCCCTCACGGTCGGTCCGCCGGTAGGTGTGCGCCCCGAAGAAGTCGCGCTGGCCCTGCGTGAGGGCCGCCGGGAGCCGCTGCGCGCGCAGCGCGTCGTAGTACGCCAGGGAGGCGGCGAAGGCCGGCACCGGAATGCCCGCACCCACCGCCGCCGTGATCACCGACCGCCAGCCCTCCTGCGCCGCCCCGATCTCCTCGGCGAAGCGCTCGTCCGCCAGCAGGCTCGGCAGGTCGGGCCGCGCGTCGTAGGCGCCGCGGATCCGGTCGAGGAACGCCGCCCGGATGATGCAGCCGCCACGCCACAGGGAGGCCACCGCGCCCAGGTCCACGTTCCAGCCGTACTCATCGCTGCCGGCCCGGATCTGGTGGAACCCCTGCGTGTACGAGACGATCTTCGATGCGTACAGGGCCTCCTCCACCTGCGCGGCGAACGCGTCCGCCGCCTCCGGCGCCAGTGCGGCCGGCGCCGGACCCGCCAGTCCCCGGGCGGCCGTACGCAGGTCCGCGTGGCCCGAGACGGCGCGGGCGAACACCGCCTCGGCGATCCCCGACACCGGGACCCCGAGGTCCAGGGCGATCTGCACGGTCCAGCGCCCCGTGCCCTTCTGCTCGGCGGCGTCGGCCACGACGTCCACGAACGCCTGCCCGGTCGCCGCGTCGGTGTGGGCGAGCACCTCCGCCGTGATCTCGATCAGGTACGAGTCCAGACGGCCCCGGTTCCAGTCCCGGAACGTCTCCGCGATCTTCGCGGGGGAGTAGCCGGCGACCTCGCGCAGCAGGTGGTAGGCCTCGGCGATGAGCTGCATGTCGGCGTACTCGATGCCGTTGTGGACCATCTTGACGAAGTGCCCGGCGCCGTCGGGACCCACGTGGGAGGTGCACGGCGTGCCGTCGGCGGCCTTCGCCGCGATCTTCTCCAGCAGCGGGCCGAGCGACGCGTACGACTCCCGCGAGCCGCCCGGCATGATGCTCGGGCCGAGCAGCGCGCCCTCCTCGCCGCCCGAGATGCCCACGCCCACGAAGTGGATGCCCTGTTCGCGTAGTTCCCGCTCGCGGCGCCGGGTGTCCTCGAAGTGCGCGTTCCCGCCGTCGATGATGACGTCGCCCTCCTCCAGGAGCGGGGCGAACTCGCGGATCACCGCGTCGGTGGGCTCCCCGGCCTTCACCATGATGACGATGCGCCGGGGGCGCTCCAGCGCGTCGACGAACTCCTTGGCCGACTCCGCGGCCACGAACGAGCCCTCGTGGCCGAACTCCTCCACCAGCGCCGTGGTCCTGGCGGCGGTGCGGTTGTGGACGGCCACCGTGAACCCGTTGCGGGCGAAGTTGCGGGCGAGGTTGCTGCCCATGACTGCGAGGCCGGTGACGCCGATCTGGGCCGTGCTGGTGCTCATCTGTGCGCTCCTGCGTGCTTCGGTGTGCGGGCTGTGCCGACGCTACCCCGCCGTCGGTCCCGCGGCGCCGCGGCCCGTCGAGGGATTGTCAAGTTCCGCTGAAGAGCGCCCCGTTGCTCCCTTGCCGTGCAATGATCCCGACGTTACGTTGTGCGATTCCTGATGTCTCGAATGGGGGGCTCCCATGGGCGTACGGGGCCGGCACCGCCGGTATCAGCCGAGCAGCATCAACCGGGCCTCGCTGGCCGTGACCGCGGGAGGCGCCGGGATCGCGCTCCCCTTCATGGGTGCCGGAGTGGCCGACGCCGCCTCCGTGGACACCTGGAACAAGGTCGCCGCCTGCGAGTCGACCGACAACTGGCGCATCAACACCGGCAACGGCTACTACGGCGGACTCCAGTTCAGCCAGAACACCTGGCGGGCCTTCGGTGGCACGGCGTACGCCCCGCGCGCCGACCTGGCCACGAAGGAACAGCAGATCGCGGTCGCCGAGAAGGTGCTGAAAGTCCAGGGGCCCGGGGCCTGGCCCCACTGCGGCAAGGGCGCCGGCCTCACCCGCGGCGGCCCGTCACCGGCCCTCGCCGCGCAGATCCCCGCGCAGATCCCCGCGCAGCCCCAGGCCGGTTCGCAGCCCCGGAGCCAGGGGGTGAAGGCGACCCCGGTGCAGGGCGCCACCCCGCGCCCGACCGGAACCTCGGTCCTGCCCAACCCGTACGTCGTCGCGCCGGGCGACTCGCTCTCCGCGATCGCCACCCAGCAGCGTGTCGAGGGCGGCTGGCAGGCGCTCTACGAGACCAACCGGGCCGTCGTGGGCGACAATCCGAACCTGATCTTCCCCGGCCAGCGCCTCACGATGCGGGTCACCGCCGCCCCGCCGGCCCCGCCCGCGCCGAACCCGCAGAAGCCGCCGCAGACCGCCGAGCCGGTCAAGCCCACCGAGCCGGCCGCCCAGAAGCCGGCGGAGCAGCCCGCGCCGAAGCCGGCCGAGAAGAAGGCCCCGAAGCCGGCCGAGAAGCCGGCCGAGAAGCCGGCTGAAAAGCCGGTCGAGAAGCCCGCCGAGAAGCCGGACACCCGGCCCGCCTCAGCGCAGCAGAAGCCCGCCTCGGGAGGCTTCTCCGCTCCCGTCGACGCCGCCCTCGGCACCGCGTACCGCGTCTCGGGATCCTCCTGGTCCAGCGGCTACCACACGGGCGTCGACTTCCCCGTGGCCACCGGCACCACCGTCAAGTCCGTCGGACCCGGCCAGGTCGTCTCCGCCGGCTGGGCCGGGGCCTACGGCTACCAGGTCGTCATCCGGCACACCGACGGCCGGTACTCCCAGTACGCCCACCTCTCGGCGCTCGGCGTGAAGTCCGGCCAGCAGGTCTCCGGGGGCCAGCGGATCGGCCGCTCCGGCTCGACCGGGAACAGCACCGGACCGCACCTGCACTTCGAGATCCGCACGGGCCCCGGCTTCGGCTCCGACATCGACCCCCTGAAGTACCTGCGGAGCCACGGCGTCCGCATCTGACCCGCGCCGCCCCGGCGGCACGGCGGTGAGCAGGACCAGGCCGGCCGCCGCGAGCACGGCGCTGGCCAGTGCCGCCGCCGTGCCCGCGGCCCCGTGGCGGAAGCCCTCGTCGAAGAGCACGATCCCGACCGTCGCCGCGACCACCGGATTGACCACCGTCACCGTGGCCAGCGGCGCGGTCAGGCCGGCGCCCCGATAGGCGGCCTGGGACAGCAGCAGCCCGACCGACGCCAGCACCGCGATCGCTGCCAGGTCCGGCCATAGGCCGGCCGGCGCACCCGCCCCGGCGATCTCGGCGACCGACTTGGTGAACACCGAGGCCATGCCGAAGGCCGTGCCGGCCGCCGCGGCCAGCAGCACGCTGTGCAGCACCACCCGGTGCATCCGGTGCGCCGCCAGGAAAAGCACGGCCACCGCGGCCCCGGTCGCCACCAGCAGCAGGCTCCGCCCGCCGCCCGCCAGGGACTGCTCCGCCCGCCCCTCACCGCCGGTCAGCGCCAGCAGACCCGCGAGCCCGACCGTGGCCAGCACCGCGCCGCGCCAGGCCGCCGCGCCCGCCCGGCGCCGTACGAAGAGCGCCGCCATCGGCAGCGCGAACACGATGGTGAGCGCCCCCAGCGGCTGGACCAGGCTCAGCGGCCCGTACGCGAGCGCCACCACGTGCAGCAGGGCGCCGAGGCCGTTCAGCCCGACCGCCACCCACCAGGCGCCCCGGCGCAGCGGCGCGTACCGCCGGTCCGGCGTACTCGCCGCGACCCTCTCCTGGACGATCGCGCCGCCCGCGTACGCCACGGCGGACACGAGGCAGAGCAGGACCGACAGCGCCAGTGCACTCATAAGGTCCACAATGCCCGACCCATCTGCGCTATTCCTCCGTCCACAGGCGGTCACGAGTCATACTCCCGACGTAGTACGGGAGTACGCAGCGTGGCCGTTCCGCCAGCGCAGCGCCACCCCTATCGCGCCCCACCGTCACCGCCTGGACCCGTACGGTGACGGTCAGTTCGCGGTATGTGGGCCTGCGGGCCGCGGGTTTGGCTCGGGGCGCGTCCGATCCGTACAGTTCCCCTTTTGAGGACCTCCGCAGCAGGCGGATGCGGACGAGTGACCAAGGAACGGCAGCGGCCATGACGGTGACCGAAGACAGCCACGACCAGGCACAGGCCTACGGGCCGGGCATCGACCCCGAGCGGCTGGCGCTCTGCCTCGACGTGCTCGCCGAACTCGACACGATCGACGTCGACCACCCCGACGCCATCGCCGTGCGCCGGGCCACCGCGGGCGTCTACCGCACGGTCAAGCAGCGCCGCCGCCAGGAGCGCCGCGCCGCCAAGACCGCCAACGACAAGGCCGTCACCGAGGCGACCGCGACCGGCTCCGCCGAGCGCATCGACGACGAGACCGAGGGAATCCTGCCCACCTCGGTCACGGAGGCCGGCCGGATCGCCGGAATACTCCAGCGCCCGCGCTCCTGCTACGTCTGCAAGACGCGGTACGTCGAGGTCGACTACTTCTACCACCAGCTCTGCCCGAACTGCGCCGTCGAGAACCGCACCAAGCGCGAGGCCCGCGCGGACCTCTCCGGCAAGCGCGCGCTGCTCACCGGCGGCCGCGCCAAGATCGGCATGTACATCGCCCTGCGGCTGCTGCGCGACGGCGCCCACACCACGATCACCACGCGCTTCCCCAAGGACGCCATCCGCCGCTTCAAGGCGATGGAGGACTCGGCGGACTGGATGCACCGCCTGGAGGTCGTCGGCATCGACCTGCGCGACCCGGCCCAGGCCGTGGCCCTCGCCGACCAGGTCGCGGCGGCCGGTCCGCTCGACATCCTGATCAACAACGCGACGCAGACCGTGCGCCGCCTGCCCACCGCCTACGCGGCGCTGGTCGAGGGGGAGTCCGCCCCGCTGCCCGCCGGCGAGCTCCCCGCCCACCACGTGATCGGCGCCTTCAACTCCGGCGCGGTCGACGGCTTGGCGGCACTGCCCGTCGGGGTGAGCGGCCTGGAGGCGCAGAAGGTCGCCGACCTCGCGCTGGTCGCCGGCAACGCCAGCCTGGAGCGGCACCTCGCCGGCACCGCCATCGACGCGGGCGGCCTGCTGCCCGACGTGGTCGAGAGCAACACCTGGGTGCAGACCATCGACCAGATCTCCCCGGTGGAGCTGCTCGAGACCCAGCTGTGCAACTACACGTCGCCGTTCATCCTGATCAGCGCCCTGCGGCCGGCCATGGCCGATGCCGCCCGGAAGTCGTCCAGCGGGCGCGCGTACGTCGTCAACGTCTCGGCGATGGAGGGCGTCTTCAGCCGCGGCTACAAGGGTGCGGGTCACCCGAACACCAACGCCGCCAAGGCCGCGATGAACATGGTGACGCGGACCAGCGGCCAGGAGATGTTCCAGACCGACCGGATCCTGATGACCTCGGTCGACACCGGCTGGATCACCGACGAGCGTCCGCACTTCGACAAGCTGCGCCTCGCCGAGGAGGGCTTCCACGCCCCCCTCGACCTGGTCGACGGCGCAGCCCGGGTCTACGACCCCATCGTGCGCGGTGAGGCCGGCGAGGACCTGTTCGGGGTCTTCCTGAAGGACTACGCCCCGGCGAACTGGTAACCCGGCGGTCCCCGCCCTACCGCCTGCCCGCGAGCGGCCCCCTCGGCGAACCGAGGGGNNNCCGGCCCGCCGGCCTCGACGCCCGGCCCGCCGGCCTCGACGCCCGGCCCGCCGGCCTCGACGCCCGGCCCGCCGGCCTCGCCGCCTGCCCCGCCCGGTGCCTGGAGCCGCACGAGCCGGGCCACCCGCTCGCCCAGCAGAGGGCGCACCGCTTCCGCTGCGAGTACGGCGTGTCGCACTCCGTCACCCGGACGGAGCATTCGGCCGATGTCGTGGAGCAGGCCCGCGAGCTGCAGTTCCTTGTCGGCGGGGTGGGAGCGGCGCAGCAGCGCCGCGGTCCGCAGGGCGTGCTCGCCGCAGCCCGCGCGCAGCAGCTCCATCAGCTCAACCACGCTTGTGACGTACGGCACTTCGGCCTCCGCCGGTCCGGACCCCGCCACCGCCGACCCCCTCCCTCGTGCCTCCCGCATCGGGGTCCGAGCACACCATCCGCGACGCACCCGGCGGCCGACGACTTGCTGAACTCGGGACGAAAATGAGAGGGCGCAGCGGATTTTGCCTTCCTATCGAGCGGAGGTCCGCTCATATGTGTACTCTGGGGCATCAAGACGGCCCCCATCCGGGCCGCGCTCCACTAAGGCGCCACCGCGTCCGGAACCCTTGATCCCTTGCCCGGCTCGCGGTCAGCCCGCCGGGTTACGCGACACAGAGGAGTGCGCGGTGACTGAAAAGACGCAGCCCGAACCGAAGTTGCTCGAGCGGACCGGATCGCGTGCCAAGACGCGGTCCGACGAACTCGGAAGCCTGGAAGTCTGGGCGCGCTCCGCCCCGATCCGGCTGGCCGGGTACGAGGACGACCTGGCGGAAGCCCACATCCTGCCCGGCATCGACTAGTCCGCGTAACCTCCGCACCGACCCGCAGCACGGTGCAAGCGCCCCCTGGTGCCCACCCGCACCGGGGGCGCTGCCCTGTCGGGCAGGACACCTCCTTACGCCTTGAGCGTCATCGCCCAGAGCGATCACCGCTTCCGCCGGTCCGGCCCGCCGGTCCATGGTGGGCACATGAAGCTGCTGATGCTGGGTGGTACCGAGTTCGTCGGACGCGCGATCACCGAGGACGCCCTCACCCGGGGCTGGGAGGTGACCGTCTTCCACCGGGGCCGCCACGCGCCCCCGCCGGGCACCCGCGCCCTGCACGGGGACCGCACCGCTCCCGGGGGTCTGGCCGCCCTCGCCGAGGGGGAGTGGGACGTCGTCGTCGACACCTGGAGCGGCGCCCCCACCGCGGTGCGCGACAGCGCCCGCCTGCTGAGCGGCCGGGCCGGGAGGTACGCGTACGTCTCCAGCCGCTCGGTGTACGCCTACCCCGCCCCCGCCGGGCAGGGGGAGGACGGCCTCCTCGTCGGGGGCTCGCCGGACGCCGCGGCCACCGACTACGCCGAGGACAAGAGGGGCGGCGAACTCGCCGCGCTCGACGCCTTCCCCGACAGCGCCCTGCTGGTCCGCGCCGGGCTGGTCCTCGGCCCCTACGAGAACGTCGGCCGGCTGCCGTGGTGGCTGAACCGCATCGCGCGCGGCGGCCCGGTGCTCGCCCCCGGCCCGCGCGGGCTGCCCCTCCAATACATCGACGTCCGCGACCTCGCGCGCTGGACCCTGGACGCCGCCGAGGCCGGCCTCGACGGGCCGTACAACCTGGTCGCGCCGGTCGGGCACGCCACCATGGGGTCCCTCCTCGACGCCTGCGCCGCCGTCACCGGCGGCGCAGGCGAACTGCGCTGGACCGATCCGGCGCCGATCATCGCGGCCGGGGTGGAGCCCTGGACCGAGCTCCCGGTGTGGCTCCCCGAGGGCGAGTCCTACGACCACATGTTCGGCGGCGACGTGACCAGGGCGCTGGAGGCCGGCCTGAAGTGCCGCCCCGTCGAGGAGACCGTGGCCGACACCTGGGCCTGGCTGCGCAGCCTCGGCGGCCGGGCCCCGCAGCGCGGCGACCGGCCGGCCCCCGGGCTCGACGCCGCACGGGAGGCCGCGCTACTCGGGCTCTGACAGCCGGGCCTCCGCGAGCCGGGTCGGCGGGAGGTACTCGCGCACCAGCGTGCGGTGCCACCAGTCGCCGGTCTCGCGCAGCTCCCGCCAGGTGGTGAAGCGGTAGCGGTAGAGCAGGGCGCGGACGTGCACGGGCGGGGCGTCCGGGAAGGGGTTGTGGCGCAGCAGCCGCAGCGTGTCCCGGTCGCCCGCCAGCAGTCGCTCCACGAACGGCCCGAACCAGTCGCGCGCGTAGCCGGGGGAGATCGCCGCGAACCACATCAGCCAGTCCAGGCGCAGGTGGTACGGGGCGAACTGGCGCGGCAGCCTGCCCGGTTCGCCGGGTTTGCCTTTGAATCCGTACTCCTTCCAGGCGCCGTCTTCGCGCGGTACCCGGTCCGCGGTGCCCTCCACCGCGACCTCCATCCGGACCCGGCCGACCGAGCCGAAGGCCCCGTAGGTGTTGACGAGGTGCAGCGCGTCGAAGGAGCGGTTCATCACCTGGCGGCGCGAGACCATGTTGAGCACCGGGTGGCGGCTGAGGAACAGGACCAGGGCGGTCACCGCGCAGACCAGGACCACGAACCACAGGGGGGCCTCCTGCGAGGCCGCGGCCGGGGGCGGTCCGGCGAGCCCGGTGAAGTCCACGGCCGACACGGCGAGGGTGATCGTCAGCCAGTTCAGCCAGGCGAAGTTTCCGGACAGCACGAGCCACAGCTGCGTCGCGATGACGGCGCCCGCGGCGTACGAGGCGACCGGCTGCGGGGTGAACAGCAGCACCGGGACAACCAGTTGCGTCACGTGGTTGGCGGCGCACTCCACCCGGTGCAGCGGTTTGGGCAGGTGGTGGAAGAACCAGCTCAGCGGCCCCGCCATCGGCTGGGTCTCGTGGTGGAAGTACAGGCAGGTCAGCTTGCGCCAGCAGGGGTCCCCGCGCATCTTGATCAGCCCGGCGCCGAACTCCACCCGGAAGAGCACCCAGCGCAGCAGCCACAGCACCAGCACCGGCGGCCCGGCCCGGGCGTTGCCGAGGAACACGGCGAGGAAGCCCACCTCCAGCAGCAGCGACTCCCAGCCGAAGGAGTACCAGGTCTGGCCCACGTTCACGATGGAGAGGTACAGCAGCCACAGCGCGGCCCACATCGCCATGGCCGCGGCCAGCGGCACCTCGTCCCCCGCGCCGGCGGCCAGGGCCGCGGCCAGCGCGGCCCCGGCCCAGGCGCAGCCGGCGAAGAGCCGGTCCGAGTAGTGCAGTTGGAACAGGCTGGGGGCGCGCCGGAAGGGCACGTACCGTACGTAGCGCGGCACGGGCAGCATGCCGTGCGCCCCGATCAGGGCCCGGAACTGCAGTGCGGCCCCGATGAAGGCGACGAGGTAGACACCGGCCAGGGCCCGCTGGAAGACCAGCCGGGCGAGCCAGTAGCCGGGCGCCGTGAACCAGTCCATCGCCTCCAGTATCCGGCCGTCCGGCCGCTGCCGGCCAGTCTGCGCAGCCGGCGGCCGTCTCCGACGCCGGATGCACGCCCGCGGGCAGGCGCCTGCGGGCCGCAGCCGCCGGCAGGTCCCCGCGGGCCGACCCCCGCGGGCCGACCCCCGCGGGCCGACCCCCGCGCGCCGACCCCTGCGGGCCGACCCCTGCGGGCCGGCACCCGCCGGGAGGCACCTGCGGGCCGGCACCCGCAGGTCGATGCCGGCGGGCCGGCATCCGCCGGGAGGCACCTGCGGGCCGGCAGTCGCGAGCCGGCACTCGTGGGCCGGCACCCGCCGGCAGGCCCCCGCGGGCTGGCAGTCGCGGGCAGGCACCTGCGGGCCGACACCCGCAGGCCGACCTGCGGGGCGGCATCCGCTGGCAGGCCCCCGCGGGCCGGCATCCGCCGGGAGGCACCTGCGGGGCGGCATCCGCAGGCAGGCCCCCGCGGGCCGGCACCCGTGGGCCGGCAGCCGCCGGGGGCAGCCCCGGGGCGTGCCAGGGGCCGGCGTCCTGAACGCGTTCACGTCCGAGGGCCGGGTCGGCGGGGTCCTTCGGGTGCGCTCCGGTTGCGGCTTCCGTGCGGATGCGGCAGACAAGAGGGAGCACTCGGGGCGAAAAGGGAGAAATCTGTGAACGGACCGTCACTTCCGACACCTCGTCAGGCGTCGCGACGTCAGGCACCGGCCGGCGCCGCCCTCTTCGCCCTCCTCGGCCTGTTCGCCGCGGCCTGCGGCGGACACCAGGAGCCGACGAGCGCGGCCGGACCCGAGAGTCAGGAGGTCCACCTCCAGCCGGTGGCCAGCGCCGGCCCCGACCCCTTCACCGCCTCCTCGGCCACCGGCGAGTCGGCCCCCGTCCAGCCCCCGCTGCCCAACCCCACCGGCCAGGGCATCCGCACGGTCAACGCGGCCACCCCCGGCCTCTACGGCGGCACCCAGCGGCTCGGCAGTTGCGACGTGGAACAGCAGGTCGGCTACCTCACGGAGGACGACGGCAAGGCCCGCGCCTTCGCCGAGGCGTCCGGAATCGAAGTGGCCGGGATCCCCGACTTCCTGCGCGCTCTCACCCCTGTCGTGCTGCGCGCCGACACCCGCGTCACCAACCACGGGTTCCGCGACGGCCGCGCCGCCGGCTACCAGTCCGTCCTCCAGGCAGGCACCGCCGTCCTCGTCGACGAGCACGGCATGCCCCGCGTCCGGTGCGGCTGCGGCAACCCGCTCGGCGCCCCCCGCGCGGCCAAGGGGAGCCCGGTGCACAAGGGCGACCCCTGGAACGGCTACCAGCCCAACCAGGTCGTCGTCATCGAACCCACCACCCACGTGATCAACAACCTGGTGATCGTCAACATCGCGAACAACACCTGGATCGAGCGCAAGCGGGGCGACGACGGCGCCCAGGACCGCACCCCCCAGGCCCTGCCCCCGTACGACCCCGCCGACGGCATCCCCAGCGGCCCCGCCGCCTCGCAGGCGCCTTGCCCGAGCACCCCCGGATCCGGTGCGGCGGGCTGCCCGTCGGACCCGCAGAGCTCACCGGACACCGACGCGCAGCAGAGCCCCGCCGTGCCGCTGAACCCCTCCACACGGCCGCGACAGCCCCAGCAGCCCCAGAAACGGCCGCCCTCGGACATCCCGTCCGACCCGCTCACACAGGACCCGGCCGATCCCGCGCTCCCGCCGTACCCGGACGGATCGACGACCCAGCCCGTCGACCCCCAGGACCCGTACGCCGATCCCTACGATCCCTACGCCGACCCCTCCACGGATCCGTACGCCGACCCGTACGCGGATCCCTCCGCCGATCCCTACGCCGACCCCGACCTCCAGCCGGCGCCGTCCGAGGAGAACCAGTCGCTGGAGAGCGCCTGACCGGCCCGTGTGTCATGGTGGACCGGTGCCGACCACCGTATCGCTGCCGGACGACTGGCCCGCACACCCGGACCGGTCGCTCTCGCTCAACCGCATGGGAAGTTTCGACTGGGACCTGGTCACCGGTCTCATGCACATGGACGAAGCCGCCCTCGACGTCTTCGACACGCCCCCCGACGCGTACGACGGCCGGCCCGAGGCGCTCTCCCCGCGCGTCCCGCCGGCCGAGTCGGCCCGGCTCGACGCCATGGTCTCCTCGGCGCTCAAGAGCAAGGTCGACAGCTACGGTGCCTACTTCCGGATCCGCTGCCGAGACGGGCGGCTGCGCTGGACGCACACCCAGGGCCGCGTCATGCGCGACGCGGACGGGCGGCCGCACCGGATCATCGGCATCGTCCGCGACGCGACAGAGGAGCTCAGCCACTCGGCGGAACGGCTCGGACTCGACGAGGAGCGGCGCCGGCAGACCTCGGTGGTGGAGAGCACGACCGCCGCCCTCGCGCACGCCCGCACCGTGCAGGACGTCATCGACGCGCTCGGCGACGCCCACGGCCTGGAACGGCTCGGCTCGATGGGCATGGTGATGGGCCTCGTCGAAGCCGGCCGGATCCACCTCGTGGCCGAAGGCCCGGACGGCAGCTTCGTCCCCGGGACCCGCTACACCCGCATCGACGAGCAGTACCCGATGAGCGAGGTCGTCCGCTCCCTCCAGCCGCGCTTCCTCGACTCGGCGGAGGAGTTCGCCCAGGACTACCCGGCGCTCTGGGCGAAGATCTCGTACATGCAGATCTCGGCGGCCGCCTACCTGCCGCTGATCGCCCAGGCCCGCCCGATCGGCGCCATCGGCCTGCTCTACCAGGACAAGGACGGCTTCACCCAGGAGGAGCGCAACCTCCTCGTCGCCCTCGGCAGCAGCATCGCGCAGAGCCTCCAGCGGGCCATGCTGCTGGAGCAGGAGCACGACCTCGCCGAGGGCCTCCAGCAGGCCATGCTGCCCAGGCGGATCCCCGCCGTCCCCGGCGGGGAGATCGCCGTACGGTACCGCTCCGCCCGGATGGGCCAGGACATCGGCGGCGACTGGTACGACGTCATCCCGCTGCCCGGCGGCAGGGTCGGCGCCGTGATCGGCGACGTCCAGGGCCACGACACCCATGCGGCCGCCGTGATGGGCCAGCTGCGCATCGTCCTGCGCGCGTACGCCGCCGAGGGGCACTCGCCCGGCACCGTCATGGCCAGGGCGTCGGTCTTCCTGCACGAGCTGGACACCGAGCGCTTCGCCACGTGCACGTACGTGGAGGCCGACCTCTCCACCGGCGTGCTCCAGGTGGTCCGGGCGGGCCACATCGACCCGCTGCTGCGCACCCGCGACGGGGACTGCCACCGGCTTCCGGTGGGCGGCGGCATGCCGCTGGGCCTCTCCGCGGAGTTCGGCCGGCTCGAATACCCGGTGACCACCGTGGAACTCGATCCGGGAGAAACGCTCCTGCTGTGCACCGACGGCCTCGTCGAACACCCCGGCGCCGACCTCGACGACGGGATCCACGTGCTGTCCTCCCACATCCGCAGCGGCCCCGCCGACCTGCAGCTCCTCGCCGACCGGCTGTGCGAGATCGTCACCGAGCGCGGCGGCAACGACGACATGGCCCTGCTCCTGCTGCGCCGCCGGCCCGCCCCCGCCCCGCCCGGCGGCGGCCGCCTCCAGCAGCACGTCGCACCGGGAGACCCGGAGGCCCTGGTGGCCGCCCGCCACATGATCGGCGCGGCGGTGCGCGCCTGGGGCGCGCGGGAGCGGGCCGACGAGATCGAGCTCGTCGCGGACGAGCTGATCGTCAACGCCCTCATGCACACGGACGGCCCCGCCATCGTCACCCTGCGCATTCTGGCGGGCCACCAACACCGGCTGCGCGTGGAGGTCGCCGACCGCTCCAGCGCGCTCCCGCGCCGACGGGAGGCCGGCGACTCGGGCGTCTCGGGCCGTGGCCTGATGCTGGTGGACCGGCTGGCGGACGTATGGGGTGTGGAGCCGCGCGGCAGCGGCAAGTGCGTGTGGTGCGAGTTCGTCATGGGCTGAGAGCTGCGCCGGGGACGGACCGCGGGAAAAGTCCGTTGCGGAGCGCCGGGCCGTCGCCGAGGATCGAGGGCGATGACCAACGCCATGGACGAAGTACGCCGTCTGCTGAAGCAGGACGATCTGCCGGGAGCGGTCCGGTCCCTGCGGCCGCACGCCGAGACAGCACCGATCACCGAACTCGCCGAGGCCGCCCGGGCCCTGGCCGACGAAGCCGGATTCGAGGACCTGGCCGACGCCGCCCGCAAGGCCGCCGAACGGTCCCACGAACCGCAGTCCCTCTACGACTTCGGGTACGCCTGCGTCGAGCGCGGCATCGCCTTCCTCGCCGTCGCACCACTGCGCGAGGCCCTCAGGCTGCTCCCGGACTCGCGCACGCTCCTCGCCGAGCTGGTCTCCGCCCTGGAGGACGAGCGCCGGCACGCCGAGGCCGCCGCGCTGCTCTCCGGCCGCGGCGACCGGCTGCCCGCCTGGCCCGAGACCTACCTCCTCGTGCACAACACCCTGTTCGCCGGGGACCTCGACACCGCCGAGCGGCTGGTGTCCGCTCTCCCCGCCCCCGAGGACCCCCAGTGGGCGCCCGCACGGGAACGCCAGGCCCGCCAGGTCCTGCGCAGCGGGCAGTCCCGCCGCGCCCAGCGCCGGGCAGGGCATCCCGACCCGTTCGGCCCGGCCGACCTGCGGGGCTGGCACTACGGCCTCACGGGCGGACTGCTCGCCACCCTGTCCCCGTACGGCTGGGACGCCGGGATGACCGGCCGGTACGCCTACCTCGGCGACTCCCACGAGCTGTGCCGCCGCGGCCTGGCCCGGCTCGGGATCGCCCTGGACGCGGCAGGGCGCCGGCCCACCGACGTCTCGCTGCTGCCCGGCCGGTCCGACCGGATCCTCGGCCTCCCGCCGCCGCGGTGCTCGGGCTGCCCGCCGTCCCGTACGCGCCGGACCGTACGGACACCGTCGTCGTCGCGTACGACCTGAACGGCTCCGACCCGGGTCTCGTCCGCACGCTGCACGCGCGCACGGACGGCCAGATCCTCGCCGAGCACGCCACCTGCTGGACCGATCCGCCCGCGGTGAGCGCCGATTTCAGCACGCTGCTGTGCCAGTACGCGGCTCCGCCCTGGCGGGACGACGACCGGCCCGAGGAGGAGATCGCCCGGGACGTGGCCGCGGCGGACCCGGCCCCGGACGGCGGCGACGGAGCGACCCCGCCCGATCCGGACGAGGCCTTCCGCGCCTTCGCGGCCGGCGTCGCCCCCGGCTGGCTCGCGGGCCCCCGGGACCGGGTCGCGTCGCCCGGCCCCGTGCCCAGCTCGCGCTTCGCCTGAGGCGGCGGCAGGCTGGGACCATGCCGGAGCTGCCCGAGGTCGAGGCCCTGCGCGAGTACCTCGACGAGCACCTCGCCGGGCGGGTGGTCGAGCGCGTCCTCCCGCTCGCGGTGAGCGTGCTCAAGACCTACGACCCGCCGCCGACCGCCCTGGAGGGGCAGCAGGCCGGAGCGGTTGCGCGCCACGGGAAGTTCCTCGCCCTGCGGGTCGGCGAGCTGTATCTCGTCACCCACCTGGCCCGGGCCGGCTGGCTGCGCTGGCAGGACGCCCTGCCGGCGCAGCCGCCGCGGCCCGGCAAGGGGCCGCTGGCCCTGCGCGTCGTCCTCGAAGGCGGCGGCGGCTTCGACCTCACCGAGGCCGGCACCCGCAAACGGCTAGCCGTGTACGTGGTCCACGACCCCCAGGAGGTGCCCGGCATCGCCCGTCTCGGCCCCGATCCGCTGGCCGAGGACTTCGACCGGGACGCCTTCGCCGCGCTCCTCGCGGGGGAGCGGCGCCAGATCAAGGGCGTCCTGCGGGACCAGAGCGTGATCGCGGGCATCGGCAACGCCTACAGCGACGAGATCCTGCACGCCGCCCGGGTGTCGCCGTTCAAGCTCACCTCCTCCTTCGGGGAGGAGCAGATCACGCAGCTCTACGCCGCGGTCCGGGACACCCTGCGCGAGGCTGTCGAGCGGGCGCACGGGGTCGCCGCGGGGAAGCTCAAGGCGGAGAAGAAGAGCGGGCTGCGCGTGCACGGCCGGGCGGGCGAGCCCTGCCCGGTGTGCGGGGACACGATCCGCTCGGTGTCCTTCGCCGATTCCTCCCTGGAGTACTGCCCCACCTGCCAGACGGGAGGCAAGCCGCTTGCCGACCGGCGGCTCTCGCGCCTCCTCAAATAGCGGGGCGCTGCGTAGACTCCGGCACCATGGCCGAGGAACAGCAGTCGCCGCCCCGGCGCGAGATCGTCACCGGGGTGCCCCGGGGCACCCGCCGCCGGGCGCCCGTCCACACCCCGGCCCGCTCGGAGATCTCCGAACAGACCACCCTCGGGGCCACCTACGTGCGGGCCCTCATGCGCAGCCAGTTGCGTGCGGGCCTCGGGGCGCTGGCCGCGCTGGCGGCGCTGGTCGGATCGCTGCCCCTGGTGTTCGTGCTCCCGCAGGCCCGGTCGGGCCCGCTGGTCTGGCTGGTGCTCGGGCTGCTCGTGTATCCGGTCATGTGGCTGATCGCCCGGTGGTACGTCCGCCGGGCGGAGCGCAACGAGGCCGCTTTCACGGGCCTGGTGATGGATCCGGGCGACAGGTCTGCCTGAGGGGTGTCGCGCCGGTCAGAACAGGTGCATCGCCAGGTGGCCCAGGGGCAGGCCGAGCTGCCAGGCCGGGGTCCACACGCGCGCGTTCTCGTCCACCCCCGGCGGGGTGTCGGCGTGGTCGTGCCGCCCGGGGTCGAGGTTGGTCGCGAACAGTTCGGTGCCGTCCAGCCAGCGCCACGCCGCGCGGGCCAGTTCCAGGTCGGGGTCCTCGCCGCGGCCCCGCTCCCGTGCCGCCTCGCCCAGGTCCAGGAAGCGGGTGTGCACCCAGTCGCGCCAGGGGTGCCCGTACGCCGTCAGCGACAGCCACTCGTCGAGCTGTGAGACCACGCGGATCCCGGACAGCTCGCCGGCGGCGTCGGAGAGGTAGATGGTCAGGGCCAGCGTGTCCCGTCCGGCCCGGAACTCCAGGGTGCTGACCGGGATCAGCCTTCCCGTGCGCAGCAGTTCGTCGGCGATGTACTCGGCGTAGAGCCAGGCCATGGGCACCGCGAGCCCACCGTCACTGGTGCCGTTCGTACCCTCGGGCTGCACCGTTCCACCTTCTCCCGCGCGTCGAGCGTCCCGTCGTCAGCACCGAGCCTTCACCGAGCGGCTCACACAGCGGGGGATGTTTACTCAACTTGGACGGTCTTATGTCGAATTCGCGGCGCTTTTTGTCCGATCCGCATCCGTTCGCGGCGTTCCGGGACGTGTCGCTCAGGCGCCGAGGCCGTAGCCGTACCCCTGGAGGCCCTTCTTGAGGGCGCGCAGGGCGTAGTAGGTGCGGGACTTGACGGTCCCCGCCGGGATGCCGAGCTCGGCGGCGGCCTCCGCCACCGACCGGTCCCTGAAGTAGACCTGGAGCAGCACCTCGCGGTGCTCCGGACCCAGCGACCCGACGGCCCGCCGTACGTCGATCGCGGTGACCGAGCCGGCCACCGCGTCCTCGGGCGCGGGCGCCTGCTCCAGCCCCTCGGGGTCCACCTCCAGGGGGCGCGACAGCCGGGCCCGCCGGGCGTCGATCGCGAGCCGCCGGGCCACCGTGAACAGCCAGGGCCGCATGGAGTCGTGCCCGCTGGCCAGGGCCTCGGGGTGCTGCCAGACCCGTACGAGGGTCTCCTGCACGAGGTCCTCCGCGCGCTGGGCGTCGCCGGCGGTGAGGCCCACCAGGAATCCGAACAGCGCCCGCCCGTGGTCGCGCTGGAGTTCGGCCAGTGCCTCGGGATCCGTACGCGGGAGGGTGGGGGAGAGCGGCACGAGTGGCTCCTTCCGGGGTGCACGGGGGGTCCAAGGGGGTGGCGTCCCGTCCACCCTGACCTGCGCAGAGCCGACCCGGAACCGTCCGACCACGGCGTTGCGCCCAAGCACCCGGGTCGTCCGACGGGCGGCCGCGGCGGTCGGTGAACGGTCGAACGGCGCGGCGAACGGCAGGGGCGCTGTGGTGTCCGCCGTCGGAGTGGGCTCGTCGGCGGGATGCGGATCCGCTCCTTGACTCACTGCGCGTGTTTATGTCAATTGCAGATGATGACATGTCAGATAGTCGTATAAATGGGAGCCGATTGATGACCATGCGCACCCGGCCGCACGCGGTCGCCCTGCTGTCCGCCCTGTTGCTGTCCGCGGCGGCGGGCTGTTCGGCCGCCGGGGACACCGCCCCCGCCCGCCTCGGGGAATCCGGCCCGCCGGCCCCCTCCAGCGCCGCGGGCGCGCCCGCCGCCAAGGGCTTCACCCTGGTCGCGAGCGGCGACGTGCTGCCGCACACCTCGGTCATCCGGCGGGCGGCGGACGACGCGCAGGACGGCGGCTACGACTTCAGGCCGATGTTCTCCGGCGTCAAGCCCCTGGTCGCGGGGGCGGACCTGGCCCTCTGTCACATGGAGACGATCTACGGGGAGGACGGCGGGCCCTTCTCCGGCTACCCGGCTTTCACGTCCCCGCCGCAGGTCGCCGACGGCCTGAAGGACGCCGGCTACGACGGCTGCTCCACCGCCTCGAACCACACCCTCGACGACGGCGCCGCAGGGCTGCGCCGCACGCTGGACCGCTTCGACCGGGTCGGCCTGAAGCACGCCGGCTCGGCCCGCACGGCGGCCGAGGCGGCCGCGGTGACCACGTACACGGCGGGTTCGGCCACGGTGGCGCACCTCGCGTACACCTACGACACCAACGGCTACCCGCTGCCCGACGGCCAGCCGTGGGCGGTCAACCTGATGAAGCAGGACAAGATCATCGCGGATGCCCGGGCGGCCCGGAAGGCCGGCGCGGACGTGGTGCTGGTGAGCGTCCACTGGGGCACGGAGTGGCAGACCGAACCGGACGGGACCCAGCTCTCGCTGGGCAGGGCGCTGACGGCCTCGCAGACCGCCGGCCGGCCCGACATCGACCTGATCCTCGGCACCCACGCGCACATCCCGCAGCCCTACGAGAAGGTCAACGGGACCTGGATCGTCTACGGCATGGGCGACCAGGTGGCGGGCGAGATGTTCAACCACACGGGCGCCCGCGACCTGCGGGGCAACTACGGCTCGATCGGCCGCTTCACCTTCGCCCCGCCCGCCGCGGCCGGGCAGCGCTGGCAGGTCGCCAAGGCCGAGTTCGTGCCGCAGATGATGGACCTGTCCGCCGGCCGGGTCGTCCACCTCCCCGACGCCCTCGCGAAGAACCCCGGCCGGGAGGACTACGAGGCCGCCCGGGACGAGATCACCGAAGCCGTGCTCAGCCGCGGCGCCGCCAAGGACGGCCTGGTGGCCGGCCGATAGCGAACCCCCGTCCGACTCCGCGGCGCGCCCCCACCGGCTCACTCGCCGGTACCCGGGCGGAGCAGCGGGGGTCAGGGGACCACGGTCACCGGCCAGCGGCCCGCCTTGACCAGGCGGACCGCCACCGACCCGACGATGCGGTGGCCCGCCTGCTCCGAGGCGCCGACCACCACCGCGTCCGCCATCAGCTCCTGCGCCGCGCTCACCAGGCCGGCGTAGGGGTCGCCGCGGAAGGTGTGGAACTCCCAGCGGACCTCGTAGATGCCCTTGAGCCGCTCCGCCGCGGCGCGGATCTCGGCCACCAGGCCCTCCGCGATCTCCCCGGTGGTGTCCGCCACGGGCGCGGGCGCGCCGAGCGCCGCCCCGGCCGGCACCACCGGCTGGACGTACACCAGCGCCAGCAGTGCGTTCTGCCGCCGGGCGAGCCCGGCGGCGTAGGCCGCCGCCCGCAGCGAGGACGGTGAACCGTCCACCCCGGCCACGATCACCTTCGGGCCGTCGGTACCGCGTTCGAATCCCGTGTTCACGTGCTCCGTCACCCCGCGAGGATAGGCCGCGGCCTGCCGGACGCCCCCACCCGCTCGGCGCGCGCACCGCCGCACCCCTCCCTACAGTGCGAACCATGAGTGCCACCGCGCAGGAGACGCAACGCACCCGCAGCCGCTTCCTGAACCGGGTGCCCGACGGGTTCGGCGCGTTCTTCGGGACGATCGGCCTGCTGTGCGCGCTGCTCTCGCTCTCCCCGACGCTGCGGCGCCTCCTGCGGCACGTCGTGCGCTTCCTCGACCTGATCGTCGTACCGGTCAGCGCCAACCTCGCCTACGCCGTCTTCCTGTTCCTCTTCGCGGCCGCCCTCGGCACGCGCAAGAAGGTCGCCTGGTGGATGGTCATCACCTATCTGGCCCTGCTGATCGTCGACGACCTGCTGGACATCGCGGTCGGCGACTACTGGATCGGCATCTCGTCCATGGCCCTGGCCGTCGCCGCCATGGCCGTACTGATCGCCGCCCGCAAGGAGTTCTACGCCGCGTCCCGGCCCGGGGCGCTGTGGCACGCCCTGATCGTGCTCGGCCTCGGCATGCTCGCCGCCGTCCTGCTCGGCTGGGCCCTCGTCGCCCTCTTCCCCGGCTCCCTGCCCCGCGGCCAGTGGCTGGACTGGGCCGCCAAGCAGGTCTTCGGCGGGCTCTTCTCGGCCCGGCAGTTCGACGGCCGCCCGCCCCGGCCGCTGTACTTCCTCCTCGGCCTCTTCGGCGCCGTCGCCCTGCTCAACGCGGCCGCCACCCTCTTCCGCTCCCAGCGCCTGACCGCGGCCCTGCACGGCGACGAGGAACCCAGGATCCGGGCCCTCCTCGGCGCGTACGGGCGGTCCGACTCGCTCGGCTACTTCGCCACCCGGCGCGACAAGGCCGTCGTCTTCGCCCCCAACGGCCGGGCCGGCGTCACCTACCGCGTCGAAGCCGGCGTCTGCCTCGCCAGCGGGGACCCGGTGGGCGATCCGGCCGCCTGGTCCGCCGCCATCGACGCCTGGCTGGCCGTGGCCCGCCGCCACGGCTGGCAGCCCGCCGTGATGGGAGCCTCCGAGGACGGCGCCACCGCCTACGCCCGCTCCGGGCTGAGCGCCCTCCAACTCGGCGACGAGGCCATCCTGCACGTCGCCCACTTCGACCTCGACGGCCGGGACATGCGCGTCACCCGCCAGGCCGTCAACCGCGTCAAGCGGGCCGGTGCGACCACCGTCATCCGCCGCCACTCGGCCCTCTCCGAGGAGGAGATGAGGACCATCATCGACCGGGCGGACCGCTGGCGGGACACCGAGACCGAACGGGGCTTCTCCATGGCCCTGGACCGGCTCGGCGATCCGGCCGACGGAGACTGCCTGCTCGTGGAGGCCTTCGACGCCGGGGGCGAGCTGATCGCCCTCCTGTCCTTCGTCCCCTGGGGCAGTGACGGCATCTCCCTCGACCTGATGCGCCGCGACCGCACCGCGCCCAACGGGGTCATGGAGTTCATGGTCGCCGAACTGTGCGCCGCGGCCCCCGCCCTCGGCGTGCGCCGGATCTCCCTCAACTTCGCCGTCTTCCGCTCGGCCTTCGAGGAGGGCGGCCGCATCGGCGCCGGTCCCGTCCTCAAGGTGTGGCGCAAGCTGCTGCTCTTCTTCTCCCGCTGGTGGCAGCTGGAGGCGCTGTACCGCTCGAACGTCAAGTACGGCCCCGAGTGGTACCCGCGGTTCCTGTGCTACCAGGACGCCGGCTCGCTCGCCCGGGTCAGCCTCGCCTCCGGCATCGCCGAGGGCTTCGTCTCCGTCCCCAGCCTGCGCACCCTGTGGGGCAACGCCCACCCCAGGGGTGTCACCGCCCCCGCCACCACCGAGGGCCTGCCCCCGATCGACTCCCTGGGCCTGGAGGCCGCGGGGGAGGAGCTCCCCGGCGTGCCCGTGGAGCGGCTGCCCGAACAGGTGCGCGTCCGCCACGCCAAACTGGACCGCATCCGGGCCAGCGGAACGGACCCCTACCCGGTGGGCATCCCCGAGCGCACCCACACCGTCGCCCAGCTCAAGGCGGCCCACCCGAGCCACCCTCCCGGCGCCCGCACCGCCGCACAGGCCACCCTCGCCGGACGCGTGATGGTCGTACGCGACCTCGGCGGGGTGGTGTTCGCCGTCCTGCGCGACTGGTCCGGCGACATACAGCTGATGCTCACCCGCGACGAGTCCGGACCCGAGGTGCTGGACTCCTTCACCGCCCAGGTCGACTTCGGCGACCACGTCCTGGTGACCGGCGAGCCCGGCGCCAGCCGGACCGGCGAGCCCTCCCTCCTCGTCCGCTCCTGGCAGCTCACCGGCAAATGCCTGCGCCCCCTGCCCGACAAGCGCAAGGGCCTCGCCGACCCCGAGGCCCGGGTCCGGCGCCGCTACCTCGACCTCGTCGCCAGCCCCGAGGCCCGCGACGTCGTACGGGCCCGCTCCAGCGCGGTCCAGGCCCTGCGCCAGGGGCTGCTCGACCGCGGCTACCTGGAGGTCGAGACGCCGATGCTCCAGCAGATCCACGGCGGCGCCAACGCCCGGCCCTTCCGCACCCACATCAACGCCTACGACCTCGACCTGTACCTGCGCATCGCGCCCGAGCTGTACCTCAAACGGCTCTGCGTCGGCGGCATGGAGAAGGTCTTCGAGATGGGCCGCACCTTCCGCAACGAGGGCGTCTCCTACAAGCACAACCCCGAGTTCACGATGCTGGAGGCCTACCAGGCCTTCGCCGACTACGACGTCATGCTCGACCTCACCCGCGAGCTGATCCAGGGGGCCGCGACGGCCGCCTTCGGCTCGCCCGTCGCCCACAAGGCGGGCGCCGACGGCAAGCTCGTCGTCCACGACATCTCCGGGACCTGGCCGGTCAAGACCATGTACGGCGCCATCAGCGAGGCCCTCGGCGAGGAGGTCGACGCCGACACCGCGGAGGACGTGCTGCGCCGGCTGTGCGACCGCGCCAAGGTGCCGCACGGGCCGCAGGACACCCGCGGCGACGTGGTCCTGGAGATGTACGAGCGGCTGGTGGAGGAGAGGACGAAACTCCCCACCTTCTACAAGGACTTCCCCACCGACGTCTCCCCGCTCACCCGCCAGCACCGCAAGGACCCCCGGCTCGCCGAGCGCTGGGACCTCGTCGCCTTCGGCACCGAGCTCGGCACCGCCTACTCGGAGCTGACCGACCCCGTCGAGCAGCGGCGCAGGCTGACCGCCCAGTCCCTGCTCGCGGCCGGCGGCGACCCGGAGGCCATGGAACTCGACAACGACTTCCTGGACGCCCTCGAATACGCCATGCCGCCGACCGGCGGCCTCGGCATCGGGGTGGACCGGCTCGTCATGTTCCTGACGGGCCTCACGATCCGCGAGACCCTCCCGTTCCCCCTGGTGCGGCGAGGCTGACACCCCGGAGAGGCCGACACCTCCGATGAGGCCGACACCCCCGGGGCTGGTCCGCACGGGTGAGCGCACCGGGGCGCGTCCGTGCCTCTCGACATCTGCGCGGATGTCGTTGATACGTAGTAATAATGAAAAAAGACGAGCCGACAGTAGGGCGGCGCGTGCTCCTGCGCACCGCCGTATTCCTCGGAGTCGCGGCCGCCGGACTGATCACCACGGGCAACGGCATCGAGGGCGGTACGCCCGCAACGCCCGGTGCACCGGGCGCGGGCGGCGCGCCGGGGCCCGCCGCCGGGCCCGGCCCGAACCTCGCCGCGGGACCCGGGACCCTGCCCGGCGCGCTACCCGAGAGGGCCTACCGGCTGCGCCCCATGACGGCGGACGCCCCCGTCCGGCCGGCCGCCGTGAAACCGGCCGTGCGGACCCGGCCCATCCTGGAACTCCCGGCCGAGGCGGGCACGGACAGCTCCATGGTGCTCACCTTCGACGACGGTCCGGACCCCCGCTACACCCCGGCCATCCTCGACACCCTCGGCCGCCACGGCGTGCGGGCGATGTTCTTCGTCTGCGGGGAGATGGCCGCGGAGAACCGGGACCTGCTGCGCCGGATGGTCGCCGAAGGACACGTCATCGGCAACCACACCTGGACCCATCCGCTCATCCCCAAGCTGAGCAGGCCCGCCCTCGCCGCCGAGATCGGCCGCACGAGCGAGGTCGTCCAGCAGGCCGTCGGCGAGGCGCCGCAGTGGTTCCGGGCGCCCTACGGGGCATGGAACCGGGCCGCCTTCGAGATCGGGGCCGAGCTGGGCATGGAGCCGCTCGCCTGGACCGTGGACAGCCTGGACTGGGAGGAGCCCGGCGTCACCACGATCGTCTCCCGGGTCCTGCGCGGCGCCGGGCCCCGGGCGATCGTGCTCTCGCACGACGCGGGCGGAGACCGGACGCAGAGCGTCCAGGCCATCTCCTCCTACCTGCCCCAACTGATCGCGCGGGGCTACCGGATGACGCTGCCCACCCTGTCCGCCGTGGCGCAGCGCTGAGGCGGGGCCGGGGTCCGCCCGGCCCCCCGTCCAGCGGCGGTCAGCGGGACTCCACCATCCGCGCGAAGACGACCACGTTGCCGTCGTAGCCGCGCGCCTTGGAGTAACCGCCGCCGCAGGTGATCACCCGGAGTTCCGCGTGCCCGGTGTCCCCGTACACCCGCGATCCGGGAAAGGCCTCCTTGGAGAAGACCTCGACGCCGTACACCTCGAACACCGCCGTACGCCCGTCGTAGCGCTCCACCTCGACCCGGCTGCCCGGCTTGACCGAGCCCAGGCCGTAGAAGACCGCCGGGCCCTGCGCGTTGTCCACGTGGCCCACGATCACCGCCGAGCCCCGCTGCCCCGGCGAGATGCCGTTGAGGTACCAGCCCGCCAGGTTGCGGTCCTGCGGCGGCGGGGCGTCGATCCAGCCCTCCGCGTCCAGCCCGACCGTCATCACCGGCGCGTCCACGTTGATCGTGGGAATCCGGATGCGCTGCACGGAGGAGTGATCCAGCAACTCCATGTCCGGGGGCGGCTTCGGCGGATTGGCCGGCAACTGGTCGGCCGTCACCGCGACGGCGGAGGCCGCGGTGGGCTGGGGCGGTCCGTCGTCGATGTCCACGCCGTTTCGCACCATGGCGAGGCCGGTGAGCATGACCAGGGCGAGTACGCCCCACGGTGAGCGTTTGCGCGAGTGCCCTGTCTCGTCCTCGCCCATCGTTCTCCCTTCCCGACGCGGGGGTCCCGACCCGCGTTCCTGTCCCACCCCTGTACGCCCTACTTCACGCACGCTAAGGCCGGGGCGGCAGGTCGGCGAGGGGGGAGGGGCGAACGGGTGGCCGCGCCCGCGGAGGGGCCGGGAGGGGCCGGAAGGGATGCGCCCATCCAGGTAATCGTCACATAAATGCCTGACGGGTCGTGACCTGCGGATCCGTCGGCCCGGCCGTCCGCGGCTCGGCGTGTCGCTCAACCGGGCGGCCCAAAGCCGGACATGCGGAGGTTGCGCGACGACCGGAGGGTTCGACGTGGGAGGCGTTCTCGTCGATCATCCGGGGCCGACGCTCCGGGGCGCTTCCCGCTGGAGGTTCCACCATGCGTGTCTTGCGCGCTCTTACCGTGACGGCGGCAGCCTGTGCCGCCCTCGGCCTCAGTGCCCCGCTCGCCTCCGCGAACCAGGACCCCGGGGGTCGGGGTGGGAATGGGGGCGGGAACGGCCCCAGCAACATCTCGGTGAACCCGTACGCCGTGCACCAGGGCTCCACGATGCAGGTGAGCGCGGCGGGCTGCGGTCACGGCGGTACCGTCACCTCGCACGGGAACTTTCCGCCGGCCAACCTGTCCGCCGGATCGATCGGCTTCGCGACCGTGCGGATCTTCAACCACGCCTCTCCCGGCACCCACACGCTGTCGGTCAAGTGCAACGACAGCAACCTCATCGCCACGGCCCGGTTCCGGATCCTCCAGGGCAACCCCTCGCAGGGCGGCATCGGCGGGTCCTTCGGCCCGTCCACCGCCGAGACGGCCATCGGCGCGGGCCTCGTCGGCGCTTCCGCCCTGGGGGCGGGCGCCCACGTGCTGCGTCGCCGCCGTCCGCTCCGGGGCCGGAGCTGACCGGTCGGCCCGCCCGGTCAGGCACCGCCCGCTCCCGCCGGTCGCCCCGCGTCCTCCCCGAGGACCCGGGGCGACCGGCGGTGGAGGGGCTGACGCACGCGATTCAGTGACCGCGGCCGGAAGCCCTGCGGCGCAGCGCGTACACGGTGCCGCCCGCGGCGGCGAGGAAGAGACCAGCGCCCGCGCCGAGTTCCACCGGGTCCATGCCGGCGACGCTGCCGCCCAGGCCGCCGCGGACACCGCGGGCGGTGGTGGCCAGGGGGGCCGTGGCCGGGTTCGTCGCGGGGGCCGCGGCCGTGGGGGTCCTGGTGGAACTCGTCGTGGGCCCGGTCGTGCCGCCGGCGATCGTCAGATCGGCCGAGCCGGTCTCCCCGTTGCACGTGAAGGAGACGGAGTACACGGCTCCGGGCCGGGCGTCGCGGTCCACGGTGACCCGTACGCTCTGGCCGCGCGCGATGCTCACGGTGTCGAACACACCGGAGGAGGCGGTGGAGTAGGCGGCGTTGCAGCCGCTGACCGCGAGCACCACCTGGCCGCCGGGGGCGACGGTCGAGGGGGTGAGGGTGAAACCGAACGAAGTGACCCGCAGGGCCAGGGCTCTGCCCTGCCCTTCGGCGGGGGGCCCGGCCTGGGCCTCGGACCGGGCCGCCGCGGACGCGGCGGGCGCGCCGAGGGCTCCGAGCGCGAGTACGGCGAACGTGGCGCCGGCACTCAGCAGGGCGGTGGCGGAGGTACGTATCGCACCCATGGTTGATTCTCCGGATCCCCGAGGAGCAGCCGCGGAACGGTTTCCGCACGGTGGGGTTCGTGCGCCTCGATGTCCGCCACGCTAGGTGCGGGTGCCGGGACCCGCGATCAGGAACGGGCGAATGGGGCACGGCCGTAGGCCGAACCGGGGACGGGAGGCCCGTCCCCGGTTTGCCCGGCGGTTTCAGCCGCCCAGGTCGAGGTGGGAGAACTGCGTGAGGAACGGCTCGGCGGTGGCCGAGATGCCCCGCCCGAACGGCGCGTCGAAGTCCCAGATCAGGAACAGCAGGAAGGCGATCAGCGCGCTGAACAGCCCGGCCAGCAGCATCTCCCGGAACGAGCGCCTGATCTGCAGGGTGAAGATCAGGCCCACCGTGACCAGCGCCCCGGTGATCAGCCCGAACCAGACCACGCCCGGCATCGTGGCCCCGGCGCTCGAACCGCGTGCGCTGCGTGCGTCGTCGGCCACCGCCACCTGGTCGACGAGCGGCTGGTAGGCCTGGCCCTCGTGGTCGGTCTGCGGCTCGTAGTCGGTGACGTCGCGGCGGATACGTTCCAGCAGCTCCCCGCCGCGGTCCGTGAGTTCGCCCTCGTCGGCCATCGCCTGCCACTCGGTGCCGACCACGTAAGTGACGTACGCGTCCACGTCGGACCGGATCCTCGCCCGCACCTCGGCGGGGTAGACCTGTGAGCGGACGCTGATCTCGTGCAGCGCCTGGGCTTCCTGGCGTACGTATTCCTGGGCGGCTCCGCGGCCCTCCCAGACGCCCGCGATCGCCAGGCCCAGCACGATCGCGTAGATCACCCCGATCATCATCGTCATGTACTCGATGACGTCCGGGGTCTCGTTCGGATCGTCGTCCTCGCCGATCCTGCGGTGATTGAAGAAGGCGATGGAGAGCACCACGGCACAGGCCGCGGCCATCGCGAGGGACAGGACGAGCCATTCCGACAAGATGACTCCAGATCGTTCGGCATCGGGCGGATCAGCGCGGGCGCAGCGCGACGATCGCGAGCACCGCGGGAGCCGCGGTCAGCAGGGTGAAGGTCACCGGCGAGATGTGGTGCTCGTCCGGTGTGCGGGCAGCCGCGCGGTACGCCGGGCGGGCCACCGGTTTCGGGGTGGGGGAGGCCACCGCGGGGGCCGGCGGCGGTGGCGGAGCGGGCGCCTTCGCCGCGCGGGGCGGCGCGGGCGCCGGCTTCGGCCGGACCGGCGCGGGCGGGACGGGTTTCGCCGCGGGCCGGGGCGCGGCCTTCGGCGGCGCCGGCGCGGGCTCGGGGGGTGCGGGCGGAGGCGGCGGGGTCGGCACCGGGCTCGGGGTGGGCTTCGGCGGTGGCGGAGGGGGCGGCGGCTCGGGCGGCGGTGTGGGTTTCGGCGGCGGCTTCGGCGGACACGGCGGGGGTGGCGGCGGCGGGCAGTGGGGGCGGCCGTGATGCCCCCCGCCCCGGCCGTCAGCACGGTGTCTTCCATGGTCGGAGCGGTGGTCGGCGCGGTGGTCGGCGCGGTGGTCGCGACCGTGATGTCCACCACCCGGTCCGCGTCCGCGGCCGTCGCCGGAGGCCGCCGCGGCCACGGCGGTTGCGCTCGCGCCGCCGCCGGAGTCGGTGGTCGGGGAAGCGCTGCTATCAGCCACGGCCGGCGTGACGGACAGGGCCGCCCACAGCAGGACCGGGACCGCCAGCAGGCGCCTGGCACAGGCTCTGTTCACCCGGGGAGCATGGGCCCGCGCGCCCCCGCGCACGCGAGGCTCGGGCCTGGTTCGCCTGAACGGGTGGAGTGTGGACCGGAAAGGTTTGAGCCAGTCGTGGTGCGACCCCAGTCGAGTCCGATCACCCGCCGGTCAATTCTCAAAAGGGATTTGTCGGTACCGGTCATTTGCTCCGGGGTGCCGCCGGGCGCCTTTGGTGTGTGACGAAGAACGGATCGCCAATTTCCGCTTTTGCTCGCCCTGTTGGTCAATGATCAGTACATTCGGCTCGGACAGGAGTCCGACCCCGCACGGACCGCCGCAGGAACAACGCTTGGAGATCCCGATGGAGCGCCCCGCCTGGGCCCCGCCAGGCATCGACATATCGGTGCCGAGCGTGTCCCGCATCTACGATTACTACCTTGGCGGGTCCCACAATTTCGAGGTCGACCGCCAGGCGGCCCGACGCGCCATGGAATTCATGCCGGGACTGCCCAAGATCATGCAGGCGAACCGGGCGTTCATGCGCCGCGCCGTCCGGCACGCCGTCGCCGAGGGCGTCACGCAGTTCCTCGACATCGGCTCCGGCATCCCGACCTTCGGCAACGTCCACGAGATCGCCCACGCCGCCAGCCCCCGGGCCCGCGTGGTCTACGTCGACCACGACCCCGTGGCCGTGGCGCACAGCCATGCCGTCCTCCTGGACGAGGAGTACACCGGTGTCGTCGCCGCCGACCTGCGCCGGCCCAAGGAGATCCTGGCCGCACCCGAGGCCGGGCGGCTCCTCGACTTCGACCGCCCGGTCGCCCTGCTGCTCGTCGCCGTCCTGCACTTCCTCGAGGACACCGACAACCCGTACGAGGCCGTGGCCGAACTGCGCGACGCGCTGGCCCCCGGCAGCCTGCTGATCCTCACCCACGCCTCCTACGAGGGCATTCCGCTCGCGGAGGAGGTCGCGAGCGGTACCGTCGGCGTCTACCGCGACATCCGCAACCCCCTCGTCATGCGCACCAGGGACCAGATCGCCCGCTTCTTCGAAGGGTTCGACATGGTGGAGCCCGGCCTGGTCTCCATGCCCGACTGGCGCCCGGACCGCGCCGAGGGCGGGGAGGACGGCGAGGCGCCGGAGGACCCCTACGCCTTCTCGGGCTACGCAGGTGTGGGACGCAAGGCGTGAGACTTCCCGCACAGACGGCGGGCGCGCCGAACACCGTCGCGACGCCCGCAGCCGCCCCCGCACCTGCCGCGCAATCCGCGGCGCCCGACGGCGGCATCGAGGACCGGATCTCCCGCTTCGCGACGATCTGGGGACGGGCCATCTTCCCCGTCACCGCGACCTCGCTGACCCGGCCCGAGTTCGAACGGCACCTCGTGCCGCTCACCCGGACCCTCACCGAGGCCCTGCACGCCAGGCCCTTCGACGCCGCCGTCGCCCAGCGGGTGGGGGCGGATCTCGTCGCCGTGCACTGCACCGACCCCGAGGCCCTCGCCGGCACCCTCGGGGTGATCGAGTCCTACCTGGTCCTCTACTGCGGACCGGACGGACTCGAAGGCTCCGGCGTGGAGGCCACCGCCGAATACCACGCACGCTGCGCCCGGCTCCAGCACGCCATCGCGGCCGGATACGCCCGGGCGCTGCGCGAGCGCACCCTCAGCGAGCAGGAGGCAATCGCCCGCTCCGCGCTGACCGCCCGCACCGACGCCCAGCAGGCGCTGCACGCCAGCGAGGAACGCTTCCGGGCGGTCTTCGAGGGAGCGGCCGTCGGCATCGGCATCGCCGATCTCGACGGGAACGTCCTGGAGGTCAACGACACGCTCCTGCAGATGTTCGGCGGCCTGGAAGGGCACGTCCGCAGCCGCAACGTCAGCGAGTGGGGCCACCCCGACGACACCCCGCACGTCTGGCGGATGTACGGCGAACTGGTGCGCGGCGAGCGCGAGAGCTACCGCGTGGAGAAGCCTTACTACCGCCACGACGGGACCGTCCTGTGGACCAACCTCACGGTGTCGCTGCTGCGCGACGCCGACGGCAAGCCGCAGTACCAGCTGGCGCTGATGGAGGACACCACCGAACGCCGGCTGCTGAACCTGCGCCTGCGCTACGAGGCCACCCACGACGCCCTGACCGGACTGCCCAACCGGACGCTGTTCTTCGAGCGCCTGGAGAAGGCCCTCAGCGGGGCCGGCGGCGACCGCTACGGCCTCTGCTACCTGGACCTCGACGGTTTCAAGGCGGTCAACGACAGCCTTGGGCACTCGGCGGGCGACCGGCTGCTGGTCGAGGTCGCCGACCGGCTGCAGAGCTGCGCGACCGGTCCCGGCGAGGTCGTGGCCCGGCTCGGCGGCGACGAGTTCGTGGCGCTGACCACCGGCCCGGACACCGAGCAGCAGGTGACCGACCTCGCCGTCCGCATCCTGACGGCCCTGTCGGCGCCGATCCGGCTGGAGGGCCGGGAGCTGACCGTCCGCGGCAGCATCGGCATCGTCGAGGGGCGGGCCAAGGAGCGCACCCCGGCCGAGGTGCTGCGCAGCGCCGACATCACCATGTACCGGGCCAAGGCGGCCGGCGGCAACCGCTTCGAGTTCGCCGACGCCGAGGCCGACGCCCGTGCGATCACCCGGCACGGACTGACCAACGCCCTGCCCGCGGCCCTGGAGCGCGGCGAGTTCTTCATCGAGTACCAGCCGCTGGTCCACATGCGCGACGGCACCGTGCACGGCGCCGAGGCACTGGTGCGGTGGTCCCACCCGCAGTACGGGGTGCTCGGCCCCGACCGCTTCATCCCCCTCGCCGAACGGACCGGGCTGATCGTCCCCCTCGGCCGGTGGGTCCTCGAGGAGGCCGTCCGCCAGGCCCGCAGCTGGCAGCGTGAACACGGCGGCTCCGCCCTGCGGATCAACGTCAACCTCTCGCCGACCCAGCTGCACCACCCGGGCCTGGTCGCCGACACGGTGGCGGTGCTGGAGAAGTCCGGTCTCGCCCCGGGCGCGCTGTGCCTGGAAGTCACCGAATCGGCCCTGATAGGCGCGGACGACGAACTGCTGGAGCCGCTGCGCCGCCTGGCCGAACTCGGCGTGGACATCGCCCTCGACGACTTCGGCACCGGCTACTCCAACCTGGCCAATCTGCGGCGCCTGCCGGTCAGCGTGCTCAAGCTCGACCGCTCCTTCACCCGGGGGATGCAGCAGCAGCCCGCCGACCCGGTCGACGTCAAGATCGTGGAGGGGATCGTCGCCCTGGCCCACAGCCTCGAACTCGCCGTCACCGTCGAGGGTGTGGAGACCGGCGCCCAGGCCGCCCAGCTGCGCGCGCTCGGCTGCGACACCGCCCAGGGCTGGTACTACGCCCGGCCCGGAGCTCCCGACCGCATCCACACCCTGTCCCTCTCGGACGCGGTGCCCACGCCCTCCTGACCCCGCCCCGCCCGGGCCCGGTGCCAAGGCCGGGGCGGCGCGGTCCCGGTGGCACCCGGCTCCGGCGCGCGGCGCCACGTCACTCCAGGGCGACCTCCGTCCCGCGGCCGGGGGTCCGGACGGCTTCCACGACCCGCTCGTACCGTTCGGCGGTGTCGGCCAGGACCCCCGCGGCCACCGACAGCCGCTCCGTCTCGTACGCGTCGAGCGGCGCGTCCGCGTCCGGCCCGGCGAGGGCGGCGGCCAGGGCGCGGCCGAGCGCCGCCGCGTCCTCGATCCCGGTGTTCATGCCGAGTCCGCCGGCTATCGGGTGCACGTGGGCGGCGTCCCCGGCGAGCAGGACCCGGCCCTCCCGTATCCGGGTGGCCATGCGGACATTGACCCGCCAGGAGGAGAGCCAGGTGGGATCCTCCAGCCGGATGCCCGGCATCCGTGCGCACCGGTCGAAGATCCGCTGGAAGCTCTCCAGGGAGGGCGGCAGCGGCTCGCCGTGCTCGTCCTGCTCGGGTGAGGCCTGGAGCTGGAAGGTGTCGGTCCCCGGCATCGGGCACAGCAGCATCCCGCCGCCCTCCGAGGTGAACCACTGGTGCCAGACGCCCCGGTCGAGCCCCGGTGCCCTGACGTCGCCGATGACCATCGCGGGCTGCGTCTCCCCCTTCCCCTCGAAGGGGATGCCGAGCAGCCCGCGGGTGGTGCTGCGCCCGCCGTCGCACCCGGCGAGATAGCGGGCCGCGATCACGCCGCCGTCCGCCAGCTCGGCGCGCACCCCCGCGTGGTCCTGCGTGATGCCGACGAGCTCCGCCCCGTACTCCACGCGCACGCCCAGTCCGGCGAGCCGGCCGCGCAGCGCCTCCTCGATCTGCCACTGCCCGATCAGTAAGCCCGCGTCCGCCGGGGTGGGGGTGTCGTTGATGTGCTCGCCGTCGAAGTACTTGCGCAGGACCACCCCCGCGGTGCCGGCGGCGATCAGGGGCTCGGCCATGCCGAGCTCCTGGAAGATCGCGATACTGCCGGCCCGCAGCCCCTTGCCCCGGGATTCGCGGTGCGGTTGCGAGCGCCGCTCGATGACGCGGACGCGGACGCCGCGCAGGGCGAGGGCACAGGCGAGCGTCAACCCGGTGGGGCCGGCGCCGGCGATCAGTACATCGGTGTCGTTCATCGGAAGTCCTCTCCTCGTCGATGTCTCAAGGAAAGCCGCTCCCGGCAGAAAAAGCAACCCGGTTAAAAAATTTACCCGGTCTCTTATTTCTGCTACGCTGCGGGCATGGAGAACACGACGGGTCTGCGCGAGAGCAAGAAGCTCCGTACGCGCCGCCGGCTGGCGGCCACGGCGCTGGAACTCTTCCTGGAGCGGGGCTTCGACGCCGTGTCGGTGGCTGATGTCGCCGCGGCGGCCGAGGTGTCCAAACCCACTCTGTTCCGGTACTTCCCGACCAAGGAGGACCTGCTCCTCGACCGGTTCGCCGACCACCAGGACGAGGTGGCACGCGTCGTCCGCGACCGGCCCGCGGGCCGGTCCCCGGTGGGAGCCGTGCACGCCCACTTCCTGACGGCCCTCGCCGAGCGGGACCCGATCACCGGGCTCTGCGACCACCCGGGCGTGCTTGCCTTCCAGCGGCTGCTCTACACCACCGCCAGCCTGGAATCCCGCCTGTCCCACTACACCGACCGCGAGGTCGAGCTGCTCGCCGCCGCCCTGGAGGCGGAGTCGGTGCCGCCGCTCGCCGCCCGGCTGGCGGCCGTCCAGCTCGTGGCCGTCCGCCACGAGCTGGGGCGGGAGAACTGGCAGCGGCTCGCCGCCGGGCAGAGCGCCGACGAGGCCCACCCTGCCGCCGTGGCCGATGCCGACCTGGCCTTCGGCATGCTCGCCGACGGCCTCGACCGCGCCCTGCCCGCGCCCCCGCCCACCCCCGCCTGAGCCCACCCCCGGCCCGCGCGGTGGAGCAGGCGGCCGCCGGCACCCCGCCTGAGCCCGCCCCCTCCGGCCCACCCACCCCTCCCGGGCCAGGTCCCGGGCCTCCAGGCCCGCCCGCCCCTTCCGCCCCGACCCCGGCCTCCCGGCCTTTCCAGCCCCGCCCCTTTTCGGCCTGGGCCTCCCGGCCCCACCGGCCCCGGGCTTTCCCTGCTGAGCCCGAGGGGCTCAGCGACAGCCTGGGCCCCTCACGGGCCGCCCAGGAGAGCCTGGCCTCCGTCCGGGAACCGGTCCCGGGCCGCAGCGGTCGGGTAGTCCTCCGGTCTGGGCCCAGGCCTCACCCGTCTGTCCCGGGCCCGACGCGGGGACGGGGTTGGAGCCCTCGGCCTCGGGGCCGGCCGGGGACCTCAGGGGCCAGGCCGGGCAGTTTTCCGGCCGGCCCCTGCCTCACCGCTGTCCCGGGCCCGGGACAGAGTCGGAGCCCTCGGCCTCGGGGTCGGTCCCGGACCGCAGCGGCTTGGCAGCTCTCCCGCCTGGCCTCGAGCCTCGGTGGCCGGGCCCGGGTTCGCGCCTGCGCCTGTTCCCCTGCGGCCTCATCGGCGCCCGCGCCCACCAATGCGGCGTCAGCGGGCGGGACTCCCACGGTCTGGGCCACCAGCCTCGGCCGCCGGGTCGTCAGGGGCCCGGCCGGCGGCCTTGGTGGCCGGGTCGTGCGGGGGTGGCTGCCGGGTGTGCTGGTCTGGGCCACCGACTTCGGCTGCTGGGTCGTCCGGAATCGACCTACGGCCTCGGCGGCCGGGTCGTCCGGGTCCGACCCGCGGCCCCGACTGCCGGGCCGTTCCGGGTCTGGGCCCCCGGCTCAGGCGGCCGGGCGGGTTTCCGGCCTGACCCGCGGCCTCAGCGGCGGTCGGGCCCGTGTCCGCTCCCGGTCCCGCGGCCTCAGCGGCGGTCGGGCCCGCGTCCGCTCCGGGTCCCCGTGGCCTCGGCGGCCGGGTTGTCCCGGTCTGGGCTCCCGGCCCAGGCGGCCGGGCGGGTCTCCGGCCTGGCCCGCGGCCTCGGCGGTCGGTCAGGCCTGCGTCCGCTCCCGGTCCCCGTGGCCTCAGCGGTCGGGCCCGCGTCCGCTCCGGGTGCCCGTGGCCTCGGCGGCCAGGTGGTCCGGTCTGGGCCCCGGCCCAGGCGGCCGGGCGGGTCTCCTGCCTGGCCCGCGGCCTCAGTGGTCGGTTAGGCCCGCCTCCGGGTCCCGCGGCCTCGGCGGTCGCTCGGGCCTGCGTCCGCTCGGGGTCGCCCCGGCCTCGGCCGCCGGGCGGGTCTCCGGCCTGGCCCGCGGCCTCAGTGGTCGGTTAGGCCCGCCTCCGCTCCCGGTCCCCGTGGCCTCGGCGGTCGGTTGGGCCTGCGTCCGCTCCTGGGCCCCGCGGCCTCGGCGGTCGGCGCGGGGCCGGGGCTTCGTCCGGGTCAGGGCATCAGCATCCGCTGGAGCTCGCGCGCCGCGCGCGGGGGAGCGACGTCGGTGCGGTGGGCCAGCGCGATCGTCCGCCGCAGCGGCGAGCCCGCGAGCGGCGTCGTCCGCAGCCCGGGGCCGGCGCCCGCCACCACCATCGCCGGGACCACCGCCAGGCCCAACCCCGCCCGGGCGAAGCCCAGTACGGCGTCCATCTCGCCGCCCTCCACCGTGAACGCCGGCTCGAAGCCCTCCGCCCGGCAGGCCGCCACGGTCAGCTCCCGCAGGTCGTAGCCGTGCCGGAACATCACCATCGGCTCGTCGCGCAGCCCCGCGATGGTCAGCTCCCGGCCGCCGCCGGGCGCCGGGAGCCGCGTCGAGGACACCACGACCAGGTCCTCCGTCAGCAGCTCCACCGTCGTCAGGGCCGGCGCCGAGGGCGGGAGCGGCAGGGCGATCAGCGCCAGGTCCAGCGCCCCGCGCGCCAGCTCCCGCACGAGGTCGAGCGAACCGCTCTCCTCGATCAGCAGCTCGATCCCCGGATGCGCCGTGTGGAAGGCCCGCAGCACGCCGGGCAGCAGGCCCGTGCACACGCTCGGTGTGGCCCCCAGCCGGATCCGCCCGCGCCGCAGTTGCGCCAGCTCCTGCACCTCCAGACGCGCCGTGTCCGCGTCCGCCAGGATCCGCCGGGCCAGCGGCAGCAGCGCCTCACCCGCGTCCGTCAGCGCGATATTGCCCCGGGCCCGACTGAAGAGCTCGGCCCCCAGCTCCCGCTCCAGCGCCTTGATCTGCTGGGACAGCGACGGCTGGGCCACGTGCACCCGCTCCGCGGCCCGGGTGAAGTGCCGGGTCTCGGCCACGGCCACGAAGTAGAGAAGCTGCTGAAATTGCATAGGCCATGTCTATCAAGATGACCGATATCATGTCTTGGACCTTTCGGGCCCTCCGTCCCTACCGTCGATGCCATGGCTCTGGCAACGCGCACCCGGACGAGCGCTCCCTCGCTCTGGGGCTCCACCCTCGGTAAGAAGACCGTCATGGCGGTCTCCGGGCTGATCATGCTCGGCTACCTCGTCGTGCACATGCTCGGCAACCTCAAGATCTTCTTCGGTGCGGACGAGTTCAACGGCTACGCCCACTGGCTGCGCACCCTCGGCTCGCCCTTCCTCCACCACGAGTGGGCCCTGTGGATCGTCCGCGTGGTGCTCCTCGCCGCCGTCGTCGCGCACGCCGTCTCCGCCTACCAGCTCAGCCGGCTGGACATCAAAGCCCGCCCGGTCAAGTACGTCCACAAGCGCCGCCGCGCGAGCTACGCCACCCGCACCATGCGCTGGGGCGGCATCATCCTCGGCCTGTTCATCGTCTGGCACCTGCTCGACCTCACCACGCTCACCGTCAACGAGCGTGCCTGGGTCGGCCACCCGTACGAGAACGTCCTCGCCACCTTCTCCACCTGGTACGGGAACACCGTCTACATCGTGGCGATGGCCGCACTCGGCCTGCACGTCCGGCACGGCTTCTGGAGCGCCGCCCAGACCCTCGGCGCGGGCAGCGCCCGTCGCGAGCGGACGCTGAAGGCCATCGCGAACGGCCTGGCCGTCGTCCTCTTCGCGGGCTTCGTGTCCGTCCCCGTCGCCGTCATGACCGGAATGGTGAACTGACCGTGAGCAGCTACGCGCACCACACCACCGGCGAGCCCATCGCCGACACCAAGGCCCCCCAGGGCCCCATCGCGGACCGCTGGGACCGGCGCCGCTTCGAGGCGAAGCTCGTCAACCCCGCCAACCGCCGCAAGCACACCGTCATCGTCGTCGGTACCGGCCTGGCGGGCGGATCGGCCGGCGCGACCCTCGCCGAGCAGGGCTACCACGTCGTGCAGTTCTGCTTCTCCGACTCCCCGCGCCGCGCCCACTCCATCGCCGCGCAGGGCGGCATCAACGCCGCCAAGAACTACCGCAACGACGGCGACTCCGTGCACCGCCTCTTCTACGACACCGTCAAGGGCGGCGACTTCCGCGCCCGCGAGTCCAACGTGCACCGCCTCGCCCAGATCTCCGTCGAGATCATCGACCAGTGCGTGGCCCAGGGCGTCCCCTTCGCCCGCGAGTACGGCGGTCTCCTCGACACCCGCTCCTTCGGCGGAGTCCAGGTCTCCCGCACCTTCTACGCCCGCGGCCAGACCGGGCAGCAGCTCCTCCTCGGCGCCTACCAGGCCCTCTCCCGGCAGATCGCCGCGGGCAACGTCGAGATGCACGCCCGCACCGAGATGCTCGACCTGATCGTCGTCGACGGCGTCGCCCGCGGCATCGTCGCCCGCGACCTGATCACCGGCGAGATCTCCACCCACTACGCCGACGCCGTCGTCCTCGCCAGCGGCGGCTACGGCAACGTCTTCTACCTCTCCACCAACGCCATGAACTCCAACGCGACCGCCGTGTGGCGGGCGCACCGGCGCGGCGCCTACTTCGCCAACCCCTGCTTCACCCAGATCCACCCCACCTGCATCCCGCGCACCGGCGACCACCAGTCCAAGCTCACCCTGATGAGCGAGTCCCTGCGCAACGACGGCCGCATCTGGGTCCCCAGGGCCAAGGGCGACACCCGTCCCGCCGCCGACATCCCCGAGGCGGAGCGCGACTACTACCTGGAGCGGATCTACCCCTCCTTCGGCAACCTCGTACCCCGCGACATCGCCTCCCGCGCCGCCAAGAACGTCTGCGACGAGGGCCGCGGCGTCGGCCCAGGAGGGCAGGGCGTCTACCTCGACTTCGCCGACGCCATCCGCCGCATGGGCCGCGACAAGGTCGCCGAGAAGTACGGCAACCTCTTCGAGATGTACGAGCGGATCACCGCGGAGAACCCGTACGAGGTCCCCATGCGGATCTATCCGGCCGTGCACTACACGATGGGCGGGCTGTGGGTCGACTACGACCTGCAGACCACCGTCCCCGGCCTGTTCGCGATCGGCGAGGCCAACTTCTCCGACCACGGAGCCAACCGCCTCGGCGCCTCCGCCCTCATGCAGGGACTCGCCGACGGCTACTTCGTACTCCCGTCCACCATCAACGACTACCTCGCCCGCCACCCCCGCCGCGACACCGTCGACGACACCCACCCCGAAGCGGCGGCCACCGTACGCGAGACGAAGGAGCGGCTGGAGAGGCTGCTCGCCGTGGACGGCGACCGCACCCCCGACTCCTTCCACCGCGAGATCGGCGAACTCATGTGGGAGTACTGCGGGATGGCCCGCAGCGAGCAGGGCCTGCGCAAGGCGCTGGACCGCATCCCGCAGATCCGCGAGGAGTTCTGGCGCCGCATCAAGGTCCCCGGCACCGGCGACGAGTTCAACCAGTCGCTGGAGAAGGCCAACCGCATCGTCGACTACCTCGAACTCGCCGAGCTGATGTGCCTCGACGCGCTCCACCGCGCCGAGTCCTGCGGCGGCCACTTCCGCGAGGAGTCCCAGACCCCCGACGGCGAGGCCGCCCGCCGGGACGAGGCCTTCGCCTACGCCGCCGCCTGGGAGTTCACCGCCACCGGCACCGCCCCCGTCCTGCACAAGGAAGACCTCGTCTTCGAGTACGTCCACCCCACCCAGCGGAGCTACGCATGAAGCTCACCCTGCGCGTCTGGCGCCAGCGCGGCGCCGACGCCCCCGGCCACATGGCCTCGTACGAGGTCGACGGGATCTCCCAGGACATGTCCTTCCTGGAGATGCTCGACACCCTCAACGAGGACCTCATCCTGCGCGGTGAGGACCCGGTCGCCTTCGACCACGACTGCCGCGAGGGCATCTGCGGCGCCTGCAGCCTCGTCATCAACGGCGACGCCCACGGGCCCGAGCGCACCACCACCTGCCAGCTCCACATGCGCTCCTTCGCCGACGGCGACACCATCGACGTCGAGCCCTGGCGGGCCGCGGCCTTCCCCGTGGTCAAGGACCTGGTCGTCGACCGGGGCGCCTTCGACCGGATCATCCAGGCCGGCGGCTACATCACCGCTCCCACCGGCTCGGCCCCCGAGGCGCACGCCACCGCCGTGCCCAAGGCCGACGCCGACTTCGCCTTCGAACACGCCGAGTGCATCGGCTGCGGCGCGTGCGTGGCGGCCTGCCCCAACGGCTCGGCGATGCTCTTCACCTCCGCCAAGGTCAACCACCTGAACGTCCTCCCGCAGGGCTCGCCGGAACGGGAGACCCGCGTCCTGGACATGGTGGCCCGCATGGACGAGGAGGGCTTCGGCGGCTGCACCCTCACCGGCGAGTGCGCCACGGCCTGCCCGAAGGGCATCCCGCTCCCGTCGATCGCCGCGATGAACAAGGAGTGGCTGCGAGCGGTCCGCAAGGGCCCCCGCTGACCCCGGCCGACTGACGCCCCGGCGCAGGACCCCGCCGTCCCGGGGACCTGCGCCGATCGGCTGACCGGGCGGGCAGCCGCCGTGCCGCGCCCCGGCGGCGCCCAGGACATGGGGGACAGTGGCCCCATGCCAGAAGCCGCCGCCGGGACCGGACCACGCCGCCGAGCCGTACTGGCCGCCGCCCTCGCACCACTGGCCGCGGCGGGCTGCTCCGGCGGGGAAGCGCCCCGCACCCCGGCATCCGGGCAGCAGCCCGCCCCCAAGGACGCCGTGATCATGGTCATCCGGCACGCGGAGAAACCGTACGCCGGGGACTCCGGCCGGGACGAGGACGGCGAGGACGACCCGGGCTCCCTGGCCGGGCGCGGCTGGCGCCGGGCCGAGGAACTGCCGCGGCTCTTCCCGCCGGCCAAGGGCGCCCCGCTGCCCCGCCCCGCCGCGGTCTTCGCCGCCGGCGGCAAGGACCGCGCCCCCGCCCGGTGCCGGCAGACCGTGACCGCCCTGGCCGCCGCAGTGCGCACCCCCGTACGGGCCGACTTCGCGGTCGGCGCCGAATCCGCCCTGGCGCACGCCGCGCTGGCCGGGCCCATGCCCGTACTCGTCTGCTGGGAGCACACCGGCATCCCCCGCCTGGTGCGCGCCCTCGGCGCCCACCAGGTCCTCGGGCTCCCCGCGACCTGGCCGGACCGCCACGACCTGGTCTGGCAGTTCACCCGCCGCAGCGGGCAGTGGAGCTTCCGCGAACTGCCCCAACAGCTCCTGCCCGGCGACGCCTGAGCCTCACCGGTACCGGTACAGCTCGTTCCCGGCGGCATCGAGGAGCAGGACCAGGTCGCTGTACGGCCAGACCGAGCATGTCCGCGAAGTACCGCAGCTCGCAGGGCTCGAAGGGCTCGTCGGGAACGCCGGTCCCCTCCCGCAGCCTGTCGCGCGCCTTGCGTCATCTGGTCACAGAGGTCACCCCTGCCGGCTCGTGTCCTGTGGCGTCGTCCTCCATGCCGCCGGCGGTGACCTCAGCAGGCGGGAAGGACTCCTTCTGGTGGCGTTCGATCCGGCCCAGGCTGAGGCGGATCTTGTTGAACTCGCCGATCAGGGAGCGCCTGCGCATCCCCGTGGTGGCGAACCGGGCGAAGGCCCAGACCGCGCCAACGAAGATGATCAGCGCACCTCCCGCCTCGACAAGGTGCACCAGCCACCCGGTCAGCTCCCGCACCCCGGCCCCGGACACCCATTCATCTGGCATGTCCATGAGAGCGCTCCTACCCGCGTCGGCCTGCCTGCACGAGCCGGCACCGGTGTCTCGCGTCGCGCGCCGGGAACAGGCCAAACATCGGCAGCGGGCGCATGAAACAAGGGTGCTGAAGCATGTGCGGGAGATGGAATGCGTCATCTACGAGCAGGACTCCGGCCAGTCGGAGCGTGTGGAATGCGAGCTGCCGGACGACACGTGTCGTGCGGCCCTCAAACGCTTGCGGGACTTGAGCGACGGCAAGTTCGCCTGGATCCGGCTGACTGACCCTGAAGAGGGCCAGCTGGTCCAGCTGGCCGAGGAGCTCTCCCTGCACCCACTGGCCGTCGAGGACGCTCTGCATGGACGGCAGCGTCCCAAGCGTGAGCGCTTCGGCGACGTCCTGGCCGTGGCGCTGAAGCCCTTGCGATACGTGGAGGAAGACATGGCGGTGAAGACGGGGGACATCTTGATCTTCGTGGGCCCCCGCAGCGTCCTCACCGTCAGCCACGGGACGATCGACCCGTGCGCCGAGGCCGCACGCCGACTGGACGCGGATCCGCAGATGCTCCGCAGCGGGACCTGGGCCGTGCTGCATGCCGTGCTGGATGTCGCCGTCGACGCGTACAGCGACGCGGCCCGACGGGTGCGCGCCACGCTCGACCGGCTGGAGGACGACGTGTTCTCGACATCCCGCGTCGACCACACCCAGGCCATCTACTCCCTCAAGCGGGAGGTCCGCGAGTTCCGCGATGCCGTGCAGCCGCTCGTTCCGGTCCTTCACGGGCTCGTGGACGGCCCAAGCGAGGTCGACGCGCAGTCCAAGATCGCCCCGTACATCCGTGACGTCGCCGATCACGTGCACCGCACCGACATCGAGGTCCGCACCCTGGACGAGCTCTTGGACTCCGTCCTCGGCGCGCAACAGGCCCGCGTCGGTACCTGGCAGAACGACGACATGCGGCGCATTTCCGCATGGGCGGCGATCTTCGCGATCCCCACCATGGTCGCCGGCGTGTACGGGATGAACTTCGAGCACATGCCGGAACTCGGCTGGACCTACGGCTACCCCCTGGCGGTGGCGCTCATGACGCTCGCCTCGCTCACCCTCTACAGGGCCTTCCGCCGCAACGGCTGGCTGTAGGGGACCGCCGCAGGTGCCGACCGGCCCCCGCCGGCAGGCCTTGCGGCGTTCGCCGGCCGAGACAAGGACCAGACCCCCTGACTGCTACGAGTCGAGGCCCGGAGGCCGGGCGGGAGCTGGCAAGCAGCCACAGCGGTTTCCAGTCGGCCGCCTATTCCCCCTGGTCAAAAGGCTGATGATGTTGAATGGTCATGTTGACTGGCGTCAGCGGCATTGTGCGGGCGAATAGTCGTGAGAGGAGTGCAAGTGAAGCGATGTGGGAGCGCGAGGTTGGTGGCGATCGCCGGCAGCGGCGTCTCCCCGGCCGACCGGCCAGTGACCGGCGGTCCTCGCCGCCGAACTGCCCGCCGCCATCCTCGTGCGGGCCCTCGGCGTCCACATCCACGTCGCCGTCCGACGGCAGAAGGCATCAGCCGGCGCCTGGGCCTCTGGCCTCTGGCCTCTTACGCCCCCGATGTCCGCCGCCGTGTCCCGGAGAACCAATGAAGCTACCCCTCACCATCCACCAAGCACGGCTCGGAGCCACGGAGTTCAAGGTCATCCGACCAGCCCGGCCCCTGGTCCACGCAGTGCTCATCGACCACGATCGGCACCTGGACACCTACCTCGATCAGGACGCCGCCCAGCGAATCGGTGGGCTGTGGAAGCTCGCCGCCTCTTCACCGCGCTCGCTGGTCCACCTGCCGATGCGGGGGAACCGTGGCCCTTCCCGCGAGCTGCCAGAAGACGGCACACGGCAGCTTGATCTCGTGCTGCTGCACCACTCGCTCCAGTTCGCACCCTCACGCTGGAAAGAAATACGAGGACGGCTCGGCCCAGGGCGTCCGCAGACCGTGACGCTGCCCGGTCCAGGACACACCCGCGAAGCCGTGATTGACCACGAGGCACGGCACTATCAGGAGAACCGGGATCTGTTCCACCAGCATCTCCACGCCGAGACCCTGTTCATGACCGGCAGCGCGAAGGTGTTCAGGGACACCGCCCGGCACTTCTTCGACGTCGCCCGCAACGGCCCCGGATACGTCCCCGCCCATCCGAGCCATCCGCACTTCTGCACCGAGCTCCACTCCAACGACGGCGTTCTCGGCGACGCGCGCGAGATCCACATCGAGTACTGCGACCAGTGGGACTCATAACCCTGACCGACAAGACCCCGCCGACCATGACGTTCAACCATCACCTCCAGCATCTCGTCCAGAGGTTTCAGCCATCGGGCCACTCGATACGACCGGCGTCATCGAAAAATCTGTCGGCCGAACCATGCCGGTGATCGTCCACGAGCTGGAGTACCACGAGGCGATCGCCCGGCAGACCGAGACCGCCAACCCGCCCGGCCCCGCGGACGAGTCACCTCATGGGTCCGCCACGGCTGAGGCATCCGGACAGTTGAAGCGTTGCCGTTTCGCTATGCGCCGGACGACAGCCGACCCGCGGCCTGCTCCCATGGCTGAGGCTCGACCACGTCGCCCCCGTCGACGGCGTCCTCCTCGAACCAGCCCGTCCCCGCGAGCCATGTCTCCAGCCACGCTGCGAGGCTGGCGGAGTCGAGGAACCAACACTCATCCCACGATCCGCCGCTATACGGGTTCGGCTCGAAGAGCAGGACCTGACCGTCCTCACCGAGACAATCCACGCCTGCATACATGCCACAGCCCCAGGTCAGGATCGGTACGACGCCTTCGGGCCACTCCGGGTGCTCCACTCCGACCGACGCCTCACGCCGCGTCAGGTATTCGCCAACGACGCTGGAGCCCGGACCAAGCAGTGGCAACAGTCGGTAGTCAGGGCCGAAGCCGCCGTCAGCAACCTCGCCATACAGGCGCGCAAGCAGGGGATGCAGCGCGAAGCCCAGCTGCCTCTCGGCCTCGGCGATCCGGGCATCGTCGACAGGTGCGGGAAGGTCCTTGCTGTCCGATGCGGCCCGAGTGGCAACGCGTTGCACGAGGTCATCTATGTCGGTCATGGCCGTGATGCTGCCAGAGCCCACTGACATGTCGGCGCCGGCCCGCCGGGCTCGTGCTCACCCTCGGCTCGGCGGCGGCCGCGGTTTCGGTCGTCCTGCGGACCGACGGCACTGGGCCCCGATCGGCATCCCCGTGGCCGTAGCCGCACCACCCGCAGCGGTCCGGTACCTGATGCTGGCCAACCAGCCCACGCTGCCCGTCCACACCGACACCGAGGACGCTCTGCGCACCGTCCGCCCGCTGGCGCGTCTGCAGGCCGGCGCCGGCCGTTACCGAGCCGCGCAAGCGGAAACGAGGGGTTGGACTGCGACGTATCACGGAGCCGCAGGTCAGGGGCGTATGAGGTCGCGGTTTGGGCAGCTGCGCTGGCTTTTCGGAGCGGTGCGTGCCACGCTCGAATCACTACCAGCCTGGTCTGGTGAGAGACCCCGCGCCACCGGCTGATCACCCCGTGTGGTCAATGGACGGTGCGGGTGGGCTCGCTCGGCTGTGCGCGGCACCGTATGCCGTGCACTTGACGGCCTTCTCCGCCCCGACAGCAGGGGAGCCGACCGTAAAGAGGCTCCGATCCCGAAACGGGGCGGCCACCGCATGAACCCCACCCTTGACCTCAGCGTTGCCGTGAGTACCGACCGGACGATCCTGACGGTGGGTGGCGAACTCGACATGGACACCGCGCCACACCTCGCCGACGCCGCCGACACCCTCGACCTACCCGGCCGGACCCTGGCCCTGGATCTGTCGGCCGTCACGTTCATCGACTCCTGCGGCCTCAACGCCCTCCTCGCCCTCCGGCACCGCGTCCACCTCACCGGCGGAACGCTGGAACTCATCGGACTGTGCGAGCAGGCCCTCCACCTGCTGGACCTCACCGGCACCCGCGACCTCTTCACACTCCACGCCGCACCCTGAACCGCCCCCTCGGTCACTGCAGCCGCGACACCCCCCACCGTGTCGGCTGAGCCGCTCGCGGCGGGCAGACGGAATCTTTGGCAGCGCCTGGGGCAGGCGCTCCACATGAGGCCACGGTCAGGCAGGATGGGTCTCCCGGCCATGATGAACTGCGCGCAGGCCCGGGAGACCGCCCGCCACGTCCTCGTCGAACACGACGCACCCGAAGATCCAACGCGATCCGGCACGCGGGCGGCGTCACCGGCTTCCACGTCACCGTCCGGGCCGGGCAAGTCGTGGTCGAGGTGTCCGACGGCTCGACGCTGCAGCCGCACCTGCGGCCGCCGTCCCCGCACACGCCCGGCGGCTTCGGATGGCGCGTGGTGAAAACCCTCACCGGTGACGGCGGCCGATCCCGTGATCTGGAGGGCCAGAAGGTTCTGCACCGTCAGCTGCATCCAGGTGCCCGCGTTGGACACGAAGTTCGCGACGGCCCGGTTGTTCCGTGGCGCTTACCCGGCCCCAGGCGGGACACACACGGCGTCCGGGCCGCACGCGGGTGTAGAGGGCCCCCCGACGGGCAGACGCCGGGTCACGAAGAGGCGGCCCGAGCCGTCGCCTGGACCGCCGATCCGGGAGGAATGATGGCCGTTCGACATCGACTGATCCACGCCGCACCCGACGAGGTGTGGGCCGTGCTCGCCGACGCCTCGCGCTACGCGGACTGGGTCGTCGGCACCAGCCGATCGCGCCCCGCCCACGGTCAGTGGCCGGCGGTCGGCTCGTCCCTCGAATACACCGTCCGGCTCGGACCGTGGTCGGCCTCCGGTACCACCGTCGTACGCAGGGTGGAGGCCCCGGCCGAACTGGAACTGGAAGTCAACAGCGGCCCCCTGGGAACGGCCAGGGTCGCGATCGAGGTCCGCTCCTGGGGCGAGGAGGCCCTCGTCATCGTCGACGAACATCCCCTACGGGGTCTCGGCGGCGCGCTGCACAACGCCGCGCTCGACGCCCTCCTCCAGCTACGGCACCGAGAGATGCTCGCCACGCTCGCGAAGGTCGTCGAAGAAGCCGCGGGAGCGGGCGAGCACGTGAAGGCATGAGGGACGGTCTGCGCGTACGCGCCGCGCCGTCGACCGCATCCGCCGGCCCCGGGCCGTCACGGGACGGCCCTCACCTGTTCGCGTCCCTCTCCTGCCCCTGCTCGGTGACTAGCCACATGGGCCAAGGCTCTGCCGTCGTCGACGGCGGCGGTCATCGGCCGCAACAGGTCCTCGACGTCGGCGGGAAGGGGGCCGAGGCCCTGCACCGTGAGCTGTTCCTCCAGCGCCCGGTCGTCGCCGTCCTCGCGCACGAACACCAGGAGCGGGAGGTCACCCGCCGGGGTCCCGCGGAAGCCGACGGTCTTGAAGGCCCACGGCATACGCCGCCACCCCCTCTTCCTCGTCAGCATCGCGCCCCGGGGCCGGCCCCGGCGTCGTCCGCCCGGCGGGCCGGGCCCGTGTCGGTGCCCGGCCATAGGCTGGCCGGATGAGTGACAAGAGCCCCTCGCGGCCGCCGCTGGCCGTCTTCGACATCGACAACACCCTGGCCGACACCGCCCACCGCCAGCACTTCCTGGAGCGCCGTCCCAGGGACTGGGCCGGCTTCTTCGGGGCGGCGCCGGCCGATCCGCCGCTCGCGCGCGGGATCGCGCTGGCGGTGGAGAGCGCGGCCGACTGCGAGGTGGTGTATCTGACCGGGCGGCCCGAGCGGTGCCGGGCGGACACCGTGGAGTGGCTCACCCGGCACGGCCTGCCCGAGGGGCGGCTGTGGATGCGCGGCAACCAGGACCGGCGGCCGGCCAGGACGACCAAGCTGGAGGTGCTGGGCCGGATCGCGCGGGGCCGCCAGGTGCGCATGCTCGTCGACGACGACGAACTGGTCTGCCAGGCCGCGCGTGCGGCCGGTTTCCGGGTCGTCGTCGCCGACTGGGCGGCGGACGCCCCCGAGCTCATCGCCGGCCAGGAGGTCGAGGGCCGGACCTGAGCGGCCCGGGGGCGGCCGGGACGGCCGGGACGGCCCGAGGGCGGCGCCTCAGTCGTCGCCCTCGAGCCGGAAGCCGACCTTCAGCCCCACCTGGTAGTGGGCGATCTCCCCGTTCTCGAGGTGGCCGCGGATCTGGACCACCTCGAACCAGTCCAGGTTCCGCACGGTCTGGCCCGCCCGTGCGATCCCGTTGCGAATGGCCTGATCGATGCCCTCTTGAGAGGTGCCGACGATCTCGGTCACCCGGTACGTGTGGTTGGACATGGAGTCTCCCGACAGTGGGTCGCTTTTGCCTGGTTCTAAGGTGCCCCAGTAAGTCCTCCTCCGCGAACTTTGCGCCAACAATCCCGAGCGAAAGACCCTTGACCGGCCTATTGGTCTATGCCAATTTCGAGCCATCTGAGACCGAGCCCCAGAAGGTGACCCTCTTGAAGATGCGCTTCCTCGCCGTGTGCACGGCCCTCGCGGCCGCGACCGCCCTGACAGGCTGCGGCCAGTCGGCCGATCAGGCCGCAGGGCGGCAGAAGGTGACGCTCTGGCTGATGAAGGGCAGCGCCTCCGAGGACTTCATCGACCGGTTCACCGCGGCCTTCGAACAGGAGCACCCCGCCCTCGACCTGGACGTCAGGATCCAGGAGTGGACGGGCATCGGAGACAAGGTCAACGCCGTCCTGGACGGCACGAGCAAGGAGCCCGCCGACGTCATCGAGGTCGGCAACACCCAGGTCGCGCAATACATCGAGACCGGAGGGCTTTCCGAGCTCACCCTCGAAGGGCTGCGCGAGTGGGGCAGCAAGGACTGGCTCAAGGGCCTCGCCGAGCCGGGAAGCATCAACGGCGCCCAGTACGGCATCCCCTGGTACGCCGCCAACCGCGTGGTCGTCTACAACAAGGACCTCTTCGCGAACGCCGGGATAAAGACCCCGCCCAAGAACCGCCAGGAGTGGATCCAGGCCACCCAGAAACTCGACAAGGGCGACCAGCAGGGCATCTACCTCGCGGGCCAGAACTGGTACGTCCTCGCCGGCTTCATCTGGGACGAAGGCGGGGAGCTCGCCGTCGAGACGGGCGGCAAGTGGGTCGGCACCCTCGACGACGACAAGGCCCTGGCCGGCATGGAGTTCTACAAGCAGCTCCAGGCCCTCGGCGACGGCCCCAAGGCCGCGGACGAGGAGACGCCCCCGCAGTCGGAGGTCTTCGCCCGCGGCCAGGTCGCCCAGATCATCGCCACGCCCGGCCAGGCCGCCGAGATCGAAGCGGCCAACCCCGTGCTGAAGGGCAAACTCGGCTTCTTCCCGATCCCCGGCAAGACCTCCGAGAAGGCGGGCTCCGTCTTCACCGGCGGCTCCGACCTGATCATCCCGGAGCGGACCGGGCACCGGAAGGGCGCCGTCGACGTGGTCACGGCCCTGGTCAGCGAGAAGTGGCAGACCGAACTCGCCCGCACGATGAGCTACGTACCGAACAAGACCACCCTCGCGCACGTCGTCGAGGGCAACGAGGGCGCCGCCAACATGGCCCCCGGCGCCGCCCAGGGCCGGGCCACCCCCACCTCGGCCCGCTGGGCCGAGGTCGAGGCGAAGAACCCGATCAAACCCTTCATGACGGCCGTGCTCACCGGCCAGGACCCCAAGCAGGCCGCCCGCACGGCCTCCGCGGAGATCGGCCGGGTCCTCAGCTCCGACCGCTGACCCCGAACCCGCCGCGCCGCGGTACCGGCGAGTTCGCCGTCCGCACACCCGCGGGCCGCAGAGCGGTCATGTCGAATCCAGCCGGTCACGGAAGAAGTAAAGGAGCCAGGCCACCACCTGCCGGCCTGGCCCTCCGTGTCCGGTTCAGGAGCCGCCATGACCATCGCACCCCTGTCCCCGTCCCTCTCCACGGCCCCCGCCCCCGCCTCCCCCCTCCTCGCCCCCGCGCCCGCCCCCGCCAAGGCCGCCACCGCCGGCCCCCACTACCGCGTGCGCCTGGCCCGCGACGAGGACGAGGTACGGGCCGCACAGCGCCTGCGCCACCAGGTCTTCGCCGGCGAGCTCGGCGCCCGCCTCGACGGCCCCGAGCCGGGCCTCGACGCCGACGCCTTCGACGCGTACTGCGACCACCTCCTCGTCGTCGACGAGGCGGCCGAGCAGGTCGTCGGCACCTACCGGCTGCTGCCCCCGGAGCGCGCCGCCGTCGCGGGCCGCCTGTACTCCGAGGGCGAGTTCGACCTGTCCGCGCTCGCGCCCATCCGGCCCGACCTCGTCGAGGTCGGCCGCTCCTGCGTCCACCCCGACCACCGCAACGGCGCCGTCATCGCCCTCATCTGGGCGGGCCTCGCCCACTACATGGACCGCACCGGCCACAACTGGCTCGCCGGCTGCTGCTCGATACCCCTCGCCGACGGCGGCGTCCTCGCCGCCGCCACCCGCGAGCGCGCCCTGACCCGCAGCCCCGCACCCGAGGAGTACCGGGTCACCCCCCACATCCCCTGGAACCCGCAGGGCATCGCCTACCCCGACCGCATGGAACTGCCGCCGCTGCTGCGCGGCTACCTGCGCCTGGGCGCCTGGGTCTGCGGCGAACCCGCCCTCGACGCCGAGTTCGGCTGCGCCGACCTGTACGTACTGCTCTCCCTGCGCCGGACCAACCCGCGCTACCTCAAGCACTTCCGCTCGCTCATCCCGGGCGCATGAGCGTCTGGCTGCCCACCTCGCCCTGCACCCCCGAGGCCTGCGCCGGCCACGCGGGGCGCACCGCGAGCGTCCCGCACGCGGTGCTGCGGCTCGCCGCCGCCGCGGCCCTGATCCTGCTGGGCATCCTCGGCGCCCCGCCGGTCCGGCTGCTGCCGGCCGGCCCCCGGCAGGCGGTGGTGCGGGCCTGGTCGGCCGCACTGGTACGGGCCTTCGGCATACGGATCACCGTGCACGGCAGCCCGGGCCGGCGCGGCGGCCGCCTGCTCGTCGCCAACCACATCTCCTGGCTCGACATCCCGCTCGTCGCCGCCGTCCTGCCCAGCCGGATGCTGGCCAAGAGCGACATCCGGGCCTGGCCCGTCCTCGGCCGACTCGCCGGACAGGCCGGAACCCTGTTCATCGAGCGCGACCGGATCCGGGCGCTGCCCGCCACCGTCACCACGATGACCCGCGCACTCCTCGCCGGGGACCGGGTCGCCGTCTTCCCCGAGGGCTCCACCTGGTGCGGGCGCGCCCAAGGCGCCTTCCGCAGGGCCGCCTTCCAGTCCGCTCTGGACGCGCAGGTCCCCGTACAGCCCGTGCGCCTCGCCTACCTGGGAGCCGACGGAAGTCCGGCCGGGGCGCCCGCCTTCGTCGGGGACGACCCGCTCACCGCCTCGCTGTGGCGGATCGCCCGGGCCCGCGGGATCCGGGCAGAGATCACCCTGCTGCCGCGGATCCCGCCGGGCCGGTACACCGACCGGCGGGACCTCGCGGCCGCGGCCCGGCGGGCCGTGGCCGATCAGGACCGGCCCACCGGGCCGTCCGCGACCGACAGGGACACCGCGAAGCGGCCCGCCGCGTCCGTCCACCACTGGGTCAGCTCCAGCCCCGCCGCGGCCAGCTCCTTGCGCACACCCTCCTGACGGAACTTCGCGGACACCTCCGTCAGGATCTCCTCACCCTCCGCGAACGGCACCACCAGGTCCAGCGCGCGGACCTTCACCGTCAGCTCCGACCGGGCCCGCAGCCGCATCTCGATCCACTCCTGCTCCCTGTTCCACACCGCCACGTGCTCGAAGTCGGCGGTGTGGAAGTCGGCGTCCAGCTCCCGGTTGATGACGGCCAGCACGTTCTTGTTGAACTCGGCCGTCACCCCCCGGGCGTCGTCGTACGCCGTCACCAGCACCGCCTCGTCCTTCACCAGGTCCGTGCCCATCAGCAGCGCGTCCCCGGGCGACAGCATCGCCCGTACCGACGCCAGGAACACCGCCCGCTCCGGCGGCAGCAGGTTCCCGATGGTGCCGCCCAGAAAGACCACCAGCCGGGGGCCGGGGGAGTCCGGCAGGTGCAGCGCACTGGTGAAGTCGGCCAGCAGGGCGTGCACCCGCAGCCCCGGATGGTCGGCGAGCAGTGCGGTGGCCGCCCCCCGCAGGGCGCTCTCGCTCACGTCCACCGGGACGTAGGTGTCCAGCGCGGGCATCGCCTCGATCAGGTGCCGGGTCTTCTCGGAAGAGCCGGAACCCAGCTCCACCAGGGTGCGGGCGCCGCTCTCCGAGGCGATCTCCCGCGCCCGCTCCAGCAGGATCTCCCGCTCCGCACGGGTCGGGTAGTACTCGGGCAGCCGGGTGATCTCCTCGAAGAGCTCACTGCCCCGCGCGTCGTAGAACCACTTGGGCGGCAGCACCTTGGGCGTGCGGGTCAGCCCGTGCAGCACGTCCGCACGCAGTGCGGTCTCCGCCGCGTCCTCGTCGAGGGTCCGGGTCAACTGGAAGCTGTTCACGTGCGGTTCTCCTTGAGCGGGGTCAGACGGACCCGCGAACGGGTGGCGGTCAGCAGGGTCCGGTCGGGCACTTCGCACCACCGGGTGTCGTCGTCGTACGGCTCGGACGCCACCACGGTGCGCCCTGCCCCCGGATCGGCCAGGTACCAGAGCGAGTCGCCCCAGGCCGTCGCGGCGATCGCCGCGCCGTCCGTGAGCAGCAGGTTCAGCCGGGAGCCGGGCGCTGCCGAGGACAGCTCCCGCACGGGCTCGGCGAGCGCCGTGCCCAGGTCGTCCCCGGCCCGCAGCCGGCGCCGCACCAGGGCCCAGACCAGCGCCGAATCCGTGCGGGCCGCCAGTTGGAGCAGATCCTCGGGCGGCAGCGCAGCCGCGAGCGGGGCCGCCGCCGCGGGCCAGTCGCGCACCGCGCCGTTGTGGCTGAACAGCCACGGCCCGTCCGTGAACGGCGCGGCCGCGGCCTCTCCCTCGGCCCCGGCCAGGGTGGCGTCCCGTACGGCTGCCAGTACGGCTCCGCTGTGCACCACCCGGGCGAGGTCCGTGAAGGTCAGGTCGCCCCAGATCGGCCCGGCGCGGCGGTAGCGGGCGGGGACGGGGTCGCCCTCCGCGTACCAGCCGACGCCGAAGCCGTCGGCGTTGACCGTGCCGTGCCGCTGGCGGCGCGGCTCCCAGGACTGGCGCACCAGCGCATGCTCGGGCTCGCTCAGCAGCCTCCCGAGCGCCACTGTCGGGCCCACGTAGGCGATATGGCGGCACATCAGGCGTCCCTCGCGGTGCGAAAGCCGGAGAAGATCTGCCGCCGCACCGGGAGGTCCCAGTTGCGGAAGGTGCCCCGGCAGGCCACCGGGTCAACGGCGAAGGAGCCGCCCCGCAGCACCTTGTGCTCCGGGCCGAAGAACACCTCCGAGTACTCCCGGTAGGGGAAGGCCCGGAAGCCCGGGTAGGGCAGGAAGTCGGACGCCGTCCACTCCCACACGTCGCCGATCAGCTGGCGCACCCCGAGAGGGGACGCCCCGGCCGGGTAGCTGCCCGCGCGGGACGGGCGCAGATGCCGCTGCCCCAGATTGGCGTGCACGGGGGTCGGGTCGGCGTCGCCCCACGGGTAGCGGGTCGAGCGTCCGGTCGCCGGATCGAAGCGGGCGGCCTTCTCCCACTCGGCTTCCGTGGGCAGCCGCCGCCCCGCCCAGCGGGCGTAGGCGTCCGCCTCGTACCAACTGACATGCAGAACCGGTTCTTCATCGGGGACGGGCTCAGTCACCCCGAAACGGCGGCGCAGCCATTCGCCGCCCTCCCGGTGCCAGAACAGCGGCGCCCCGATGGAGTGCCGGCGGATCTGCTCCCAGCCTGCCGCGGCCCACCAGCGGGGCTCGCGGTAGCCGCCGTCCGCGATGAAGGCGCGGTACGCGGCGTTCGTCACCGGCAGCGTGTCCATCCAGAACGCCGCGGTCTCCCGCTCGTGCGCCGGCCGTTCGTTGTCCAGCGACCACGGCTCGGCGGAGGTGCCCATCGTGAACGGCCCGGCGGGTATGAGGACCTCGCGGGCGGCCGGAGGGTCATAGGGGGCGTCCGGTTCCGGGGCCGTCAGGACAGGCGCGCCCCGCCGGAGCTGATGGGTGATCAGCATCGTCTCGTCGTGCTGCTGCTCGTGCTGGGCGATCATCCCGAAGGCGAAGCCGTCGTCGAGGAGCGCGCTGCCCTCCAGCGGGGTGCTCTCCAACAGGTCGAAGACCCGGCCCCGGACCTCGGCCGCGTACCGGCGGGCCTCCGCGGGCCCCAGCAGCGGAAGCTTCGGACGCTCGGCGCGCGGATGCTCGAAGGCGTCGTAGAGGGGGTCGATCTCCGGGTGCATCGACTCACGTCCGGCGACCCGGCGCAGCAGCCACAGCTCCTCCTGGTTCCCGATGTGCGCCAGGTCCCAGACCAGCGGCGACATCAGGGGCGAGTGCTGGGCGGTGAGGTCGGCGTCGGTCACCGCGTCGGTGAGCGCCGCCGTCCGGGCCCGCGCGGCGGTCAGCGAGGCGGCCGCCCGTTCGCGCAGCCCGGGCTGGGATTCGGTGGTCATCGCAGGGCCTCCTTCCCATCGGGCCGCAGCTGCGGCGGCTCGTCACCCGGACATCGGCCGCGCAGCACGAAGCGCTCGTTGAACGCGCCGACGGTGTCCCGGACGCGGGCGGTCGCGCCCAGCCGGGGCAGCGCCTCCGCGGCCGCGCGGAAGCAGGTCTTGGCAGCCGCCCGCAGCTCGGGATCGGCCAGACCGTGGCGGGCGGCGGACCGCCAGAGCGGATTGCGCGGAGCGGGCTGCGCCCCGTAGGAGTCGGCCAGCGCCTTCGTCACCCGGTAGGCGGTCTCGGCGGCCTCCGGGTCGTCGAACAGCGCGTGCACGACGGCCACCGGGACCAGCCAGCCGTCCTCGCCCGGCTGCGCGTCGATCATGCGCAACTCCATGTGGCCGCGCGGCCGCACGGGCGGGAACAGCGTGGTGAGGTGGTAGTCCAGGTCCTCGGCGGTGGGCGCCCGCAGGGCCCGCCCCTCGTCGCCCGCCCGCAGCCAGTCGCGGAAGGTCGTGCCGCGCGGGACGTCCCACGCCTCGCCCTCGTAGGACCGTACGCACATCACCTCGGTGTCCAGCGCCTGGCGCACCCAGCCGTCCCGCGGGCGTGCCTCCAGCGGCGGGGCGAGGGTGCGCCGGCTGTCCAGGTCGTTCCAGATCCCCTGGCGGGAGCAGCGCCAGCCGGCGTACGGGCCATCGTGCGCGGGGGAGTTGGCGAAGGCGGCCACCAGGACCGCGCCCAGCAGGTGCGCGAGGCGCCAGCGCCGGCCGTGGCCGAGCACGCCCGGCTCCTCGTACCCGGCGTCCACGCAGACCTGCACGGAGGCCGAGGCGCACATCATGGCGCGGCCGGCCGGGCCGGTGCGGTCGAAGTAGGCCTCCATCGCGTCGTAGCGCGGGCTGTTCAGCAGCCGGCGGTACGGGAGGCGGGGATCGCGGCCGAGGCCGTGCAGGACGAGCCCCTGCTCGCGCAGGGCGGCGCGGACGGCGGTGAGGTCGTCCTGGAGCCGGTCCACGCAGCCGGTGAGGGAGGTGGCCGGGGCCGAGCTGAGCTCGAGCTGGCCGCCCGGCTCGACGGTCACCCGGGAGTTCAGGGGCAGTGCGCGGGCCGCGGCATGAGCCGCCCGGAGCCGCTCGGGGGTCACGCGCAGCCCGGGGCGCTCGGCGTCCACGACGAGCCATTCGAGTTCGGCACCGATCAGGCGGGGCGGGCCCGTCTTGAAACAGATCCCGTGGATCAGGTGCTCCGCCTGCGTCTCGCTGATCGCGGGGGGCGGGGGAGCGTCCGGCGCGGGTGGGGGAACGGGTGGGTCGAAGGGCATGACCGGGTCCTCTTCTCCTGTCGTCGGCCGTGGCATCACCCGTGCCTACCCCTCCCTCGGGAACAAAATCCTTTGCCGCCGGGAAAGGAGGTGCACAGGATGGCGGCGTGAGCAGCAGATTGCGCGAGATCGCGCGGGAGAACGCGGAGATCCTTGCGGCCGGGGGCTACCGGACGCGGTCGGGGCGGCACGTACCGCTCGCCGCCGCCCTGGCGGATGCCAAGGCCGGAACCAGAATATATGGACCAAACCAGGCTATTCCAGGCGAAAGGCCGGTCGGCGGGGGGGGCGACTGCCGTCGAGGTGACGGGGGAGAGCAGCACGGTCGCCGCCCGCAGGCTCGACGAGGACGCTCCGGCAGGGGCGGGGGCCGGGCCGGCGGGGGCGTCGGTGGCGGTTTTGAACTTCGCCTCGGCCCGGAATCCCGGGGGCGGCTACGTCCGCGGGGCCAAGGCGCAGGAGGAGGCCCTGTGCCGCGCCTCCGCGCTGTACGAGACGCTGCTGGAGGCCCCGGACTACTACGCGGTGCACCGTGCGGAAGTCAGCACCTTCTACACCGACCGGGTGATTCACTCGCCCGGGGTGCCGGTCTTCCGTGACGACCGGGGCGAACTGTCGGAGTCGCCGTTCCTGGCCGGCTTCCTGACCTCGCCCGCCCCGAACGCGGGCACGATCCTGCGGCAGGAGCCGGAGCGGGTCGCAGAGATCCCCGCCGCGCTGGTCCGGCGGGCGGGGCTGGTCCTGGAGGTGGCGGCGGTGCACGGGTATCGGCGGCTGGTCCTGGGGGCCTGGGGCTGCGGGGTGTTCCGCAACGACCCGGCGGACGTGGCCGAGGCCTTCCGCGGGCTGCTGGCGGGGCGGTTCGCGGGGACCTTCGAGCGGGTGGTGTTCGCCGTGCTGGACCGCAAACCGGACACCCGGCAGGCCTTCGAGCGGGCCTTCGCGGACCCCGCGTCCTGAAGCCGGCGCGGCCGGCCGCGCCGCCGTGCCTCGCCGCGGGCATGCGGCAGAGCCCCCGCGAGCCGGGAGCGCTGCCGCGCAGCTGTGCCGGACATGCCGACCGGCGGTTTGGCCCGGAAGCCGCCCGCGCTGCCGCGTAGCGCAGCCGGAGGCGCCGGAGCCGGGCCGGTCGCCGCCGCCGACCGCACTGCCCGGCCGGAGGCGCCGGGCCGGGCCTGTTGCGGTGCCGTGAGCCCCCCCGGGCCGGGACCGCCGTTGGGCGGTGGGTTCACGCGGGCCGGCGGCGAGAGTCGCGCATCCGGGGGCCGGCGCCGCCGGGGAGGGCCCGGCGGGCCGGGTCGGCTCGGTGCGGCGGCTACCGCCAGCCGTAGCGCTCGCGCAGCCGGCCCACCACCAGGGCGAAGCGTCCCCGGTCCAGTGCGCAGGCCTCCCGCCGCATCCCCGACTCGTGCACCCGCAGTACCCGGTCGACGTCCACCCACGACTCCCGCCCCGCGCCGTCCCACGGGCCCGTCCCGATCGGCACCCACTCGTGGTCGTGGTCGTGCCGCTTGCTGGACAGCTGTACGGCGAGCAGCGTCGGGCCGCCCGGCTCGCGGGCCACGACCAGCACGGGCCGGTCCTTGCCGCGGCCGTCGTTCTCCTCGAAGGGGACCCAGGTCCACACGATCTCGCCGGGGTCGGGGTCGCCGTCGGGATCCGGGGCGTACTCGGTCCGTACCGGGCCGATGGCCCGCGGATCGGCCTCGGTGGTGGCCGTGGCGCCGTCGCGGCCCGGCTGGTCTGTACGGCCGTTGCCGTGGTGTGAGAGTGCCGTCATCCGGGCGAGGGTACTGCCTGTCCGCCCCGCCGCGGTCGTAGGCGCGTGCGCCCGGGCGGCCTCAGTCCGTGACCAGGGCCATGACGAAGCCGTCGTACCCCTTGCCGCCGACGGTCTGCAGGGCGGTGGCGCTGAGCCGGGGGTGTTCGGCGACGAGTTCGGTGAAGCGTCGTACGCCCTGCACCCGCGGGTCGGTGCTGGCCGGGTCGACCACGGCGCCGTCGCGGACGACGTTGTCGCCGATGATGACGCTGCCGGGCCGGGTGAGCGCCAAGGCCCACTCCAGGTACACGGGGTTGGACGGCTTGTCCGCGTCGATGAACACCAGGTCGAAGGGGGCCAGGCCGGTCAGCCCCGGCAGGAGGTCGACGGCCCTGCCGCGGCGGATCTCGACCCGGTCCTCCAGTCCGGCGCGGGCGATGTTGGCGGCGGCGGTGTCGGCGCACCGCTCGTCCACCTCCAGCGTGACCAGCCGCCCGCCCGCGGGGAGCGCCCTGGCGAGCCAGATGGTGCTGTAGCCGCCCAGGGTGCCGATCTCCAGGATGGTGCGGGCGCCCCGGATGCGGGCCAGGAGGTTCAGCAACTTGCCCTGGTTCGGCGCGACCTGATGGGCGGGCAGGCCCGCGGCCTCGCTGGCCGCTGCGGCGGCCTTCAGCGCCTCGTCCTCCTCGACCAGCAGTCCGCCGAAATACGCGTCGACCGCCGTCCAGGTCTGCTGGGCCACGGGATCCCCCTCCTCGTGTACGTTCCCAGAAGGAACGCAAGAGGAACGTACACGACGAGGTCCTCCGTCCGGCAGTCCGCTGAATCAACTGCCGTTCGACGGACGGGTCAGCCCGCGTCCGCCTCGTGGTGCGCCCCCGTGCACAGCGCCCAGACGACGAGGATGTTGACGGCGATGAGCACCAGGGCCCACAGGGGGTAGTACGGCAGCCACAGGAAGTTGGCGAACGCCCCCAGGCCGGCGACCGCGATGCCGAAGTAGCGGGCCCACAAGACGCCGCTGAAGAGGACGGCGCAGCCGGCCGCGACGAGGGCGACGCCCAGGACGATGTGGACCCAGCCCCAGCCGGTCAGGCTGAACTCGAACAGGTAGTGGCGCGTCACGACGAACAGGTCGTCGCTGGCGACGGCGGCCAACCCCTCGAAGAACGCCATCGCCCCGCCGAAGATCATCAGGACAGCCGCCATGACGGTTCTGCCCGACGTGGCCGCGTTCCACGGGTCCGGGTGCGTGGCGGCCGGGTGCGGCCTGCCGGCGTCAGTGGCCATGGTCCAACTCCTCGGGTGGCAGGGCCGGCCGGGCGGCCGGGACCGGCGGAATCCCCCCTTCAGCGTGTCACGGGGGCCCACCCTCGGCATTCCGGCCTGCCCGCCCCGTACCCGCGGCCCCCGCGGCGCCCCCTCGGCCCGGTCGCCGCGCCGCCCAGTCCTCCGCCGCCTCCACCTGCGCCGCCAGTGCCAGCAGCAGCGGCTCCGAGTCCGCCGGGCCGAGCAACTGGGCGCCCATCGGCAGCCCGTCGTCCGTCAGCCCGGCGGGGATGTTCACTCCGGGCCAGCCCAGGACGTTCCACGTCCAGGCGTACGGGCAGGCGGCGATCATCGCCCGGTCCGTGGCCATGGCACCCATCCCGGCCAGCGCTCCGATCCGCAGCGGCGGAGTGGCCGTCGTCGGGGTCAGGACCACGTCGAAGCGCCCGAAGATCTCGCCGACCCGCCTGCGCAGCAGCGACTCCGCCCGCCGGGAGACCCGCAGCGGCAGACCGCCCAGCAGCCGGCCCGTGCGCACGGCCTCGCGGGTACGCGGGTCCAGCAGGGCCGGATCCGGCGCCCGCTCCGCCCAGTCCCGTACGCCGCTGGTCGCGCGGGGTACGAAGGTCAGGCCGATCGGGCCGTAGCGGGGGTCCTCCGCGATCACCTCGTGGCCCAGCGACTCCAGCCGCGCGGCCAGCCGCTCCACCGCGGAACGCACCTCCGGATCCAGCGACTTGGGCGTCGCGGTGAAGGCCATCACGAAGGACAGGGCGATCCGCAGCCGGCGCGGGGTGCGCCGGGCCGCCTCCACCGCGCAGATGCGTGCCGGGCGGTGCAGGTCCTCGGGGTGCGCGCCGCTCGCCGCGTCCAGCAGCAGTGCCGCGTCCGCGACCGTGCGGGCCAGCACCCCGTTCACCGTGAGCCCGTTGAAGGACTCCGGCTCCGGCCAGGTCGAGATGCGTCCGCGCTGCGGTTTCACGCCGACCAGATGGGTCCAGGCGGCGGGGATCCGCACCGACCCTGCCCCGTCCGAGCCGAGCGCGGCCGGGACCAGGCCCGCCGCCACGGCGGCCGCCGAGCCGCCCGAGGAACCGCCCGGCGTGTAGGACCGGTTCCACGGATTGCGGGTCGCGCCGAAGGCCCCGCCCTCGGTGAAGGGCCACTGGCCCAACTCCGGCGTCTGCGTCTTGCCGACGATGACCGCACCGGCCGCCCGCAGCCGGCGTACCGCCTCGCTGTCGGCGGTCTTCGGGGCGAAGGATCCGGCGCAGCCGAACGCCGTCGGCTCGCCGGCCACGTCCATGTCGTCCTTCACGGCGAGCGGCACGCCCAGCAGCGGCAGCCGCTCGCCCGCGGCGAGCCTGCGGTCCGCGGCGTCCGCCTCGGCGAGTGCGGCTTCGGCGCGCACGGTCCGGAAGGCGTTCAGATCGGGCTGCGCCGCCGCGATCCGGAGCAGCGCCTGCTCGGTCAACTGCCGTGCCGAAACGCTCCCTTCGGCAAGCGCGGCGGCCATCCCGACCAGTCCGCAGTCCGACACGGGCTCCGCCGCGGACCGAAACGCGGACCGGGCCGAGGCCGCTGCCGTGGCAGGATCCGAGGACTGCGACATCGTGAACCACTCCCCCCATTACCGATCGGTAGGAAGAAGGTAACGGGGAGGCGCAGCCACGTCATCCGTCAGAGCAGGTGCGCTGCCTCCTCGCCCCAGGACGACAGCCTGTCGGCGGCGCGCAAGGGCGCCGGCAACGGGGCGGGGCCGCCACCGGAAAACGGTGGCGGCCCCGCGGACGCACGGTGCTACTACGAGGGGACGCGGCTCAGGACCCGGTGGCGCGGGCGGAGCCGGTGCTCGCCCCGCTGGTGTCGCCCAGGAAGCAGGTGACCTCGCGGTCGCCGAGGGCCCAGGTGGCGGCCTGCGGGAAGTAGTAGTAGACCTCCAGCTTCTCCGCGAGCTTGGGATCCTTGCCCACGTAGTCGGTCAGCAGCGTGCCGGCGCACTTCTCCTCGGCCATCGCGGTGACCTTCTCCGTACCCGGGTACGTGCCGTTGTCCAGGTTGAAGACGGCGTACGCCTCGCCCTCGTGCGGCTGGTCGCAGGGCACCACGCGCACCGAGAAGGAGGCCTCGCCGCCGTCCTCGTCCTGGTACTCCGCCAGATCGCCGTTCGTGTTGAAGCAGTCCCCCTTGCGGATGTCGCTCACCTTGACGGAGCCCGAGCCGGTGACCTGGCCACTGGTGTCACGCTTCGGCGAGGCGCCGTCGTCCAGCGCTCCGGAGAGGCCGAGGACCAGCAGGATCCCGTAGAAGGCGATGGTCGCGCCGTGGATGGCGATCGCCGCCACGGCGAAGCCCTTGCCCTTCTCGCCGCGCTTGCGGATCTGGGACAGGGCCACGATGCCGAGGATCAGGGGGACCAGCGGGATGGCGCACACGAGCGACATGACGAACGCGACGATGGCCAGCGCGTTGTTCTTCTGAGGTGCCTGCGGCGCATACCACCCCTGCGGAGGGCCGCCGTACGGCGCGGGCTGCCCCGGCCGGCCGTACGGTCCCTGCTGCGGGTACGGCTCGTGGGACGGCGGGGGACCCGGAGGTATGGACATGCGCGTGGAGCTCCTTGCTCTGAGGGTGGGACGCGGCCCAGAGTGCGGCGGCGAGGGCCGGCCGCTTCCGTGACGGCAGGCTCGATGGTCGCATGCGCCACGGACATCACGGCCGCCCGTACCCCCGGCGACCGACTGCCCGGCGCCGCCGCTGTCCTGGGGGTGTGTCACCCGGCCTGCGTACGTTTCAGGCCATTCACCGGGCCCGGGGTCCGTCCGCTCTGGAAGGATGCCACGGCAATGTCCCAGTCATCGAAGTCGTCGGAGCCGTCGGCCCCCGTCCCCACCAGCGCCGACGTGGCCCGACGCGCGGGCGTGTCACGCGCGACGGTCTCGTACGTGCTGAACAACACCGAGGCCGTCCGGATCAGCGAACCCACCCGCCGCAAGGTCCGCGAGGCCGCCGAGGAGCTCGGGTACGTACCGCACGCCGCCGCCCGCAGCCTGCGCGCAGGCCGCACCCGGATCGTGCTGATGCCCACCCCGCACGTGCCCATCGGCCCGCTCTACAGCACGTTCCTCGACGAACTCCAGTGGGCACTGCGCCGGCTCGACTACACCGTCGTGCAGTACGGCAGCCTCGGCCTCAGCGGCGACGAGGCCGTCCGGGCGTGGGCGGAACTGCGTCCGGTGGCGGTCATATCCCTCGGCGAGATCACGCTCTCCGCCCGCAACGTCGCCACCCTCAGGCGGGCCGGTGCCCGAGCCGTGATCACGATGGGGCCGACCGCTGTGCCCGGGGCGCACGCGCTGGTCATGGACCAGCAGCAGATCGGCGCCCGGGCCGCCGCGCACCTCGTCGAGCGGGGCCGCCGGCGGATCGGCGTGGTGGTCCCGCGGGAGGCGGGGCTGGAGCTGTTCTCCGCGCCCCGGCTGGCGGGAGCCCGAGGCGTGGCGGGCGCGGAGGTCGAGGCCCTGCCGATGGCCTACTCGGAGGAGTCCGCCGCGGAGCTCGCCGCCCGGTGGCGCGGCCTGCGGCTGGACGCGGCGTTCGCGTACAACGACGAGTACGCGATGCTGCTGATGCGGGCCCTGCTGGACGAGGGGCTGCGCGTCCCCGAGGAGGTGGCCGTGATCGGCGCCGACGACCTGCTCATCGGCCGGCTGCTGCGGCCCCGGCTGAGCACGGTGCGGATCGAGATGCCGACCGGCGACCACCTGGCGTCGCTGGTGGACCACGCGGTGCGCGAGCCGTCGGAGGCCACGGAGCGGCACGACCTCATGACGGCCGAGGCCGTCCGCCGGGAGTCGACCTGACCGCGCCGGGCAGGCGGGGCCGAGCGGGCACGACCCGGGGTGGCCGTTGACAGGCGGTGACCTGCGGACGGAGACTGCGGGCGCGCCCCACCGGGCGTGCCCGGCGGCCTGCCCCGGTGCCGACACCGGCACCGATGCGCCGACGCCCGTACGGATCCGCCCAGGAGAGACCCCATGAGCATCCGCACCGTCCGCGACGTCTACGTCGTCGACGCCGTCCGCACCCCGATCGGCAAGTTCGGCGGCGCCCTCGCCGGGGTCCGCCCGGACGACCTGGCCGCGCACGTGGTGCGCGCGCTGGTGGGCCGTACGCCCGACCTCGATCCGGCCCGGATCGACGACGTCGTCTTCGGTGACGCCAACGGTGCGGGCGAGGACAACCGCGACGTGGCCCGCATGGCGGTGCTGCTGGCCGGCCTGCCCGTCACCGTCCCCGGTGTCACCGTCAACCGGCTATGCGGATCCGGCCTGGAGGCAGTGATCCAGGCCGCCCGCGCCATCGCGGTCGGCGACGCCTCCGTGGCCATCGCGGGCGGCGTCGAGTCGATGAGCCGGGCCCCCTGGGTGGTCCAGAAGCCCGAACGGTCCTTCCCGGCCGGGCACCAGCAGATGTGGTCCACCACGCTGGGCTGGCGGATGACGAACCCGCGGATGCCCGCGGAGTGGACGGTCCCGCTCGGTGAGGGCGCCGAACTGATCGCCGACAAGTACGCCGTCACCCGCGAGGCGCAGGACGCCTTCGCGCTGGAGAGCCACCGCAAGGCCGCGGCCGCCTGGGCCGCCGGCCTGTACGACGGCGAGGTCGTGCCCTACGAGGGCGTGGACCTGGCGCGGGACGAGTGCATCCGCGAGGGCTCCACGCCCCAGGCGCTGGCCAGGCTCAAGCCCGCCTTCCGCACGGACGGCCGGGGCACGGTCACGGCCGGCAACGCCTCCCCGCTCAACGACGGTGCGGCCGCCCTCCTGCTGACCGACGAGGCGGGCCTTGCGGCCACCGGCCGGGAGCCGCTCGCCCGGATCAGCGCCTCGGCCGTCACCGGCATCGAGCCCCAGCTCTTCGGCCTCGGCCCGGTGGACGCCGTGCAGCGCGCGCTCGGCAAGGCCGGCCGCGATTTCGGCGACCTCTCCGTGCTCGAACTCAACGAGGCTTTCGCGGCGCAGGCGTTGGGGTGCCTTGCGGCCTGGCCGGAGCTGGACCCGGCCGTGGTCAACCCGCGCGGCGGCGCCATCGCGATCGGCCACCCGCTGGGCGCCTCGGGCGCCCGGCTGGCCGGTTCGGTCGCCCACCAGCTGGCCGCGGCGGGCTCCGGCACCGGCATGGCGGCGCTGTGCATCGGCGTCGGCCAGGGCATCGCGCTCGTCCTGGAGCGCTGACCCCCGCCCCCACCAGGGCGTCGATCGTTTCCGGTCAGTCCTCGCCGTCAACTGCCCAATAACTGAACAGAAGTGGCGCCTCCGGTCTGGCACGATGGCGCGTGCTGCCGCCCCCCGTCCGGCATCCCGCCCACCCCACCGGAGGCCCCGCGCCATGCCGCTCCTCGACCCGACGCTCTGGCAGGACGGACCCACACTCACCGGCGGCGCCGCCCCGGTCGTCGAACCCGCGACCGGCCGCACCCTGGCGACCCTCGACCTCGCCGCGCCCGCCGACGTGGCGGAGGCCGCCGCCCGCGCCACGGCGGCGCAGCGCGACTGGGCGCGCACCACCCACCCGCAGCGGGCGGCCGTGCTGCGCCGCGCCGGAGACCTCTTCACCGCCCACGCCGACGAGCTGCGGCAATGGCTGGTGCGCGAGTCCGGGTCGATACCCGGCAAGGCGGACTTCGAGCTGCACGTCGCCGCGCAGGAGTGCTACGAGGCCGCGGCGCTCGCCTCGCGCCCGACCGGGCAGGTGCTGCCCAGCGAGGCCCCGCGGCTGTCCTTCACCCGCCGGGTCCCGGCCGGCGTGGTCGGGGTCGTGGCCCCCTTCAACGCCCCGCTGATCCTCGCGATCCGCTCGGTCGCCCCGGCGCTGGCGCTCGGCAACGCCGTGCTGCTCAAGCCGGACCGGCGCACGGCCGTCTGCGGCGGACTCGCGCTCGGCGCGGTCCTCGCCGCCGCGGGCCTCCCGGACGGGCTGCTCCACGTCCTGCCGGGCGGCGCCGGGACGGGCGCCGCGGTGGTCGCCGACCCGCGGGTGCGGGTGGTGTCCTTCACCGGCTCCACCGCCTCCGGTCGCACCGTCGGCGAGCTGGCCGGACGCCACCTCAAGCGCGCGCATCTGGAGTTGGGCGGGAACTCCGCTCTCGTCGTGCTGCGCGACGCCGACGTCGAGGCCGCCGTCGCCCAGGCCTCCTGGGGGTCCTTCTTCCACCAGGGCCAGATCTGCATGACGGCCGGCCGCCACCTCGTGCACGCCTCGCTCTACGACGAGTACGTCGAGCGGCTCGCCGCGCGCGCCGAGGAACTGGCCGTGGGGGACCCGTACCGCGAGCAGGTCCACCTGGGCCCGCTGATCGACCGCACCCAACTGGACCGGGTCCACGCCCTGGTGGAGGCCAGCACCGCGGCGGGCGCGAAGCTCGTCGCCGGCGGCACGCACCGGGACCTCTTCTACCGGCCGACCGTGCTGGCGGGCGTCGGCGACGACACCCCCGCCTACGCCGAGGAGGTCTTCGGCCCGGTCGCACCCGTACGGTCCTTCGCGACGGAGGACGAGGCGGTGGAACTGGCCTCGGCGGGACCGTACGGCCTGTCCCTCGGCATCGTGACCCGCGACGCGGGGCGCGGGCTCGACCTGGCCGAGCGGATCCCCACCGGGATCGCGCACGTCAACGACCAGACGGTGGGCGACGAGGCCGTCGCACCGTTCGGCGGTGTCGGCGCCTCCGGCACCGGCGCCCGCTTCGGCGGCGAGGCGAACCTCGACGCCTTCACGGAGCTGCGCTGGACGACGGCCCGCACCACCCCCGCAGGGCACCCCTTCTAGGGCGTTGCCCGCGGGGCACCCCGCGGACCGCCCGGCGCGCCGCCGCCGCACGCCGCGCGCCGGGGTTGTCGGCGGGGGCGTGATCATCGCGGATCGGCGGCGGCGTCGGCGGTTGCGGGCCGTGCGTTTCGAGGAATGCCGGAGGCGGGTCGATCGTTCAACGAGCAGACGGCTCTATCAGGAGGTCTGGACACCGTGGCTACAGTCGAGCTCACCAAGGAAAACTTCGACCAGACGGTCAGCGAGAACCCGTTCGTGCTGATCGACTTCTGGGCGGGCTGGTGCCGGCCGTGCCTGCAGTTCGCGCCGGTCTACGAAAGGGCCTCCGAGGCCCACCCCGACCTGGTCTTCGCCAAGGTGGACACCGAGGCGCAGCAGGAGCTGGCCGGCGCCTTCCAGATCACCTCGATCCCGACCCTGATGATCGTCCGGGACCAGGTGGCGATCTTCGCCCAGCCCGGCGCGCTGCCCGAGGCGGCGCTGACCGACCTCATCGGGCAGGCCCGGGCCCTCGACATGGACGAGGTACGCGCCAAGATCGCTGCCTCCCAGCCGGGCGCGCAGGACTCCGGCGGCCACGGGTCCGGCACGCCGGAGGCGTGAGTGCGTGACGCGGCCACCGGGCGGCGGTGAGACTGGGCCGCATGACTGAAGCCGTGGAGTACGACGTCGTGGTGCTCGGCGGGGGCCCGGGCGGCGAGAACATCGCCGACCGGACCCGCGCCGCCGGGTTGACCACGGCCCTCGTGGAGAGCGAACTGGTCGGCGGGGAGTGCTCGTACTGGGCGTGCGTCCCGAGCAAGGCGCTGCTGCGCCCGGTGCTGGCACGCGCCGACGCCCGCCGGGTACCGGGTCTGGCGGGAGCCGTCGGGGGACCCCTGGACACCGCCTCCGTCTACGCGCACCGCGACTACTGGACGGGCGACTGGAAGGACCAGGGCCAGATCGACTGGCTCGACTCCATCGGCGCGGACGTCCACCGCGGCCACGGCCGCCTCGCCGGGGTGCGCAAGGTGGCCGTCACCGGCCCGGAGGGCGGGCAGCACGTGCTGTCGGCCCGGCACGCGGTGGTCGTCGCGACGGGCACCCGGGCGCTGGTCCCCGACCTTCCGGGGATGGCCGGAGCCCGCCCCTGGACCAGCCGGGAGGCGACCTCCGCACGGCAGGCCCCCGGCCGACTGGTCATCGTGGGCGGCTCCGTGGTGGCGTCCGAGATGGCCACGGCCTGGCAGGGGCTCGGATCGCAGGTGACGGTCCTCGTACGCGGCTCCCGGCTGCTGCCGCGCATGGAGCCCTTCGCGGGGGAGCTCGTCGCCGACGCCCTGCGCGAGGCCGGGGCGGTGGTCCGTACGGGAGCGGCCGTCGAGGCGGTCGAACGCGACGGCGCGACCGGGCCCGTCAGGGTGGTACTGGGCGGCGGGGAGGTCCTCGAAGCCGACGAACTGCTGATGGCGACGGGCCGCGCGCCGCGGACCGAGGACATCGGGCTGGATACCGTCGGACTGACCCCAGGAGGCTGGATCGAGGTCGACGAGACCTGCCAGGTGCCCGGTTTCGACTGGCTGTACGCCGTCGGAGACGTCAACCATCGGGCCCTCCTCACCCACCAGGGCAAATACCAGGCCCGTATCGCGGGCGCCGCCATCGCCGCCCGGGCGGCGGGCACCCCGCTGGACACCGCCCCCTGGGGCGCCCACACGGCCACCGCCGACACCCGCGCCCTCCCGCAGGCCGTCTTCACCGACCCGGAGGCCGCCTCGGTGGGCCTGACCCTGGCCGAGGCCGAGCGGGCGGGCCACAGGGTGCGCGCCGTCGATTACGACCTGGGCAGGGTCTCCGGTGCGGGGCTGTACGCCGACGGCTACCGCGGCCGGGCCCGGATGGTCGTCGACCTCGACCGGGAGGTCCTGCTGGGAGCCACCTTCGTCGGCCCGGGCGCCGCCGAGCTGGTGCACGCGGCCACCATCGCCGTGGCCGGGGAGGTCCCGATCGCGCGCCTGTGGCACGCGGTACCGGCCTTCCCGACCGTCAGCGAGATCTGGCTGCGCCTGCTGGAGACCTATCGCGGTTAGAGGCGCGCCGTGCGCATCCCGCCGGCCGGGCCCGCGCGCCGCCCGACGCCGCGCCCCGGGGTGTCCGGGGCGCGGTTTCGGCCCTATTCGGCGATCTCGGTGCGCTCCCACCACTCGTAGACCGGGAGCCGGCCCTCGGGGCCTTCCCGGGTCCGCGAGGTGCTCCTGAAGTGCTCGTAGCCGCCGCGGTGCGGGATTTTCAGATCTTCTCCGGGAGGGGCGGCCTCGACGATCCGTTCCTGCAGATCGTCCGGGCCGCCCTCCAGGGCTGCCTTGTTCGCCATACCCCCAGTGTTGCCGCCGGGCCGCCCCGCCCGCATCAGGAGCACCGCCATCGGGAAGGCCGTCCGGGCGGGCCCGCGAACCGTTCCGACGGGCCGTCACGTGGCGTGAATCAGCCGTACAGCGTTGATCGAGATTAGGTTAGCCTTACCTCAGTTCTGCTCCCGCACCCGGAAGGTGTTCTCGTGATGCGTGCTGCTTCTGCCCCCTCTGCCGCCTCTGCCGCCTCGCTGTCCCGAACCGCCGCCCGCGTGGCGGTCGCCGCCGGTGCCGCGGTCGCGCTCGCCGTCGGTGCGGCCGGTTCCGCCTCGGCCGCCACCTCGACGCGTACGGTCACCGACGGCTCGGCCACCTACAACCTCAGCGTGACGGCGCCCTCTTCGGCCGCCGCGGCCGGGCAGAACGTCACCGTCACCGGCAGCGGCTTCAACACCGGCAAGGGCATCTACGTAGGCCTCTGTGCGGTGAACGGCGCGCAGGGCGCGAGCAAGCCCACCCCCTGCCTCGGCGGGTCGGACCAGTCCGGCACCACCGGCGCCTCGCACTGGATCAACAACGTCTTCGGCGGCACCCTCGCCAACACCTCCGCGTACGGTCCGGGCGGCACCTTCAGCGTCACCATCCACGTCAAGGCCGACCTGGGCGGCGGCCAGATCTGCGGCGAGACGGTCGAGTGCGCCGTCGTCACGCGCGCCGACCACTTCAACTCCTCCAACCGCAAGTACGACGTCCACGTCCCGGTGGCCTTCAACTGAGCTCAGCCCGCGCCCCGTTCCGCCGCGCCCCGTTCTGGCCGCATCCCGGTCCGCCCGTCGACGAGGAAGCCATGACACCCCGACACCCCCTCACCCCCGGCCGCGCCGGCACCGCCTCCGCGGCGCTCGCGCTCGTGCTCGTCTCGGCCGCCGCCGGCAGCCCCGTCTCGGCGGCCGGGGGTGAGGGGGGTGAGGTGCCGCAGGGCGCCGTCGCGTACCGGACGACCGCGCAGTTCACGACGGCGGGCAGGGCCCGCGACCTGCTCCTGCACCCCGACTCCAAGAAGCTGTACGTCGGTTCGGACGATCTCCCCGAGACCGCGGAGACCGAGAGCGGTCTGCACGTCCTGGAACCCGCCGACGGCACGCTCCGCGGCACCGTCAGCCAGGCCCCGGGACCCACGGGCACGCTCGGCCGGCGGGCCGTGCGGCAGCTCGTCGCGCCTCTGCCCGGCGACGGTGCCGTCTTCGTCTACCCGCTGCGCGGCATCGGCACCGCCAAGGAGGGGGACGCCGCCGCGGCGGGAGCATGGGTGCCGGGCGGGCCCGTCACCGACGCGGCCCCGGGGCCCACCCCCTCGACCGTGCTGGTGGCGCAGGGCTCCGTACTGTCGGAGGTCGACATCGCCACCGCTTCCGTCCAGCGCTCCCTCACCCTGGAGGGAGGCGAGCGGTTCGCGTACGACCGGACGCGCGGCACGGTGTGGTTCACCGACTTCGACAACCGCCGGATGCACCGCGTGGACCTCGCTTCCTTCAAGGTCGCCGCGACCGTCGAACTCCCGGCGGGGGACGGCTTCGCAGGCTTCACCGAGGTCGATCCCGAGACCGGAGCCGTGTGGGTCGGCCTGGACACCTCCGTCGTCGTCCACGACGCGACCGGCAAGCCCATCGGCAGCATCAACGGCGGCGGGGTCGACATGCCCCGCGCGGCCGGGTTCGACGCCGCCACCCGCGAGGCCTTCGTGGTGTGGCAGGACCCGGGGGACACGTCGCAGCCGGGCAGCGACGGCGACGGCGCGCTCACCGTCCACCGCACCGGGGACCTCAAGGAGGCCGCCCGGCCCGTCGTCCTCCCCGGGAACCACGCGCAGTCGGGCAGTGCGGCCGTCGCCGTCCAGCCCGGCGGCGGCGTGGTCTTCGTGTCCGACCCGGCCGCCGGCCGCATCACCCGGCTGGAGCGCGCGACGTCCCCCAGGATCACCCGCAACCCCGAGGACCGCACGGTCGCCGCCGGGGCCGAGGCCTCCCTGACCGCGCAGGCCGAGGGGAGCCCGGCGCCCACCGTCGTCTGGCAGGTCAGCGCGGACTCCGGCCGGACCTGGCAGGCCGTGCCGGGCGCGACCTCCACCACGTACTCCTTCAAGGCCGCGGTGGCCGACAACGGCCGCCGCTACCGCGCGGAGTTCACCAACCACGCCGGTGTCAGCCGTACCGCCCCGGCCACGCTCACCGTCACCGCGCCCACGGCCGGCGGCGCGACCGGCGGCACGACGGGTGGCGCGACGGGTGGCGGGACCGGGGGAGCAGCGGGCGGCTCCGGCGACTCGGCGGGCACGGAGGGCTCCGCGGCCACCGTCGGCGGGTCCGGCTCGGCAGGCGGTTCGGCGGGCAGCTCGGCAGGCGGTGCGGTCAGCGGTGCGGGCACCACCCCCACCGGCGGTGCGCTCGCCTCCACCGGTACCGCCGCGGCCTCCCTCGCCGGCGGCGCGCTCGTGCTCACGGCGGTCGGCTGGGCGCTGGTGCGCCGCACCCGGCCGCGCGGCACCACCTGCTGAGGGGAAGGGGGCCGGGAGGTGGAACGGCGCGGCGGGCCAACGCCGTTGAACGTGTCGACCGCATCTTCCGACCCGCGATTCAGGAGACACCGCACGTGATCGTGATCGCCCACCTCAGCGATGTCCACCTCGACGGCGACCGGCGCGCGGCCGACCGCACCCGCGCCGTCATGGAATATCTCGACGGCTTGCCCCACGACCTGGACGCCGTCCTCGTGAGCGGGGACATCGCCGACCACGGCGCGGACGCGGAGTACGAGGAAGCCGCCAAACTGCTGCGTTCGCGCCACCCGCTGGTCGTCTGCCCCGGCAACCACGACGAGCGCGCAGCGTTGCGCCGCGGCCTGCTGGGGGAGGAGACGGGGTCCACCCTGCCCGTCGACCAGGTGCTGCGCGGTGACGGCTTCGTGCTCGCCGTGTGCGATTCGTCCGTCCCCGGAGCGGACCACGGCTTCCTCGAGGAGTCGACGCTGGCCCGGCTGGACGGGGTACTGGCCGACACCCCGCAGGACACTCCGGTCCTGGTCGCCTTCCACCACCCGCCGGCCGAGCTGCACACCCCGTACGTCGATGAGATCCGCCAGTTCGGCGAGGAGCGGCTCGCCGCCCTCGTCGAGCGGCACCCCCACCTGACGGCGTTCCTGTGCGGGCACGCCCACACCGCCGCCGCCACCACCTTCGCCGGCCGGCCGCTCCTCGTGGCGCCCGGCGTGGTGTCCACCCTCCGGCTGCCGTGGGAGAGGCGTACCGGGTCCTCCGAGCACGTGCACCTCGACGAGCCGCCGGCCGTCGCCTTCCACGTGCTGGGCGACGACGGCCGGCTGACGACCCACTACAGGGTGGTCGTCGACCGCCGGTAGCTGCGGCCGTCGCGGGTCCGCGTGAGTTGGCCCGAGGTGATCAGGTAGCGCCGCAGCGCCGAGCAGTCCTCGTGCACGGTGCGCAGCGCCTCGTTCACCTCGGGCTCCGTGTACGTGCGTTCCACCGTGAAGAGGGTCTCGGCCAGGTGGACCAGCAACTGCTCCCGGCGGACTGCCTTGCGCGGGATCGCCGTGAGGCGGCCGCCCGAGAAGAGGTCGGAGACGTCCCGGCGGACCGGGCGGGCGGCGGGCTGCCGCGGGGGTTCGGCGTTCTGTGACATGCCGTCGACCTTCTCGCGGCCCGTACGGTCCGGCAACGCAATTTCCCCGTACGGGAGGCCTCGCCTGCCCCGGGCCGCCCGCCCTGCGGCGG
>NZ_MQUR01000065.1 GCF_001953875.1 Streptomyces amritsarensis
GGCGAGGTGGTCGGTGTCGTCGATGTCGAGGAGGGTGATGCGGTGGGGGTATTCGTTCTGTGCGGTGCGGATGAGGCCGGTGAGGGCTGAGGCGGGGAGGTCGTGGATGTCTTCGTCGGTGGTGAGGGCGGTGGCTCGGCGGGTGAGGATGATGATCCGGGTGGAGTCGAGGGTGGTGTCGGTGAGGAGTTCCTGGAGGACGGCGAGGGTGTCCTGGACCGCTTCGTGCACGTCCGCGAAGCTCTCCGACACGGCGATGAACGAGGGCAGTTGGGCGCCGTCGCCCAGAGCCGTCCGCAGTTCGGCGACGTCGGCGTACGTGTCGCCCGAGACGGCCGCCGCCAGCCCGTGCGGGTCGGACCCCAGCACGGCCCACAGCCCCGCCGAAGTCTCCACGGACGCCTGCGGGACGGGCTTCCACACCAGCCGGTGCAGCCCGGAGCCCTGCCCCGCGCCCGTGCTCCGCGCGGCACGGAGGTCGCCGGCCGGACGCAGCGTGATCGAGTCGATCGTGACGACGGGCCGGCCCTCGGGGTCCGTCGCCGTCAGCGAGGCGGTGTTCGCGTCGACCGGAACCACGTGCACGCGCAGCGCGGTCGCACCCGCGGCGTGCAGGGTGACCCCGCTGAAGGAGAACGGGATGGTCAGCTCGGTGCCGTCACCGAGCAGCATCGCGTGCAGGGCCGCGTCGAGGAGCGCCGGGTGGATGGCGAAGGCCGAGGCGTCGGCGTGCTGTTCCGGTGTGAGGGACACCTCCGCGAACCGCTCCTCGCCCGCCAGCCAGGCCCGGCCCAGGCCCTGGAAGACCGGCCCGTACTCGTAACCGCGGTCCGCAAGGCGCTCGTAGACGTCGTCGAGCGGGACCGGCCGCGCGCCCTGCGGCGGCCAGACCGGCGCCGCCGCCGGGACGGGGTGCTCGCCGGCGGCCAGTACGCCCGAGGCGTGCCGGGTCCACTCCGCGTCGCCCGCGCCCTCAAGACGGGAGTGGACGGTGACGGACCGGGTGCCCGACTCCCCGGCCGGACCGAGCGCGACCTGGAGGTGGACGCCCCCGTCCTCGGGGACGAGCAGCGGCGCCTCCAGCACCAGCTCCTGGAGCCGGTCGTGGCCGAAGCGGTCGCCCGCGGAGACGGCCATGTCGACGAGGGCGGTGCCGGGCAGCAGGACCGTGCCGACGACCGCGTGGTCCACGACCCACGGGTGGGTACGGCGTGACACGCGGCCCGTGAACAGCACGCCCTCACGGTCGGCGAGGCTGGTCACCGCACCCAGCAGCGGGTGCTCCGCCGGGGTGAGGCCCAGCCCGGACGGATCCTCCGCCGTGACCGGGGTGTCGAGCCAGAACCGGGTCCGCTGGAAGGCGTACGTCGGCAACTGGACCCGCCGGGCGCCCGTACCGGCGAACACGGCGGACCAGTCCACCGCGATGCCGTGGCAGTGGGCCTCGCCGAGCGCGAGCAGCAGCCGCCCGGCCTCGTCCTCGTCGCGGCGCAGCGTGCCCAGGGCCGTGCCCCGCACACCCGCCTCGTCGAGGGCCGCCTGCACCCCGATGGTGAGCACCGGGTGCGGGCTGACCTCGATGAAGGTGTGGTGCCCGGCGGCGAGGAGCTCCCCGACCGCCTGCTCGAACTGCACGGTCTCGCGCAGGTTCTGGTACCAGTACCCGGCGCCCATCACACGCGCGTCGAGCAGCAGCGCACCGGTCAGCGACGAGTAGACCGGCACGTCCCCCGGACCCGCCTCGATCCCGGCGAGGAGCTGCGCCAGCTCAGCCTCCAGCTCTTCCACATGGGCCGAGTGGGAGGCGTAGTCCACGTCGACGAGACGGGCCCGCGCCCCCTGCTCCTTGGCCTGGGCGAGGAACTCGCGCAGGGCCTCCGGATCCCCGGAGACCACGGTCTGGGCCGGGCCGTTGACCGCGGCGACGGAGATCCTGCCCTGCCAGGCGCCGATCCGCTCGCGAACCCACGCGGCGGGCTGGGCCACGGACATCATGCCGCCGCGGCCCGACAGCACGGTCAGCGCGCGGCTGCGCAGCGCCACCACCCGGGCCGCGTCCTCGACGCTCAGGACCCCGGCCACGCACGCCGCCGCGATCTCGCCCTGCGAGTGGCCGATCACCGCGGCCGGTTCGACCCCCAGCGAGCGCCACACCGCGGCCAGGGACACCATCACGGACCACAGGACGGGCTGTACGACGTCCACGCGCTCGAAACCGGGAGCCCCCTGCGCGCCCCGCACGACGTCCAGGAGCGACCAGTCCACATGCGGCTCCAGGGCCGCCGCGCACTCGGCCATCCGGTCGGCGAACACCGGGGAGGATTCCAGCAGGCCGGCCGCCATGCCCACCCACTGTGCGCCCTGGCCCGGGAAGACGAACACGGGGCGGGCCGCCGGCCGGCTCTGCCCGGTGACCACGCCACGGGCGGTGGCGCCGTCGACCAGTGCCCGCAAACCCTGCTCCAGCTCCGCGCGGTCGCCGGCGACCACCGCGGCACGCCGGTCGAAGTGGGCGCGGCCCACGGCGAGGGAGTGGCCGATGTCCGTGAGCCGGACGCCGGGGTTGTCGCGCAGGTGGTCCAGCAGCCTGCCGGCCTGCGCCCGCAGCGCCTGGTCGGTCTTCGCGGACACGAGGAAGGGGACGGGTGAGGCTTCGGCGGACCCCGGCTCCGACCCCGGCTCCGAACCCGGCTCCGACCCCGGCTCCGGCTCCGGCGCCTGCGGCTCCTCGGCCTGCTCCAGCACGAGGTGGGCGTTGGTGCCGCTGACACCGAACGAGGACACGCCGGCGCGGCGAGGCCGGTCGGCCTCCGGCCACGGTGTGGCCTCGGTCAGCAGCGACACCGCGCCGCTCGACCAGTCCACGTGCGAGGTCGGGGTGTCCACGTGCAGGGTGCGCGGCAGCAGGCCGTTGCGGATCGCCATGACCATCTTGATGACACCGCCCGCGCCGGCCGCGGCCTGCGTGTGCCCGATGTTCGACTTCAACGAGCCCAGGAACAGCGGGCGGCCGGGGGCACGGTCCTGGCCGTAGGTGGCCAGGATCGCCTGGGCCTCGATGGGGTCGCCGAGCCGGGTGCCCGTACCGTGCGCCTCGACCGCGTCGACGTCCGCGGCCGACAGGCCGCAGGCGGCGAGCGCCTCACGGATGACCCGCTCCTGGGAGGGGCCGCTGGGGGCGGTGAGTCCGTTGCTGGCGCCGTCCTGGTTGACGGCCGAGCCGCGGATGACCGCGAGGACCTCGTGTCCGTTGCGCCGCGCGTCGGAGAGCCGCTCCAGCAGCAGCATGCCGACGCCCTCGCCCCAGCCCGTACCGTCCGCGGCCTCCGCGAACGACTTGCAGCGGCCGTCCGCCGACAGTCCGCGCTGGCGGCTGAACTCCACGAACATGCCGGGGGTCGCCATCACCGTCACACCGCCGGCCAGGGCCAGTTCGCATTCGCCGGCCCGCAGCGCCTGGGCGGCCGTGTGCAGCGCCACCAGCGAGGCCGAGCACGCCGTGTCGACGGTGACGGCCGGGCCCTCCAGGCCGAGGGTGTAGGAGGCGCGGCCGGAGACCACGCTCGTGTACGTGCCGGTCAGCAGGTAGCCGCCGACGCCCTCGCCCGCCTCGTGCAGCCGCGGACCGTAGTCCTGCGCCATGGCGCCGACGTACACGCCGGTACCGCTGCCGCGCAGCGCCGCCGGATCGATCCCGGCGCGCTCCACGGCCTCCCACACGGTCTCCAGCACCATGCGCTGCTGCGGGTCCATGGCCGTGGCCTCGCGCGGGCTGATCCCGAAGAACTCGGCGTCGAACCGGTCGACGTCGTGCAGGAACCCGCCCCGGCGGGTGTACGAGGTGCCCGCGCGGTCGGGGTCCCCGTCGAAGAGGGTCTCCAGCGCCCAGCCGCGGTTGCCGGGGAACTCGGAAACGGCGTCGCGCTCCTCGACGAGCAGCCGCCACAGGTCCTCGGGAGACTCCACCCCGCCCGGGAAGCGGCAGGCCATGGAGACGATCGCGATGGGCTCGTCGGAGCCGTGGTCCCGGCGCGCGACAGCACGGGACGCGGGCCGCTGCGCGGGCGCCGTCCCGGAGAGCTCGGCGAGCCGGGCGGCCAGCTTCTCCGGGGTGGGCCGGTCGAACAGCAGGGTCGTGGGCAGGCGCAGCCCGGTGGCGGCGACGAGCCGGTTGCGCAGTTCCACCGCGGTCGCGGAGTCGAACCCGAGCTCCTGGAAGGTGCGGACGGGGTCGATGTCCGCGCCCGAGCCGCGGCCCAGGACCAGGGCCGCCTCGGCACGCACCAGGTCCATCAGGAACCGGGCCGTGCGCTCGGGGCCCCCGCCGGCCCCGGCGGGGGCCCCGGTGGCGGCGTCGTCGAGCCGGAAGGGGTACGTGGGCAGGGCGACGACCGGTGTGTCCGCGGGGAAGACGGGGCTCCAGTCCACCGGGGCGCCGTGCGCGTACGCCTCGGCCGCGGAGGACAGGAAGCGGTGCGGGCCGTCCGCGCCGCGCCGCAGCGAACCGACCACGGCGGCGGTGGACCCGGCTGCCTCCAGGGTCTGTTCGAGGGGCAGCGTCAGCACCGGGTGCGGGCCGATCTCCACGAAGAGGTCGTGGTCGGCCACGCACCGGACCGAGCTCTCGAACAGCACGGTCTCGCGCAGGCTGCGGAACCAGTACGAGGCGTCCAGCGAGCGGGTGTCCAGCAGCGCGCCCGTCAGCGCCGAGTAGAAGGGGATGCCGCCCTTGCGCGGGCGGATCGGGGCCAGCGCGGTCAGCAGCTCCTCGTGGATCTCGTCGACGTGCGCGGAGTGCGCCGCGTAGTCGATGGCGACGCGCCTGACCCGCACGCCCTCGGCGGTGAGCTCCTCCTGGAGCCGCTCGACGGCGTCCAGGTCGCCTGCCACGGTGATCGAGCGCGGCCCGTTGACGCCCGCGACGGCCAGCCGTCCGCCGTACGGGGCGATCCTCGCCCGCACCTCGTCGAGGGGCAGCAGGATCGAGAGCATGGAGCCGCGGCCCGTGAGCCGGGCCTGGGCCTTGCCGCAGAGCGCGCTGGTGCGGGCGCCGTCCCGCAGGGTCAGTCCGCCCGCGACGACGGCCGCGGCCATCTCCCCGATGCTGTGGCCGACGACCGCGGCCGGCTCGATGCCGAAGGAGCGCCAGAGGGCGGCCAGGCCCAAGGAGGTCGCGAACAGGACGGGCTGGACGACGTCGACGCGGTCGAGCGCGGGCGCGCCGGGCGCCCCGCGCAGCACGTCCTCCAGGGACCAGTCGACGTACGGGGCGAGCGCGTCGGCGGTGGCCCGGACACTGGCGAGGAAGACGTCCGAGGCGTCGAGCAGGTCGGCGGCCATGCCGGGCCACTGCGCGCCGTGTCCGGGGAAGACGAACACGGCCCGGTCGCGTGGCACGGCGGTGCCGCCGACGCGTCCGGGTCCGCGGCGGCCCTCGGCGAGCGCGGCCAGCTCCTGCGTGAACTCCGCGCCGGTGGCGGCCAGCAGGACGGAGCGGTGGGCGAACGCGGTGCGCGAGACGGCCAGCGAGTGGCCGATGCCGGCGACGTCGGCGTGTTCGCCGGCGCCCTCGGCGAGCTGTGCGAGGAGCTGCCCCGCCCGGGCGCGCTCGGCCTGCGCGGTGTGCCCGGAGACCACCCACGGCAGCACACCGGCCCGGAAGGCGGCCGGCCGGTCGGCGAGCCGTTCGCGTGCACCGCCGCCGGACGTCACGCCGACCTCCACGGCCCACACCACCCCGTCCCCGTCGACCGCCCGGACCAGCCCGGCCCGCCCGGCCGCGGCCGCCCGCACCACCTCGCCGAGCCGGGTCCCGGCGCCGCCGGCTCCCGCTGCGGTCGTGGCGGGGCCGCCGTCACCGTCGGCTGCGGGCCGCTCGGCTGCGGGCAGTTCGGTACCGGGCAGCTCGGCGGGGCCCGCGCCCGGGGCGTCCGGTCCGTGGGCCTCCTCGCCTTCGGTGACCGTCCGGCCCGGGACAGCGGTCCCGGATCCGGCCTCCGGGCCGGCGTCGGCATCGGGCGCCGGGCCGGTGGCGCCGAGGACGGCGAGGATCCTGTCGCCGTGCGCCTGCGCCCGGGGCAGGGGCCTGAGGACGACGACCGTGCCGTCCGCGGTGCCCGCGAGGGCGATCGTGCTCTCCCCGCAGCGCAGGCTCTCGGCCGCGAGGTGCACTGCCTCCGGCGCGGACGCGGCGCCCGCACGGACGGTCCGGTGCACACCGTCCAGGCCCAACACGGCCGCGACCTTCCCGGCGAGGCACTCGGCCCCGGCCCCGCCCTCGTCGTCCGGGCCGAGGAAGAGCCCCGTACCGGCGGCCCCGCGCAGCGAGGCCGGTACGATCCCGGCGTCCTCCAGAGCCTCCCAGCACAGTTCCAGCAGGGACCGCTGCCGCGCGTCCACCGATGCGGCCGCCTCCGGTCCGATGCCGAAGAACGCCGGGTCGAAGCCCTCGGCGGGCCCGCCCGCTCCCGGAATGCGGCAGGACAGCCCGATGACGGCGACGGGCTCCCCGGTGGTCCCACCGGTCCCGGCGGTCCCGGCGAACTCGGCCTCGCGGCGGGTGGTCTCGACAGACATGCGGATCCTCACTCCAAGTCCAAAGGTGTTCCGGGGAGCAGCACTTCGAGGGGGCCGCCCGGAACACCCGGGAGGCGACCCGCCTGTACGACCGGACCGCGCGCGGCGGCTACCACTCCACGCGCAGCCGGGCCAGACCGCGCGTGCCGAGGCCGTCCTTCCACACCACGGCGTCGGGCCCCGCGGCCGTCCGCAGGGTCGGGAACCGCCGGGTGAGGCGCCCCAGCACGATCTGCAGCTGGAGCCTGGCCAGCGGGGCGCCGAGACAGCGGTGGACGCCGTGGCCGAAGGTCAGGTGGGCGGCGTCGCGCCCCTGCGGATCCAGCAGCCCGGGCTCCGGGAACGTCCTGCCGTCGCGGTTGCCGTGCAGCAGGGAGACGATGACGCCCTCCCCGGCCTGGACGGTGACGCTGCCGAGCGGTACGGGTTCCACCGCCACCCGGGGGAAGCTGATCGGGGTGGAAGGGGTCAGCCGGAGCAGCTCCTCGACCGTGGGCGCCAGCCGGTCGGGCTGCCCGCACACCTCCCCGTACGCGGCCGGGTCGTGGAGCAGGGCGTGCACGGACAGGCCGAGCTGCCCGACGACGGTCTCGTAGCCGGCCATCAGCAGGGTGAGCCCCATGGTGAGCAGCTCTCCCATGGACAGGTCGCCCTGCTCGTGCGCCGCGATCATGGAGGTGAGCAGGTCGTCCTGCGGGCGGCGGCGTTTGCGGTCGATCAGGTCGGCCATGTAGTCGATGAGTTCGAGGCGGCGGCGGGCCTTCTCCTGCGGGGTGCTGGCCGAGATGTCGAACAGCACCTCGACCCAGTCGCGGAAGCGGGTGGCGTCCTCGGGCGGTACGCCGAGCAGCGAGCACAGGACGGCCAGCGGCAGCGGTGCGACGAGCGCCTCGATGAGGTCGGTGCCGGGGCCCGACGCCTCCAGGGCGTCGAGGTGGCGGTCGGCGAGCTCCTCGACGGCCGGTGCCATGGCGGCGGTGCGGCCGGTGGTGAACGCCTTGGTCACGACGCGCCGCAGCCTGGAGTGATCCGCTCCGTCCATGCTCATCATGGAATTCGGCACGGGCTGGGCGTCGTTGAGCTTCGGCGCCTGCGGCGCGACGGCCTCGGCACGGCTGAACCTCCTGTCCGTCAGGACCCGGCGGGCCAGCGCGTAGTCGCACACCAGCCACATCTTGTCGCCGGCGGGCGTGAAGAACGGGACGACGTCGATGCCGTCCGGAACGTGCCCCTCCGCGGCCACGTACTGACCGAGGAACTCCGGAAGCGGGCCCAGCGGGCCAGCGCTGCGGTGCTTCATGCCTTTCCTCCCCGTTGTGGTCGGCGGTCAGGTGCTCAAAAGCCGGCGCTCGGCCTCGCGCAGCACCGCGATCGGCCGGTTGAACGCGATGCGCACGTAGCTCTCACCGGCGGCGGGGTCGGCGAAGAAAGGTGTCCCGGGCACCACCAGCACCCCCGTGCGGTCCAGGAGTTCGCGGACGAAGCCGAGGCTGCCCTGCCGGCCGCCGGTGAGCGGGGAGATGTCGGCGAAGAGGAAGCAACCGCCCTCCGCGGGGGTGAACTTCATGCCCGCACGGGAGAAGACGTCCTGGGCGAGGTCGCGCCGGTCGGCCATCTCGGCCGCGGCGACCGCCAGGTCGATGCCGTGGGCGGTGCGTCCGGCGGCCACCTGGAGGGGGACCGCGGCGCCCAGCGTGGTGAGCTCGTGCACCTGGCGCAGGGCAGCCGTGCGCACGGGGTCGGAGCGCAGGAAGCCCAGGCGCCATCCGCTGACGGCGTGGCTCTTGGACAGGGATCCGACGACGATGCTGCGCTCGGCCAGCCCGGGTACGTCGGCCACGGACAGATGCGTGCGGCCGTCGAAGACGAAGGCGCGGTAGACCTCGTCGGAGATCACGGTGACGTCCCACCGCTCGCACAACTCGGCTATCTCGCCCAGTTCCTGGCGGGTGAGGACGCGTCCGGTCGGGTTGCCGGGGGTGTTCAGGACGACGGCCCGGGTCCGGGGGGAGAAGGCGGCGGCCAGCTCGGCGGGGTCGAAGCGCCACTCGGGCGCGTGCAGCCGTACGTAGCGGGGTACGGCCCCGGTCAGTTCGACGGCTGCGGTGAAGTGGTCGAAGCCGGGGTCGAGGAGGACGACCTCGTCGCCGGGATCGACGGTCGCCAGCAGTGCGACGAAGAGGGCCTCCGTCGCGCCCGCGGTGACGGTGATCTCGGTGTCCGGGTCGGTGGGGCCGCCGAGGGACTCCGCGATCCGCTGCCGCAGCGCCGCGTCCCCGTTGGGGTGCTCGTACTGGTTGTGGCCGGCCCGCATGGCGCGGGCCGCCTCCTCGATCATGTCCGCGGAGGTCTCGGGATGGCCGGGGGTGCCGACCGCCAGATCGACGGCGTCGCGGGTCCGCGCCAGCATGAACACCTCGGTCAGCCCGCTGCCCTTGAGCCTCGCCGCACGCGACGAGACGGGCGGCCTGTGGGCCCGTGAGTGCGTCATTTCCGATCCTCCTGCTCATGCCGAATCGACTGAATGAGATGAATAGGGAGGCGCAGTGCGGACGCGGAGAAAATGGCCGTAGCCGTTCCGCTTTACCTCTGGTGCCTCGTGGAAAGCCGAGCCGGCGGCGATGGGAATTCTGCCGAGCCGCTGCGGAGAAACTCTGGCCGAGAATGAACATACCTGCCGCCCGGGAGGCGGAGAACAGAACGGCAACCGACAGCGGACAAAGGCTGTTCAGTTGTTCGATGGGTCGCTTGTTCCCGTCCCGTCGACGGGACGGCAAGGGCGCGGCGAGGTGCGGCGCGGGCGGCTTTGGCGCGCCTTTAGCACGTGCTGCGAGCCTCCACACCTGTTCTGTTGGCCCCTTCACGTGGAGGCACGATGGCGATTCAGGTCGGCGACATCGAGGGATCGAGAACGGGTCGGCCCCCTACGGGCCCCGAGGCGACACCGAGGGCGCGCAGGGGCGTGGGCGAGGATCCGCGGCGCGGCCAGGTGCTGACCACCAAGGTGGGACTGCAGATGCCTGCGGGGATGTCCTTCGACGACTGGGAGAAGGCCGGCCGCCAACTGTCCGGAATCGTGGATTCCTCCTCGTGGTGGCTGGGCGACTGGCTCGTGTACGGGAAGGACCACTACACCGACCGCTACCAGCGCGGGATCCGGGCCGCGGGGCTCCAGTACCAGACCCTGCGCAACTACGCCTGGGTCTCGCGCCGGTTCGACTTCAGCCGACGGCGGGGCTCCCTCAGCTTCCAGCACCACGCGGAGCTGGCGTCCCTGCCGCACGACGAGCAGGAGACCTGGCTCGATCGCGCCGAGCAGCGCCGGTGGACCACCAAGCAGCTGCGCAGCGCCATCCGTGCCGCGCGCGAGAGCCAGGACCGGGTCCGGGTCCCCGCGGAGCCGACGCGCAGGCTGGAAGTGCCGGGCAGCCGCCTGGAGTGGTGGCACAAGGCGGCCGAGCAGGCGGGCGTCGACTTCGAGCGGTGGGTGCTCGTCACCCTGGACAGCGCGGCGAAGCAGGCCCTGGCGGAGCTCGGCAGGCTGGAGGCCGCCGCGGACGGGCCGGCGGAGCTCATGGCTGCGGCCGCGTCCGGCGGGCGGCCGGGGACCGGGGGGCCCTTGGAGATCGAAGGGCCGAAGCCGCCCGCGGGGACGGGGGAGCGCGAAGGACCGGCCCTCGATGCCTGAGCACCGCGCGCACGACGCAGGCCCGCACGGCCCGCAGGGCCCGCACTCCGCGGGGGAGTGCGGGCCCTGAGGGGCCCGGGAGCCGAGGCCCCCGGGCCCCGTCCGGCCGGTCAGGGCAGCTGCCGCATGAGGTCGGCCGTGTCGCGCTGGCGCGTGCACCCGCTGTGGGTGAAGGAGTCCAGCACCCGCCCGCGCACCTCGGCGGGCTGTTCCTGGCTGAGTTTGAACATGCCCTCGGCTCCGGTCACCGTGATCCGGAAGGCGCCCACGGCCGGCAGGAGCTGGTGGAAGTAGCCGATCGAGTCGGTCATGTCCCAGCCCGAACCGAACTTCGCCTCCTCGAAGGCGCGCACGGTGGACTGCACGACGTCCATCGTCTCCTCGCTCGATTCGATCTTCTCCACCACACCGCGCACGTGCACCGAGGTGAAATCCCACGTCGGGGCCGCCGGTGATTTCTCGTACACCGTCGGGGAGACATAGGAATGCGGGCCGGTGAAGGTCAGCAGGACGACGCCGCCGGTCTTCATGGCCGCCCAGTGCGGATTGGCCTTGTTCATGTGTCCGAGCAGCCTGGCACCCGAAAGGTCCGGCGCCCATTCCTCGTTCGCCCTCGGATCGGCGATGACCGGCAGATGCGTGGCGAACGGGCCGTCCTCGGCGGTCCCGTTGATCACCGCCAGCGCCAAGGGATTGTCGCGCATCAGATCTGTCATCCATGAACGGTCCGGTTCACGGTAGTTACTGGGGACGAACATCCGGGATTCACCCTTTCAGTCGGCGCCGCGCGCGAACACATGGAAATCCGGACCGACCGTACATCCGTCCTGTCACCGGGACACGGGTCTTCGGTATTCGGTTCGCGCAAAGGCCGTTCGGATTGCTTTGTTGGTGACTTCAGGTTGGCGCCGGGACGTTCTCCGGCGCAATACTGAATAAAGGTCTCCCGGAACACCGGTCGAGATTCCAAGACGCTAGCGGGAGAATTGTCTATGGGTACAACGAGTACGCATGAACACGAGATTCACGACGTGGTGGGCATCGGCTTCGGCCCGTCCAACCTGTCGCTCGCAATCGCTCTGGAAGAGCACCGGGCCAACGTTCCGGACCGTCCGGTCAAGGCCGCGTTCTTCGAGCGCCAGGCGTCGTTCGGCTGGCACCGCAATATGCTGCTGCCGTCGACGACCATGCAGATCTCGTTCCTGAAGGACCTGGCCACCTTCCGCAATCCGGTGTCCAGGTTCAGTTTCGTTTCGTATCTGCACGCGGCCGGGCGACTGGTGCAGTTCGTCAACAACCAGGACTTCTTCCCGACCCGGCAGGAATTCCACCAGTACCTGGAATGGGCGGCGGCGGGCCTCGCCGACCGCGTGTCCTACGGATCCGAGGTCACCGCGATCCGGCCCGCCGGGGACACCGGGTCCGGATCCCCCGACCACCTCCTCCTGGAGGTGCGGGGCGCCGGTGGCGGCGTCAGGGTGGTCAGGGCGCGCAACGTGGCCATATCGACCGGCCTGGTGCCCCGCCTGCCGGCCGGGGTGAGCGCCGACGAACGGGTTTGGCACAGCTCCGAGTTCCTGGAGCGGTTCCGCGGCCTGGACCCGAACGAGCTCAAGAGCGTGGCGGTGGTCGGCGCCGGCCAGAGCGCCGCCGAGATCACCCGGTTCCTGTACGACATGCTCCCGCACGCGCGCGTCAGCGCGGTCATCCCGTCCTACGGCTACTCCGTCGCGGACGACACACCCTTCGCCAACCAGGTGTTCGACCCGGCCGCCGTCGACGAGTACTACTTCGGCACCGACCAGGCGCGGGAGGCCTTCTGGCACTACCACCGCAACACGAACTACTCCGTCGTCGACGACGAGGTGATCCGCGACCTGCACCAGCGCTCGTACGAGGAGGAGGTGCGCGGCCACAAGCGGCTGCACTTCCTCAACCTGACCCGGGTGGCCGACGTCGCCAGGGTCGGCAACGAGACGCGGCTCACCCTCACGTCGCTGCTCGACAGCGAGCCGCAGGAGCTGGACGTCGACGCGCTCGTCTTCGCGACCGGCTACGAGGGCATGGACCCGGCCGGCCTGCTCGGCGACTTCGACCGGCACTTCCTGCGGGACGAGGCCGGCCGGCACCGGGTGGAGCGCGACTACCGCCTCGTCACCGCGTCGGGGCTGACCTGCGGGATCTACCTTCAGGGCGGCACCGAGCACACCCACGGCCTGTCGTCGTCCCTGCTGTCGAACATTGCCGTGCGCAGCGGGGAGATCGCCGACTCCATCGTCCTGCGCAGGGCCGAGCAGGAACTGGCCGGCGAGCGAGCCGTCGAGGCCGCGGGCGCGGCGGTCCGGGCCTGACCGGATTCTCCCCCGGCACGGCCGAAGGGTGGGCCCCGGTGCTGTCCGTCCAGCACCGGGGCCCACCCTTCGGCTTTCACCGGCCCTTCCGCGCAATGCGCGGAACACCGGATTCACTTCATGCGGCGTCGGCGGAAACCCGGTCCGCGGCCATTGCCTCGCGCAGGCTCTTCGGCCGCAGGTCGGTCCAGTTCGCCTCGACGTGCTCCAGGCACAGCTGGCGGCTTTCCTCGCCGAATACGACGCGCCAGCCGGCGGGGATCTCGGCGAACGACGGCCACAGCGAATGCTGCTCCTCGTCGTTCACCAAGACGTAGAACCGGCCGTCGGCGTCGTCGAACGGGTTGCTGCTCATGCATCCACTCCAATTCAAGCCGTTCACGCTCCGATTCCCGGACGGGAAACGGACCGTCATCCATTAATGGGGATGGAGTTGGCGAGACCGCCGTGCCCGATCATGGCACCTTTCGGGCGCCCCGTGGAGACCGGTGTGCCGTTGCGGCACCCACCGGTCCCGTCGATGCGCTTCGCCCGCCGTCCTGTTGACGGGACGGCTCCGAACACCCTGCCCCAAATTTCCGGCGTTCTGCCTGAGTTCCGGGAAACGGGCTTCCTTTCGCGGCTTCTCGCGCGCAATGCTGGACGGGCGACCACGGCCCCGTGCCGTGGTCCTTCACGTCCCCGGGAACCGAGTCCTCCACAGAAGGAGTGGTGCCGATGAGCGTCGCCAGCGCGGCCGGCCGTTCTCTTCCCCCTGCGCACGAGGTTCTCACGATGCCCAGCCGGTGGACCGCCCTGGAGAAGGCGCGGTCCGTCTGCGAGGCGCTGCCCTGGCTGACCCGCCACCAGAACCGCACCGTCGTCATCAAGCTGGGCGGGCACGCCATGGTCGACGAGCAGCTGACCGCCGCATTCGCCCGCGACGTCGTCTTCCTGCGCTACGCCGGGCTGCGGCCCGTGGTCGTCCACGGCGGCGGCCCGCAGATCGGAGCCGAGCTCGAACGGCGCGGCCTGGCGAGCGAGTTCAAGGCGGGCCTGCGGGTCACCTCGGCTCCCGCGATGGACGTCGTCCGGATGGTGCTCGCCGGGCAGGTCCAGCGCGAACTCGTCGGACTGATCAACGCGAACGGTCCGCTGGCCGTCGGAATGACCGGCGAGGACGCCGACACCCTCACCGCGGTCCGGCACGTGCCGTGGGTCGACGGCGAACCGGTGGACATAGGCCGGGTCGGCGACATCACCCGGGTGGACACCGGAGCCATCGAGGCACTGCTCGCGGACGGTCGCATTCCGGTCGTCTCCTCCGTCGCCCGCAGCGCCGAGGACGGCCACGTCTACAACGTCAACGCCGACACGGCGGCGGCCGCACTGGCCACCGCGCTGCGCGCGCAGGCGCTCGTGATGCTCACCGACGTCGAGGGCCTGTACGCGGGCTGGCCGGCCGGCGGGGAGGTCATCGCCCGGCTCACCGCCCGCGAGCTGGAGAAGCTGCTGCCGGAGCTCGCCGACGGGATGGTCCCCAAGATGACCGGCTGCCTGCACGCCGTGCGGGGCGGTGTCGGCACCGCACGCGTGATCGACGGGCGGGTACCGCACGCGGTCCTGCTGGAGATGTTCACGGACGAGGGCGTGGGCACGGTGATCGTGCCGGACCCGGAGCCGGAGTCGGCCCCGGAGCCGACCCCGGAGCCGGGCCGGGCGGATCGGGCGGATCGGGACCGCGCGGGGATGCGGCTGTGAGCGGGTCGGCCGCTCGGGACCGGTTACCGGCCCGCCATGGTGGCGCCACTGTGGCTCCTCATGGCTTCACCCGGCGCCACCCTGTGGGGCAGGGGCCCGTGAGGGAGCGTGGCCGATACCAACCACCCTGCGGCGCCCGGCCGGTCACCGGAATCGGGTCCGTCCGCGGCCTCGCACGCCCAGGTCGGTGCGGTCCGGGCGGCGCCGCCGAGCGCCCCGTCCGGACGTCGCGCAACCGACTCTATTCAGCCGCTCCCGCCACGTGGCTCAGAAATGGCGCGACAGTGGCGCCATGGATGTGCCATGATGGCGTCACGGAAGCGGCGCCGATCGATCCCGGCGCCGCCACCCCGACCCGCCTTCCCTGATCCCGCCGTCACGGACTTCGCCCCACCGGCCCGCCCCGGGTCCAGGCCCCTGGCCGGCCGCGCCGACCGCCCTGACCGGAATCACCCCGCTCGCACCACCGATTCAAACAGGAGTTCTTTTCGCTATGGCCACCTTCCTTTACAAAGTGGGACGATTCGCCTTCCGGCGACGCGGTTTGGTCGCACTCTTGTGGGTCGCCGTTCTGGTCGGGGTCGGGTTCGCCGCCTCCACCGCGCCGGCTCCGCCCGCCGATACGTTCTCGATGCCGGGTACGGAGTCCCAGAAGGCCTTCGACCTGCTGAAGGAGAAGTTCCCGGCCATGAGCGTGGACGGGGCCACCGCCCGCGTGGTGGTCCGTACGCCCGGCGGCGAGAAGCTCTCCGACCCCGCCCAGAAGGCCAAGGTCGAGACCCTCGTCGGGGCTCTCGCCAAGGCGCCGGACGTGGTCTCCGCGTCCGACCCCTTCAAGACCAACGCCATCAGCCAGGACGGCACCACGGCCTACGCCGTCGCCACCTACAAGCTGACCGCGCTCAAGCTGACCGACGAGGCCCACGACGGCCTCGACAAGGCGCTCGCGGACGCCCGGGCCACCGGTCTCGTCGTCGAGGCCGGCGGTGACGCCGTCAAGGTCGACGGAGCGCCGGGCGGCGGCGCCGAGGGCATCGGCATCCTCGTCTCCGCGATCGTCCTGGTCCTCACCTTCGGTTCGATGATCGCCGCGGGCATGCCGCTGCTCACGGCCATCCTCGGCGTCGCCATCGGCGGCGCGGCCATCACCGCGCTCGGCAGCACCCTCGGCCTGTCCAGCACGACGTCCACCCTCGCGCTGATGATCGGCCTCGCGGTCGGCATCGACTACGCCCTCTTCATCGTCTCCCGCTACCGCTCCGAGATGGCCGAGGGCCGTGAGCGCCAGGACGCGGCGGGACGGGCAGTGGGCACGGCCGGCTCCGCCGTCGTCTTCGCCGGCCTCACCGTCATCGTCGCCCTCGCCGGCCTCACCGTGGTGAACATCCCGATGCTCACCAAGATGGGCCTCGCCGCGGCCGGCACCGTCGCCGTCGCCGTCCTCATCGCGGTCACCTTCGTTCCGGCCCTCCTCGGCTTCGCGCCGGTCAAGGTCATGCCCCGCCGGGACCGCAAGCAGTACAGCGGCAAGCCCCTCACCGAGCGCCAGCAGCGCAAGGCCGACAAGCGGGCCGCCAAGGGTCCGAAGCCGAACCTGGGCACCCGCTGGGCGCGGTTCGTGGTCCGCCGCCCGCTCGTCGTCCTCCTCTTCGGCGTCGTCGGCCTCGGCGCCGTCGCGGTGCCGGCCGCGAGCCTCCAGCTCGGCCTGCCCGGCGAGGGCACCATGGCCCCGGAGACCACCCAGCGCAAGGCCTACGACATGCTGTCGGAGTCCTTCGGGGCCGGGTTCAACGGGCCGCTGATGGTCACCGTCCAGGCCAAGGACGCCGCTACCGCCGCCGCCGGCGTGGGCAAGGAGCTCGCCAAGATCGAGGGCGTCGCCACCGTCACCCCCGCCACGCCCAACGACAAGGGCGACACCGCGGTCCTCACCGTCATCCCGAAGACCGGACCCACCGAGACCGAGACCGAGGAGCTCGTCGGCCACATCCGGGGCGCCGCGGGCACCCTCGGGGCGGGCAACGGCGGCGCCGAGATCCTGGTGACCGGCCAGACCGCCCTGTTCATCGACTTCTCCCAGACCCTCGACGACGCGATGCTGCCCTACCTGGGCCTGGTCGTCGGACTCGCCTTCCTCCTGCTGGTCCTCGTCTTCCGCTCGCTGCTCGTCCCGCTCAAGGCGGCCCTCGGCTTCCTGCTCTCCGTGAGCGCGGCCCTCGGCGCGGTCGTGGCCGTCTTCCAGTGGGGCTGGCTCGGAGACTTCTTCGGCGTCGAGCAGCCCGGCCCGATCATGAGCACGCTGCCGATCTTCATGATCGGTGTGGTGTTCGGCCTCGCGATGGACTACGAGGTCTTCCTCGTGACCCGGATGCGGGAGGCCCACGTCCACGGGGCGCAGCCCAAGGAGGCGGTGGTCACCGGCTTCCGCTACGGCGGCCGGGTGGTCGGCGCCGCCGCGATCATCATGGTCAGCGTCTTCTCCGGCTTCATCATGGAGGACAACGTCTTCGTCAAGATGGTCGGCTTCAGCCTCGCCATCGCCGTCCTCTTCGACGCCTTCGTGGTCCGCATGGCCCTCGTGCCCGCCCTGTTCGCCCTGCTCGGCCGCTCGGCCTGGTGGCTGCCCCGCTGGCTCGACCGGGTGCTGCCCAACATGGACGTCGAGGGCGAGAAGCTGAGCCGCACCGCTCCCGCCGTGCCCGCCCAGCAGCACCGCGGGCAGGAGGCCGGCGCCCTGCGCTGACCCCCGCCGCACGACCCGGACGCCCGTACCCGACGGCCCTGTTGCCGCCGGGTACGGGCGTCTGCGCGGCCCCCGCCGCCCCGCTGCGCCGGGACCGCTCGCCGACCGGCCCCGCTCGACCTGGCCGGCGTGCCGGACCGGCCCGAGCAGGAGCGGGCCCCAGGCCCCGACAGCCATACGCCCCGACCCGGCGTGTCGGCCGGCATGCGGCTCAGTGGTCCACGGGCAGGCCGGTCGGCTCCTTGATGCGCTTCATGATGATCTGCGAGTTGACCTCGGTGATGCCGGTGAGGGCGGTCAGCTTCTCGATCCACAGCCGCTCGTACGCGCGCAGGTCCGCGACGGCGATCCGCAGCAGGCAGCCGGGGCTCCCGAAGAGGCGGTAGGCCTCGATGACGTCCGGGATGTCCTGGAGGGCGGCCTCGAAAGCCTCGACCGCCTCGCGGTCGCGGCGCACCTCCACCGAGACGAGCACCTCGAAGCCGCGCTCCACCGCCTCGGGATCGATCACGGCCCGATAGCCCTGGATCACCCCGTCCTGCTCCAGCTGGCGCACCCGCCGCATGCAGGGCGACGGCGTCAGGCCCACCCGCTGGGCGAGCTCCTGGTTGCTCAGCCGCCCGTCGGACTGAAGCTCGCGCAAGATATCGCGGTCAATGGCGTCCATGGCGCAATTATCACCCACGGAGTCCCGGTCAACGCGGTGGAAGACGCAAGCATATTGCGTCCCAATCGCTCTATCATTGCTGCTTTGAGTACATATGTGCGAGTGAAGGGTGGCCACGCAGCATGGGACGGATCGTCGTCATCAGCACCGGCGGCACGATAGCCAGCCGCTGGCAGGGCTCCGGATTCGCGGCGGACGCCGACGGCACGGAGGTCATCGCCACGGCCCCGCTGCCCGAGGGCATGACCGTCGAGGTCGTCGACCTCTACAGCGTGAACAGCCCCCGCCTCACCACGGCCCACCAGCTCACCCTCCTGCGCACCGTGCACGAGGTCCTCGCCGACCCCGGCGTCGACGGCGTCGTCGTCACCCACGGCACCGACACCCTGGAGGAGTCGGCGTTCCTCGTCGACCTCCACCACCACGACCCGCGCCCCGTGGTCTTCACCGGCTCGCAGCGGCCCATGGGCACCGCCGACGGCGACGGCCCGGGAAACCTGTACGACGCACTGCTCACCGCCGCCACCACCCGGGGACTCGGCGTCCTCATCGCCTTCGCCGGCCGCGTGCACGCGGCCCGCGGCACCGTGAAGACGCAGGCCGTGGAGCTGGACGCGTTCGCGGACCCCTCCAAGGAACTGCTCGGGAAGATCGGCTTCGGCAAGGTCACCGTCCTGCGCACCCCCCAGCGCCCGGCCGCGCTCCCGCTGCCCGCGATGCCCGAACTCCCGCCCCGCGTGGACGTCGTCATGCACCACGCCGACGCCGACCCCGTACTCCTGAACGCCTCCGTCGAGGCCGGCGCCCGCGGCATCGTCCTCGTCGGGACCGGCGCGGGCAACGCCACCCCGGAGATCGCCGAAGCGGTCCGGGCCGCCGTCGCGCGCGGGGTCCTGGTCGCCCTGACCACCCGGGTCATGGCCGGACCGGTCACCGAGATCTACACGCACGGCGGCGCCGTCGACCTCGTCGCCGCCGGCGCCGTCCCCACGGGCACCCTCCGCGCCGGCCAGGCCCGCATCGCGGTCCTCTCCGCCCTCCTCGCCACCGAGGACGCCGCGGAACAGGCCCGCATCCTCCGCGAGGCCCTGACCCCGCAGAGCCCGGTACTCGTCCAGGCGTAGCCGCGGCCACGGCGGCCGGGCCCCGCGCACTTCTCCCCGCAGCCGCCGTCGAGGGTGAGGCCGGTGACGCCCGGGAGGGTAATGCCCGCCGGCATGGCCCCGATCGAGGCGGCGGACGCCGTCCTGCGCATGGTGGTCCGCCGACTGCCCCTGGCGTTCCCGGGGCTCCGCGCATGCCGCTTCCTGGGGAAGTTCACCGCGGAGGGCGACCTCGGCATCGACATCGGGCCGATGGCCGCACTCCCCGACCTGAAGGAGGTCCACGTCCTCGCGGGCCGCGGCCGGGTCCGGGGCGCCGAGCGACTGCCTTCGACCACCGCGGTGTTCTGCGAGTGACCGGACGGCCCCCCTGCCGGGGTGCCGCCCGGTCCGCCGCTGTCAGCCGCCGAACGCCGACAGGATGCGGTCCGCCGCCGACGTCGGGGTGAGCGAGCCCGCCCGCACCGCGTCCTCCAGGTCCGGCGCGAGCTCCCGTACGGCCGGGTCGGCGCGCAGCCGCTCCAGCAGCTCGTCGCGGACCATCGACCAGGTCCACTCCACCTGCTGCGCCGCCCGCTTCGCCGCCAGCCGGCCGCCCGCGTCCAGCAGGGTCCGGTGCTGCTCCAGGCGCCTCCACACCTCGTCCAGGCCCGTCGACTCCCGGGCGCTGCACGTCAGGACCGGCGGCGTCCAGGCCGCGTCCACCGGGTGCATCAGCCGCAGCGCACCCGACAGTTCCCGCGCGGCGGCCTTCGCGTCCCGCTCGTGGGGGCCGTCCGCCTTGTTCACCGCCAGGACGTCGGCCAGCTCCAGGACGCCCTTCTTGATGCCCTGCAGCTGGTCGCCCGTACGGGCCAGCGACAGCAGGAGGAAGGAGTCGACCATCCCCGCCACCGCGGTCTCCGACTGGCCCACGCCGACCGTCTCGACGAGGACCACGTCGTAGCCCGCGGCCTCCATCACGATCATCGACTCGCGGGTGGCCTTGGCGACCCCGCCCAGCGTCCCCGCCGACGGCGACGGCCGAACGAACGCCGCCGGATCCACCGACAGCCGCTCCATCCGGGTCTTGTCACCCAGGATGGAGCCGCCCGTGCGCGTCGACGACGGGTCCACCGCGAGCACCGCCACCCGGTGCCCGAGCCCCGTCAGCATCGTGCCGAAAGCGTCGATGAAGGTGGATTTGCCCACCCCGGGCACCCCGCTGATGCCGATCCGGCGCGCCCGGCCCGAGTGCGGCAGCAACTCCGTCAACAGGCCCTGTGCGAGCGCCCGGTGCGCGGGCAGGGTGGACTCGACGAGGGTGATCGCCCGCGCGATGAACGCGCGCTTCCCGTCGAGCACCCCCTTCGCGTACGCCTCGATGTCGATCTTCGGCACCGGCGCCCGCCTACAGCTCGTGGCCCAGGTCCGCGGCCAGCCGCGTCACCAGGTCGTGGGCCGCGTCCGGGATGACCGTGCCGGGCGGGAACACCGCGGTCGCGCCCATCTCCAGCAGCGTCGGGACATCGGCCGGCGGAATCACCCCACCCACGACGATCATGATGTCCTCGCGGCCCTCCTCCGCCAGCTGCTCACGCAGCGCCGGGACGAGGGTCAGGTGGCCGGCCGCCAGCGACGACACGCCCACCACGTGGACGTCCGCCTCGACGGCCTGGCGGGCCACCTCCGCCGGGGTCTGGAACAGCGGGCCGACGTCCACGTCGAAGCCCAGGTCGGCGAAGGCCGTCGCGATCACCTTCTGGCCGCGGTCGTGCCCGTCCTGGCCCATCTTCGCGACCAGGATCCGCGGACGCCGCCCCTCCGCCTCCTCGAACCGGTCCACCAGCGCACGGGTGCGCTCCACCGACGGGGACTCGCCCGCCTCGTTTCGGTACACACCCGCGATCGTACGGATCTGGCTCGCGTGCCGCCCGTACACCTTCTCCAGTGCGTCCGAGATCTCACCCACGGTCGCCTTGGCGCGCGCCGCGTCCACCGCCAGCGCGAGGAGGTTGCCGTCGCCGCGCTCCGCCGCGTTCGTCAGCGCCCGCAGCGTGTCCTGGGTGACCGCCTCGTCGCGCTCCTCGCGCAGCCGCCGCAGCTTGGCGATCTGCTGGGCGCGCACCGAGGAGTTGTCGACCTTGAGGACCTCGATCGCCTCGTCGCTGTCCACGCGGTACTTGTTGACGCCGATCACCGGCTGGCGGCCGGAGTCGATCCGGGCCTGCGTACGGGCCGCGGCCTCCTCCACGCGCAGCTTCGGGATGCCCGCGTCGATGGCCTGCGCCATGCCGCCGGCCGCCTCGACCTCCTCGATGTGCTGCCAGGCCCGCCGCGCCAGGTCGTACGTCAGCTTCTCCACGTACGCGCTGCCGCCCCACGGGTCGATCGACCGGCAGGTCCCCGACTCCTGCTGCAGCAGCAGCTGGGTGTTGCGGGCGATGCGCGCCGAGAAATCCGTCGGCAGCGCGAGCGCCTCGTCGAGGGCGTTGGTGTGCAGCGACTGGGTGTGGCCCTGGGTCGCCGCCATCGCCTCGATGCACGTGCGCGTCACGTTGTTGAAGACGTCCTGCGCCGTCAGCGACCAGCCCGACGTCTGCGAATGCGTGCGCAGCGAAAGCGACTTGGCGTTCTTCGGGTCGAACTGCTTCACCAGCTTCGCCCACAGCAGGCGCGCCGCCCGCAGCTTGGCGACCTCCATGAAGAAGTTCATGCCGATCGCCCAGAAGAACGACAGGCGCGGCGCGAACGCGTCCACGTCCAGCCCCACCGCCTGTCCGGCCCGCAGGTACTCCACACCGTCCGCGAGGGTGTACGCCAGCTCCAGGTCGGCCGTGGCACCGGCCTCCTGGATGTGGTAGCCGGAGATGGAGATCGAGTTGTACCGCGGCATCTTCTGCGAGGTGAACGCGAAGATGTCGGAGATGATCCGCATCGAGGGCTTCGGCGGGTAGATGTAGGTGTTGCGGACCATGAACTCCTTGAGGATGTCGTTCTGGATGGTCCCGGCCAGCTTGTCGGGGGAGACCCCCTGCTCCTCCGCCGCCACGATGTACAGCGCGAGGACCGGCAGCACCGCGCCGTTCATCGTCATCGACACCGACATCCTGTCCAGCGGGATCCCGTCGAACAGCTGCCGCATGTCGTAGATCGAGTCGATCGCCACGCCCGCCATGCCGACGTCACCGGTCACGCGCGGGTGGTCGCTGTCGTAGCCGCGGTGCGTGGGCAGGTCGAAGGCCACCGACAGGCCCTTCTGACCGGACGCCAGGTTGCGCCGGTAGAAGGCGTTCGACTCCTCGGCCGTGGAGAAGCCGGCGTACTGCCGGATCGTCCACGGCTGGTTGACGTACATCGTCGGGTACGGGCCGCGCAGGTACGGGGCCACGCCCGGGTACGTGCGCAGGAAGTCCAGGCCCTCCACGTCCCGCCCGGTGTAGAGCGGCTTGACGCCGATGCCCTCGGGCGTCTCCCACAGCAGGTCGGCGGCCGCGGTGCCGGTGGACTCCTTCACCGAGGAGCGCCACTGCTCCTCCGAGACCCCGGCGGCGGCGGTGGGACCGAGCGCCAGCTCGGAGAAATCGGGGATGCTCATGCGGGCACTCCCATCCGGTCGAGTACGGAGGACAGCACGGCGACGGCGTCACAGCCGGCGAAGACGTACTCGTCCACGGAAGCCTCTGCGGTGCCCGGCCGGCCGGCGAGGAAGACGGTCGTGGCGCCCGCGGCGCGCAGCGCCCCGGCCACCGCCGCGGCCTGCTCCTCGTACAGCGCGTCGCTGGAGCAGAGCACGGCCATGCCGTCGGCGCCGCTCGCCGCGTACGCCTCGGCGGCCGTCTGCGCGTCCACCGACACCGGATCGTGCACGGACTGGATCCCGCCCGCCTGGAACAGGTTCGAGGCGAAGGTGGCGCGCGCGGTGTGCGCGGCCGCCGGGCCCAGCGCGGCGAGGAAGATCCTCGGCCGGGCGCCGGTCGCCGCCAGGTGCGCGTCACTGCGGGCCCGCAGGGCCTCGTAGGCCTCGTCGCGCCGTACGCGCGGCAGCCCGCCCGTGGGAGCCGCGGGCGCCGGCTCGCGGACGACCGGCTTCTCCGACAGCAGCGGGAACTCGCTGACCCCGGTGATCGGCTCGCGCCGCTTGGCCAGCTTCTTGGAGCGCTCCGCCCAGGTGGCGGCGAGGCGTTCGGCGACCAGGCCGGAGCGCAGGGCGGCGGCCAGGCCGCCGGCCTTCTCCACCGTCCGGAAGAACTCCCAGGCGGCGTGGGCGAGTTCGTCGGTGAGGCGCTCGACGTAGTACGAACCGCCCGCCGGGTCGATCACCCGGGCCAGGTGGGACTCCTCCAGCAGGATCGTGGAGGTGTTGCGGGCGATGCGGCGCGCGAAGGCGTCCGGCAGCCCCAGTTCGTTGTCGAAGGGGAGCACCGTGACCGAGTCGGCGCCGCCGACACCCGCGGCCATGCAGGCCACGGTGGTGCGCAGCATGTTCACCCACGGGTCGCGGCGGGTCATCATCACCGGCGAGGTGACGGCGTGCTGGAGCTGGGCACCCGCCTCCGGGGCCCCCGAGGCCTCGGCGATCCGGGCCCACAGCCGGCGCGCGGCGCGGAACTTGGCGATGGTGAGGAACTGGTCCGCGGTCGCGGCGTACCGGAACTCCAGCTGGCCGAGCGCGGCTTCGACGCCCAGCCCACCTGCGGAGAGGGCGCGCAGGTAGGCGACGCCGGTGGCCAGCGACAGCCCCAGCTCCTCGGCGGCGCTGCCGCCGGCCTCGTGGTAGGGCAGGGCGTCCACGGTCAGCGCCCGCACCCCGGGCAGGCCGGCGGCGGCCTCCCGGGCCAGCTCCACGGCGGCGGCCTGGTCCAGCGCCTCGCCGGTCCGCGCCTCGTGGCCCAGCGGGTCGGCGCCCAGGGAGGCCCGCACGGCCTCCGGAGCCACCGAGCGCTCGGCGAACAGGTCCAGCAGCGCACGGGCGGCGCCGGCGTAGTCGGCGCCGGCGTCCAGGGCGATCGGGGCGAGGTCCAGGTAGACCCCGTCCAGGGCCCGGGCGAGGCCGTCGACCGGGATGCCGCCGCCGCCCACGGTGAGCCAGAGGGAGGTGACCCCGTTCTCCAGGTCGGCGAGGGCCGCCTCGTTCAGGCGCTGCGGATCGGTGCCCGCGAGGCGCTGGCGCACGTCCCAGCCGTTCGCGGTGGTGCCTTCCGGCCTGCCTCCGCGGACGAAGGGGGCGAAGCCGGGAAAACCGGTGTCGGGCACCGTCCCGTCGGACGGCGCGGTGTACAGCGGGCGGGTGGTGAGCCCGTCCTCGAGTCGGGTGGACAGCGCATCTTCTGCGGCCTCGCCGGATGCTTCCTTGCCCGACTTGCGCAGTACGCCTTCTACAAGGCGCTGCCACTGCTCATGCGTCGCGTCAGGGAACTCGGCGGCCAGGGAGAGCCCGTCGTCAGGCAGGACCGTCATGGCTCGAATGTAGGGGAGCGCGCTCAGGTGGCACCATACCGACGGGTGTGATCTCCCCCTCTCGGACCGTACCGAGAGAGTCCTGCAACACCCGGCTGAGCAGCACGGTTGCGGCGGCCTCCGGGAGCCCGGCCGGACCCGCGTGCGGGACCACGATCCGTTCGGGGTCGTCGCAGACGTGCGAGAGCTCCGGCGCGGCGGCCCGCAGCTCCTCCAGGCGGCCCGCGTGCAGGACACTCGCCGGCTCGGTCACGACCATGACCGCCGGATTGAAGACATCCGACAGAAGGGACGCCGCACGGCCCACCGCGCGGGTCCCCGGCCGCCGCCGCGTCCACCAGCAGCGGCACGGCAGGGTCCCGGAGGGCGCCGGGTTCCCGTGCCGGACTCTCTGCGCGGGTCGGCGGGCCGGGTGCCTGCCCCGGGCCTTGGCCCGGGCCCCTACGCCGGGGCCGGAAACCGGTGCCCGTCCGGTATGCGGGCCCTCCGGTACGGATCCCGGCGAACGCGTGGCTGCCGCGTTGCGGCACCGTGAAATCCGGCCACGGTTTTCGGCCGCCGAAGGTGGGTGGCGGGTGAGGCGGCGTACGAGGGAAAGGGCAGGTCGGAGCGGGTGTACGGGGTGGAAGCGGAGGCCGGCGGGGCATGCGCGGGGTGGCCGCGGACGGGGGTTGACCGGGGTCCGGGGCGCTGACACGCTCCGGGACATGACCGCGAACGAACTCCTCGCCCCGCGGCTCCGCACCCCCGGCCCCTGCACCACGCCGGGCGAGTGTCCGGGCCGCTGTCCGGCCCCCTGTCGCCCCTGACCTCACCGACGGCGCTCGCGCCCCCGGGCCGCCGAAACCGCCGGGTCACCGGCCCGGCGGCAGGCACGGGCCGGCTGCCGAGCCGGACCGCGGTCGTGCCCTGCGTCCACCGGCCGGCCAGTCGAACCGACCGCGGTCAGCCGTCCGCAGCCTGCGGCGGTTGACGGGCCCGGGCCATGGCCCCCGGATCACGAGCCCGAAGCCCCGCAGCCCGGGAGCCCGCAGACCGACCGGTCTGCGACGCCCGGCGGGCCCCCGGCCGGTGGTCCGCAGGCCGCCGGCGGCCGGACCGTCGTCCCCGGCGGCCCGTGCCGGTGATCCGTCGGCCCGCAGGTCGATCGGTCTGCGCTACCCGGCGGGCCCACCAGGCAGGTGGCCCGCAGGGCGTCGGACCGTCGGTCCCGCGGCTTGCGGCCCGAGGCCGGCCGGTCGGCCGGTCTGCGCTACCCGGCGGGGCCACCGGCTGGGTGGTCCGTCGGCCCGACGGCCCGCAGGCCGGCCGGCCCGGCGGGTCCACGCCGGTGGTCCGTAGGCCGCCGGCGGCCGGACCGTCGTCCCCAGCGGCCCGGGCCGGTGAGCCGTCGGTCCGGGGCTTGCGGCCCGAGGCCGGCCGGTCGGCCGGTCTGTGTCGCCCGGCCGGTGGCCCGCAGGCCGCCGGGTCGCCGGACCGGGGGTCCTCCGCGACCTCGGTCCGACGCCCCGGACCCCGACCGTACGCGTCAACTGCCAACCCACGTGCCCGAACGCCACCCGCCCCGTAGCCGCAGGGCACCGACCCCCGTACCCGTAGCCGTCGTCCGGTCCTTCACCGCTCCATTTCTTCCGCTGCGGAAATAACCACCGCGGCCGCACCCAGGAGTCACCATGGCCACTGCCACGCACACCCACACCCACGCCACCCTCACCGTCACCAAGATCGGCGGCCGCATCGGCGCCGAGATCGGCGGCGTCCGGCTCGGCGGCGACCTGGCCGAGGCCGACGTCGCCGGCATCCGCGCCGCCCTCCTCGCCCACAAGGTCGTCTTCTTCCGCGGCCAGGGGCACCTCGACGAGGCTTCCCACGAGGCCTTCGCCGAGTTGCTCGGCGCTCCGGTCGCGCACCCCACCGTTCCCTCCGCGGACGGCCGCTACGCCCTCGGCATCGACTCCCACCACGGCGCCCGCGCCAATCAGTGGCACACCGACGTCACCTTCGTCCCCGCCTACCCCGCCTTCTCCATCCTCCGCGCGGTGACCATCCCCCCGTACGGCGGCGACACCCTCTGGGCCAACACGGCCACCGCCTACACCCACCTCCCCGAGCCGCTGCGCGCCCTCGCCGACGGCCTGCGCGCGGTCCACTCCAACGAGTACGACTACGCCGCCCTGCGGCCCGACACCCTCCCCGAGGCACTGGCCCAGTACCGCGAGGTGTTCACCTCCACCAAGTTCCTCACGGAGCACCCGGTGGTCCGCGTCCACCCCGAGACCGGCGAACGCACCCTGCTGCTCGGCAACTTCGTCCAGCGGATCCAGGGCCTCACCGGCCGCGACTCCCGGGCGCTGCTCGACCTCTTCCAGGCCCACATCGAGAGCCCGGAGAACACCGTCCGCTGGCAGTGGCAGCCCGGCGACGTCGCAATCTGGGACAACCGCGCCACCCAGCACTACGGCGTGGACGACTCCGACGACCACGAGCGCACCCTGCGCCGCGTCACCGTCGACGGCGACGTCCCGGTCGGCCCCGACGGAGCCCCGTCCCGCCTGCTCAGCCCGGAGACCGTCCCGGACCCGGCCTTCGGCATCGCCTCGGGCGCGTCCACCTCCGACGCCCCCGCCGCCTGATCCGGCACAGGCCTGATCCGGCACAGGCCCGATCCCGCAGAGACCGTACGCCGCCCAAGGAGCCACCGTGCCCAAGCTGCTCGCCCTCACCGGCAGCCCCTCCGCCCACTCCCGCACCGATGTGGTCGCCGACCTCGCCCTGCGCCACCTGACCCGCTCCCATCCCGGCTTCGAGACCGCCCGCCTCGCCGTGCGCGAGCTTCCCGCCGCGGACCTGCTGGCCGCCCGGCGCGGCGAGCCCGAGATCCGCCGCGCCCTCGAAGCCGTCGCCGAGGCCGACGGCCTCGTCATCGCGACCCCGGTCTACAAGGCCTCGTACACGGGCCTGCTCAAGGCCTTCCTCGACCTGCTGCCGCAGGACGGCCTCGTCGGCAAAGCGGTTCTCCCGCTCGCCACCGGCGGCAGCCTCGCCCACGTCCTGACCATCGACTACGCGCTGCGTCCCGTGCTCGCCGCCCTGGGCGCCCGGCATGTCACCGCCGGCCGGTTCGTCCTGGACTCCACCGTCGAGCGCGGCTCCGGCCCCGACCGGCTGCGGCCCGAGGCGGAGCTCGACCTCCTCCAGGCCGTCGACGAGTTCGCGGATGCCCTGCGCGTCGCCGGCCGCCCCCCGACCGCCGCCGGCCCGCCGGCCCCGGCCACCACCCCGGCCCCCGCCACCGCACCGGCCCCCGCCCCCGCGCTGACCGCGGCCGACGCCCTCACCGCCACCGCCGCCCCGTAAGTCCCGCCCCGCCCCTCGCGACCCGTACCGACAAGGATCCGTCATGCCCGCAGCCCTCACCTCGACCACCACCTCCCGGCGCCAGTTCCTGACCCTGCTCGGCATCTCGGCGGCCGCGGTGAGCTGCGGCACGGCCACCGCCGGCGGTGGATCCGGCTCCGGTTCGTCGAGCCAGGTCACCACCCTCAAGTACCAGGGCAGCGTGGGAGCCGTCACACTCCCCGAACTCGCCGCCGACCTCGGCTACCTCGGCGACGTCAAGCTGGAGTGGATCGGCAACACCATCAGCGGCCCGCAGGACATCCAGTCCGCCGCCACCGGCCAGATCCACTTCGGCGGCGCCTTCAACGGCGCCGTGGTCAAACTGGCCGCCAGCAAGGCCCCGATCACCTCCGTCATCTCCTACTACGGCTCCGACCAGCACTCCTACAGCGGCTACTACGTCCTTGAGGACAGCCCCCTGCGAACCGCCCGCGACCTGATCGGCAAGAAGGTCGGCATGAACACCCTGGGGGCGCACGCCCAGGCCATGCTGGAGATCTACCTGAAGCGCAACGGGGTGTCGAAGGCGGACTCGGCCAAGGTCGAATCCCTGGTGGTCCCGCCGGTCAACACCGAACAGGTCCTGCGGCAGAAGCAGATCGACGTCGCCGTACTCGGCGGGGTGCTGCGCGACAAGGCCCTCGCCGCCGGCGGGATCCGCCCGCTCTTCTCCGACTTCGAACTGCTCGGCCCGTTCAGCGCGGGCAGCTACGTGATGACGAAGCGCTTCATCAAGGAGAACCCCGACACCGTCCGGACCTTCGTCACCGCAGTGGGCAAGGCCATCGAGTGGTCCCGCACCACACCGCACGAGCAGGTCACCGCCCGGATGACGGAGATCGTCACCAAGCGCGGCCGCAACGAGGACACCGCCACCCTCAAGTACTGGCGCTCGTACGGCGTCGCGGAGGCCGGCGGCCGGATATCCGACAAGGAGTTCCAGGTCTGGCTGGACTGGCTCGCCGAGCGCGGCGACATCAAGGAGGGCCAGCTGAAGGCGACCGACCTCTACACCAACGAGTTCAACGGAAACGGGAAGGGGTGACGACGGCCATGGCGAAGATCGTGTTCGAGGGCGTCCGCAAGACCTTCGGGGACTTCACGGCCCTCGACGGCATCGACCTGGAGATCCGCAGCGGCGAGTTCCTCGTGGTCGTCGGCCCCAGCGGCTGCGGCAAGTCCACCCTCCTGGACCTCCTCGGCGGCCTGTCGACCCCGACGGCCGGCCGGATCCTGCTCGACGGCAAGCCGGTCACCGGGCCGGGCCTCGACCGGGGCATCGTGTTCCAGCAGTACGCGCTGCTGCCGTGGCGCACGGCGCTCGGCAACGTCGAGTTCGGCCTGGAGGCCACCGGCGTCCCGCGCCGCGAACGCAAGGACCGGGCGCGGGAGTTCCTCGACCTCGTCGGCCTGACGGGCTTCGAGGACCGGCATCCGCACCAGCTCTCCGGCGGCATGCGCCAACGCGTGGCCATCGCCCGCTCGCTGGCGTACGACCCCGACGTGCTGCTGATGGACGAGCCGTTCGCCGCCCTCGACGCCCAGACCCGCGAATCCCTCCAGGACGAGCTGCGCCGCATCTGGCAGCGCACCGGGAAGACCGTCATCTTCATCACGCACGGCATCGAGGAGGCCGTGTACCTCGGCCAGAGGGTGGCGGTCATGACCTCCCGGCCGGGGCGGATCAAGGAGATCGTCCCCGTCACCTTCGGCGAACGCCCGGGCACCGGAAACGGCACCGCAGACGGCACCGCAGACGGCACCGGCCCGGCCCCGGCGTCCGCCGCCGGCCCGCAGGGCGAGGACCTGCGGTCCAGCCCGGAGTTCGCCCGCTACCGCCACGAGATATGGACCCTCCTCCACGACGAGGTGGCCCGCGCCCAGCAACTGGAGAAGGAGGAGGCCTCCGTATGAGCACCGGAACCGATACCGCTGCCCCCGCCGTGCTGCCCGCCGCACCGGCTCCCGCCGAGGACGTACGGGACTCCGCGCCCCCGCCGCGTCCGGTGCCCGACCTCCGGCCACCGCAACGCGCCGCCCGGCAGCCCCTCAGAGCGCTGGGACGCAGGCTGCGGGCCGTCGCCCTGCGGTCGGCGGCGGTCCTCGCCCTGCTCGGCCTGTGGGAGGCCGCGCCCCGGCTCGGCCTGGCGGACCCGACCTTCCTGCCGCCGGTCAGCGAGGTGGCCGCCGCCTGGTGGGAGCTCCTGGGCAACGGCCAACTCGGCCGGCACACCTGGGCCAGCCTGGTCCGCTCCTTCGGCGGCTTCGCCATCGCCGTCGCCGTGGCCGTCCCGCTGGGGCTGCTCATCGGCTGGTACCGGCCCGTCGCCGCCCTGCTCGGCCCGCTGCTGGAGCTGTTCCGCAACACCGCCGCCCTGGCCCTGCTGCCGGTGTTCGTGCTCCTGCTCGGCATCGGCGAGACCTCGAAGGTGTCCATCGTGGTCTACGCCTGCGTGTGGCCGATCCTGCTGAACACCATCAGCGCCGTCGGGAACGCCGACCCCACCCTCGTCCGGCTGGCCCGCTCGATGGACCTGTCCACCCCGAGGCTCTTCCAGAAGGTGATCCTGCCGGCCTCCGTACCGGCCGTCTTCACCGGCATCCGGCTCGCCGGCGCCATCTCCATCCTCGTCCTCGTGGCCGCCGAGATGATCGGCGCGAAGGCGGGCCTGGGCTACCTGATCAACGCCTCGCAGTTCAACTTCGCCATCCCGCAGATGTACGCGGGCATCGTCACCATCTCCGCCATCGGCGTGGCCTTCAACCAGCTCCTGGTCACGATCGAACGCCGCCTGAGCACCTGGCGCGTCCCCTCCTGACGTCCCGACGCCCTGACGCCCTGTCGCCCTGCCGGCCCGCGCTGCCCGCCCCGCCCGCCCGCGCACCCGGCCTGCCCGGCCTGCCCGGGCGGGGCGGGCCGGCACGCCTTTCCCGCCCCACGCCACGACTCCGGAACCACGAGGACCCGCCATGACCGCTCCCCGGACCCTGCACCTCAACGCCTTCCTCATGAACGCCGGCCACCACGACGCCGCCTGGCGCCACCCCGCGAGCCGCCCCGAACGCGTCACCGACCTGAAGTACTTCCAGGAACTGGCCCGCACCGCCGAGCGCGGCCGACTCGACTCGATCTTCTTCGCCGACGGGCTCGCCCTGTGGGGCAAGGCCCGCTACAACGCCCTCGGCGGGTTCGAGCCGCTCACCCTGCTCTCCGCCATCGCCGCCGTCACCGAGCACATCGGCCTCATCGCCACCGTCTCCACGACCTTCAACGAACCCTTCAACCTGGCCCGCAAGTTCGCCTCCCTCGACCACATCAGCGGCGGCCGGGCCGGCTGGAACATCGTCACCTCCGGCACCCTCGACGAGGCGCGCAACTTCAACCGGGACGAGCACCTGGAGCACGGCCTGCGCTACGAGCGGGCCCGTGAGTTCCTCGACGTCGCCACCAAGCTCTGGGACAGCTGGGAGGACGACGCGATCGTCCTCGACAAGGAGGCCGGCATCTACGCCGACACCGACAAGCTGCACCCCGCCGCGCACCGCGGCGAGTACTTCGGCGTCGCGGGCCCGCTCAACGTCCCGCGCTCCCCGCAGGGTTACCCGCTGCTGGTGCAGGCGGGCTCCTCCGAGTCCGGGAAGGAGTTCGCCGCGCAGTACGCCGAGGCCGTCTTCACCGCCCAGCAGACCCTCGCCGACGGCCAGACCTTCTACAAGGACCTCAAGTCCCGCCTGGCCCGGTACGGCCGCGCCGAGGACGACCTGCTCGTTCTGCCCGGCATCGCCCCCGTCATCGGCTCCACCGAGGCCGAGGCGAAGGCCCTGGAGCAGGAGCTCACCGACCTCCAGGTTCCGGAGTACGGTCTCGCCCAGCTCTCCGGGATGCTGGGGGTGGACCTCACCGGCCTGCCCCTCGACGGCCCGCTCCCCGACCTGCCCGAGGAGCGGGACATCAACGGCAACAAGAGCCGCTTCACGCTCGTCGCCGAACTCGCCCGCCGTGACGGTCTCAACCTGCGCGAGCTGATCGCCCGCCTCGGGGCCGGCCGAGGCCACCGCGTCTTCGCCGGCACCCCCGAGCAGATCGCCGACCAGCTGGAGCAGTGGTTCACACAGGGCGCCGCCGACGGCTTCAACATCATGGCGCCCGTGCTGCCCACCGGCCTGACCGACTTCGTGGACCAGGTCGTGCCGATCCTCCAGCGCCGCGGACTCTTCCGCACCGAGTACACCGGCCGCACCCTGCGCGAGAACTACGGCCTGCCCCGCCCGGCCAACCGGTACGCGGGAACCGCCTCGTGACGGACCCCGCCCCCGGCGCCCCGTAACGGCGCCCGTGAGGCCGGCCTCTCGCGTGCCGTCGGAGCCCGCTGCTCCGGCGGCATCCGGCCTGGTCTGGTCAGACCGTCAGGACGATCTTGCCGCGGGTGCGGCCCGCGGCGCTCAGCTCCCAGGCCCGGGCCGCCTCGGCGAGCGGCAGGGCGTGTTCCACGTTCACGGTGAGCTTCCCCGTGTCCGCCAGTTCCGCGAGGAAGGCCAGGTCGGTGGTGTGCGGGCGTACCGACAGCTGGTGTGCGCCCTTCGCGGCGGCCTCGTAGTCGGCGATGGACACCACCCGGTCGTGCCGGCGGACCAGCGACTGGAGGGTCTCGATGACGCCGTCCCCGTAGAAGTCCAGGGCGGCGTCCACGCCGTCGGGCGCGAGCTCGCGGACCCGGTCCGCCAGCCCCTCCCCGTACAGCACGGGCTCCGCGCCGAGCGAGCGCAGGTAGTCGTGGTTGTGCGCGCCGGCCGTGCCGATGACCCGCAGGCCGAGCGCGACCGCGATCTGCACGCCGAAGGAGCCCGTACCGCCGGCCGCGGAGTGGATGAGGACGGTCTCGCCGGCCTTGACGCCGACGCGGGTCAGCGACTGGTAGGCGGTCAGGCCGGCCAGCGGGAGGCCCGCGGCCTGCTCGAAGGTCAGCTCGCGCGGCTTGCGGGCGAGGGTGCGGACGGGGGCGGCGACCAGTTCGGCGTACGTGCCGAGCTCCACCCACTCCTTGCGGACGTAGCCGTACACCTCGTCGCCCACGGCGAAGTCGAAGGTGTCGGGGCCGACGGCCTCGACGACACCGGCCACGTCCCAGCCGGGTATGACGGGGTGGCGGACCTCGAGGACGGAATCCAGGTGGCCGGCTGCGAGCTTCCAGTCGACCGGGTTGACACCGGCGGCCCTGACGCGGACGAGCACCTCGTCCGGCCCCACCTTGGGCTGCGGCACGTCAACGACCGTGAGGGAGGGGGGAGTTCCGTATGCGCTGTATGTGATGGCCTTCATGATCGCCCCAACACGGCTCCCGCTCCCGATGTTCCGGACCGCTCAGGCCGGCAGCGTGTTGCGGTGCGAGCGCCTGCGCGCCGCGCTGAACAGAGCCTGGATCTGCGCGCCCGACTGCTCGACGTCGTCGAGGGGCGAGGGGAAGGGCAGCCGGACGTCGCGGTGGCCGCGCCGCTCCTCCAGCCGCAGCGTGATCCCGTAGCGGTCCATGGCGAGCGGCAGGGCGCGCACGACCGCGGCCGCGGGCTGCGGCCGGACCAGGCGCAGCAGCAGCGTGACGAGGTCGTGGTGCTCGTCGAGGAGGTGCGTGAGCATGCCCGCCTCGTACGCGGCGAGCGGGTCGGGGTCGGCCTCGTCCAGCTCCTCCAGGCCGACGTACGCGATGCCCTCGGCGGTCTCGAGCTCGGCCCGCTCGAACTCCATGCAGGTGGAGTCGGCGCCGGACTCGGCGGACAGGTCCGAGTAGGGCGTGAGCAGCCGGCCCAGCACGGTGACCCGGGCGCGCACCCGGTCCCGTACGGGGGTGGGTGCGACGTCGGTGAACTCCAGCCGGATCGCGGGCCGGTGCTCGGCGTGGCCGCCGGGCTCGGCGGGGTGCAGGTGCAGCCGGCCCATGGGGTCGCCGCCGTCGAGGTGGCGGACTTCGCGGCGCAGCCCGTCGGTGACCACCGTCATGGAGTGGGCGGCGGCCAGGACCGACCGGATCCGCTCGGCGGCGGTGGGCAGGACGGCCGAGGTTGCGGGGTCACCGAACAGGCGCATGCGGATCTCTCCATCGTCCGTGTGGGTTAGGTATGCCTAACCTAACTCATCCTGGTCCCGGAGAGTACCCGGCACCACTCGTGTCGTTGTTGGGCTGAACGGGTGAAACACGAGAGGATGGGGGGATGCACATGAAGCGCGCGGCCGAGGCGGCCCGGTGAGCAGGTACGACGTCACCGACGAACAGTGGGAGGGGCTCGCGCAGGTGGTACCCCTGCGCAGTCGCAACGAATGGCCCTCCCGGGTGGACCACCGCACGATTCCCAAGTCGCCCGGGGCGACTGCGGCGGAGCAGCGGCGCTTCGTGGTGATCAGAGTCCAGATCTTCGCGGACGCCCGGGAGGTGGCCGAGTACCTGATCGCGCAGATCCCGGTCCTGCTCGACCTCACCGGCGCGGACAGCGAAGTGGCCAAGCGGATCCTCGACTTCAGCAGCGGGGTGGTCTTCGGGCTGGGCAGCGGGATGCACCGGGTGGACCGGAACGTCTTCCTGCTCGCGCCCGTGGGGACCGAGGTCGAGGGGATCGCGGCCGCGGCCGTCCCCCGATCGTAGGAAGGTCCGTACGAAGGAACGGTTCGCCGGGGCCGCGGGGGGCCCGGCGGCCCGTACCGTCCGGCGCATGGACGCCACCGCCACCGCCGTCGCGTTAGGCGACGCCCGTACCGATTCCCCCGAGACCGGACCGTCCGGCGGGCCCTCCGGCGGGCCACCGCCGGACCCGGCCGTGCCCGCGCCGTCCGGCGGACGGGTCGCCTCCGCGGCTGCGGTGCCCGCCGGTCCCGCGACGGCGCCGCCGACGGCCCCCGGCCCGACCCCGCCGCCGGCCGCCGCTCCGCCTGCGCCGGCAGTGGCGGCCGGCGGGGCGGCCGGTGGGGCGGCCGTGCCGGCCCAGGCGGCCCGCCGCGGCTCCGGCCGGCCCGTCGAGCCCGCGCAGCGGCAGCCGCATGCGCGGCCCGTGATCACCGAACTGCGGCTGTCCGCCTTCGGGCGGCACCGTGGCGCCGCCTTCCCGATCGGGCCCGTCACCTTATTCGCCGGTCCGAGCGGCAGCGGCAAGTCCCAGGTCCTGGCCGCCTACGAGGCCCTGGCCGGGCTCGGCGCGGGCGCCACCCTCGAGGACGCCTTCCCCGACCCCGGCGCCCGCATCCCCGACATGGCCCTGCCCGACGCCCAGCGGCGGCGCGGGTTCCGCCTCGGCTGCACGGTCGACGGCCCCGCCGGACCGGTCCGGCTCGACCTCGCCGTCCAGGCCGAACCCGCCCTGCGGATCGCCGGTGAACGCCTGTCGCAGGACGGGCAGATCCTGTTCGCCACCGCCCTGCGCGACCCCGGCCGGCGTTCGGTGCAGGCCGCCTGGCTGACCGGCGGGGCCGTCGGTGTCACCCGGGCCCCGCTGCCCGACGACCGCCTCGGCACGGCGCTGCTGCCGCTGCGGGTCGCGGGCTCCACCGCCGGCCAGCGCAAGGTGCTGACCGCCGCGGAACAGGTGGTCGTGGCCCTGCGCTCGGTGTTCTCCTGCGACCCCCACCCGGACCGGATGCGCGCCCCCGTCCCCCGGGGCGACGGCCGGCTGCTGGGCGACTGCGCCAACCTGGCCGACGTACTGCGCCGGACCCGCCACGAATGCGGAACCCGCCACGCGCTGCTGGCCGAGGCCGCCCGTACAGGCTGCGCGGGGCCCGTCGCCGCCCTGGACGTACGAGCCCCGGAGGGCGGCGCCGTCGCCGCGGTCCTGGACCGCGGACCCGGCCGGCCTGCCACCGAGCTGGCCCGACTCGGCGCGGGCGAACTCCGCTTCCTGGCACTGGCGCTGGTCCTGCTCACCGGCCCGGGGGTGCTGGACATGGACCCCGCCGCCGAGCTGCTCTCCGCGCAGCAGGCGCTGACGGTGCTGGCCGACGGCCTCGACCGCGGCCTCGACGGCAGGCAGGGCGGCGAACTGCTGCGGCTGGCAATGCTGTCCTGCGGCCGCGGCCACGTCCGGCTGGTGGCGGCCGTGGGGGAGGGGACCGCGGCCGCCGCCCGCCGCATCGAGGGCGTGTCGGTGGTAGACCTGTCGCCATGAACGAGACGCAGGAGCCCCGGCAGCCCGAGCGGCGGCCCGAGGAACGGCTGGACCTGCTGCAACGCAGGCTCGCGCAGTTCGCGGCGGCGCGCGGCTGGGAGCCGTACCACACGCCCAAGAACCTAGCGGTGGCGCTGAGCGTGGAGGCGGCCGAACTGGTCGAGATCTTCCAGTGGCTGACGCCGGAACAGTCGGCGAAGGTCATGGAGAAGCCGGAATCCGCCCACCGCGTGGCCGATGAGGTCGCCGACGTGCTCGCGTATCTGCTGCAGTTCTGTGAGGTTCTCGGGGTGGATGTGCTGGATGCGCTCGCCGCGAAGATCGAGAGGAATGAACTGCGCTTCCCTCTAACGGGTGGTCCGACACCGAATCGTCACTCTTCGGAGTGATGGACTCCTCAACAATCACGTTTCTGTCCACATTTTCCGAATACCCCTGGCTTTACTGACTCGTTGCCCTCACTCTGGGTAGTGGTGAGGATGGCGGGGTGTCGTGCGGACGGGGGACGGCATATGGATGCGGTACGGCTCATCGCGGCCGGCCGGCACGCTCTGGCACAGAGCGGGGCGGCGTGGCACATCGTGGGCGAGGCCTGGCAGGCACAGGCGCTCGCACAGGGGATCGGGAGCTGGCTGGCGGTCACCGGGCCGCCGGAGCTGAGACCGGAGGCACGGGGACTGGGGGAAGCGGGGGGCAGAGGATGCGGGGTACTGGACCGGGCGGCCCTGCGCGGCGAGGGCAGCGCGCCCGAGTACCCGCCGCGAGCCGCACAGCTGAGCGTGGTGGCGGATGTCCGTCAGGCGCTGCTCGGACTCCAGGCGCTGCTGGGCGAAGTGGGGATAGCCCTGGTCGGAGTGGCCTGCGGCACGGACGACGAGGCCCTGTACTGGCAGTGCATAGAGTCGATCGACGCCGCTGACGAGTCGAGCGACCGGGTGCGGGCGATCCTGCGCCGCATGGCGGTGCGCGAGCGGGGCTCCGCCTCGGGCGTGGCCTGAGCCGGGCGCGCCCCGGCCCGGGCGGCGCAGGCGGTACGGAGGGCGGCACGGGCCGGGTCCCGCCGTGCGCGGCGGGACCCGTACGGTCAGGAGGACCGGTGGGCCGGGCGCTCACTCTCGGCGTCGGTGGTGCGGTCCGCGGAGGACTGCAGATCTGCGTCGAGCTGGGAGAGGTCGGCGTTCAGCGCGGCCATCAGCTCCTCCATCTGCTGCAGCAGGCCCTTCGGAGCGCCGCCGCTGCGGGCGGGCGCGGCGGACTCCCGCTGTGCGGGGTCGTGTGCTGCCTGTCCGGTCCAGCCGGTCTGTCGGGGGGTCTCCGGCACGGCCTCGTGGGACATGGCGGCCTCCTCGGCCCTGGCCCTTCCCGGGGGGAAGGGGCGGTGGACGCACCGGCGGGAAGCCGCCGGCGCACGGGCCGGGCGGTCCGGCTCCGTCCGGGCAAACGATCCCCGTCCGGGCCGGTCACTGGCCGCCCCGGGCCCCGACACGTCCGGTTGACGAAGATTCACCCTGGCGGGGCGGGAGGGGCAGGATGGGAGGTATGGATCTTCGCATTTTCACCGAGCCGCAGCAGGGTGCCAGCTACGACACCCTCCTGACCGTCGCCAAGGCCACCGAGGACCTGGGCTTCGATGCGTTCTTCCGCTCCGACCACTACCTGCGGATGGGAGCCGCCGACGGCCTGCCCGGCCCCACGGACGCCTGGATCACCCTGGCGGGACTGGCCCGCGAGACCCGGCGGATCCGTCTCGGCACCCTGATGACGGCGGGCACCTTCCGGCTGCCCGGCGTCCTCGCCATCCAGGTGGCCCAGGTCGACCAGATGTCCGGCGGCCGCATCGAGCTGGGTCTGGGCGCGGGCTGGTTCGAGGAGGAGCACAAGGCCTACGGGATCCCCTTCCCGGCGGACCGGATGGCCCGTCTGGAAGAGCAACTGGCCATCGTCACCGGGATGTGGGCCACCGCGCCCGGCGCCGCCTTCGACTACGCCGGCGACCACTACCGCGTGGAGAACTCACCCGCCCTCCCCAAGCCCGCCCAGGCCAGGATCCCCGTCCTCGTCGGCGGCCACGGGACCAAACGCACGCCGCGGCTCGCCGCGCGGTACGCGGACGAGTTCAACATGCCCTTCGCGTCGATCGCCGACAGCGAGCGGCAGTTCGGCCGGGTCCGGGAGGCCGCCGAACGGGCCGGTCGGCGGCCCGACGACCTCGTCTACTCCAACGCCCTCGTGGTGTGCGTGGGCAAGGACGATGCCGAGGTGGCCCGCCGGGCCGCCGCCATCGGCCGGGACGTGGACGAACTCAAGGCCAACGGCCTGGCCGGCTCGCCGGCCCAGGTCGTGGAGAAGATCGGCGCCTACGGCGCGGCGGGCTCCTCTCGCGTCTACCTCCAGCTGCTCGACCTCGACGACCTGGACCACCTGGAGCTGATCTCCTCCCAGGTGCTCTCCCAGCTCTCCTGACGGCCGGGAGAAGCGATGCCCCGCGCAACCGCCCCGCTCGCAGAGGCCCTGGCCCGCCGGACCGTCGTCCTGGACGGCGGGCTCAGCAACCAGCTCGCCGCCCAGGGCTGCGACCTGACCGGAGGCCTGTGGACCGGCCGCGTGCTCGACGAGCGGCCGGTCCAGGTCGAGGCCGCCCACACGGCGTACGCCCGGGCCGGCGCCGAGGTGCTGATCACCGCCAGCTACCAGGTCGGCTACGAGGCCTTCGCCGCCCAGGGCCGCGACCGCGACGCCACCACCGCGCTGCTGCACCGCAGCGTCGTACTCGCCGCGCGGGCGGCCGAGGCCGCCGACCACGACGTGTGGGTCGCCGCCTCCGTCGGCCCGTACGGCGCGGTCCTCGCGGACGGCTCCGAGTACCGCGGCCGGTACGGGCTGGGCGTGCGCGAGCTCGCGGCATTCCACCGGCCCCGCATCGAGGCCCTGCTCGCCGCCGGCCCCGACGTCCTGGCCGTGGAGACCCTCCCCGACCCGGACGAGGCCGAGGCCGTCCTCACCGTCCTCGCGGAGACAGGCGCCCCGGCCTGGCTGAGCTACACCGTGGCAGCAGGCCGGACCCGGTCGGGGCACCCGCTGCCCGAAGCGTTCGCCCTCGCCGCGCAGGCCCCTCAGGTCATCGCCGTCGGGGTCAACTGCTGCGACCCCGCCGACGTCCTCCCGGCCCTGGAGGCGGCGGCCGCCGTCACCGCGAAACCGCTGCTGGCCTACCCCAACGACGGCTCCGTCTGGGAGGCGGCCACCGGCACCTGGCGGACCCCCGCCGCCATGCCACCCTGGCCGACGGCCGCCTGGCGCCGCACCGGCGCCCGCCTCGTCGGCGGCTGCTGCCGCATCGGCCCCGACCGCATCGCGGACCTGGCCCGCGAGACCGCCCCACCAGGCGAATCGATCATGTGACGAAGCGTCAACTCACGTCATTTTACGTAAAGTTCCGGCCAACGCGGCTTCCCTCCAGGTGCGGGAGCTGACAGGTGCCACCAGGGCGGGCACGATGCTCCGACATTGAACGGGGGTCGTGATGAGCGCTGCCGAAAACACAACCGAGCTCGAAGGCCCGGACGCCGACCCGAGCGGCCCCGGCGCCCAGGACGCCCAGGACGCCCACGGCAAGCCGGGACAGTCCCAGGACCCCGAGGAGCGGGCCGGCGCCGAACTGGCCCTGCGCGTCTTCAGCGGCGACGAACGCTGGGGCTGGGAGTTCGTCCCGCCCCCCGAACCTCCCGCGCACCGAGACGCCCAGAGCCCGCCCGTCTACACCGAACCCTCCGACGCCGAGGTCCGCGCCGCGCAGGAGCGGGCCATGGGCGGCCGCAACACCTCGGGCTTCGGATGCCTGACCCTGCTCACAGGGGGCGCGGCGTTCGCGGCCGGCGGTGCCGGTGCCGCGGCCGTCGTCGTGGTCCTCATCCTCGCCCTGATCATCGCGACCTCCCCCCAGGCCAGACTGCGGGCCGCCCAGCGCCGCCTGCAGTCCGCCCGGGAACGAGCCCAGACCCTGGCCGGCCTCGCCGCCCGCCGCGGAGTGACCGTCGCCCACGTACCCGGAGCCCTGCTCGGTGACGCTCGCCGCACAATGGAGGCCGGAGCCGGTGCTGCTTGTCCCGGGCCGCTCCCGACAGCTGCTGAATCCCTCCCGTGGTTCAATTCAGCTGGTCGCGCACGAGATCAAGGAATGCCTGTCGGCTCGGATGTATGTGCGCCCAGACCTTCTCGTCCTGCGGATCTTCCGGGTCTTCGGGGCCCTTTCTGACCACCTCCTGTACTGCCCAGGCGAGGCTGCGTGCCGCTTCGCTGACCTCGGACGCGCACAGTACGTGGATCGTCTTCTGCGTCACCCACACCCTGTCAAGGACCTGCCGTGCCCGGGCCTGCCACTGTTCGTCAGCCAGGTTGTGGTGATGCCGATCCACCGCGACTCGTTCTGCTTCCTGCACCGCAGACAGAAATTCGATGAGGTGAGTGAGACGCTCGCTACGGCGCGCCTCGGCAAGTTCACGAGCACTGCGGCGTGCCTCGCCGCGTTCCAAGGCGTGTCCTGCCGAGCGCTGGGTCAGTATCGACATGAGCCCGCCGAGCAGGACGCCGATGAGCGGCGCAAGCGTTGTCCACACAACGTCAGACTATGACATCGATGGCATGGACATGGACGGGGGCCGGGCAGTTTCGGGCCGGACAGGGACACGCGGTCGTCGCCGCAACCGCCACCACAAGACCGGACAGCTAATCAGACGGTCCCTGATCGCCTACGACCACTGATCACTTCGGAATGACTCGTCTAGCGTTCGCAGGCGACGCCGTCACCGTCGCGGTCGAGGTGTCGGCCGTACCCCGGGTCCCCCCGGCGGATCGGGTCCGCGCCCGCCGCCCGCACGGCGGCGCAGTTCGCGTACGAGACGTTCCCGCCCCCGCTCCCGCCCGTCGCGTCGTCGTCGGGTGCCGGGGCGGTCGTGCGGGCGGTCGTGGGCGGCGCGGGCGCCGGGGCGGGCGGCTTCGGGCGCAGGTCGGTGCCGGGCGTCGCGGGGCAGGCGGTGCCCGGCGCCACCAGGTGTACGACCGGAGCGGCGCTCTGCGGCACGAGTCCGGTGCCGGCCGCGACGTCCTGGAAGCAGACGAGCCACGTCCCGTGGTCGGCCGGGAGGGTGACGTCGGCGTAGGCGCTCGACGCACTGAGTTCGCCGTCGATCAGTTCCTCCACCGCCTTCTCCGCCTGCGCATAGGGCCACCCGACGGCCGACGGCATCTGCGGTGCGGCGCTCGGCGCGGGCGCCGCAGCCGGCGGAGTCGGAGTCGGGCTCGCGCTCGGGGTGGGCGAGGCGGAGGACGCCGCGGCTGCCTGGGGCTTGGCCTCGGCCCCGGCCTCCTTCGGCGGGTCGGACAGCAGCGGTATCAGGAACCAGATGCCGGACAGGACGCTGGCGAGGACCTTCCGCGTCCGTTCCCACCGGCTCGTCCAGGCGAGCGCGATTCCGGCGGGTGGCAGGAGGACGAGCGCCGCGATGATCAGGGCGGGGTGCTGCCACCAGCGGCGCGGCGGCCTGGGCGCGGCTGAGGGTGCGTAGGCGTGCGGGGGCGGGTACATGGAGCGCTCCTGGAGGCCGAACCGGTGCGGAGCGCGCGAGCCTATCCAGAAGGTTGAAGATCGTACTTGTTTTCGCTTGAAATCCATTGGCCCGAGGATGATCCGGCAGTCATGCTGAACCGCATGTTCCTTACGATCACCACCACCGGGACGGCCGAGACTCCGGCGACTGACCTGGGCTTTCTCCTGCACAAGCACCCGGACCGGGTCCGCGTGGAGAACCAGTCCCACGGCACCGCCCACGTGTTCTACCCCGAGGCCACCGCCCAGCGGTGCACGGCGGCCCTGCTGTTGGAGGTGGACCCCGTCGCGCTCGTCCGCCGCGGGAAGGGCAAGGGCCGGGGCGGGGCGCCCGACGCCGCACTCGCGCAGTACGTCAACGACCGTCCGTACGCGGCCTCCTCGCTGCTCGCGGTCGCGCTCGGCGCGGTGTTCCGCACCGCCCTCAAGGGGAGTTGCGTCCTGCGCCCGGAACTCCCGGACCAGGTACGCCCGCTGCGCGTCGAGATCCCCGTACTCCCCGCGCGCGGCGGCGCCGCGATGGTGCACCGGCTGTTCGACCCCCTCGGCTGGGACCTCGTACAGGCCGAGGCCGTACCGCTCGACGAACAGTTCCCCGAGTGGGGGGACTCCCGCTACGTACGCCTCGTGCTGGAGGGCGAGCTGCGCCTCTCCGACGCCCTGCGCCAGCTCTACGTGCTCCTGCCGGTCCTCGACGACGCCAAGCACTACTGGATCGCCGCCGACGAGGTCGACAAGCTGCTGCGCGCCGGGGACGGCTGGCTCGCCGCGCACCCCGAGAACGCGCTGATCAGCTCCCGTTACCTGGCCCGCCACAAGCGGCTGACCCAGGACGCCGTCGAGCGGCTGGAACTGCTCCGTCTCGCCGAGTCCGACGGCAGCGAGGTCGAGGAGATCGACAACGCCGTCGACGAGACGCGCGACACGCAGGAGCGGCCCGTGCCGCTCGCGGTGCGTCGGCGCGAGGCCGTCCTCGCCGCCCTGCGTGCCGCCGGAGCCCAGCGCGTGCTGGACCTCGGCTGCGGCCAGGGCCAGTTGGTGCAGGCGCTGCTGGGGGACCCGGCGTACACCGAGATCGTCGGGATGGACGTCTCCGTGCGCGCCCTGACCGTCGCCGCCCGGCGGCTGCGGCTGGACCGCATGGGCGAGCGGCAGAGGTCGCGCGTCACGCTGCTCCAGGGCTCGCTCGCCTACACCGACAAGCGGCTGGCCGGCTACGACGCGGCCGTGCTGAGCGAGGTCATCGAGCACCTGGACCTGGAGCGGCTGCCCGCGCTGGAGTACGCGGTGTTCGGCTCGGCCCGTCCCCGCACGGTCCTCGTCACCACCCCGAACGTGGAGTACAACGTCCGCTGGGAGACCCTGCCGGCCGGTCACGTCCGGCACGGCGACCACCGCTTCGAGTGGACCCGAGAGGAGTTCCGCGCCTGGGCCGGCCAGGTCGCCGAGCGCTTCGACTACACGGTCGCATACGTCCCCGTGGGCGATGACGACCCCGAGGTCGGGCCGCCGACCCAGATGGCCGTCTTCACCCAGGGGGCCGCCACCGAACCCGGCGCCACCGCCACCGACGCCACGGGCGCCGCCACCACCGCCCCCGGCGCGACCACCGCAACCACCGACTCCCCGAAGGAGGGCGAGGCAGCATGACCACCGCGACCAAGCGCACCCTTCCCGTCACCGACCTGTCCCTCGTCGTCCTGATCGGGGCCACCGGCTCGGGCAAGTCCACCTTCGCCCGCAAGCACTTCAAGCCCACCGAGGTCATCTCCTCCGACTACTGCCGGGGCCTGGTCTGCGACGACGAGAACGACCAGAGCGCCAGCCGGGACGCCTTCGACGTCCTGCACTACATCGCCGGCAAGCGACTCGCCGCCGGCCGCCTGACCGTGGTCGACGCGACCAGCGTCCAGGCCGACGCCCGCCGGCAGCTGGTCGCGCTCGCCCGCGAGCACGACGTCCTGCCCATCGCCATCGTCCTGGACATGCCCGAACAGGTCTGCGTCGAGCGCAACGCGACCCGCCCCGACCGGGCCGGCCTGCCCCGCGCGGTGATCCAGCGGCACCGCCGCGACCTGCGCCGCTCCCTGCGCGGCCTGGAACGCGAAGGCTTCCGCAAGGTGCACGTGCTGCGCTCCGTCGAGGAGGCCGAGGCCGCCGAGGTCGTCCTGGAGAAGCGGTTCAACGACCTCACCCACCTCACCGGCCCCTTCGACATCGTCGGTGACATCCACGGCTGCTCCTCCGAGCTGGAGACCCTGCTCGCCAAGCTCGGCTACGAGGACGGCGTCCACCCCGAGGGCCGCACGGCCGTGTTCGTCGGCGACCTCGTCGACCGCGGCCCCGACAGCCCGGGCGTCCTGCGCCGTGTGATGGGCATGGTCAAGTCCGGCAACGCCCTGTGCGTGCCCGGGAACCACGAGAACAAGCTCGGCCGCTACCTCAAGGGCTCCAAGGTCCAGCAGACCCACGGCCTCGCCGAGACGATCGAGCAGCTCTCCCACGAGCCGCAGGAGTTCGTCGAGGAAGTACGGAAGTTCATCCGCGGCCTCGTCAGCCACTACGTCGTCGACGGCGGGAAGCTGGTGGTCTGCCACGCCGGCCTGCCCGAGAAGTACCACGGCCGCACCTCCGGCCGGGTCCGCTCGCACGCCCTGTACGGGGAGACCACCGGCGAGACGGACGAGTTCGGCCTGCCCGTGCGCTACCCGTGGGCCGAGGACTACCGGGGCAAGGCCGCCGTCGTCTACGGCCACACCCCCGTCCCGAACACCGCCTGGATCAACAACACCATCTGCCTCGACACCGGCGCCGTCTTCGGCGGCCGGATGACCGCCCTGCGCTGGCCCGAGCGCGAACTGGTCGACGTACCGGCCGAGAAGGTCTGGTACGAGCCGGTCAAGCCGCTCGTCACCGAGGTGCCGGGCGGCAACGACGGCCGTCCGCTGGACCTGTCCGACGTCCACGGCCGCCGCGTCGTCGAGACCCGGCACCTGGGCAACGTGGGCGTCCGCGAGGAGAACGCCGCCGCGGCCCTGGAGGTCATGAGCCGCTTCGCGGTGGACCCGCGGCTGGTCCCCTACCTGCCGCCGACCATGGCGCCGACCGCGACCTCCCGCGAGGACGGCTACCTGGAGCACCCGGCCGAGGCCTTCGCTCAGTACCGCAAGGACGGCGTCGACCGGGTGGTGTGCGAGGAGAAGCACATGGGCTCCCGCGCCACCGTCCTGGTCTGCAAGGACGCCGGCGCCGCCCGTGAGCGGTTCGGCGTGGACGGCCCGACCGGTTCCGTGTACACCCGCACCGGGCGGCCCTTCTTCCACGACGCCGAGGTCACCGAGGAGGTCCTGGCGCGGCTGCGCGCGGCGGTCACCGGCGCCGGGCTGTGGGAGGAGCTGGGCACCGACTGGCTGCTCCTCGACGGCGAACTCCTGCCCTGGTCGCTGAAGTCGGGCGGCCTGCTGCGCAGCCAGTACGCCGCCGTGGGCGCCGCCTCGCGCGCCGTCTTCCCGGACGCCGTCGGCGCCCTGGAGGCGGCGACCGCCCGCGGCGTCGACACCGGCGCCCTGCTGGAGCGCCAGCGCGGCCGGGCCGCCGACGCGGCGGCCTTCACCGACGCCTACCGCCGCTACTGCTGGGCCACCGACGGGCTGGAGGGCGTACGGTTCGCGCCGTTCCAGGTGCTGGCCGCGGCCGGGCAGTCGCTGGCCGCCGTACCCCACGACCGGCAGCTGGCCTGGCTGGACCGGCTGGTCGAGGCCGACGACCCGGGCACTCCCGGCGGCACCGGACTGCTGCGCCGCACCGGCCGGATCGTGGTGGACACCGGCGACGAGGATTCCGTACGCGCCGGCACCGACTGGTGGCTGGAGCTGACGGCGGCCGGCGGCGAGGGCATGGTCGTCAAGCCGCTCCAGGCCTACGCCCGCGACGGCAAGGGCCGGCTGGTCCAGCCCGGCGTCAAGGTGCGCGGACGGGAGTACCTGCGGATCATCTACGGCCCGGAGTACACGCGTCCGCAGCAGCTGGAGCGCCTGCGGGAGCGGTTCCTCGGACACAAGCGCTCGCTCGCCCTGCGGGAGTACGCGCTCGGGCTGGAGGCGCTGGACCGGCTCGCGGCCGACGAGCCGCTGTGGCGGGTCCACGAGCCGG
>NZ_MQUR01000031.1 GCF_001953875.1 Streptomyces amritsarensis
AAAAGGGAAGCGCCCCGACCGTCGACCCGTGGGGGGATCGACGGCGGGGCGCTTCTCGTACTCCTGGGGCGGCGCCGCACGGTCCTGCGCGGCGCCCGAGGGCCTCGGGTCAGCGGGCCTCGACGGGAACGAAGTCGCGCAGGACCTCGCCCGTGTAGATCTGGCGCGGGCGGCCGATACGGGAACCCGGCTCCTTGATCATTTCCTGCCACTGGGCGATCCAGCCGGGGAGGCGGCCGAGCGCGAAGAGCACGGTGAACATCTCGGTCGGGAAGCCCATGGCCCGGTAGATCAGACCGGTGTAGAAGTCCACGTTCGGGTAGAGGTTGCGCTCGACGAAGTACGAGTCGGCCAGCGCGTGCTCTTCCAGCTTGAGCGCGATGTCGAGCAGCTCGTCGCTCTTGCCGAGCGCCGAGAGGACGTCGTGCGCCGCCGCCTTGATGATCTTCGCCCGGGGGTCGAAGCTCTTGTAGACGCGGTGCCCGAAGCCCATCAGGCGGACGCCGTCCTCCTTGTTCTTCACCTTGCGGATGAAGGCGTCGACGTCGCCGCCGTCGTTCTTGATGCCCTCGAGCATCTCCAGGACGGACTGGTTGGCGCCACCGTGCAGCGGACCCCACAGGGCCGAGATGCCGGCGGAGATCGAGGCGAACATGTTCGCCTGCGAGGAGCCGACCAGGCGCACGGTGGAGGTGGAGCAGTTCTGCTCGTGGTCCGCGTGCAGGATCAGCAGCTTGTCGAGCGCGGAGACCACGACCGGGTCCAGGTCGTACTCCTGGGCCGGCACGGAGAAGGTCATGCGCAGGAAGTTCTCGACGTAGCCGAGGTCGTTGCGCGGGTAGACCACCGGGTGGCCGACCGACTTCTTGTACGCGTAGGCCGCGATCGTCGGGAGCTTGGCCAGCAGCCGGATCGTCGAGAGGTTGCGCTGCGTCTCGTCGAAGGGGTTGTGGCTGTCCTGGTAGAAGGTGGACAGCGCGCTGACGACCGAGGACAGCATCGCCATCGGGTGCGCGTCGCGCGGGAAGCCGTCGTAGAAGCGCTTGACGTCCTCGTGCAGCAGCGTGTGCTGGGTGATCTCGTTGCGGAACGACGCGAGCTGGTCGACGGTCGGCAGCTCACCGTTGATCAGCAGGTAGGCCACCTCGATGAAGGACGAACGCTCGGCCAGCTGCTCGATCGGGTAGCCGCGGTAGCGCAGGATGCCCTGCTCACCGTCGAGGTAGGTGATCGCGGACTTGTAGGCCGCGGTGTTGCCGTAGCCGCTGTCCAGCGTGACGAGCCCGGTCTGGGCCCGCAGCTTCGAGATGTCGAAGCCCTGGTCGCCGACGGTGCTCTCAACCACCGGGTAGGTGTATTCGCCGTCCGCGTACCGGAGTACTACAGAGTTGTCGCTCACGTCATCCCTCACCGACGTAGTGCCTCTTCTTCGAGGTGCCCTGACTGCCTCTACCTTCCCCCATTTGGCGCAGGAGAGTGCACTCGGGGTCGGCCTTCGGTCCTTCTGACGGCACTGAGTGCCGCCAACCTCCTCATCCTGCCCCCTCCGCACGGCGGCGGGAACCCCAAATGATCGATCATCTAGGTGATGTTTCCCACCGGTATCCGTCCGGACAGCCGGGGCGCGACCGCCGTGTACCTCCTACCTGCGGAAACGGTACGCACCGCCTGCCCGAGGGCCTTCCGGGACCCGACGAGGACGACCAGCTTCTTGGCCCTGGTCACCGCCGTATACAGCAGATTCCGCTGGAGCATCATCCAAGCACCGGTGGTGACCGGGATCACCACTGCGGGATATTCACTCCCCTGGGAGCGGTGGATCGTGACGGCGTAGGCGTGGGCGAGCTCGTCGAGCTCCGAGAACTCGTAGCCGATCTCCTCGTCCTCCTCCGTCCGCACCGTCAGGCGCTGTTCCTCCGCGTCCAGGGCGACGACCACGCCGACCGTGCCGTTGAAGACGCCGTTGGCGCCCTTGTCGTAGTTGTTGCGGATCTGGGTGACCTTGTCGCCCACCCGGAAGACCCGGCCGCCGAACCGCTTCTCCGGCAGGTCGGGGCGGGCCGGCGTCATCGCCTGCTGGAGCAGCCCGTTGAGGTGTCCCGCGCCGGCCGGGCCGCGGTGCATGGGGGCGAGCACCTGGACGTCCCGCCTCGGGTCGAGGCCGAACCGGGCCGGGATCCTGCGGGCCGCCACGTCCACGGCCAGCACGCCCGCCGCCTCGGTGTCCTCCTCGGGGAAGAGGAAGAAGTCCGGCAGTCCGTCGGTGATGGGCGGCAGCCCGGTGTTGATGCGGTGCGCGTTGGTGACCACCCCGGACTGCTGGGCCTGTCGGAAGATCCGGGTCAGCCGCACCGCGGGTACCGGGCCGCCCTCCGCCAGCAGGTCCCGCAGCACCTCCCCGGCGCCGACGGACGGCAGCTGGTCCACGTCCCCCACCAGCAGCAGGTGCGCTCCCGGCGCCACCGCCTTGACCAGCTTGTTGGCCAGCAGCAGGTCCAGCATCGAGGCCTCGTCGACCACGACCAGGTCGGCGTCCAGCGGCCGGTCCCGGTCGTACGCCGCGTCCCCGCCCGGCTTGAGCTCCAGCAGCCGGTGCACCGTGGAGGCCTCGGCCCCCGTGAGCTCGGCGAGCCGCTTGGCCGCCCGGCCGGTGGGCGCGGCCAGCACCACCTTGGCCTTCTTGGCCCGGGCCAGCTCGACGATGGAGCGCACGGTGAAGGACTTCCCGGAGCCGGGGCCGCCGGTGAGGACGGCGACCCGGCGGGTCAGCGCCAGCCTGACCGCGTCCCGCTGCTCGGGGGCGAGCGTGGCTCCCGTACGCCCGGCCAGCCAGCCGAGGGCCTTGTCCCAGTCGACGTCCCGGAAGGACGGCATCCGGTCGTCCTCGGCGTTCAGCAGCCGCCGCACCTGCCCGACCAGGGACAGCTCGGCCCGGTGGAAGGGCACCAGGTACACGGCGGTCAGCGGGTCGGGCCCGCCCTGCGGGTCCGGAACGGACTCCCGCACGACCCCCTCCGGGTCGGCGGCGAGCTCCGCCAGGCACTCGATCACCAGCCCGGTGTCGACCTGGAGCAGCTTGACCCCGTCGGCGATGAGCTTCTCCTCGGGCAGGAAGCAGTGGCCCTGGTCGGTGGACTGGGACAGGGCGTACTGCAGTCCGGCCTTGACCCGTTCGGGGCTGTCGTGCGGGATCCCGACGGCCTGGGCGATGCGGTCGGCGGTCAGGAAACCGATGCCCCACACGTCGGCGGCGAGCCGGTAGGGCTGGTTGTTGACGACGGAGATGGAGGCGTCGCCGTACTTCTTGTAGATGCGCACCGCGATGGAGGTGGAGACGCCGACGCCCTGGAGGAAGACCATGACCTCCTTGATGGCCTTCTGCTCCTCCCAGGCGGCCCCGATCAGCTTCGTCCGCTTGGGTCCGAGCCCGGGCACCTCGATCAGCCGCTTCGGCTCGGCCTCGATCACGTCGAGCGTGCCGGTGCCGAAGTGCTCCACGATCCGGTCGGCGATCTTCGGACCGATGCCCTTGATCAGGCCGGAGCCGAGGTAGCGGCGGATGCCCTGGACGGTGGCGGGCAGGACGGTCCGGTAGTTCTCCACGGTGAACTGCCGGCCGTACTGCGGGTGGGAGCCCCAACGGCCCTCCATGCGCAGCGATTCGCCGGGCTGCGCCCCCAGCAGCGAGCCGACCACGGTGAGCAGGTCGCCGCCGCCCCGGCCGGTGTCGACGCGGGCGACCGTGTAGCCGCTCTCCTCGTTGGCGTAGGTGATGCGTTCGAGGACGCCCTCGACCACCGCCAGCTGCACCGCCGCCCGTACCCCGTCCGTTGCCATGACCCGAAGCTACCGGGCGGCGCCGACATCCCGTCAGGCCTGTGGACCGTGCCCCGGGCAGCGCGAAGGGGGTCCCGCCTCGCGGCCGGACCCCCTCACGGTTACCCCTCCCACGTCGGACTTCCCGATCCCCCCAGATCCCTCCCCGGAAGTGCCGACGCACCATACGACCCGCGGCACCCCCCGGAGGGTTGCATCCGGAGGCGCAGATTTACGTTTCCGTTACCCAACGCCTACCCGAGGTGCCGGCAAATCAGAACAGACAGGGCTTTTTGGGCATGCGCCAGCCGGCATTCCCGGACGGGCGTGCCGGGCCGACTCGGCGGCGGACCGGGCGGGCTGCCGGGCCGGATCCGCGGCGGCGGGAAGCAGCCGTCCCGCGGCCCCTACGGCGCGGTACGGGCCGGCCGTACGCGGGCATCCCCCGGGCCCGCCCCCCGCGCTATCCTCGGGCGCCATGGACACGCCCGCGGCATCCCGGACTCCTGCGGACCCCGAGGTGAAGGGGGTCCGCCTGCGCGACCCCGGGCCCGGCGAGCTGGGCTGGATCGTGCAGCGGCACGGCGCGCTGTACGCCGCCGAGTACGGCTGGAACGCCGAGTTCGAGGGCCTGGTGGCCCGGATCGTCGCCGACTTCGCCGAGGACCACGACCCGTACCTGGAACGCGTCTGGATCGCCGAGCTGGACGGCCGCCCGGTGGGCTCGGTGATGTGCGTACGGGATCGGGAGGACGGCGCACCCGGCACCGCCCGGCTGCGACTGCTCCTGGTCGACCCCGAGGGGCGCGGCCGCGGAATCGGCGGCCTGCTGGTCGACACGGTCGTCGCCTTCGCCCGCTCGGTCGGCTACCGCGAGCTGGTGCTGTGGACCAACGACGTGCTGGCCGACGCCCGCGAGCTCTACCTGCGGGCCGGGTTCACCCTGGTCGCGCAGCGCCCGCACCGCTCGTACGGGGTCCACCTCATCGGGCAGGACTGGCGTCTGCCACTGCAGGAGGGCTCCCCGCGCTGACGGCGGCGGCAGGGGTCCGGGGCCGCGCGGGGGCCAGCGAGGTCAGCGCCACCCCGCCGACCAGCAGCACCGCCGCCGCCCAGCGCAGGCCCGACACCTGCTCGCCCAGCGCCAGGGCCGCCGAGGACATCCCGAAGACCGGCACCAGCAGGCTGAACGGGGCCACCGACGAGGCCGGGTAGCGGCGCAGCAGCCAGCCCCAGGCGCCGAAGCCGAACACGGTCGAGACCCACGCGACGTACGCGATGACGCCCACCCCGGACCAGTCCAGGGCGCGCAGCGCGGCCAGGTCCCGCTCGGGCCCCTCCAGCAGCAGCGACAGCGCGAGCAGCGGCAGCACCGGCACGGTGCACACCCACACCATGAAGTTCAGCGCGTCGGGCGGGGAGGCCTTGCGGGTCAGCACGTTGGAGACGCCCCAGCAGGCGGCGGCCGCCACCACCAGCGCGAAGCCGAGCACCGGGCCGGAGGTCCCGCCGTCCACGGCGGCGACGGCGATCCCGGCCAGCGCCACGGCCATGCCGAGCAGCCGCACCCGGCCCGGCCGCTCGCGGAGCACGACGGCGGCGAGGACGGCGGTGAAGACGGCCTGGACCTGGAGGACGAGGGAGGACAGCCCGGCCGGCATGCCCGCGTCCATGCCGGTGAAGAGCAGGCCGAACTTGGCGATGCCGAGGGCGACCCCCACCCCCGCGATCCACTTCCAGGCGACCTTGGGCGGCCCGACGAAGAACACGGCGGGCAGGGCGGCGACGAGGAAGCGCAGCGCGGACAGCAGCAGGGGCGGGAAGTGGTCGAGGCCGATCTCGATGACCACGAAGTTGAAGCCCCAGACGGCGGCGACGAGCACGGCGAGTGCGGTGTGTACGGGACGCATGGACCGAGCATCGGCCCGCCCGACCGTGTAGCACCAGCGCGGATCTCTTCATCCATGGATGAAGCGCTGCTAACGAATAGGATGAGGGCATGCTCGATCTCGCCCGGCTGCGCGCCCTGCACGCCGTATCGGTCCACGGCTCGGTCGCGGGCGCGGCGGCCGCCCTCGGCTACACCCCCTCCGCGGTCTCGCAGCAGATCGCCAAGCTGGAGCGGGAGACCCGCACCACCCTGCTGGAGCGGCGCGGGCGCGGGGTCGCCCTGACCGAGGAGGCCCGCCATCTCGCGGACGCCGCGCAGGAGTTGCTGGCGATCGTGGAGCGCGCCGAGACCACCCTGGAGGAGCGGCGCGGGCAGCCCGGCGGGCTGCTCACGGTCGCCGCGTTCGCCTCGGCCGCGCGCGGACTGCTGCCGGGGGTACTGGCCGATCTGGCCCGCCGGCACCCGGCCCTGGACGTGCGCCTCACCGAGGTCGACCCGCACCTGTCGGTGGACCTCGTGGCCCGCGGCGTCACCGATCTGGCTGTGGCCCACGACTGGGACATCGCCCCGCTGCCCGCGCCCGAAGGGGTGGAGCAGGCCCTCATCGGGGACGACCTCTGCGACCTGGTGGTGCCGGCCGGCCACCCCTTCACCGCCCGCGGGAGCGTCCGGCGCTCGGACCTCGGCGGCCAGCGCTGGGTGTGCCAGCCGCCCGGACGGGTCTGCCACGACTGGCTGATGCGGACGCTGCGCACCGCCGGCTTCGAGCCGGACATCGCGCACGTCGCCGAGGAGAACCACACCATCGTGGCCCTCGTCGCGGCCGGACTCGGGGTGGCGGTCGTCCCCCGGCTGGGCACCGGCGCCCTGCCGGCGGGGGCCGTGGCCGTACCGCTGGAACCGGGCCCCGTCCGCAGGCTGTACGCCCTCTGGCGCACCGGCGCCGCCCGCCGCCCGGCCATCACCGAAACGGTCCGCACCCTCCAGGAGCACTGGTCCGCCCGGTAGGCCGGCCGCCGGACGCGGCCCGGGCCGGGGCCCGGGCCGGGTCCGGGATCTCCGCCCCTCCGCGGAGCACCCCCGCCGAACCGGCCCCACGGGGCGACACGCGGCGACACGCCCGGCCGCCGCCGGACGGCACGGGTAGGGTCCGGCGCGTGCCGAACCACGCCTCCCGCCGGAACCTGCTCGCCGCGGCCGTCGCGGTCGCCGCCACGGCCGCGGGGGCGGCCGCCGCCTCGGGCCCCGCGCGCACCGCCACCACCGACGACGCCCTCAACCCCGACGAGCCCGCGGGCCGCCGGCCCGACCGGGCCCGGCTGCGGCGCGCCGTCGACCGGATGAGCCTCGCCGAGAAGGTCGGGCAGCTCTTCGTCTCCCGGGCGTACGGGCATTCCGCGACCGACCCGGACCCGGCGGACGCCGAGCAGAACCAAGCGGCGTTCGGTGTGCGCACCGGCGCCGAACTGGTCTCCCGCTACCACCTCGGCGGGATCGTCTATTTCGCCTGGGCCCACAACACCCGCACCCCGCACCAGATCGCGGCGCTCTCGACCGGCCTCCAGCAGGCCGCCCTCACCACCGGCGCCCGGATCCCGCTGCTGCTCTCCACCGACCAGGAGCACGGCGCCGTCGCCCGGATCGGCAGGCCCGCGACGCTGTTCCCCGGGGCGATGGCGCTCGGCGCCTCCGGTTCCGCCGCCGACGCCCGGCGCGCCGCCCGCATCGCGGGCACCGAGCTGGCGGCCATGGGCATCCGGCAGGACTACGCACCGGTGGCCGACGTCAACGTCAACCCGGCCAATCCGGTCATCGGCGTACGGTCCTTCGGATCCGACCCGCGCGCCGTCGCCGAACTGGTCGCCGCCCAGGTGCGCGGCTACCAGGGCGCCGGGGTCGCCGCCACCGCCAAGCACTTCCCCGGCCACGGGGACACCGAGACCGACAGCCATGTCGGACTGCCGGTGATGCGGCACACCCGCGCGGCCTGGGAGGAGCTCGACGAGCCGCCCTTCCGGGCCGCGGTGGAGGCCGGCGTGGACGCGATCATGACGGCGCACATCGTCTTCCCGGCGCTGGACCCCTCCGGCGACCCGGCGACCCTCTCCCGGCCGATCGTCACCGGCATCCTGCGCGAACGCCTCGGCTTTGGGGGCGTGGTGGTCACCGACGCCCTGGACATGGCCGGGGTCCGGCAGAAGTACGGCGACGACCGCGTGCCCGTGCTGGCGCTGCTGGCGGGCTGCGACCAGCTGTTGAACCCGCCGGACCTGCCGCTGGCCCACCGCAGCGTGCTGGCGGCCGTCGCGTCGGGCGAGCTGACCGAGGCCCGCGTCGAGGAGTCGGTGCTGCGGATCCTGGAACTGAAGTCCCGCCGCGGGCTGTTCGACGAGCCCCGCCCTTCGGCGGAGACGGTGGACGCGGTGGTCGGCGTACGCGAACACCTCGACGCCGCCGACCGGATCGCCGCCGCCACGACGACCCTGCTGGCGAACCCCGGCAGGCTGGTGCCCTTCGACGCCAAGGCCGCGCCAAGGCTGCTGGTCACCGGGACGGACCCGGTCTCCCCCAGCGCCGGCACCGGCCCGCCCACGGTCGTACTGGCCCGGGAGCTGACCGCGCTGGGCTGCCGGGCCGAGGCGGTGGCGCCCGCGCGCGCGGCGGCCGCGGCGCCCGGCCACGCTGCGGTGCTGCTGTGCACGTACAACGTCCCGGAGGGGGGCGGTGCGCAGCGCAACCTGGTGACGGAGCTGCTCGCCACCGGCGTCCCCGTGGTCCTGGTGGCGCTCCGCAACCCCTACGACCCGGCCCGGCTGCCGGCCTGCGCGGCGGAGCTGGCGACGTATTCCTGGGGGGATGCGGAGATGCGGGCGGCGGCCCGGGTCCTCACCGGGGCGGCGCGGCCCGCGGGCCGTCTGCCCGTGCCGGTCCCGGGCCGCTACCCGCTGGGCCACGGGCTCTCGCTCGACGCCTGAGACGCCCCGTCCGGCCCGCCGGCCGCCGACACGGCGGAGGGCGTGCCCGCGGGATGCGGTCACGCCCTCGTCCGGGGCCGGTCGTACGCCGCTACGGGCGCAGCTGCGGCTCACGCTCCAGGTCGCGCCGGTCGAGCTCGGCGTCCGGGGCCGCCAGCGGCGCCGCCCGGCCCGCGTCGGCGAGCGCCGCGGCCGGAGCCACCCCTGCCCACTGGAGGATCTTCGCGGTGGCGAGGGCCTTCTCGCCGTCCAGGAGCTTGGCGACGTTCGCCCCGTGGTTGGCGCCCGGTGCGATCATCACGTGGCTGTCGCGCGCCCCGTACCCGATGCGGAACGGCTCGGCGCCCCACGGGTCGTTCTGCCCGTACACGAACAGCATCTGGTGGGCGTTGTCGCGCACCCACTTGTCGATGTCCGCCATGGCTCCCGGCTGGAAGGTCATGGGGATGTCGCGGGGCACGAAGTTGCGCGGCGGCTGGTAGCCGTAGCGGCTCAGGTTGCCCAGGTGCGGCTGCTTGATGTCCGGGGAGCCGAGCTGGGTGCCCGCCTGGTAGTAATACGGCGTGTACGTCTCCAGGCCCTGGTCGGTGTAGGCGGAGAAGCCGGAGATACCGTCGATCGAGTCCCAGATCTCCTGGTCGGAGGCGGTGGCGGCGGCCGGGACGGAGGCGCAGTCGGCCAGCAGGCTGTACTGCCAGAAGGCCCACACGTAGTCGAGGACGACGGCCTCGTAGGCCTTGTCGAGGCTGCCGACGGTAGTGAAGGTCCAGCCGTTCTCGGCGGCGGCCGCCGCGTACCTGGCCTCCAGCGGCTCGCGGCGTACGAGCGCCTCGCGCTGCACGGCGTTCAGCCTGTCGCGGCACTCCTTGGTGCCGACCTTGGCGAAGAACCGGTCGTAGGCGGAGTCCTCCTTGTCGACGACGTCGTTGGGCGCGACGTACGCGACGACGCCGTCCATGTCCCGCGGGTAGAAGCGCTCGTAGTACGTCGCCGTCATGCCGCCCTTGCTGCCGCCCGTGGCCAGCCAGTTCTTCTTGTAGATCTTCTTCAGGGCGGTGAAGATGCGGTGCTGGTCGCTGGCGGCCTGCCAGATGTCCAGGTGCGCCCAGTTGGCCGCGTCGGGCCGCGAAGGCGTGAAGAATCGATACTCCATGGACACCTGGTTGCCGTCGATGATGGTCGTCGGCTCACTGCGGCGCGGGTTGGTGTTGACGTTGTAGCCGGAGGTGAAGAACACCGAGGGCCGGGAGACGTCCTTGTGCAACAGGGTCAGGCGCTGCTTGAAGGTGCCCTTCCACGGCTGCCGGTGGTCGACCGGCTGCTCGTAGTTCAGCACGAAGAATCGGTAGCCGGGGTACGGCTTCTCCTCGATCAGGCTCATCCCGGGAATGCCGAGGATCTGGTCCTTGATGTCCGCGGCGGCAGCCGGCTCCGCGGCGGTGGCCGCTTGTGCCGTGGAGCCGGCCGCGCCCATGGTGCCGATGAGCACCACGAGCGACAGCAGCCATCCGAGCGTCTTGCGCATTCGCCCTCCCCTTGAGTTCACTTCGGTCGCCGTGAACCTAGCCGGGCCAACGCGCCGCTGAACAGACCCAGTTGGGACTGTCCCTCAGCACAGGATCCAGCCGGACTCCGCCGAGCCCGCCCCCACATCCCCCTTTACATACACACAGCGGTTGATCGCCCCCACGGTGACAGGCCCGGCATATCGGGTGAAGAGCCCCGCGTTGCCCACCGGCGCCCCGCCGCGCGGCTGGATACTGACCGCCATCCGCCGCCGGTCGCCGGGCGTGCGGGCCACGGCCATCGCACAGGCCTGGTTGCGGCTCTTGTAGACGCGCAGCTCGCCCGCCTCGAACGGCACCGTCCGCGCCAGCCGGCCCGCGCACCCGCCGCCCGCGGCCTGGACGGGAGCTCCGGCGAACAGCCCGCCGACGCAGAGCCACAGGGCCGCTGTGAGCGTTCCCAGCGACGCGGCCCGGCGGCCTCGCCCGTTCCGCCCCTTCACCATCCAGTCCCCCGATCGGTCGTACGCACGATGTACGCACGCACGTACGACGCCCGGACGCCCGGAAAGGTTGCCGCCGTCAAGGATCCGGCCACCCCGCCGCGGGCCGCCCCTCCCTCGTACGAGTGCATCCACAACTCCCCGTCGTGACTACGGAAGTTCACGATCCGCCGGGGAATTACGCTAGGTGACCGCAAGTCCCGCACAACGTATCCGCAGATGCGGACGCCGCCGTGAAAGGCACTCACATGACGAACGACCTGCTCGACCGCAAGCTGGAGCGCGCCTTCACGCACCTGGACGCCGACCGGAGCGGAGTGGTCGACGCCGACGACATCATCGCGCTCGGCTCCCGCCTGCTGACCGCCCTCGCGGAGCCCGCCGACTCCCCCCGGGCCGCCCTGGTGATGGGCGGGCTGGCGGACTTCTGGCAGGACCTCTTCACCGAACTGGACCTGGACCGCGACGGCAAGGTCACGCCGGAGGAGTACAAGCTGGGCATGACCCGGCTGTACGCGCAGGGCGGGCCGGCCTACGACCGCTCGTTCCGCCCGATGATGCGGGCGATCCTCACCATCGTCGACACCGACGGCGACGGGGTCATCAGCCCGGAGGAGTTCCACCGGGCGCAGGAGGCCTTCGACACGGACCTGAGCCCCGCCCACACCGAGGCGCTGTTCCGGCGGATCGACGCGGACGGGGACGGCACGCTGACGGTGGACGAACTCCTCGACGCGGTCCGCGAGTACTACACCGGCACCGACGAGGACGCCCCGGGGAACCTGCTGTTCGGCGAGTTCTGATCCCCGGGGCTCCCGCCGCTCAGGCCGCGGCCCGCTCGTCCTCCCCGACGAAGGTGCGCCACAGTTCGGCGTACCGGCCTCCGCGCGCCAGGAGTTCGGCGTGCGAGCCGTCCTCGACGACGCGGCCGCGGTCCATGACGACGACCCGGTCGGCCCGCGCGGCGGTGGTCAGCCGGTGCGCCACCACCAGCGTGGTCCGCTTGCCCGTGAGCCGGTCCGTCGCCTGGTTGACCTGGGCCTCGGTGGCCAGGTCCAGGGCGGCGGTGGCCTCGTCGAGCAGCAGCACGTCGGGGTCGACGAGCTCGGCGCGGGCCAGCGCGATCAGCTGGCGCTGTCCCGCGGAGAGGTTGCGGCCGCGTTCGGCGACGGTGTGCAGGTAGCCGCCGTCGAGGGTCGCGATCATGGCGTGCGCGCCCACCGCGCGGGCGGCGGCCTCCACCTCGGCGTCGCTCGCGGCCGGCCGCCCGTAGGCGATGGCGTCGCGGACGGTCCCCGGGAAGAGGTACGACTCCTGGGGGACGACGCCCAGCCGGTGGCGGTACGCCGTCAGGTCCAGCTCCCGCAGGTCGACGCCGTCGGCGGTGATCCGGCCGGAGGTCGGGTCGTAGAACCGGGCCACCATCTTGACCAGGGTGGACTTGCCGGCTCCGGTCTCGCCGACGAAGGCCACGGTCTGTCCCGCGGGTATGCGCAGGCTGATCCCGGCCAGGGCGTCGCCCTTCTCGCCGCGTTCGGCGGCCGTCCCGTACTGGAAGCGGACGTCCTCGAAGGCGATCTCACCGCGCAGCCCGGGCAGCTCGCGCGGGTTCTGCGGCTGCGGGGTGGTGGTGGGCTCGCGCAGCAGGCCCTGGATGCGGCCGAGGGAGACGGTGGCCTGCTGGTAGCCGTCGAAGACCTGGGAGAGCTGCTGGACCGGGGCGAAGAACAGGTCGATGTAGAGCAGGTACGCGACCAGCGCGCCGGTGGTGAGCGTCCCGGCCTCCACCCGGCCCGCGCCGACGATCAGCACGGCGGCCGCGGCGGCCGAGGACAGCAGCTGGACGAACGGGAAGTAGACCGAGATCAGCCACTGGCCGCGGACCCGGGCCTCGCGGTAGGAGTCGCTGCGCTCGGCGAAGCGGGTGGCGCCGGAGCCCTCGCGGCGGAAGGCCTGCACGATGCGCAGACCGGAGACGGACTCCTGGAGGTCTGCGTTGACCAGGCTGACCCGGTCGCGGGCGAGCTCGTAGGCGGCGACGGACTTGCGGCGGAACACGATCGTCCCGACGACCAGGACGGGCAGGGTCGCGAAGACGATCAGGGCGAGCTCGACGTCGAGGACGAGCAGGGCGACCAGGATCCCGAAGAAGGTGAAGACGGAGACGACGGCGGTGACCAGCCCGGTCTGGAGGAACGTCGACAGGGAGTCCACGTCCGTGGTCATCCGGGTCATGATCTTGCCGGTCAGCTCGCGCTCGTAGTAGTCGAGGCCGAGCCGCTGGAGCTGCGCGAAGATCTTGACGCGGAGGGAGTACAGGACGCGCTCGCCGGTGCGGCCGGTCATCCGGGTCTCGGCGAACTGCGCGGCCCACTGGGCGACGACGACCGCGAGGGCGAGCCCGGCGGCCGCCCAGACGGCGCCGAGCACGGCCGCTTCGACACCCTGGTCGATGCCGTGGCGGATCAGGATCGGCAGGAGCAGACCGGATCCCGCGTCCACGGCGACGAGGGCCAGGCTGATGGCGAGCGGCGCCCAGAATCCCTTGAGCAGGCGGCGCAGGCCGTAGCTGTCCTCGGCGGCCGCGGCGCGGGTCTCGTCCACGTCGGGGAGGTCGTCGGCGGGCGGCAGCGCGGCGACCTGCGCGAGCAGTTCGGGGGTGGCGGGCGTCCCGGCCACCGCTCCGGCCATGGAGTGGCCGGCTCCGGGCGCCCCGCCGGGGGCGGGGGCGGTGCGGGGGCCGGCCGCCGCGTCGGGCTCCTCGCGGCGGCGCCAGAGCTCGGGGGTGATCCCGGCGGGAACCCGGCGCTTGGCGTTGACGGGCTCGGAGTCGATCTCGGCCTCGAGCTCGATGTCCCGTTCGAGGTCGCGGTCGAGCTCGCTCTCGAACTCGGCCATCGCGAGGGCGTCCGGGGTCCGCGGCGAGCCGGCGCCGAGCGCGTCGGGGTCGGTGAGCAGCCTGCGGTAGAGCGGTGAGCGCTTCTGCAGCTCCTCGTGCGTCCCGATCTCGGCGAGCCGGCCGCGGTCCAGGACGGCGATCCGGTCGGCCAGCGCGAGCGTGGAGCGGCGGTGGGCGATCAGCAGGGTGGTCCGCCCGGCCATGACGGCCCGCAGGGCCTCGTGGATCTCGTGCTCGACGCGGGCGTCCACGGCGGAGGTGGCGTCGTCGAGGAGCAGCAGCCTGGGGTCGGTGAGGATGGCGCGGGCCAGCGCGATGCGCTGGCGCTGGCCGCCGGAGAGTGTCAGGCCCTGCTCGCCGACCTTGGTGTCGTACCCGGCGGGCAGGGCCCGGACGAACCCGTCGGCCTGGGCGGCGCGGGCGGCGGCCTCGATCTGCTCGTCGGTGGCGCCCGGGTGCCCGTAGGCGATGTTGGCGCGGATGGTGTCGGAGAAGAGGAAGGAGTCCTCGGGGACGAGGCCGATCGCGCCGCGCAGGGACGCGTAGGTCAGCTCCCGGACGTCGTGGCCGCCGATGCGGACGGTGCCGCGGTCGGCGTCGTAGAAGCGCGGCATGAGGAGCGAGACGGTGGACTTGCCGCTGCCCGAGGCGCCGACGACCGCGACGGTCTCGCCTTCGGCCACGGACAGCGAGAACCCGTCGAGGACGGGCCGCTCCGGGTCGTAGCCGAAGTGGACGTCCTCGAACTCGACGGTGGCGGGCGCGTCGGAGGGCAGTTCGCGTGTGCCCTCCCGGATCGCGGGCTCCGTGTCGATGAGCTCGAAGACCCGGTCCGCGCCGGCGCGGGCCTGCTGGGCGACGGTGAGCACCATGGCGAGCATCCGGACGGGGCCGACGAGCTGCGCGAGATAGGTGGAGAAGGCGACGAAGGTGCCGAGGGTGACCTGCCCCTCGGTGGCCATCCAGCCGCCGAGCGCCAGCATGGCGACCTGGGCGAGCGCGGGCACGGCCTGGAGGGCGGGGGTGTAGCGGGAGTTGAGCCGGATGGCCCGCATCCGCCCGGCGAACAGCCGGCGTCCGGCGTCGCGCAGCTTGGAGGTCTCCTGCTCCTCCTGGCCGAAGCCCTTGACGACGCGTACGCCGGTCACGGCCCCGTCGACGACGCCCGCGACGGCGGCGGCCTGGCTCTGCGCGTACCAGGTGGCGGGGAAGAGCTTCTTCCGGCTGCGCTTGGCGATGAACCACAGGGCGGGGGCCATCAGCAGCGCGACGACGGTCAGCAGCGGCGACAGCCACAGCATGATCCCGAGGGATATCCCGAAGAGCAGGAAGTTCCCGATCGTCATCGGGAGCATGAAGAGCAGGCCCTGGATGAGCTGGAGGTCGGTGGTGGCGCGGCCGACGACCTGACCGGTGGACAGTTCGTCCTGCCGCCGCCCGTCGAGGCGGGAGATGGTGTCGTACATGTCCGTGCGCAGGTCGTGCTGCACGTCGAGGGCGAGGCGCCCGCCGTAGTACCGGCGTATGTAGGTGAGGACGTACACGAGCAGGGCGGCGGCTATGAGCATCCCGGCCCAGGGGCCCATGGGCCTGGTGTGGTCCCCGATGACGTCGTCGATGATCACCTTGGTGACCAGCGGTACGAGCGCCATGACGGCCATGCCCGCCAGCGAGGAGCCGAGCGCGAGCAGCACGTTGGCCTTGTACCGCCAGGTGTAGGCGGCCAGCCGCCTGGCCCAGCCCCGTTTCTCCCCCGCCGCTGTCTGTGCCGCCGCCACGTAGGCCTCCCCGTTCGGTCCTGTCCTGCCGGAAGCGGGAACGCCCCGACCGGCGGATTTCATCCCGCCGCAACAATTCGAACGTGTACGCCGGTCGGCTCCGGCGCACGCGGAGAGCCCCGGCATGTGGTCCGTCCGTGTCGTACGCCGCCCCCCGTGCTCCGTTCAGCCGCCCGGACCCGCCGGGGTGCAGGCTCCGGAACCGGCGAACAGACTGGGCGCATGCCGGAGCCGCCTGAGCAGCCGCCGCCCGGACCGCGGGCGGCGGAGCCGGCGGCCCCGCCGAGCCCGTCGAGGGCGTTCCTGGAGAAGGTCGCGTACATCGCGGCGCCGGGGACCATCGTCCTCGGACTCCTCTACTACTTCGGCACCACCTACACGCAGGCGTACTACGCCACCTTCGGCGTGCCGACGGCCGACCTCCAGCTCTCCGTCGAGGCGTATCTGGTGCGCAGCCCGAGCGCGATCTTCTTCCCGCTCTGGTTGCTGCTGTTCTGCGGGCTGGCCGTGCTGCTGGTGCTGGGGTGTGCGGGGCGGCTGCTGGGCCGGCCGGAGCAGCGGGCGCGTCGTGAGGCGGTGACCGGCTGGCTCCTCGCGACGGGGCTGTTGCTGGTGCTGGCGGGGTTCCCGGTCTTCTTCTGGGAGGACCGGCTGCCGCGGCTGCCCGCGGGCTGGCTGCGCCAGTTCGTGCCCTGCCTGACGGTGGCCCTGGGCGCCACGCTGGCGTTCGCCGCCGTACAGCTGCGCCTGAGCAGCCCCGACGGACGGGACCGGGCGGATCCCGGGGACCGTACGGCCGACCGGCTGTGGCTGGCGGCCGGCGCCCTGCTCCTCGGGGTGCTGACGATGAGCCTGTTCTTCGGCATGGCGCGGTACGTGGCCGCGGCGGGCCGCGTGGAAGCCCTGCGGGACGCCGCGGGCGGCTACGTGTCCAGCCCGAGGGCCGTGGTCTACTCCCGGGTGCCCGTGACCCACCACGCCCCGGGCATCCTCTTCGACGACCTGGGCAGCGCCAAGGGCCCGTACCGCTACCAGTACCGCGGCTTCCGCGTCCTGGCCAAGACGCCTGCCCGCCTCTACCTCGTCTCCCACGTACCCGGTCAGAAGTCCCGCACTCTGGTGGTGCTGCCCGACGACGACACGGTCAGGATCGAGATCAGTCCGTGAGACCGGGCTCAGGGCTGTCCGTGGCGCTCGGGTCAGGAGTCTCGGACCCGGTGGGGTCGCCCGTCGTCACGGAGGGCGAGGGCGTCCCGGTACCCGTGGTGTCCGCGCCGCTGGGGGTGGCCTCGCCCACCGCCTGACCGGAGATGCCGACGGACAGGGCACCGCCGTCGGACGTGGTGGCCGTCAGCTGCCCGCTGTAGGAGCCCGGCTCCGTCGCGATGTGCCGGATGCTGATCCGGCACATGCCGCCGGGCGGCAGCTCGACGTCCGTACAGGTGTCCTCGATGATCGAGGTCTCGCCGCTGTCGACGGTGGCGGCGAGGTTCTGGACGGTGACGGGGTCGCCCCCGGTGTTGACCACGGTGACGTCCCCGCCGGCGGGCTCGCCGACCGGCGCGGTCGGGACGTCGACGTGGGAGTTCGCATCGTCCACGCCCTTCCCCAGGAACACCGATGCCGAGGGGCCGGGGGTGGTCGTCACGTCGGTCGAGGGCGCCGGCGAGCTCGGCGAGGTCGGCGGGGAAGTCGGCCCGGGCGGGTCGGGCGTGGCGCCGCACCCCGCGGCGGTGGCCAGTGCCCCGGCCGCCACTGTCGCAGTGAGCCCCCGTACGACTGTGCGCAGCACGGCACCGCCACCTCCGTCCGGATCGGGTCCGCGGCCAACGTCCCACAGGTGCGTCCGCGTCCCGCCGACCCGGGCCGGTGACACAGTGTCATCACCCGGACGAGCGTGCTGCGCGGGCCCGGAAGGGTCAGAGGTGGGTCGGGGCGAACATCCTGAGGGTGGCCGGGAGGACCAGGACCGAGGGGCCCGGGGCGGCGAGGGCCTTCTTGAGGTCGGCCGTCAGGGATTCCGGGGTGGTCGTGGCGGCCGGTACGCCGAAGGACTCGGCCAGGGCGGCGAAGTCGGGGCGGGTGAGTTCCGTGCCCGTGGTGCGGCCGTCGAAGGCGTCGGCCATGTACTCGCGCAGGATGCCGTAGCCGCCGTCGTCCACGATCAGCCAGGTGACGTCCAGGTCGTGCTGGCGGGCGGTGGCCAGCTCCGCGAGCGAGTACATCGCGCCGCCGTCCCCGGAGACGGCGAGCACCGGCGTGTCCGGCTCCGCGACGCAGGCGCCGAGGGCCGCCGGGAAGGCGTAGCCGAGGCCGCCGGCGCCCTGGGCCGAGTGCATGGTGTTGGGGTGCTGGGCGTCGAAGGCCGACCACGCCCAGTAGGACAGGATCGTCATGTCCCAGAAGGACGGGGAGCGGGCCGGCAGCGCGGACCGGATCGAGGCCAGGAGGGACTGCTCCAGGGCCAGGTCCTGGTCGGCGAGGCGGGCCGCGATGTCCTCCAGGACCATGCGGACCCGCTCGGGGGCGTGGTCGTCGCGCCGCTCGGCCACCGTCTCCAGCAGGGCCTGGAGGGCGAGGCGGGCGTCGGCGTGGATGCCCAGGGCCGGGTGGTTGGACTCCAGCTTGCCGAGGTCCGCGTCGATCTGGACGATCCGGCCCGTCGGGAAGAACGTGTGGTAGTTCGACGACAGTTCCCCGAGGCCCGAGCCGACGACGAGGAGCACGTCGGCGTCCTCGAGGAAGTCCGTCATGTGGCGGTCCTCCAGCCAGGACTGGAGGGACAGCGGGTGCGTCCAGGGGAAGGCGCCCTTGCCGCCGAAGGTGGTGACCACGGGTGCGTCCAGCCGCTCCGCGAGCTGCCTGAGCTTGCCGGAGGCGTCCGAACGGACGACGCCGCCGCCCGCGATGATCACCGGCCGGGAGGCCTGCGACAGCCAGTGGGCCGCCACCGCGGTCAGCTCGGGGCGGGGGGCGAGCTCGTGCGGGGTCGCGTCCATGCCCGTGACCTGCGGGATGTGCGTCTCCGACCGCAGGACGTCCTCCGGGATCTCCACCCAGACCGGGCCGTGGGGGGCCGTGAGCGCGGACTCCCAGGCCTCGGCGACGACCGAGGGGATCTGGGAGGCGGTGCGCGCCTGGTGGACCGACTTGACCACGTCCCGGAAGGAGGCGGCCTGGTCGCGCAGCTCGTGCAGGTGGCCGCGCCGCCCGCCGCCGAGGCCCGCGACGGGCACCTGGGAGGAGATCGCGAGGACGGGGGCGGAGGCCGCCGCAGCCTCCGCCAGGGCCGGCAGGGCCGTGAGCGCACCGGGGCCGGTGGACAGCAGGAGGGGAGCCGCCTCGCCGGTGATCCGGCCGTACGCGTCGGCCGCGAAGCCGGCGTTGTTCTCCACCCGGAGGGTGACCAGCCGCAGGTCGGAGCGCCCCACCGCGTCGAAGAGGCCGAGGGCGTGCTGCCCCGGCAGGCCGAACACGGTGGTGGCGCCCAGCGACCGCAGCGTCTCCACGACCAGGTCCCCGCCCGTCCGCCCCGGCGGCGGCGCGAGGGCGGCGGCCGTCTGGGCCTCGGTGGGACGGAGTACCAGGTCGTGGTCGTGCGTCACGGGGGTGTGGTGCCCTTCTTACTTCGCCTTCGACGCCGCGATCTGGCGGCTCATGATCGTGGTGAGCTCGTACGCGGTGTGCGAGGCCGCGACCGAGGTGATCTCGGCGTGATCGTACGCCGGGGCGACCTCGACCACGTCGGCGGAAACGAGGTTGCAGGAGGACAGTCCGCGGATGATCTCCAGCAGCTCGCGGGAGGTCATGCCGCCGGCCTCGGGGGTGCCGGTGCCGGGCGCGTGTGCCGGGTCCAGGACGTCGATGTCGATGGAGATGTAGAGCGGACGGTCGCCGATGCGCTGGCGCAGCTGGTCGGCGACCTCGTCGGCGCCGCGGCGGTAGACGTCCGCCGAGGTGACGATGCCGAAGCCCATCTTGGCGTCGTCGTCGAGGTCCTGCTTGCCGTACAGCGGGCCGCGGGTGCCGACGTGGGAGAGGGCCTCGGTGTCGAGGATGCCCTCTTCCACGGCACGGCGGAACGGGGTGCCGTGGGTGTACTCGGCACCGAAGTAGGTGTCCCAGGTGTCCAGGTGCGCGTCGAAGTGCAGCAGCGCGACCGGGCCGTGCTTCTTGGCGACGGAGCGGAGCAGCGGCAGGGCGATGGTGTGGTCGCCGCCGAGGGTCATCAGACGGGAGCCGCCCGCGAGGAGTTCGTCCGCGGCGGCCTCGACCGTCTCGACGGCCTCGTTGATGTTGAAGGGGTTCACCGCGATGTCACCGGCGTCCGCGACCTGCGCGAGGGCGAAGGGGGAGGCGTCCTGCGCCGGGTTGTAGGGGCGCAGCAGGCGGGAGGCCTCGCGGATGGCGTTGCCGCCGAAGCGGGCGCCGGGGCGGTAGGAGACGCCGGAGTCGAAGGGCACGCCGACGACGGCGACGTCGGCGGAGCCGACCTCGTCGAGGCGGGGCAGCCGGGCGAAGGTCGCCGGGCCCGCGTAGCGCGGGATGCGGGAGGAGTCGACGGGTCCGCGCGGCTGCGTGCTCATGGCTGTGCCTCTTTCTCTGGCCTGACGTGTGCGGTACTTCGAGCGTAAGCGGGCCGCACAGGGGTGGGGAGTGTACGTTTCATCCATCTGGCCCCACTGATGTGTACGGAGTATCCATGCCTGCCGCTCCTCGTGATCCGGAGTACGGCAACGGCCCCGCCGGGGAGCCGCTCACCCCGCCGGTGCTCCTGGCCTCGCTGCTCGCCGACCGGGAGCTCGGCCTGCGCCACCTCGCCGGGCCGGCCGCCGCCGGGGTGCACGGGGTGCACGCCTCCGAGATGCCCGACCCCTCCCCCTACCTGCTCGGCGGCGAGCTGCTGCTGACCGCCGGGGCGGGCCCCGCCGAGGACCCCGACGGGTACGTGGCCCGGCTGGCCGGGGCGGGGGCGGCCGCCCTCGGCTTCGGCGTGGCACCGGTGCACGAGGAGGTCCCGGCCGCGCTGGCGGAGGCCTGCGCCCGGCACGGGCTGCCCCTGCTGGAGGTTCCGCCGCGGACCCCGTTCTCGGCGGTCGCCCGCGCGGTGGGGCGGCTCACCGCGGAGGCCCGGACCCGGGAGCTGCGCCGGACCACCGAGGCCCAGCAGGCGCTGGCGGCGGCCGCGGCCCGGCCCGATCCGGTCCCGGCGGTGCTGGCCCGGCTCGCCGCGAGCCTGGGCGGCTCGGTCGCCCTGTGGCCGGGCGGCCGGACGGCGGGCCAGGAGCTGCCCGCGCCGGCCCGGGAGGCGCTGGCCGCGCTGCTGGCCCGGGTCGGCCGCGAGGGCGGGCCCGCCACGGCCACGGACCGGGCGGGCGGACACCACCTGGCCGCCTACGCCCTGGCCGGGCGGGCCGCGCTGGGCACCGCGACCCCGACCCGCGCGCCCGGCGACCACACCGTGGCCTCGGTGGCTGCGGTACTCCTGACCCTGCTCACCGCCGAGCGGCCTGCCGGGGCCGAGGCCGCCGCCCTGACCCGGCTGCTGCTCGACGGGGATCCGGCCGCGGCGCTGCCCGCCGGGCCGTGGTACGCCGTCCACGCCCGCGGCGCCGGGGATCCGCAGGCCCTCGCGGCCGCGCTGGGCACCGTACTGCTGGACCCGCACGAGAGCGGCGCACGCCTGCTGACCGACCGGGAGCCGGGCCCGCAGCCCGGCTGGCGGCTGGGGGTGAGCGCCCCGGCGGGGCCGGACGCCCTGGCCGCCGCCGGCGCCCAGGCCGGGCGGGCGCTCCAGCGCGCGGAGGCGGCCCGTACCCCGCTGGCCCGGCACGCCGACGCCGGCTTCGCGGGCCTGGTCGGGGAGGCCGAGGCCCGCGCCCACGCCGAGGCCCTGCTCGGGCCGCTCCCGCCCGCGCTGCGCGAGACCCTGCGGGCCTGGCTGGCCCACCACGGCGGCTGGGACCGTACGGCGGCCGCCCTGGGGACGCACCGCAACACCGTGCGCCAGCGCGTGGCGCGCTGCGCGGCCCTGCTGGACCGGGACCTGGACGACCCGGACGTCCGGATGGAGCTGTGGTTCGCCCTCAGGGTCCTGTGAGGTGTGGAACCGCCGCGGCCGCGTCGGTCAGCGGTTGAAGGCGGGCAGTCCGAACCGCTGGACGACCGCGAGCCCGTCGCCCTTGGCGTCGGTGCTGTTGACGGAGTACACGAGGGTGCGGGACAGGTCGCGGGTCGCGGCGATCACCGTGTGGTATCCGGGCCGGGCGCCGGTCTTCCCCCAGACCTCCCTGCCGTTCAGGGTGAACCGCTCCAGGCTCGCGCTGCGCGTGGCGCCGGGGACGTCCGGGACGGTGAACATCTCCTCCAGCTGCGGGGCGGGGACGACACGGCCGCCGAAGAGGGCGGTGACGAACCGCTCCAGGTCGCGGGTGGTGGAGATCATGTCGCCCGCGGCGAAGCGGTCGGACATGTTCCACTCGGTGACGTCGACGGGCTTGCCGTCGATCAGCTGGTAGCCGCGGTGGTGGGCGCCGTGGATGCGGGGGTCGGTGCCGCGCGGGAAGGACGTGCCGGTCATGCCGAGGGGGCGGAAGATCCGGACCTCGGCCTGGTGGGCGTAGGAGTCGCCGGTGGTCTTCTCCACCAGCATGCCGAGGATCGTGTAGTTGATGTTGTTGTACTGCTGCCGCGTGCCCGGGTCGAAGGCCGGGCCCTTGGCGGTGCCGGAGGCCACGGACTGCCGCGGGGTGATCGTCTCGAAGCGGTGCGGGTACTCCTCCGCGACGGTGTCGCCGAAGCCGTCGCCGCCCTGGATACCGCTGGTGAAGTTGAGCAGGTTGCGGACGGTGACGGGCTTGGCGAACGTCGCGGGCAGCAGCCCCGGCATCAGCTGCTGGACGGAGGCGTCGAGGTCGATCCGGCCCTCGGCGGCGAGCTGGAGGACGAGCGCCGCGGTGACGACCTTCGTGGTGGAGCCGGCCCGGAAGCGGGCGTGCTCCAGGGCGGGGGCGCCGGTGCGCAGGTCGCGGACTCCGGCCGTGCCCGTCCAGCTGCCGTTCCCGCCGACGCGGACGAGGGCGGCCGTCGCGTCCCGGTCGGGCAGCCCGGCGAGGGCCGCGCGCAGCGCCGCGGTGTCGGGGCCCTGTGCGGCATTCGCGGCGGCCGGGGCGGGTGGGGCGGCGTGGGCGGCGGTGGCCAGGGGGCCGGCGGTGAGGCCGAGGAGCAGGGCGGCGGCGACGGCGGTGCGGGTACGGCGGTTCATGCGGACTCCCGGTCGGTCGGCTTGGGGCGGTGCGGGACGGATCCCATCCTGGTGATCACCGGCCGCCCGCCGGATCCTCCGCGGGCAGGAGCCGTCCCCTGCGGGTGACGCCCGCCGATGTCAGGGGTGTGGGCAGGGGCGTCCCCGAGGCCGCCTCCGGTGCCGCCACCAGTGCGGGTGGCGCTTGTCATACCGTCTGCCGAGCTCTGGACAGGGTCGCCAACTCGCCGGTAACTTTGCTATGAGCAAGCGCTTAGACACAGGCGGCGGACTGCCGCGACGAAGGGAGCCGGCCGTGCGCCGTACGGTGTTCAACGAGGACCACGAGGCGTTCCGCGAGACCATCCGCGCCTTCATCGAGGCCGAGGTCGTCCCCGTCTACGACGAGTGGTTCGCCGCCGGCCAGGCGCCGCGCGACTTCTACTACAAGCTCGGCGAGCTGGGCGTCTTCGGCATCAACGTGCCCGAGGAGTTCGGCGGCGCCGGTCTGGACACCCACAAGTTCGAGGCCGTCCTCTACGAGGAGACCTCCCGCGCGGGCGTGAACTTCGGCGGCTCCGGCGTGCACGTGCTGCTCGCCCTGCCCTACATCAAGATGCTCGCCGACGACGAGCAGAAGAAGCGCTTCCTGCCGAAGTTCGTCTCCGGCGAGGAGATGTGGGCGCTCGCCATGACCGAGCCGGGCACCGGCTCCGACGTCGCGGGCATGAAGACCACCGCCAAGCTCTCCGAGGACGGCACCCACTACGTCCTCAACGGCTCCAAGACCTTCATCACCGGCGGCGTCCACGCCGACCGCGTGATCGTCTGCGCCCGCACCTCCGCCCCGAGCGCGGAAGACCGCCGCTTCGGCATCTCCCTCTTCGCCGTGGACACCAAGTCCGAGGGCTACTCCATCGGCCGCAAGCTCGACAAGCTGGGCCTGAAGACCTCCGACACCGCCGAGCTGGCGTTCGTCGACGTGAAGGTCCCCGTCGAGGACCTGCTCGGCGAGGAGGGCAAGGGCTTCTACTACCTCGGCCACAACCTGGCGTCCGAGCGCTGGGGCATCGCCTTCGGCGCGTACGCCCAGGCCGCCGCGGCCGTCCGGTTCGCCCAGCAGTACGTGACCGAGCGCACCGTCTTCGGCAAGCCCGTCGCGCACTTCCAGAACACCAAGTTCGAGCTGGCCGCCTGCCAGGCCGAGGTGGACGCCGCCCAGGCGGTCGCCGACCGCGCCCTGGAGGCCCTCGACGCGGGCGAGCTGACCCCGGCCGAGGCCGCGTCCACGAAGCTGTTCTGCACCGAGGTCGCGCACCGCGTCATCGACCGCTGCCTCCAGCTGCACGGCGGCTACGGCTACATGAACGAGTACCCGATCGCCCGCCTGTACGCCGACAACCGCGTCAACCGCATCTACGGCGGCACCAGCGAGATCATGAAGTCGATCATCGCCAAGTCGATGGGTCTGTAAGTCCCGTTGAACGAGGCACTGACGGATCTCCTCGATCTGCTCGACCTGGAGCAGATCGAGGAGAACATCTTCCGCGGCACCAGCCGCACCTCCCTCGTGCCGCGCGTGTTCGGCGGCCAGGTCGCCGCGCAGGCCCTGGTCGCCGCCGGGCGCACGGTGCCCGCGGACCGTCTGCCGCACTCGCTGCACTCGTACTTCCTGCGCACCGGCGACTCCGGCGCGCCGATCGTCTACTCCGTGGACCGGATCCGCGACGGGCGCTCCTTCACCACCCGGCGCGTGGTCGCCGTGCAGCACGGGCAGCCGATCTTCCACCTCTCCGCGTCCTTCCAGACGTACGAGGAGGGGCTGGAGCACCAGGTCCCCATGCCGGCCGCCCCGGACCCGGAGTCCCTGCCGACGGCCCTCCAGGCGCTGCCCCCGTACCGCGAGATCTTCCGCGACCCGGGCACCGTCGAGCGACTGCTGGAGGCGCGCGGCGCGGTGGACCTGCGGTACGCGACCACCCCGCCCTGGGGCACGGTCGGCGAACCGCTGGAGCCGCGCTCGCAGGTCTGGTTCCGCACCCAGGGCAAGCTCGCGGACGACCCGCTGCTGCACACCTGCCTGGCCACCTACGTCTCCGATATGACCCTGCTCGACGCGGTCCTGCTGGCGCACGGGCGCGGCGGCTGGGCTGTGGGCGACGTGGTCGGCGCCTCGCTGGACCACGCGATGTGGTTCCACCGGCCCTTCCGCGCGGACGAATGGCTGCTGTACGACCAGGAGTCCCCCTCGTCCCACGGCGGCCGGGGCCTGGGCCAGGCCCGCATCTACACCCAGGACGGCCGCCTGGCGATCACGGTCATCCAGGAGGGCGTGGTCCGCGTCCCGCGCGCCTGACGGCGCGGCGGAAAGCGGTCGGTCCACAAAGAGCGTCCCGGCTTCGCGATCGGCGAGGAGGAGCACATCGATCCGATCGCCCCTTCCTGACCAACTGTGCCTTGCGGGGCATCAGTTGACGCAGTCGGCACCGACCCGCGCACTGGAGACCGGCGACCGGCGACCGCGACACCATGGGGCGCGGCTTGGCTGCCATGCCGCGGAACGCAACCGGCTGAAGTGGCAGCCCGGGACGCCGATCGCGGCCGGTTTCTCGTGCAGCTCGCCCGCGGTCGGCGCGTCGAACGCAATCGGGCGAATGTATGATTGTCGCGATGTCTGGGGCCCGCGGGGGCGGTGGAGCCGGTCTCTCACGTTGCATGTGGCTGAGGGGTGCAGGTACACGGCGCCTCTGAGCGGGGCGGGCCTTCCAAATGGAGCCGCGGCTGCCTCTGTCGGACTCGGTCGCCGAGGGCAAGGCCCCCATTCCTGCTGGACCCCGTCTTCTGCCCCGTGCCAGTGGGGTGGGACTGCGATCGTCAGGCATCCGCCGACGGTCTTGGCACTCGGAGAATGAAGGCAAGCCCTCCATGCAGCATGCAGTACCTCCGGCGCACGAGGCGGCCGGCTGGTCGGCGCCCGCGCTGTCCGTCGTGATCCCCATCTACAACGAGCAGGAGGCTCTGCCTCTGACCGTGGCGCGCCTGCGCCCGATCCTCGACGGCATGGGGATCGACTACGAGGTCGTCGGTGTCGACGACGGCAGCACCGACGCCACTGCGATGATCATGCAGAAGATCCACCAGGACTGGCCCGAGCTGCGCACGGTCCGCTTCGCCCGCAACTCGGGGCACCAGGCCGCGCTGACCGCCGGAATCCACCGGGCCCGCGGCGAGTACGTCGTGAGCATCGACGCCGACCTCCAGGATCCCCCGGAGAAGATCGTCGAGATGTACGAACTGGCCCTCGAGAAGGACCTGGACATCGTCTACGGCGTGCGCAGCGACCGCGGCACGGACACCTTCTTCAAGCGTCGCACGGCCGGTGTCTACTACTGGTTGATGCGCAAGCTCGTCGGCAAGAGCATGCCCAACCAGGCCGGCGACTTCCGCCTGCTCAGCCGGGCTGCTGTCGACGCGCTCAAGTCCCTGCCCGAGCACCAGCCCGTCTACCGGCTGCTCGTGCCGTGGCTCGGCTTCAACAGCGGCGAGGTCGTCTACGTCCGCGAGGAGCGGGTCGCGGGCAGCACGCACTACCCGCTGTCCAAGATGGTCCGCCTGGCCCTCGACAGCATCACCAACTTCTCCGCCAGCCCGTTGCGGCTCGCCACATGGCTCGGCCTGCTCAGCTTCCTGGTCTGCTTCTGCCTGGCGATCTACACGACGCTCCAGTACACGTTCGGTTCGACCGTGCCCGGTTGGTCCTCGCTGTTCATCGGCATGCTGTTCATCGGCGGTGTCCAGCTCATATGTGTGGGTCTGCTCGGTGAGTACATAGGCCGGATCTACTCGGCCGTCCAGGCCCGGCCTGCCTACTTCGTCGGCTACGACTCGGCCGAGGACACAGCGGTCGCAGTGCGGAAGTAGCCGGACTCCGAGCGCGCGACGTGGTCCTCGGCCCCTCGGGCCGGGGTGCCCCGGCAGCCCTCCTCAGGAGCAGTCGACGCACGGCAGGCAGAAGAGACACGGGACACATGGCAACGAAAGCAACCGCAACACCGGGACGAACGCACCTGACGGTGCGGTATCGGAGAGGCTCGCACCCGTCCTCGGCAACCGATCAGCCCGGACCGCATGTGCTCTGGCGTTTCCTGCCGGCAGCCGCCGCGTACTTCTTCCTGGTCTCACTGCTGCTGGCCTCGAACACACCGGCCAGTGACATAGCCCGCTACACCTTCTACGTGCTCTGGGGTGTCGTACTTCCCGGCACGTTGGTCTTCCGGGCCCTTCGCCGCCGTCCGCACTCCCTCGTCGAGGACCTGGCCTTCGGCGCCGTCACGGGCCTCGTTCTGGAACTGGCCGCCTGGGCGGTCCTCGTCAGGACGGGCGCGCAGCCGTTTGCCGTCCTGTGGCCACTGGCCGTGGTGATTCCCTTCGCGGCCGTACCCAAGCTCCGCCGGCACTGGCGACCGCGCAGCACCACCCCGTACTCGCCGGGCTGGTCCTGGTCGGTATCCGGCACGGTGATGCTCACCAGCGTCTACTTCCACCAGACGTTCCTCTCCCTGTATCCGGTCCTTCCGGACAAGGAGGACAGCAGGCTGTTCGGCGACATGCCGTACATGCTCTCGCTCGCCGCGAACGCGAAGCAGAACGTTCCGCTGACCCTCCCCCAGGTCGCCGGGGAGCCGCTGCACTACCACTGGTTCACCTTCGCCCACATGGCGATGACCGACATGGTCGGTCACGTCGATCTGGCGGTGATCGAGTCCAGGCTCATGGTCCCCGCGCTTGCGGCGCTCGGTATGGTCATCACGGCCGTGGTGGCCCATCGGCTCATCGGGCGGGCCTGGGCCGGGCCCGTTGCCGCGCTGCTGGTCTTCGCGGTCTGCGAGTTCACCGCCGCCTACCCCAACCCCGTGGCGACCTGGACCTTCGGCGCCCACTCAGTCCGGCTCATGTCCTGGTCCAGCCTCTCGCAGGCATACAGCCAACCGCTGCTCATAGCGCTGATGGGCGTCGTCGGCGACGCGCTGCGCAAGGGCCGCCGAGGCGGTGAGGCGAGCCCCGGCGACAGCACGGACAGCCCCCCTCTCCTCGGTCGCGGGGTCTACGTCCTGGTCGCGTTCTTCGCCCTGGCCTCCAGCGCAGCCAAGGCGAGCACGCTGCCCGTCGCCGTTGCAGGACTGGCTCTGTGCGGCTTCGTTCTCCTGATCACCACCCGGCGGATCCCCTGGCACGTCGTCGGACTGGGCGCGATCCTCGGAGGTGCTCAGCTCTTCGCGACGGCCGCCATCTTCAACTTCGAGAGCTACGGCCTCGAGATCATTCCGTTCGCCAACGTGCAGAGCTATTGGGCCGATCCGGAGCAGCTGCGCTCGCCGGCGTTCCAGGCGGTCGTGATCGTGGGCACCCTGGTCGCCTTCCTGCTCAACCACCAGCTGAAACTGCTCGGCGCGATCCCGCTGATCTCGAAGCGCCGCTTCCGTCTGGAGCCCGTGCAGTGGTTCCTGCTGGGCGCCTCCGTGGCGGGTGCCTGCGCCTATCTCACGATCAAGAGCTACAACGCCAGCTACTTCACCCTTGCTGCCCTGAACTTCGGCGCCATTCTCTCGGCCTGGGGTTTCTGCGAGACCTTCGAACGAGCCGCGCTCGGCGTACGGGGCAGGGTCGCACTCTCCTGCGGCGCCATCGCCTATTCCGCTGCGCTCACCTTTGGGATCTACCGCTGTTCCGACCGCTGGTCCGCCTACGTCACGCGTCTCGCCGGCGATGAGCAAGGCACTGGCACGACGTACTCCCTGCTGCTGCCGGCGCTCGTCCTGGCCGCCGCCCTCGTCCTGGCCGCCCTCGGCGGCGCGGCCTTGTGGCGGCTCGGTGCCCGGGTATGGCCCCCGCTGCGCGGCCGCGGCGGCGTCGTCCTGCTGACCGCCGCCCTCGCGACCGGTACTCCGGGGCTCTTCCACGACGTCCTGCAGTCCCGGGAATCCCTGTGGTCGTACTCCTGGGTCATGCCCGGCTCGCAAGTGGAGGCGGCTCGCTGGATCCGTGCCCACAGCGAACCGTCCGACGTACTGAGCACCAACAGCCATTGCTGGCAACTGGAGGGCCCGCTACCCGCCGGGGAGCCGTGCGACAACACCCGCTCGCAATGGCTCAGCGCCTACTCGGAGCGGTCGGTCCTGATCGAGGGCTGGGCGTATGCGCCGCGGGGCATCGCGCTGTCCGGTGGCTCGGTCGCCTACAACGGCCCCTTCTGGGATCAGGAACTGTTCCGGCTCAACGAGGACGCCGTCTACCGGCCGACAGCCGCGATCCTCGGCCGTCTCCGCGACCAGCACCACGTGCGCTACGTGGTGGTGCACCGCCCGTCGGGCTCCGAGTCTCCGCTTCTGGCCGAACTCGCGACGAAGGTCTACGACAACGGCCGGATGGCGGTATACGAGCTGTCCTGACACCACGCCATTGATTTCGGAGCCGGGTCCCGGGACCACAGGCGTCATGTCCCGGGACCTTTCCATGCCGCCCGCGTGGTTTGCTACGCACGGTTGCGCAACCGTACACTCGTGCTGATCTGATGGGTGTGGAGTGCTCCGTCCTGTCAGCCTTGCCTATTGATCTCGGGGACGAGCACCACGTGGACAACCGCACTTCTCGGTGGTCGGGGCGGTGGTCCCACGGCACCGTTGCCGAGCTGCTGACCGGCCGGAACAACAGCCTGGGCTTTATCCGGCTGATTCTGGCGACGGCCGTCGTCGTCTCCCACGCGCGCGTGCTGGGTTTCGGAAAGACCGAATTCGGCCACTCATTCACGCAAGGTCAGGCCGACCTTGGAAAATGGTCGGTCTACGGGTTCTTCGTCCTCTCGGGGATCCTCGTCACGCGCAGCGGGCTACGCCTGGGACTGGGAAGATTCCTGTGGCACCGGGCACTGCGCCTGTTGCCCGGACTGTGGGTCTGCCTGTTCCTGACGGCATTCGCCGCCGCCCCGGTTCTGTACTGGAAACTCCACGGCACGCTCGACGGATTCTGGGGGCACGCCTGGGGGCCGGTGGAATACCTGCGCTCCAACGGCGCGATCCAGCTCAACCAGAACGACGTCTCGAACGTGATGTCCGAGGCCGTGACCAAGGGCTTCGCTCACGACCGGAGCATCGACGGGGCCCTGTGGTCGCTGTACTACGAGGTCCTCTGCTACGCGGGCGTGGCACTGCTGGCCGTGACGGGTGTTCTCGCACGCGCCCGGCGCGCCGTGCTGCTGATCGCCGGCCTTCTGGGGTGGCTCGTCATCAGTCCGGCCGTCGGCGACCGCTTCTGGGCGGGTGCCTTCGACGCCACCTACTTCCACCCGGTGGACATTCCCGTACTGGGCTTCACGAATCCGGTCCTCGTCATCTACCTCGGATTCGCCTTCGCTCTCGGAGCGGTCATCGAGTTGTACCGCGAGCGGATACCCGTCAGCGACCTGCTCGGCTGGGCCTCCCTGCTGGTGCTCGTGCTCAGCGCGCACTACGGATACCTCTTCGCCGTGGGCCTGCCGGCCTTCGCGTACTTCCTGGTGTGGCTGGCGATCCGCCTCCCGGCGCCCTTCCGGCGGGTCGGCGCGCGCAACGACTACTCGTACGGCATCTACATCTACGGCTTCGTGGTCGAGCAGGCGCTGGTCATTCTGGGCTTCGCCCGCTGGGGCCTGCTGCCCTACCTGGGGTTGAGCCTGGCGGTGACGGTGCTGTTGGCCATGTTCTCCTGGCACTGCGTGGAGAAGCCCGCGATGCGCCTGAAGGACCTGGGCGGCCGCCGAGGCGGAGCCCGGCGGGCGGGGAACGCGGAGCAGTCCCAGGCGACGCAGTCGCCGGCGGCGCAGGACCCGGCCATCGAGGCGGACGAGCGGGACAAGGCCGCCGTCCGCGCCTGACGGGTCAGGGCTGATCAACAGCGCTGCGTCCCTGCTGGTGTCCCGATTGGGGTGCGCCGATTCGGGTGCCGTGCGGGGTCGACTCCGAGGTTCGTCACAACGGGTGAGGGGGTGAGATCCCTTGTGGATCTCACCCCCTCACGTGTTCACGAGGGTCAGAGGATCGTGTCGTATCCGACCCAGCCGACGCCGAGCAGGGTTCGGCCCTCGGGAAGGTAGTCGAAGAGGTCCCCGGTGCGGGTCACGCCGACCTGCTCCGCCTTGCCGTCGCCGTTGAGGTCACTGGCGAAGGGGGTCCATTCGTCGATCCACCAGCCCTCGCCGACGACACTCGGGCTGTTGAAGGCGACGGAGCCTCCGGTGCCGGTGCCGGCATTGGCGTAGAGGTAGAGCTGGCCGGTCTTGCGCTGCGCGACGATGTCGACCTTCTGGTCGTCGTTCATGTCGGCGAGCCGGAGCACGCGCCAGTCGTCCGTCCACCAGCCGTTGCCGAGGAAGGACCGGTTGTCGAGTGTTTCGGTTCCGGTGCCGCCCTTGTGGGGGTAGAGCCACAGGTTGCCGTCGCCGCCGCGGGCGACGAGGTCGGTGCGGCCGTCACCGTTCATGTCTCCGAAGGCCAGGTCGGCGTAGGCGTTCCAGCCAGTACCGATCAGGACCGGGTTGCCCACCGTCTCGGTCCCCGACCTGCCCGTGCCCGGGTAGAGGTACAGGTCTCCGAACCGGTCACGGCCGATGAAGTCGGTGTACCCGTCGTTGTTAAGGTCGGCGGAGTACACGTTCGTCCAGTGGTCGCGCCACCAGCCGTTGCCGGCGAGGTACCGCTGGCCCAACGTGCCGGTGCCGGAACCACCGGTGCCCGGGTAGATCCAGAGGTGACCGTTGGCGTCACGCACCGCCACGTCGGTGTAGCCGTCGCCGTTGTAGTCCGGCCGGCTCTGGCTGCCGCTGCTCCACAGGCTCTGCCCGGAGGCGGTGTAGACCACGAGGACACCACGGGGCAGGAGCATCGCGTACGAGCCCGGAGTACCGGTCTTGGTGGTCCAGAGGGTGGTCTTGGCGTCGGCGCTGAGGACGACGAAGCTGCCGTCACTCTGCATCCGGGCCGTGGCACCCGGGTTCCCGGCGGTACCGGTGGCCCAGAGCTGCTTGCCGCTCTTGCTCAGCAGGACCAGATTGCCGTCGGACTTCATCAGCAGCTTGGAGTTACCGCTGGAGTACTCCTGTCCCGACGTCAGGGTGGTACCGGCCGGGATGCGGGCACCCGGGACGCCGTCGATCTGGAACTGCGCGCCGAAGGAGGCGACGGTGACACCGTCGCCGCCGACCTTGCCGGGCCAGGCGACCATGGTGTTGTCCGCCTGGCGGGCCCACAGGTCGACGACCCCGTCACCGTTCAGGTCACCGGACGAGCCGATCTGCGGGTAGCTCCCCAGCGGCAGGCCGGAGTGCACCTTGGCGGGCGTCAGGGTGCCCCAGGTGGCCAGGTCGACCGTGTGCCTGGGATCAGGGCTCTTGCGCCCGCGGCTGCTCAGGACGTCACCGGTGGCGTTGTCCCGCAGCAGCAGGTCCGGGACGGTGTCCTTGTTGAGGTCTCCGGCGGCGATGACCGTGTACTTGCCCCAGTCGGTGCCACCGACGAGCACGGGCGGAGTGTCGTCCAACTGGCCGGCGGGGGTGTTGAAGTAGGCGTAGAGCTTGGCCCCCTGCTTGACGAGGATGTCGGGGATGCCGTCCTTGTCGAGGTCGCCGGGCGCGACGACCTGATCGGCGTCGGACCAGTGGTTCTCCTCGGGCCGCGCAGCGAACAGCTCGGTGGAGCCGATGACGGCGCCCTGCCCGTTGTTCCCGTAGGCCCACAGCTTCTTGCCCGGCACTCCGGGCTTCGAGTGGAGGGCCAGCATGTCGTTGTAGCCGTCGTCGTCCCAGTCACCCAGATTGGCGACCTGGGCGTTGGCGAAGGGCTTGGGGGAGCTGATCATCGCGGAGAACTTGCCGTTGCCCTGACCGGTGTAGGTCAGGAGGCTGCCGAAGAGGTCGTTGCTCCAGATGTCGCGGTTGCCGTCACCGTTGACGTCGTGCGGTCCGTCCTTGGCCGCCTCGCGCGCCGCGTAGAAGCGGTACACCGCCGTGTCCGAGCGGTTTCCGGCGGCGTCCTGGGTGAAGGCGTAGACGAAGTGGGGGCCTGCGCCGGGCGGGGTGAGCTTCGCGGTGAACGCCGTGCCCGCGTCGACGAAGGTGCTCTTCACCTCCGGGTCCCAGTCGGTGTAGTAGCCGTACCAGACGACGTCCTTGTCACCGTTGACGGAGAGGGTGAAGTCGCCCGTGGTGCGCGCCTTGGCAGTGCCGGCGGGCCAGCCGTTCGTGCCGTCGGGGAAGACAGTGGAGGCGATCTTCGGTGCGTCCGCAGGCCGTGCCCGGTCCACGGTGAACTTGCAGGTCTGCGACCAGCCCGACTGGGCACCGTCACCGTCGGTCGTCCGGGCCCGCCAGGTGTAGCTGCCGCCCGGCAGAGAGGCGTCCGGGACGCTCCACGTGACGAACTTGCCGTTGTTCGACGGAAGGTTCTGGGTGAGGGCGGGGCTGCTCTGGCCGTCCTTGAAGATCTGGAACTCCGTGTTCAGGTTACCCGCGTCACGGTCGGAGGCCGTCGCGTAGAGCCTGATCGCGGTGTTGCCGATCGCGCCACCCTGCTCGCATGGGACCCAGGGCGAGACACCCAGGTCGGCCGGTGTGTTGGGCGGGTTGTTGTACTCGATCTCCAGCGTGACGGTCTTGGGGTCGAAGCGCTTCCAGTGGTACTTGTCGCCCTCGTTGCCAGCGTACAAGCCGACGGTCATGCTGGACCAGCCGTTGGATGCCGCTTCCTGGACACCGGCGGTGGCATTGAACTCGAGGTTGCCGGCGGGGCACGCATCCCCCCACCCCTTGGCGGCGTCGAAGCCGTCGAGTTGGTTCCGCCGGACCGGCTGGTTGTTCCATGTCGTCTTGGGCGAGATGGAATTGGTGGTCCACAGCTCCACGCGCTTGGGGGTGCAGGACCAGGACCAGGTCTCCTTGATCCGGAACGTCGCCTTCGACACCTTGGCGCCCTTGACGACGGACGTGTCGAGCTGGAAGAACGACCGCGAAAGCCCCTGCGTCTGGGACTCGTAGCCGACCCGGACGTCCTCCTTCGTGTTCCAGTAGGAGTTGTCCGCCCAGGTGCGGTAGGCCCAGGCCCAGTTCTGCCGGTTGCCCCACGCCACCGACGGGTCGATGTAGACGGGGTACTTGGTCTCGGCATTCTTCAGGAGCGCCTGGTCCGGCTTGATCTCCAGGTTCCCACCCGTGACGACCGTGGGCATCTGGGCACTCTTGGCCCCGGAGGGCGTAACGAAGACATCCGAGGGGGCTTCGCTCGTCCCCGAAGTGGCGCCGGCCACCGCCGCCCGTGCAACCGGGGCAGCTTCCCCGGTGGTGGTGGAGTCCCACATGACCGGGTTCGGCGAGGTGAAGACGATCTCACCGGCCGGGTTGGTGGCGGTCAACAGACCCGTCGTCACGTCTTTGGTGACGTTCAGGCCCACCGTGTCGATCTTGAACTTGAGCGTGGCGAGGTCAGGATGCTGCGCCGCCGCGGCGGTCTTGACCACCAGCAGTTGCGAGAAACCCTCGACCTCGGCCTTCAGCTGGAGGTCCACGTCCGGGAGGACGTTGGCGTAGGTCGCCACATTGCCGGCGAGCGTCGGCTTCGGCAGCGCCTGCGGCCACGTGAACGACAGGGTCCGGCCGTTCCTCACACCGGTCAGCAGCGGCCCGGTGCCGCCGCCGGAGAAGGTGATCGCGACGGCCGAGGCCTTGGGCTTGACCTTCCCGTCCGCCGCGAACTGCAGCGTCGGGTCGGTGGGCACCCAGCCCCCGGCCTGTCGGACGCGCACCGTCGTCCCGTGCCGCTTGATCGACCACTTTCCGGTCGGCAGCGCCCAGGTGTCCGAGGTCTCTGTGCGCGCGGACATCAGCTCGTAGGCCTGGCCAGTTTCCTTCGCCTTGGCGAGCGCGAAGTCCTCCGCGCTCATGGAGCCCTCGGCAACCGGATCGGTGGCCGCCACCGCAATCGTTGAAGGATTAATGACAGTCAATCCGGTAGCGGAAATTCCGCTTATCAGGGCCACCGTGATGACCCGTGAAATCCCCCGCCCACCCGGCACACCGAGTAGGGCCTCTCTTCTTCTCACACGCACTCCATCTGCCCGATATCTACGGGGCTGACTCTACTGGGAGCCTCGGACAACACCCGCACCCTGACCTGGCATTTTTACGCCGGTCAGACGCGTGTCACCCCTTATAGGCCACTAGATCCCCTTGCCCCAGATGGGGCTCATTACAGGATGCCGGATTGGCGAATTCTGCCTGTTAGTCTGCGCCGTAAATCTTTCTAGAAGCATGGGGTGGGGTGTGAGAAAATTCCGTGCGCGAGGACTTTCTGTGGCGTTGGCTGCAGCCGTCCTCTCGGGCTTGTTGCCCAGCGCTGTAGCCGTAGCGGATGGCAAATCCAAGCCGTCGCTACCGGAACTCAAGCAGCCGAAGGCGGTACCGGTGAAGCCGGTCCGGGCGGGTGGCGCGAAGAAGGCCGATGACGCGGGCGCGACTCCTTGGAAGGCGCCTAAGGTCTCCTGGCCGGCTGCCGGTTCGGCGGAGGTGAGCCTGAGCGCCGCCTCTGGCCCGGTCTCGAAGTCGTTCCTGTCGGATTCCGGTCGCGGACCGGTCGTCGACCCGGGCTCGCAGCAGGCCGGCAAGCTCCCGGTGGCGGTCTACGTCCCGCCGGGCAAGGCGGCCGAAGCGCCGTCGAAGGTCAAGGTCTCCGTCGTCGGCAAGGACGCGGCGCGCAAGGCGGGCGTCGACGGCGTCCTGCTGTCGGTCGGCCGCGCGGACGGCGGCACACAGGCCGCACCGGCGAAGGTCGAGGTGGACTACAACTCCTTCCGCGGCGCCTACGGCGGCGACTACGCCTCCCGCCTGCGCCTGGTGGAGCTTCCGGCATGTGCGCTGACGACTCCGGAACGCGCGGAGTGCCGTACCCAGACACCGCTGCAGACGCAGAACGACACACGCGCGGGCAAGCTCTCGGCGCAGGTGACCACGCAGGGCGCGGCGCCTTCGGCCAAGTCCGCGGGCGTGTCCGCAAAGTCGGCCTCCGCGGCTTCGGGCGGCGCGACCGTCCTCGCCACGACGGCGGGCGACGCGGGCTCGACGGGTGACTACAAGGCGACCTCGCTGCAGCCCTCCGGCTCCTGGAGCGCGGGTGGCTCGACAGGTGCCTTCTCCTGGTCCTACCCGGTCGCGACGCCCTCCGTGCCCGGCGGGCTGGGCCCCCAGATCACGCTCGGCTACAGCTCGCAGTCCGTCGACGGCCGCACGGGCATGTCCAACAGCCAGGGCTCGTGGATCGGCGACGGCTGGGGCTGGGAACCCGGCTTCATCGAGCGCAGGTACAAGCCCTGCAACGACGACAAGACCGGCGGCACCAACACCACCAAGGTCGGCGACCAGTGCTGGTTCAACGACAACGCCACGCTGTCGCTGGGCGGCAAGTCGACCGAGCTCGTCTACGAGCAGGGCAAGGGCTGGCACCCGGCCTCCGACTCGGGCGAGAAGGTCGAGAAGCTCACCGGCGCCGTGAACGGCGACAACGACGGTGAGCACTGGAAGATCACCACGACCGACGGCACGCAGTACTTCTTCGGTCTGAACCGTCTTCCGGGCTGGAAGGACGCCTCCACGCCGACGACGAACTCGGCGTGGACCGCGCCCGTCTTCGGCAACCAGGCGGGAGAGCCCTGCTACAACGCCTCGTTCGCGAGCGCCTGGTGCAAGCAGGCCTGGCGTTGGCAGCTCGACTACGTCGTCACCCCCGGTGGCGACGCGATGGCGTACTACTGGAAGACCGAGACCAACAACTACGGCCGGAACGTCTCCACGACCACCGGCAAGGCTACGGTCACCCCGTACATCCGCGGTGGCTGGCTCGACCGCATCGACTACGGGCTTCGCTCCGACGCCGTCTACAGCGGCAAGGCGATGGCCCAGGTGAAGTTCGACGTCAACGAGCGCTGCCTCACCAACTGCGGCACCTTCGACGAGGCCAACGCCAAGAACTGGCCGGATTCTCCGTACGACCTGTTCTGCAAGGACGGCTCGACGGAGTGCAAGGGGCAGTACTCGCCGACGTTCTGGTCACGGATGCGCCTCACCGCGATCCACACCAAGCTCCTCACCGGCGGCGCCTACCAGGACGTCGACTCCTGGACCCTGGACCAGAACTTCCCGCCGGCGGGCGACGGCATCTCCACCCCGATGTGGCTGAAGTCCATCACCCGCACCGCAAAGGCGGGAGCCGCGGACGACATCCGGCTCGACCCCGTCACCTTCGCGGGCGAGCAGCGGCCTAACCGGGTGGACAAGACCGGCGACGGTCTGGCCCCCTACGTCCGGCTGCGGATGTCCCAGGTCAACACCGAGACCGGTGGCACCATCGGCGTCACCTACTCGCAGCAGGACTGCACGCCCACCTCGCTTCCGGCCGCGGACGGGACCAACACCACCCGCTGCTATCCCGTCAAGTGGGCCTGGGAGGGTGACACCTCCAAGCTCGACTGGTTCAACACCTACGTCGTCAACCAGATCGTGGAGGGTGACAACCTCGCCTCGACGCCCGACAAGGTGACCTCCTACGCCTATGTCGGAGGAGCGGCCTGGGACAAGGACACCAGCGAGTTCACCAAGGCCGAGGACCGCGTCCACTCGGTCGCGCGCGGCTACGGGCTCGTCCAGACCCGCACCGGTGCGGCCAGTGATCCGAAGACGCTGTCGGAGACCCGCTACTTCCGCGGCCTCGATGGCAAGGAGGTCAAGGACGGCACCGGAGCCGCAGTCACCGACCGTCCCGAGTTCGCGGGCATGGTCCGCGAGACGGCCACGTACGAGGGCGACGACACCGCCAAGCTGGTGGGCGCAACATCGAACACGCCGTGGCGTTCCGACGCGGTGGCCAAACGGCTACGCCCCGGGCTGCCGGACCTCGTTTCCTACAAGACCAACGTCCAGAAGGAGTCCAACCGCACGACCGTTACCGGTGGCACCCGGACGACCGAAACCAGCCGTCAGTTCGACGGCTACGGCATGGTCGAGTGGGAGTCGAGCACGGGCGACACCGCCAAGACCGGTGACGAGTCCTGCACCACGACCACCTACGCACGCAACTCGACAAGCTGGATTCTCGACCGGCAGAGCCAGGTCAGGACCGTCGCACTACCGTGTGGGACGACCGGAGCCACGACGGCCGACGTCATCGGCGACACCCGGACGTACTTCGACAACGGCACACTCGGCACCGTATCCGGTCGGGGCCTGGTGTCGAAGACCGAGAAGATCAACGGCAAGGGCGACGGCTACGACACGGCATCGACCATCCCGTCGACCTGTGGCGCTGCCGGCAACGAGCTCTGTTACGACCTCTACGGCCGAACACTGGCGGCCGCGGACACGTACGGGAAGGTGACCACCAGCACGTACACGCCCGCCGCGGGCGAAGTCCCGACCACCACGACGACGACGAACCCGCTGGGGCACACAGTGACCAGCCGGCTCGACCCGCTGCGCGGCCAGGCCACCAAGGTCACCGACCCCAACGGCAAGGTCACCACTTCGGCGTACGACGCCCTTGGCCGGGTGACCAGGGTGTGGGCACCCAACTGGACGGAAGAGGCGAACCCGAGCAAGCCGAGCCGTATCTTCGAGTACACCGTCCGCAACAGCGGGCCCAACGTCGTCACCTCCAAGACGCTGACGCACGACTACGAATACTCGGTCGTCCACTCCATCCAGGACGGTCTGCTGCGTGAGCGGCAGACCCAGACCCAGTCGCCCGACCTGGCCGGACGCCTGGTCACCGAGACCTTCTACGACACCCGTGGCCTGGCCTGGCGCACCTCCGGCACGTACTACGCCGACGGCGCCCCCTCGCCCGAGCTGGTCACCGGACAGGAGCTCAACTACCCCTCCTCCGCCGACACCCTCTTCGACGGCGCCGGCCGCCCGACAGCGGTCATCGTCAAGAAGAACGGCGTCGAGACCAAGCGCACGACAACCAGTTACACCGGCGACACCACCACGGTCAGCCCGCCTGCGGGCGGCACCACGACCACTACCACCGTTGACGCGCAGGGGCGCACGGTCGAGGTCAAGCAATACACCGATCCGGCCCGCACCACCTCGCAGTCGACCCTGTACACGTACAACAAGCTCGGACAGCTGGCCCAGGTCACTGACCCGGCCAACGCCAAATGGACATACACCTACGACGTCCGTGGCCGCCAAGTCGAGGTGAACGACCCGGACAAGGGCCTCACCAAGACCGTGTACGACATCGGCGACCGCATCACTGACGTCACCGACGCCCGCGGTATCACCCTGCACACCGACTACGACGACCTCGGTCGCGCTGTCGCCACCAAGCAGGGCTCCACCACCCTGACCTCGACCGTCTACGACACCGTGGCCAAGGGGAAGCTCTCGCAGTCGACCCGCCACGTGGACGGCAATGCATATACCTCGAAGGTCCTGTCGTACAACGACCTGTATCAGCCGCTCGACAGCCAGGTCGTCATCCCGTCCACGCCCGACACAGGCGCGATGGCCGGCACGTACCAGTGGACGAACGTCTACAACATCACGGGCCAGGTCCTCTCGACCCGGCAGCCCGCGATGGGCGGCCTCCCCGCCGAGTCGGTGGGCAGCGCCTACCACGAGGTGTCGGGCCTGCTGAAGAGCACGGCAGCAGGCTCCAGTCGCCTGGTGACGGCCATGTCCTACGACCACTACGGCCGCACTGTCCTGCAGCAACTGGGCGCGACCGGCCAGCGCCTGTACCGCTCCAACGAGTACGACCCCCACACCGGCGCACTCGTGCGCACGGTCATCGACCGCGATGTGGAACCGAAGCGACTCGAGGACACCCGGTACACCAACGACCCCGTCGGCAACCTGACGGCGATCGCCTCGGCCTACGGCCAGGACGCCGCCCGGACCACGGACACCCAGTGCGTCGACCTCGACTCCCTGCGCCGCATCACCGAGGCGTGGACCAACAAGGGTGAGACCTGCGCGGCGACGCCTTCCACCCCCGTCATCGGCGGCGAGGACCCGTATTGGACCACGTACACCTACGACGCCGTCGGCAACCGCAAGACGGAGACCAAGCACAAGACCGCCTCGGGCCCGGCGGCGGACACAGTCCGCACGTACGCGCCCCCGACGCCCGGAAGGCACGACCTGCCGAAGGTCACCCAGACCGGCACCGCCCCGCACGACGAAACCTTCACCTACGACGCAGTCGGCAACACCAAAACGCGCACGAACGGAACCGGTGAGACCCAGTACCTCCACTGGGACGCGGAAGGACATCTCAAGTCCCTCGTGCAGGGAACGACCACTGACTCGTTCCTCTACGACTCGTCTGGCAACCGCATCCTGCGCAAGGAGAAGGACAGCACAACGCTGTACCTGCCGTCCGGCAACGAGCTCAAGCTCGACAAGTCGGGCACGGTCACGGGCACCCGCTACTACGGCGACATCGCCGTGCGCACGGGCGGCAAGCTCACCTTTACCCTCAACGACCACCACAACACCGGTACCACCCAGGTGACCGCCGACGCGGCCCAGACGGTCACCCGCCGTAAGACGGGCGTGTTCGGAGAGACCCGCGGCAGCCAGCCGACGACGTGGACCGGTGAGAAGAGCTTCGTAGGAGGCACGAGGGACAACGACAGCGGCCTGACCCACATCGGAGCCCGCGAGTACGACCCCCTGATCGGCCGCTTCATCTCGGTGGACCCGATCATGGACCTGAAGGACGCCCAGCAGCTCCACGGCTACACCTATTCCGCGAACAACCCGTTCACATACTCCGACCCTGACGGCCTCAAGTACTTCGTTGGGGGCAATGAGGACAGCGGATTCCAGTCGACTCCTCAATCCGCTGCAAGCACTCAAGGAGCCGGCGGCAAACATGAGAGGAGGTACTACCGAGGGCAGACCACAAACATCAACCTCGTCAAGGGACACATGAAGTCCACGTGTAATCGAGCTGGTTGCACGACCAAGTGGGTTCCCCAGTCTCGCGGGAATGATCGCGATTATGCCGCTGGCCTCCTGACGGGGGCAGTGGAGACTATTACTTTCGGGTGCCAGTTCTTCAAAATATTCGGCGAGGTTGAGTGCGCAGGCGACGCCATGCGCAAGGAGGCAGCCAACGAATATGGCGTCGATACCGGAAGCGCGGCGTTCGAACAGGGAACCGGGCAGGGAGGCGCTCTGGCATCTGCACCTCTCGGCCCTCTTGCTCCAGAAATTGGCGCAGCGTCACGATTTTCAACACTTGCGGTAAGGGGCGTAGCTCAAGAAGCCAGCGAAACGGCCTACATCCTCCGGGGCGCGATCAAGGATCCAGGCGGTACCGGAATGCCGGTGTCCGGCCGGCTCTCGCCCGCCGAGATGGCTGCCCTAACAAATGCCACCAACCGTGAATGGGGACTCGTGTACGTACTTGGACCGAAGAGGAATGGCGGCGGAGGCCAGTATTACTTGTACTCCGGGCGCGAACATTCCGTACCCATGGGACATGGGGCCGACAGGATGTGGATCTACCACACACATCCCACATACCCCTACGCAAGCCAGAAGGACATGGAACTTGTGGATGCACAGTCAGCCTTGGGTTCGCCGCAAAGATCGTCAATGATCGTACTTCGCGACGGATCCACAATAAGGTACGGAGGGAAATACATGCAAAGAGGGCAGCTTAGGTAAGTTAGAAAATACCCGCAGCTCTGGTTGACCGAGTTAAAGGAGGGCTCGAAACAAGTATGATCGAGCCCTCCTTTTCGTCACGAATTAACCCGCCTAGCACCCACTAGAGAGCCCCCTGCGGTTCGGACTATAGCGGAAGAGGCGGACTACTGGCCCGGCAGCTCCCCGGCGGCCAAGGTCCGACACAGGGCGCAGGATCAAGTGGACGATTAGCGCGGTCGACAATCCGACTGCACCAGTCACAGACCACCGCAACATGCGCACCCGATTCCGCAATTGCTTCGGCAGCCGCGTCGGCAGACTCGAGCCAGTCCGGCTCGGTGATCATTGTCGGCGCGGCCTCGACAAGACGTTTGCTTTCCCATAGGCTGATTCCAGTGACACTCCGGATCGCCTTGACGGTATCAATTCCCATCGATCCGCCATTTTTCAAGAGTACGCAAAACCCCGGCTCTTCCATTTTCGCCCAATCTCACCCAATTCAGCTCGAGCCGAATAAATTGAAAAACATCCCTATCTGCACATTAACGCACCGAACGGTCACATTTCGGGCGACTTCAGCATGGTCAGAATACCCAACCTGACCAAGGCTGATTGCAGGCGCGCGCTTGAGTATCGGCATCGGTATGCGTCAGCAACACCAGCGTAATAGACAGGGCAATCCCTACAGGGCCAGGCTCGACGGCAAGCGCATCCTAGAGCCCGACTTGCCCCTGACCCGCAAGTACTCGGGGCTGCGCGTAACCCGCTGCAGTTCACTTGCCTCCGGCAACGGCTTCCTGGTACCCGATTTCGGTATGACATCCGGCACTGACTTTCCGTATCCATACATAAAGGGGCACGCTGCAGCAAGCCGCCGAGCGTCCCGCTGTCGGGATGGCCGGTGCCGTCAGCGCAGGCCCGCAGCGTTCAGCAGGTACGCCACCAGCGGGTCGTAGTAGCGCGGGTCGCGGACGTGGTCGTCCAGGGGGATCGCGACCTGGAGGGTGCCTTCGGCCTCGCCGAGGAAGAGGGCCGGGTCGTTGCAGTCGGCGTAGCCGACCGCGTCCAGGCCGCGCTGGGCCGCGCAGCCCGCCCAGCCGTGGTCGGCGACGACCAGGTCCGGCTGCGGGCGGCCCTCGGCCGCGAGCGCGTCCAGGATCGCGGCCATCGGCGCCGGCGAGTGGGTGTGCCACAGGGTCGCGCCCCGCTCCAGCACCGCGACGTCCGCGAACTGCCACACCGAGCCCTCGTCCGCCACCAGGCCCTGCGGGATCACCACGATCTCGCAGCCCGCCGCCCGCAGGGCCGCCGCCGTCGCGCGGTGGACGTCCAGCAGGCCGCCCGGGTGGCCGGTCGCGAACAGCACGCTCTGCCGGTCCGCCGCCGCCTTGCGCAGGCGCGCCGCCAGCCGGTCCAGGCCGGCCACGGTCAGCTCGGGGTCGATGGTGTCCTGGCCGTGGCGGACCTCCGGGTCGTCCACGACGCCGCAGCGCTCCGCCATCACGGCGAGCACGTCCTGCTCGTCGGCCCAGCGGTCGCCCAGTTCCAGACCGAGCCAGTAGTGCCGGTCGCCGTTGGCGAGCTTGCGGTAGTGGGAGAGGTTGTTCTCGCGCGGCGTCGCGACCTGCCCAGCGATCCGCGTGCGGACCAGATGGTCGATGAGTTCGGCGCGGCTGGGCGCTTCAATAGATCGGTCGGACGTCTCTATCGGCTTCGGCATACGGGCCATTCTGCCGCCGCCGGGCCGGAGGCGGCGCGTCCATTCCGGTCGGCGGACGCCCCCGGTCACGCCGACAGCGCCCCGAAGGCGCCGTGCGCGAGCCTGCGCAGCAGCGACTCGGTGGCCTCCCGGCCGAGGGCCGCCAGGTGCGGGGTGGAGTTGAGCAGGCCGAAGACGGCGTGCACGGCGACCCGCACCTCCGCCTCGCCGACCTCGGGGTGCAGTTCCCGTACGACCTCCACCCACAGCTCCACGTACTGCCGCTGGAGCTGCCGTACGAGCTTGCGGTCGGCCTCGCGCAGCCGGTCGAGCTCGCGGTCGTGCAGGGTGATCAGCGCCTGGTCGTCGAGGGCGAAGTCGACGTGGCCGTCGATGAGGGAGGACAGGACCCTGCCCGGGTCGCCCGCCGCCTCCGCGACCCGGTGGCGGCCGCCGGTGAGGAGGCGTTCGCTGATGCCGACGAGCAGCTCGGCGAGCATGGCGTCCTTGCCCGCGAAGTGCCGGTACAGGCCGGGGCCGCTGATGCCCACCGCGGCCCCTATCTCGTCCACGCCGACGCCGTGGAACCCGCGCGCGGCGAAGAGGCGGGCGGCCTCGCTGAGGATCTGCTCGCGTCGGGTGGGGGCGGCCGCTCTGATGCTCATGGGAAACCATTCTAGACAGGGCCGTTAGCGGTCGTTAACCTGAGCTCCACGAGCGTTAACGCTCATTAACCGCCTGGAACGAGCAAGGGAGCTCGACCGATGCAGCAGGCACCAGTGCTGACGAGCGCCGCGGACCCGGCGTCCGAGGCCTGGCGGACCAACGAGGCCGCCCACCGCGAGCTGACCGAGGGCCTGCGGGCCCGGCTCGACGCGGCCCGGCTCGGCGGCGGCGAGAAGGCACGCGCCCGCCACACCGCCCGCGGGAAGCTCCTCCCGCGCGACCGCGTGGACACCCTCCTCGACCCGGGCTCCCCCTTCCTGGAGCTGGCGCCGCTGGCCGCCGAGGGCATGTACGGGGGCGCCGCCCCCGCCGCCGGGGTCATCGCGGGCATCGGCCGGGTCAGCGGCCGCGAGTGCGTGATCGTCGCGAACGACGCCACCGTCAAGGGCGGCACGTACTACCCGATGACCGTCAAGAAGCACCTGCGCGCCCAGGAAGTGGCTCTGGAGAATCGTCTCCCCTGCCTCTACCTGGTCGATTCAGGCGGTGCCTTCCTGCCCATGCAGGACGAGGTCTTCCCCGACCGGGAGCACTTCGGCCGCATCTTCTACAACCAGGCCCGCATGTCGGGCGCCGGCATCCCGCAGATCGCCGCCGTCCTCGGCTCCTGCACCGCGGGCGGGGCGTACGTCCCGGCGATGAGCGACGAGGCCGTCATCGTCCGCAACCAGGGCACGATCTTCCTCGGCGGCCCGCCGCTGGTGAAGGCCGCCACCGGTGAGGTGGTCACGGCCGAGGAGCTCGGCGGCGGCGAGGTCCACTCCCGCGTCTCCGGCGTGACCGACCACCTCGCGGAGGACGACGCGCACGCGCTGCGGATCGTACGGAACATCGTGGCGACCCTGCCCGGGCGCGGGGCCCTGCCCTGGTCGGTCGAGGCCCCGGAGGAGCCGAAGGTGGACCCGGCCGGGCTGTACGGCGCCGTTCCCGTCGACTCCCGCACCCCCTACGACGCCCGCGAGATCATCGCGCGGATCGTGGACGCCTCCCGCTTCCAGGAGTTCAAGTCCGAGTTCGGCCAGACGCTGGTCACCGGCTTCGCCCGGATCCACGGCCACCCGGTCGGGATCATCGCCAACAACGGCATCCTGTTCGCCGAGTCCGCGCAGAAGGGCGCCCACTTCATCGAGCTGTGCGACCAGCGCGGCATCCCGCTGCTCTTCCTCCAGAACATCTCGGGCTTCATGGTCGGCCGCGACTACGAGGCCGGCGGCATCGCCAAGCACGGCGCCAAGATGGTGACGGCCGTGGCCTGCGCCCGGGTCCCGAAGCTGACGGTGGTGGTCGGCGGCTCGTACGGCGCCGGCAACTACTCGATGTGCGGCCGGGCCTACTCGCCCCGCTTCCTGTGGATGTGGCCCAACGCCAAGATCTCGGTGATGGGCGGCGAGCAGGCGGCCTCGGTCCTCGCGACGGTCAAGCGCGACCAGATCGAGGGCGCCGGCCAGGAGTGGCCGGCCGAGGAAGAGGAGGCCTTCAAGGCCCCGGTCCGCGCCCAGTACGAGGAGCAGGGCAACGCCTACTACGCCACGGCGCGGCTGTGGGACGACGGGGTCATCGACCCCATGGAGACCCGGCAGGTGCTGGGACTGGCCCTGACCGCGTGCGCGAACGCCCCGCTGGGCCAGAAGGATCAGACGCAGCCGGGCTTCGGCATCTTCCGTATGTGACGTGATGTGACGTGAGGACCTCACTGATGTTCAGCACTGTTCTGGTCGCGAACCGCGGCGAGATCGCGGTCCGGGTCATCCGCACCCTGCGGGAGCTCGGGATCCGCTCCGTGGCCGTCTTCAGCGACGCCGACGCCGACGCCCGCCACGTACGGGAGGCCGACACGGCCGTCCGGATCGGGCCGGCGGCGGCCGCGGAGAGCTACCTGTCGGTGGAGCGGCTGCTGGATGCCGCGAAGCGGACGGGCGCCGAGGCCGTCCACCCCGGCTACGGCTTCCTGGCGGAGAACGCCGCCTTCGCGCAGGCCTGCACCGATGCCGGTCTGGCCTTCATCGGTCCGCCCGCCTCCGCGATCTCCCTCATGGGCGACAAGATCACGGCGAAGGAGACGGTCAAGGCGGCGGGCGTGCCCGTGGTGCCCGGTTCCTCCGGCAGCGGCCTGACCGACGCCGAACTGGTCGCGGCCGCCTCGGAGATCGGCATGCCGGTGCTGCTGAAGCCCTCGGCGGGCGGCGGCGGCAAGGGCATGCGCCTCGTACGGGACGAGGCCGTGCTGGCCGAGGAGATCGCGGCGGCCCGCCGCGAGGCCCGCTCGTCCTTCGGCGACGACACCCTGCTGGTCGAGCGGTGGGTGGACCGGCCCCGGCACATCGAGATCCAGGTGCTGGCGGACGCCCACGGCAACGTGGTCCACCTGGGCGAGCGCGAGTGCTCGCTCCAGCGCCGGCACCAGAAGGTCATCGAGGAGGCGCCCTCGGTCCTGCTCGACGAGAAGACCCGCGCGGCGATGGGTGCGGCGGCGGTGGACGCGGCCCGCTCCTGCGGGTACGTCGGCGCGGGCACGGTGGAGTTCATCGTCCCCGGCGGCGACCCTTCCTCCTACTACTTCATGGAGATGAACACCCGCCTCCAGGTCGAGCACCCGGTCACGGAGCTGGTCACCGGCCTGGACCTGGTGGAGCTCCAGCTGCGGGTGGCCGCGGGCGAGGCCCTGCCCGTCACCCAGGACGACATCCGGCTGACCGGGCACGCCATCGAGGCCCGTGTCTGCGCGGAGGACCCGGCGCGCGGCTTCCTGCCGTCCGGCGGGACCGTCCTGGCCCTGTCGGAGCCCTCGGGCGGAGCGGTCCGCATGGACTCCGGGCTGACGGCGGGCGTGCCGGTGGGGTCGACGTACGACCCGATGCTGTCGAAGGTCATCGTGCACGGGCCGGACCGCCCGGCGGCGCTGCGCATGCTGCGGGCGGCGCTGGCCGACACGGTGATCCTGGGCGTCCAGACGAACGCCGGTTTCCTGCGGCGGCTGCTGGCCCACCCGGACGTGGTGTCCGGGGACCTGGACACCGGGCTGGTCGAGCGGGACCTTTCCGGGCTGCTGCCGCAGGGTGTCCCGCCGGAGGTGTACGCGGCTGCCGCCCTGCTGGCGGGCACCGCACGGGAGGCGCGGTCGACGGGGTGGGCGGACCCGTTCGACGCCGCGAGCGGCTGGCGCCTGGGCGGCACCCCCGCCTGGACCGTCCACCACTTCCGCCTCCCGGGCCAGGACCCGGTGGAGGTCCGTACCCGGCAGGTGGGCGCCGAGCAGGACATCCTGCTGGACGCGGTCGACAGCGGCGCCGCACCGGCCCGCGGCCGGATCGTCAGCCGCACCCCTGACACCGTCACCGTCGAACTCGACGGCGTCACGCACCGCTTCAGCCACGCCGCCTCCCCGGAGGGGACCTGGTTCGGGCGGGACGCCGACTCCTGGCACGTCCAGCGCCACGATCCGGTGTCCGCCCACGGCGCGGCGAGCGCGGGGGCGGACACCCTCGCCGCCCCCATGCCCGGCACCGTCACCGTCGTCAAGGTCGCCGTCGGCGACAAGGTGTCGGCCGGTCAGAGCCTGCTGGTCGTCGAGGCGATGAAGATGGAGCACGTCATCTCCGCCCCGCACGCCGGCACGGTCACCGAGCTGGACGTCTCCCCCGGCACCACCGTCGCCATGGACCAGGTGCTGGCCGTCGTCACCCCGGACGAGGAGGAGGGCGCGTGATCGGGCTGCCCATGAGCGTCCCGGCCCCCGGCCTGCCGGCCCGGGTCCGCATCCACGAGGTCGGCGCCCGCGACGGCCTGCAGAATGAGAAGACGGCCGTCCCCACGGAGGTCAAGGCGGAGTTCGTGCGCCGCCTGGCCGCCTCGGGCCTGACCACGATCGAGGCCACCAGCTTCGTGCACCCCAAGTGGGTGCCCCAGCTGGCCGACGCCGAGCAGCTCTTCCCGCTCCTCGCCGACGTGGACGCCGCGCTGCCCGTCCTCGTGCCCAACGAGCGCGGCCTGGACCGCGCGCTCGCGCTGGGGGCGACCCGTATCGCGGTGTTCGGCTCGGCAACGGAGACCTTCGCCTCCCGCAACCTCAACCGCACCGTCGCCGAGTCCCTCGCGATGTTCGAGCCCGTCGTGGCCCGCGCCCGGGAGGGCGGGGCGCACGTGCGCGGCTATCTGTCCATGTGCTTCGGGGACCCCTGGGAGGGCGCCGTCCCGGTCCACCAGGTCGTCTCGGTGGCCAAGGCCCTGCTCGACCTCGGCTGCGACGAGCTGAGCCTCGGCGACACGATCGGCGTGGCCACCCCGGGCCATGTCCAGGCCCTGCTCTCCGCGCTGAACGAGGCCGGTGTGACCACCGACCGCATCGGCGTGCACTTCCACGACACCTACGGCCAGGCCCTGTCCAACACCCTCGCCGCGCTCCAGCACGGCGTGACCACCGTCGACGCCTCCGCGGGCGGCCTCGGCGGATGCCCGTACGCGAAGAGTGCCACCGGCAACCTCGCGACCGAGGACCTGGTGTGGATGCTCGACGGTCTCGGCATCGAGACCGGGGTCGATCTGGCCGCCCTCACCGCCACGAGCGTGTGGATGGCCGAACAGCTGGGGCGTCCCAGCCCCTCCCGTACCGTCCGCGCCCTCTCCCACAAGGAGTAGTCACACCATGTCCCTCGACCACCGGCTCACCCCTGAGCACGAGGAACTCCGCCGCACTGTCGAGGCGTTCGCCCACGACGTCGTCGCGCCGAAGATCGGCGACCTGTACGAGCGGCACGAGTTCCCCTACGAGATCGTCGCCGAGATGGGCCGCATGGGCCTGTTCGGCCTGCCCTTCCCGGAGGAGTACGGCGGCATGGGCGGGGACTACCTCGCCCTGGGCATCGCCCTGGAGGAGCTGGCCCGCGTCGACTCCTCGGTCGCCATCACCCTGGAGGCCGGGGTCTCCCTGGGCGCCATGCCCCTGTACCTCTTCGGCACCGAGGAGCAGAAGCGCCGGTGGCTGCCGAAGCTGTGCTCCGGCGAGGTGCTGGGCGCCTTCGGCCTGACCGAGCCCGGCGCGGGTTCGGACGCCGGCGGCACCCGTACGACCGCCGTCAAGGACGGCGACGAGTGGGTCATCAACGGCTCGAAGTGCTTCATCACCAACTCCGGTACGGACATCACCGGTCTGGTCACGGTCACGGCCGTGACGGGCCGCAAGGCGGACGGCCGCCCGGAGATCTCCTCGATCATCGTCCCGTCCGGCACGCCGGGCTTCACGGTGGCCGCTCCGTACTCCAAGGTCGGCTGGAACTCCTCCGACACCCGTGAGCTGTCCTTCGACGGCGTGCGGGTCCCGCTCGCCAACCTGGTGGGCGAGGAGGGCCGCGGCTACGCGCAGTTCCTGCGGATCCTCGACGAGGGCCGGATCGCCATCTCCGCGCTCGCCACGGGCCTCGCGCAGGGCTGTGTGGACGAGTCGGTGAAGTACGCCAGGGAGCGGCACGCCTTCGGCAAGGCGATCGGCGACAACCAGGCCATCCAGTTCAAGCTGGCCGACATGGAGATGCGCGCGCACATGGCGCGCATCGGCTGGCGTGACGCGGCGTCCCGGCTGGTGGCCGGCGAGCCGTTCAAGAAGGAGGCGGCGATCGCGAAGCTGTACTCCTCGACGGTGGCCGTGGACAACGCCCGTGACGCGACGCAGATCCACGGCGGCTACGGCTTCATGAACGAGTACCCGGTGGCGCGCATGTGGCGGGACTCCAAGATCCTGGAGATCGGCGAGGGCACCAGCGAGGTCCAGCGCATGCTGATCGCCCGCGAGTTGGGCTTCGCCGGCTGACGCGCGGTCCCGTGCGTGCGCGGGTGAGGTGAGGGGGCCCGAAAAAACTTAGGGCCCCCTTACCGCTTTCGGCCAAGGTTAGGCTAACCTTCCCCACGAACGGCACGCTGGTGGCCGCCCCGGTACGCACGAAATCGGACATCGATTATGCCCAAGTCCCGCAGCTTCTCCTTCACCCGTCGCGGCTTCATCGCCGCGGGCGGTGCCCTCGGCCTCGTCGCCACGCTCGCCGCGTGCGGCGGCTCCGACACGGCGAAGGGTGACGGCGACAAGGGCAGCACCGCCGCCGCGTCCTCCGGTCCCTGGACCTTCAAGGACGACCTGGGCAAGGACGTCAGCACCAAGTCGACGCCGAAGAACATCGTCGCCTTCACCGGCACCGCCGCCGCGCTGCACGACTACGGCGTCTCGGTCAAGGGCGTGTTCGGCCCGACCAGGACCGCCGACGGCAAGCCCGACGTCCAGGCCGGTTCGATGGACATCTCCAAGGTCGAGATCCTCGGCAACGTCTACGACGAGTTCAACGTCGAGAAGTACGCGGCCCTCCAGCCCGACCTGCTCGTCACCAACACCTGGGACGGCTCGTACTGGTACGTGCCCGAGGCCTCCAAGGACAAGATCCTGAAGCTGGCCCCGGCCGCCGCGATCGGCGTCGGCGGCAACGTCTCCATGGACAAGGCCCTGGAGCGCACGGCGGACCTCGCCAAGTCCCTGGGCGCGGACATGAACGCCAAGGCCGCCGTCGACGGCAAGGCCCGCTTCGAGGCCGCGGCCGCCAAGGTCCGCGAGGCCACCAAGGCCAACCCCGGCATCAAGGTCCTGGCCGGCTCCGGCTCCGCCGACCTGTTCTACGCCTCCACCGCGGACACCTCGGCCGACCTGAAGTACTTCAAGTCCCTGGGCGTCGAGTTCATCACCCCCGACAAGCTGGACGAGGGCGGCTTCTTCGAGAGCCTGAGCTGGGAGAACGCCGGCAAGTACAAGGCCGACCTGATCCTGCTCGACAACCGCACCGGCACCCTGCAGCCGGAGGAGCTGAAGGCCAAGGCCACCTGGGCCGAGATGCCCGCCGTGAAGGCCGGCCAGGTCGCCCCGCGCACCACCGAGCCGATCTTCTCGTACGACAAGTGCGCCCAGATCCTCGAGGACCTCGCGAAGGCCGTCCAGAACGCCAAGAAGGTCGCCTGACCCACGCGCGGCGCCCGGTGACCGAGGGCGCCCGCCGCCAGGGCGTGTCCGCACGGACACGCCCTGGGCACGTCCGAGGCCGTACCGACGTGAGGCCGCAGCGACTTCCAGGGGGGACTTCCGCATGACCGCCACCTCGTCCGACAGCCCGGCCGTGGCGCACTTCCGCTTCTTCGCGCTCGAAGTGCTTCGCACGCGCCGCCTGGGCCACTCGTTCCTGCGGGTCACGTTCGGCGGGGAGTCCCTGGCGGACTTCCGTTCGGGCGGCTTCGACCAGAGCCTGTCGCTCTTCCTGCCCCCGGCCGGCGCGGAGCACACCGTGCTCCCCTCCACGGACGAGGACACCTGGTTCGCCGCCTGGCGCGGCATGCCGGACGAGGAGCGGCCGGTCATGCGCTCCTACACCGTGCGCGAGCAGCGCCGTGACGAGGCGGGCGCGGTCGAGGTCGACATCGACTTCGTCCTGCACGGGGACTCCTCCCCCGCCTCCCGCTGGGCCGGGCGTGCGAGCGCCGGCCGCCGGATCCTCGCGATCGGCCCGGCCGTCGCCGAAAACAAGTCCGTGCGCTTCCAGGCCCCGGCCGACACCGACGCCGTCTGGATGTACGCGGACGAGACCGCCCTGCCGGCCGCGGCCGCGATCCTGGAACGGCTGCCCGCGGGCATGCGGGTCCGGGCCTGGTTCGAGGTCCCGCACGAGGACGACCGCCTCGAACCGGGCACGCCCGCCGACGCGGACATCACCTGGATCGTGCGCGAGGGCGGCGGCCGGGAGCGGACCGGGCAGGTGCTGGACGCGCTGCGCTCGGCGCCGCCGTCGGACGCCGAGGCCCCCTACGTGTGGCTGGCCGGCGAGGCCGGCACCGTTCGCGCGGTGCGCCGCCACTTCGTGCAGGAACGATCCGTCGACCGCCGCTCGGTGCGCTTCACCGGCTACTGGAGGCTCGGCGCGAGCGAGGAGCAGCTCCTCGCCGAGGCGTATGCGGGCAAGGCCCCCAGCGAGGACCCCGCCTCCGAGTTGTAGGGGTGTCCTGCCGTCAGCTCCGCTTCGCTCCACCGCAGTTCGAGATGGGCCCTGGCCACAACCGGGGCCCATCGCTATTTGGCCATTCCGCTTAGGTTAGGCTAACCTAAACATCACACACCCCACCCTCCCCTTCTGCCCCCTGCCCGGAGGAAAGTTGATGCGCCAGCATCTGCTGAACGAGACGACCGCGGATATCTACCGCCGTTCTGTCACCGAGGGCGTCGACCGCGTCGCCGCCAAGCTCGCCACCACCGAACGGCCCCACACCGGCATATCCGTCGACGAACTCGCTCCGGTCATCGACGGGATCGACCTCGACACCCCGCTCGGCGACTCCTCCGCCGCGCTCGCCGAGCTGGAGGACGTCTACCTCCGCGACGCCGTCTACTTCCACCACCCGCGCTACCTGGGCCACCTCAACTGCCCGGTCGTCATCCCCGCGGTGGTCGGCGAGGCCGTCATGGCCGCCGTCAACTCCTCCCTCGACACCTGGGACCAGTCCATCGGCGGCACGCTCATCGAGCGCCGCCTCATCGACTGGACCACGCGCCGCATCGGCCTCGGGGAGAAGGCGGACGGCATCTTCACCTCCGGCGGCAGCCAGTCCAACTTCCACGCCCTGCTGCTCGCCCGCGACGAGGCCTGCCGCACCGTCATGAAGCGCGCCATGGACGCCGGGATCGGCCTGACCAAAGCCGAACTCCTCCCGAAGCTGCGCATCTTCACCTCCGAGGCCAGCCACTTCAGCGTGCAGAAGTCGGCCGCCATGCTGGGACTCGGCTACGAGGCCGTCATCTGCGTGCCCGTCGACCGCAACCGCCGCATGGACACCTCCGTCCTCGCTCTGGAGCTGGAGGAGTGCGCCGCCGAGGGCCTCTTCCCCATGGCCGTCGTCGCCACCGCCGGCACCACCGACTTCGGGTCCATCGACCCGCTCCCCGAGATCGCCCGCTTGACCGCCGAGCACTCCGCGTGGATGCACGTGGACGCCGCCTACGGCTGCGGACTGCTGGTCTCCCCCACCCGCCGGCACCTCCTCGACGGCATCGAGCACGCCGACTCCGTCACGGTCGACTACCACAAGTCGTTCTTCCAGCCCGTCAGCTCCAGCGCGATGCTGGTCCGCGACCGCGACACCCTCAAGCACGCCACGTACCACGCGGACTACCTCAACCCGCGGTGCATGGCCGAGGAGCGCATCCCCAACCAGGTCGACAAGTCCATCCAGACCACGCGCCGCTTCGACGCCCTCAAGCTGTGGATGACGCTGCGCATCATGGGCGCCGACGGCGTCGGCTCGCTCTTCGACGAGGTCATCGACCTGGCCGCCGCCGGCTACGGCGTCATCGCCGCCGACCCGCGCTTCGAGGTCGTCGTCGAGCCGCAGATCTCCACCCTCGTCTTCCGCTTCCTGCCCGGCGACGACGTTCCGGCGGAACTCCTCGACGAGGCCCAGCTCCACGCCCGCAAGGCGCTCTTCGCCTCCGGCGAGGCCGTCGTCGCCGGCACCAAGGTGGACGGGAAGCAGTACCTGAAGTTCACCCTCCTCAACCCGCAGACCACGACGGCCGACATCACCGCCGTCCTCGACCTCCTCGCCGCACACGCCGAGCAGTTCCTGGGAGAATCCCTTGCCGTCCACCACTGAGCCCCACGACTTCATCGGCATCGGCCTCGGTCCCTTCAACCTGGGACTTGCCTGCCTGACCGCGCCGATCGACGAGCTGAGCGGCCTGTTCATCGAGTCGAAGCCGCACTTCGAGTGGCACGCGGGAATGTTCCTGGACGGCGCGCACCTGCAGACGCCCTTCATGTCGGACCTGGTCACCCTCGCCGACCCGACGTCGCCGTTCTCGTTCCTGAACTACCTCAAGGACCAGGACCGGCTGTACTCCTTCTACATCCGGGAGAACTTCTACCCGCTGCGCGCCGAGTACAACGACTACTGCCGCTGGGCCGCCGACCGCCTCGACAACGTCCTGTACTCGACCTCCGTCACCGAGGTCACCTACGACGAGGCCGCCGGAGTCTACGAGGTCCGCACCGACAAGGGCGAGACCCACCGCGCCCGCCGCCTCGTCCTGGGCACCGGCACCACGCCGTACGTCCCCGAGGCCTGCGCCGGCCTCGGCGGCGACTTCCTGCACAACGCCGCCTACATGCCGAACAAGGCGGAGCTGCAGAAGAAGAAGTCCATCACCCTGATCGGCTCCGGCCAGAGCGCCGCGGAGATCTACTACGACCTCCTCGCCGAGATCGACGTGTACGGCTACCAGCTCAACTGGGTCACGCGCTCCCCGCGCTTCTTCCCGCTGGAGTACACCAAGCTGACGCTGGAGATGACCTCCCCCGAGTACGTGGACTACTTCCACGCCCTCCCCGAGGACACCCGCTACCGGCTGGAGACCCAGCAGAAGAACCTCTTCAAGGGCATCGACGGCGACCTGATCAACGCCATCTTCGACCTGCTCTACCAGAAGAAGATCTCCATGCCGGGCGCCGTGCCGACGACGCTGCTGACCAACACCTCGCTGAACAGCACGGCGTACGACACCACCACGGGCAGCTACACCCTGGGGCTGCGCCAGGAGGAGCAGGAGCGGGACTTCTCCCTCAGCACCGAAGGCCTGGTCCTGGCCACCGGCTACAAGTACCGGACCCCCGAGTTCCTGAACCCGGTGCGCGACCGCCTGAACTTCGACGGCCGCGGCCGCCTCGACGCCGCCCGCAACTACAGCGTCGACACCACGGGCCGCGAGGTGTACCTCCAGAACGGCGCCACCCACAACCACTCCCTGACCTCCCCCGACCTGGGCATGGCCGCGTACCGCAACGCGTACATCGTCGGTGAGCTGCTCGGCCGCGAGTACTACAAGGTCGAGAAGTCCATCGCGTTCCAGCAGTTCGCCGCCCCGGAAGGCACCCACGCATGAGCACCGCCGACACCCTCTACTCCCGGACCGACTCCGTCCTCGGGGACTTCGCGATCCGCCCCCTGGACCCCTTCGCCGACGCGGAGCTGCTCCACGGCTGGGTCACGCACCCCAAGGCCTCGTTCTGGATGATGCAGGACGCCTCGCTGCCGGACGTCGAGCGCGAGTACATGCGCATCACGGCCCACGAGCACCACCAGGCCTACATCGGCCTGCACGAGGGCCGCCCGGCCTTCCTGATGGAGACCTACGACCCGAGCGAGCTGGAACTGGTCGGCCTGTACGACGCCCGGCCCGGCGACGTCGGCATGCACTTCCTCGTCGCGCCCAGCGACCGGCCCCTGCACGGGTTCACCCGCGCGGTCATCACGACCGTCATGGCCGCGATCTTCGCCGACCCGGCCGCCGTCCGCGTCGTCGTCGAGCCGGACGTCGCCAACACCGCCGTGCACGCCCTGAACGAGGCCGTCGGCTTCGTGCCGGAGCGCCAGGTCACCAAGCCGGAGAAGGAAGCGCTGCTGAGCTTCTGCACCCGCGCGCAGTTCGAGGCCGCCACCGGCATCACCCAGGAGGTGTCCATATGAGCCTCACCGACGCCGCCGCCCACCTCTCCCCCGAGTTGTGGGCCCGCGCCAACCGCGCCCTGGTCCGCAAGGCCCTCGCCGAGTTCGCGCACGAGCGCCTGCTGACCCCCGTCTCCCTCGGCGGCGACCGCTACTCGGTCGTCTCCGACGACGGCGCGGTGGAGTACCACTTCGACGCCGCCCGGCAGGTCCTGGACCACTGGTCGGTGGACGAGGCCACCATCACCCGGCTGCGCGACGGGCAGTCCCTGCCGCTGGACGCCCTCGACTTCCACATCGAGTTCCAGCAGACCCTGGGCTTGAGCGCGGAGGTCATGCCGGTCTACCTGGAGGAGATCTCCTCCACCCTGGCGGGCTCGGCCTTCAAGTACACCAAGCCGCAGATCCCCGCCGACGTGCTGGCCAAGTCCTCCTTCCAGGACATCGAGACCGGCATGACCGAGGGCCACCCCTGCTTCGTCGCCAACAACGGCCGGCTCGGCTTCGGCGTGCACGAGTACCACGCGTACGCCCCGGAGGCCGCGAACCCGGTCCACCTGGTCTGGGCCGCCGCGCACAAGGACGTCGCCACCTTCACGGCGGGCGCCGGCCTGGAGCACGACAGCTTCATGCGCGCCGAGCTCGGCGACGGCGCCGTCGACCTCTTCGCGGCGAAGCTGCGCTCCCTGGACCTGGACCCGGCCGACTACCTGCTCTTCCCGATCCACCCCTGGCAGTGGTGGAACAAGACCACGATCACCTTCGCCACGGAGATCGCCAACCGCCGGCTGGTGCTGCTCGGCGAGGGCGAGGACGCCTACCTGCCGCAGCAGTCGATCCGCACCTTCTTCAACACCACCACCCCGACCAAGCACTACGTCAAGACGGCCATCTCCGTCCTGAACATGGGCTTCATGCGGGGCCTGTCGGCCGCCTACATGGAGGCCACCCCCGCCATCAACGACTGGCTGCACCAGCTGATCGAGTCCGACGAGGTCCTGCAGTCCGTCGACTTCTCGATCATCCGCGAGCGCGCGGCGATCGGCTACCGGCACCTGCAGTACGAGCGCGCCACCGACCGCTACTCGCCGTACCGCAAGATGCTGGCGGCCCTGTGGCGCGAGTCCCCGGTGAACTCCCTCCAGGACGGCGAGCGCCTGGCCACCATGGCCTCGCTCCTCCACGTGGACGCCGAGGGCAGGTCGTTCGTCGGCGCCCTGATCCAGGAGTCCGGCCTCACCCCGGCCGAGTGGCTGAGGCCCTACCTGCGCGCCTACCTGCTGCCGCTGATGCACTGCTTCTACCAGTACGACCTCGCGTACATGCCGCACGGCGAGAACACCATCCTGGTCATCAAGGACGGCGTCGTCCAGCGTGCGATCTTCAAGGACATCGCCGAGGAGATCGTCATCATGGACGCGGACGCGGTGCTGCCGCCCGCGGTCGAGCGGATCCGGGCGGACGTGCCGGAGGACATGAAGCTGCTGTCGATCTTCACGGACGTCTTCGACTGCTTCTTCCGCTTCCTGTCCTCCATCCTCGTCACCGAGGGCATCTGCACCGAGGACACCTTCTGGCAGGCCGTGGCCGACTGCGCCCACGACTACCAGGAGTCCATGCCGGCTCTCACGGAGAAGTTCGAGCGCTACGACTTCTTCGCGGAGGAGTTCCAGCTGTCCTGCCTCAACCGCCTCCAGCTGCGCAACAACAAGCAGATGGTCGACCTCTCCGACCCGTCCGCCGCGCTCCAGCTGATCGGCAGCCTCAAGAACCCCGTCGCGGCCTTCGCCCGGCGGTGAGACACGGGTCGGGGCAGGTGCCGATACGGTCCCTCGGCACCTCCCCCGCCCCGACCGTGTGACGGCGTGACCGCGAAGTCAGAAAGGCCCTCTTCGCGGTCACGCCTTCGCCGTGTCCGGGCCGGATGCGGCCTCGCGTTCAGCGCGCCCACGCAACGTCAGGGGCCCGGAAGAAGCCGATGTCCTGGGCGTCCAGGCGGGGGGCCTGCGCGGCGAGGCGGCGGCCGTACGCGGTCCAGTCGAGGGCGGCGGCCGGGGACCAGCCCAGCTCCGCCACGCCCAGCACCCTGGGGAACGCCATCAGCTCCCATTCGGCCCGCGTCGCGACGTTCTCCGTCCACAGCGGGGCCTCCACCCCCAGGACCGCGGACTCCGGCACCCCGGCCAGGTAGGACCCCGGGTCCCAGGAGTACGAGCGCGCCACCGGGACGTAGCCCGCCCAGGCCAGCCCCGGCTTCGTCGCCGCCGCGTACTTCATGTCCAGGTACACCCGGTCCGCCGGCGACAGGATCAGCGGGTGCCCGGCCTTCGCCGCCTCCGCCACGGCCGACCGGTCCGCGGCCGGGGTCTTGTCGTGGCCCCAGTACTGCAGGACCGCACCCGCCGCCGGCCGCGCCGACGCCAGCTGGTGCCAGGCCACCACCGTCTTGCCGTGGCGGCCCACGACCTGCTGCGCCCGGTCCATGAAGGCCGCGTAGTCCGCCGCCGGTGTCGCGTGCGCCTCGTCGCCGCCGATGTGCAGGTAGCGGCCGGGCGTGAGCTCCGCCAGTTCGCCGAGCACGTCGTCGACGAACTCGTACGTCCGCTCCTTCGCCACGCACAGCGAGCTGAAGCCGACCTTGGTCCCGGTGTACCGGGGCGGTGCCTTCCCGTCGCAGTTCAGCTCGGCGTAGGAGGCGAGCGCGGCGTTGGTGTGCCCCGGCATGTCGATCTCGGGGACCACGTCCACGTACCGCTCGCCCGCGTACGCCACCAGCGCGCGGTACTCGTCCTTCGTCCAGTGGCCGCCGGGCCCGCCGCCGACCTCGCCGGCGCCCCCGTACTGCGCCAGCCGCGGCCAGGAGTCGATTGCCAGGCGCCACCCCTGGTCGTCGGTGAGGTGCACGTGCAGGGTGTTGATCTTGTACTGGGCGAGCTGGTCCACGTACCGCTTCACCTGTTCCACCGTGAAGAAGTGCCGTGCGATGTCGACCATGGCCCCCCGGTAGGCGAAGCGCGGCCGGTCGGTGACCGTGCCGCCCGGTACCGTCCCGGGCCCGGCCACGGGCACCAGCTGGCGCAGGGTCTGGCCCGCTCGGAACAGCCCGGCCGGGGTCCGTGCGACGAGGTCGACCCCGCTCGGGCCGGACGTCAGCCGGTAGCCCTCCTCCCCGACCCCCTCGGCCGCCGCGTCGATCCTGAGGCGGATCCCGTCCCCGCGGGCCCCCCCGACCACCGGCAGCGGCAGCCCGCTCGGGCCGCGCAGCTGCTCCGCGAGGAGCTCGCCGACGCGGCGGACCTCCTCGCCCGCGCCCGGCCCCGTACGCACGACCGTGCCGGGTCCGAAGGCGTAGCCGGGGCCCGAGGCCCGCGCGGAGACGGGCGCCGGCAGGAGCCGTTCGAAGGGGGCGAGGGCCGCGGGCGGGTCGTCACCGGCGCTCGCGTCGTCGCCGCGGGCGGCGGTGCAGGAGACGGCACCGAGGACGAGGAGGGTGCCGAGCGCGCGTCGCAGGACTCTCATGTGCCCAGGTATAGGCCAACTGGCCTGCCGTGCACGGTGGGAGAATCGCCGAATGGCGGAAATCATCCAGAAGGACGGAACCTGGACGTTCGACGGCGAGTCGGTGCGCATCGTGCCCGGCCGCGACAAGGGGGTGGGGCTGCTGCGGCAGACCCTGGGCGAGGTGGTCGTGCCGTTGCGGGCGCTCGCGGGGATCAGTTACGAGCCGGGCCGCAAGGCGGGTCGGCTGCGCCTGCGGTTGCGCGAGGGGGCCGACCCTCTGACGCAGGTGACGGGGGGACGGCTGCCGGAGGCCTCCGACCCGTACCGGCTGAGCGTGGAGCCGGACCGCACGGGGGTGGCGGAGTACTTCGTCGACGCGGTGCGCAACGCGCTGCTGCTGGAGCAGGTGGATCCGGGTCCGACGGATGCCTACCTGCTGCCCGGCCCCGCCGTGCCGATGGCGGTGGGCGCGGGCGACGGGACCGTCACCTTCGACGGCGACCGGGTCGCGCTGGAGTGGAACTGGACGACCGAGGAGGCCAAGCGCTCCGGCGGGCCGCGCGAGTTCCGGGTCACGGATCTGCGGACGGTGGAGTGGGCCCCGGCGAAGGGCCTGGAGAACGGCTGGCTCCGCTTCAGCCTGGCCGGTGCCGTGCAGCCCGCCGCGCCCAAGTACGACCCGTACACGGTGGAGCTGTTCGGCTTCAAGAAGGACCCGCTGATGGCGCTGGTCGCCGCGGCGGTGGCGCTGCGGCTGCCGCACCCGGCCGCGCCGGCGCAGGAGCGGGTCGAGGACGCCCCGCCGAAGGAGCTCCCCGCGCCGGCCGCCGGCGTCGCGGAGGACCACGACGCCCTGCTGCGGCGGCTGCGGGAGCTGGGGGATCTGCACCAGACGGGAGTCCTCACGGCCGACGAATTCGCCGCGGCGAAGCAGTCCGTTTTGCGCAGATTCTGACCGGATGCATCCATTCCGCTGGTCCAGACCAGAGAGATCCTGCCCGGAATCGGGCAGGATCTTTGCGTTGGGCGGCTTGAGACGTCAGTATCTACGGGTGCTCGACCGCCGCCCGTCCTATGACGATCTCGTCGAACACCTGGTGCGCAGCACCTCGCTGCAGCGGGGCGAAGCGGCCCGGGTGGTCCTCGACGTGCTCGCCTACTTCGACGAGACGACGGAGGACTTCGTCCGCCGCCGCCATCGCGAACTCCAGGCCGGCGGATCCGTGAACGCGGAGATCTTCGAGCGGATCGCGGCCGAGCTGCCGCACCGCGCCGTGGCGCCTCCGGAGCTCTCGCTCCGGCAGCTGCGCCGCATCGTCTACGGCTGACCGGCCGCCGCCGGAGCGGCCGCGGGCGGGTGACGGGTACACGAACCGAACTTCAGGAGGGGCAGGACCGTATGTGCGGAATCGTCGGTTACATCGGAAAGCGTGACGTGGCACCGCTGCTGCTGGAGGGCCTGGCACGGCTGGAGTACCGCGGCTACGACTCCGCGGGCATCGTCGTGAACAGCCCGAAGGCCGGCGCGCTCAAGATGGTCAAGGCCAAGGGCCGCGTCCGCGACCTGGAGGCCCGGGTCCCGAAGCGCTTCGCCGGCACCACCGGCATCGCCCACACCCGCTGGGCCACCCACGGCGCCCCGAGCGACCTCAACTCGCACCCGCACCTGGACCCGGAGAACAAGGTCGCCGTCGTCCACAACGGCATCGTCGACAACGCCGCCGAGCTCCGCGCCAAGCTGGAGGCCGACGGCGTCGTCTTCGCCTCCGAGACCGACACCGAGGTCATCACCCACCTGATCGCCCGCTCCCAGGCCGACAGCCTGGAGGAGAAGGTCCGCGAGGCCCTGAAGGTGATCGAGGGCACGTACGGCATCGCCGTGATGCACGCCGACTTCACCGACCGCATCGTCGTCGCCCGCAACGGCTCGCCGGTCATCCTCGGCATCGGCGAGAAGGAGATGCTCGTCGCCTCCGACGTCGCCGCGCTGATCGCCCACACCCGCCAGGTCGTCACCCTGAACGACGGCGAGATGGCCACCCTGAAGGCCGACGACTTCCGCACGTACACCACGAGCGGCACGACGACGAACGCCACCCCGGAGACCGTGGAGTGGGAGGCCGCCTCCTACGACATGGGCGGTCACGACACCTACATGCACAAGGAGATCTCCGAGCAGCCCGACGCGGTCGACCGCGTGCTGCGCGGCCGGATCGACGACCGCTTCAACACCGTCCACCTGGGCGGCCTGAACCTGGACCCGCGCGAGGCGCGCGGCATCCGCCGGGTCAAGATCCTGGGCTGCGGCACCTCGTACCACGCGGGCCTGATCGGGGCCGGCCTCATCGAGGGCATGGCCCGCATCCCCGCCGACGCCGAGCCGGCGTCGGAGTTCCGCTACCGCAACCCGGTCGTGGACCCCGACACCCTCTACATCGCGGTCTCCCAGTCGGGTGAGACCTACGACGTGCTCGCGGCCGTGCAGGAGCTCAAGCGCAAGGGCGCCCGCGTCCTGGGCGTCGTCAACGTGGTCGGCTCCGCGATCGCCCGCGAGGCCGACGGCGGCGTCTACGTGCACGCCGGCCCCGAGGTCTGCGTCGTCTCCACCAAGTGCTTCACCAACACGGTCGTGGCCTTCGCGCTGCTCGCCGTGCACCTGGGCCGCATCCGGGACCTGTCGGTCACCGACGGCAAGCGGATCATCGAGGGCCTGCGCAAGCTGCCCGCGCAGATCCAGGAGATCCTCGACGGCGAAGAGGACATCAAGAAGCTCGCGGCCGAGTTCGCCGAGGCCAAGTCGATGATGTTCATCGGCCGGGTCCGCGGTTACCCCGTGGCGCTGGAGGCCTCCCTGAAGCTGAAGGAGATCTCCTACATCCACGCCGAGGCCTACCCGGCCTCCGAGCTCAAGCACGGCCCGCTGGCCCTGATCGAGCCGTCGCTGCCGACGGTCGCGATCGTCCCGGACGACGACCTGCTGGAGAAGAACCGCGCGGCGCTGGAGGAGATCAAGGCCCGCAGCGGCCGGATCCTCGCGGTCGCCCACCGCGAGCAGGAGAAGGCGGACCACACCATCGTGGTCCCGAAGAACGAGGACGAGCTGGACCCGATCCTCATGGGCATCCCGCTCCAGCTGCTGGCCTACCACACGGCCCTGGCCATGGGCCGGGACATCGACAAGCCGCGCAACCTGGCGAAGTCGGTCACCGTCGAGTAGCAGCCCCGGGCTGTCACCGGACATGCGAGAGCCCCCGAGCGCACCGCGCTCGGGGGCTCTCGTACGCCGTGCTCAGCCCGCGGCGACCGCGCCGCCGCGCCCGGCCCGGCCGAAGGCCGTCGGCCAGTGGGCGAGGGCCGCGGTGGCGCCGTACCAGGCCAGCAGGCCGCCGACCGCGGCCGCCCAGCCCGCCGCCTTGGCCAGCATGCTGTTGTCCGCGAAGGCGCCTATCGCCAGGAGCAGCAGGGAGAGGGTGAACAGGCCGTACACGCCCTGTCCGAAGAGGCCGCTCGCGGCACCCACCGTGAGGGTGATGCCGAGCAGGGCGAACAGGACGAAGAACGTTCCGGCGGCGTCTGCCGAAACCTTTCCGTCGGCTCCCGCGGCCCAGGTGAACCAGAAGGCTCCGAGGCCCGCGAACGCCGTGCCGTTGAAGCCGTTGCCGCCGCGGAACTCGAGGAGTCCGAGCACGAACAGGGCCAGACCGCCGACGTAGGTGGCGAGCAACACGGAGCCGGCAGCGGACACGCCGTCGATCACGCCGGTGTGGCCGATACCGAATGCGAGAAGGGTGAGACCCAGGGCGATGTTCCCGAGGGTCGAAGTCGAGGCCGTGCTTCCCGCAGAGACACCATTGTCCACGGCGGGCTCCCTTCGATCTGCAGTTGTTTGCTGCGTCCCAGCAGCATTTATCTACCCTTTACACGAGGGCACAACCGCACAATCGGCTTAACACCTGGTCACGGAATGACAACAACCGGTCGCTGTGCGCGCTTGGCGAGACGACCGGCCACCGAGCCGAAGATCCGGCCCACGATCCCGTGCGTGGAGCCCACCACGATGGCGTCGGCCGAATACTCCCTGCCGACCTCCTCCAGCTCATGGCAGATGTCACCGCCGCGCTCGACCAGGATCCACGGCACTTCGGCCAGGTAGTCGGCGCAGGCGAGCTCCAGGCCCAGCACCTCGGTGCGGTGGTCCGGCACGTCCACGAAGACGGGCGGCTCGCAGCCGGCCCACACGGTGGTGGGCAGCCGGTTGGCGACATGGACGATGATCAGCCCCGAGCCGGAGCGGCGGGCCATGCCGATGGCGTACGCGAGCGCGCGCTCACTGGACGTCGATCCGTCGAATCCCACGACGACGCCGTGCCGGAAGGCCGGGTCGCAGGGCGAGCGTGTCTGTTCCACCGCGCGCGGCTCGGCGGCCGACGCGGGGTCGGCGAGCCGTTTGCGCTTGCGGTCCGCTGGTTCGGAGAATTCGTGACCGGCCATGGGTGTCTCGGCGAAGAGGTCCTTGGAGAAAGCAACAGGGGCGATATCGGCGACTCAGTGTGACGGAGCTCTGTCCGGGAAGCATCTTCCCAAGCCCATACCCACCAGGGTACGGCGACACTCCTGTCCTGCACAGGGCATGCCGCACTTGGAGAGCGTCCCTGGGAGGATGCCGGAGTGAGCGCGCCTTGGCAATGTCCGCTGTCCCCTACAGCCAGTGACGAGACCGGGAGTTGCCACCCGTGCGCGCAGTGACCGAGCCCCGCCGGGCGGCGTTGGACATGCGTCCGACCGTTCAGGAAGAGCCCGCAGGGAGTACGCCGTGCCCGGCCATCCGGTTCACCCCGTCCAGCCAGCTCAGCCGACCCAGTCCGTCCACTTCCCCGACCCGAGCCCGCAGTTCAGCGCCCCTCCCCGCCAGCCGCTTCACCCGTCCGTGCAGCCTTCCGGGCACCCCCACGACGACCCCGCGGGTGACGTCGTGCGCTGGGCCGCCTTCAGCTGCCTGCTCGTGCCGGTGGTCCTCGTCGTCTACGGAACCTCCTTCGGCGGGGCGGCAGTCGCCACGCTCGGCCTGTTCGTCGTCACGGCCGCCTGCCTGGCCCTGCTGCGGCACTCGGAGCGGACCGCGGCCCGGGTCCGGGCGCAGGAGCGGCTTCCGTCGGCGCACCGCCGCCGGCGCTCGCGCGGCGGCCCCGCGGGCCGCCGGGGCTGCCGCACCTCCGAGTCCGCGCCCCCGCACGACTGACTCATTCGCACACCCACACCCGCCTATTTTCAGCCAACTTCCCGGCAGGTTGCCCCCCTTGCCGGAATGTCCCCCCGACGCGCCCACCACCAGCGACGACATTCGCCGGGGGGCGTTTTGGCCCTACTGGTACTAGCCAGAGCCGCGATGCCCGCTTCCCACCCGGGTAGCGGAGTGGAACCCTTCCTGATCGAATGCTTTTCGCCAAGTTGAGAAGTCGACATAGCGCTGCGTGCTGAACTTGTCACGCCGACACCACGGGACGCAGTAGATTCGATCATGTATTTACGGCGGGGGATCCACGTGCAAGGCCGAGGGGAAACGTGCAGGTGCGACCAGACCAAGGAGTCGCGACACCCAAGGGGGGCTTAGCGCCATGAGCCAGGATTCCACCGCCGTCGTCGCGGACGCCGGCAGGAAGCTCGCGGGGCGTCGCCGCAGGGAGATCGTCGCGGTGCTGCTCTTCAGCGGCGGACCGATCTTCGAGAGCTCCATTCCACTATCCGTGTTCGGCATTGACCGGCAGGACGCGGGAGTTCCACGCTACCGACTGCTCGTGTGCGCCGGTGAGGACGGTCCGCTCAGGACCACCGGCGGACTCGAACTGACCGCGCCGTACGGGTTGGAGGCGATCGCCCGGGCAGGCACGGTCGTCGTTCCCGCCTGGCGCTCCATCACTTCACCGCCGCCTCCGGAGGCGCTCGACGCACTGCGTCTGGCGCACGAGGAGGGGGCCCGGATCGTCGGACTGTGCACCGGGGCCTTCGTGCTCGCGGCCGCAGGCCTGCTGGACGGCCGGCCCGCGACGACGCACTGGATGTACGCGCCGACGCTGGCCAAGCGCTACCCGTCCGTCCACGTCGATCCGCGCGAACTGTTCGTCGACGACGGCGATGTGCTCACGTCCGCGGGCACGGCGGCCGGAATCGACCTCTGCCTGCACATCGTGCGCACCGACCACGGCAGCGAGGCGGCCGGGGCCCTGGCCCGCAGGCTCGTCGTACCGCCGCGCCGCACGGGCGGCCAGGAGCGCTACCTCGACCGGTCACTGCCGGAGGAGATCGGCGCCGACCCGCTGGCCGAGGTCGTCGCCTGGGCGCTGGAACACCTCCACGAGCAGTTCGACGTGGAGACGCTGGCCGCCCGCGCCTACATGAGCAGGCGCACCTTCGACCGGCGGTTCCGCTCGCTCACCGGCAGCGCGCCGCTCCAGTGGCTGATCACCCAGCGGGTGCTCCAGGCCCAGCGGCTGCTGGAGACCTCCGACTACTCGGTCGACGAGGTCGCCGGACGCTGCGGGTTCCGCTCGCCGGTCGCCCTGCGCGGTCACTTCCGGCGGCAGCTGGGGTCCTCCCCGGCGGCGTACCGCTCGGCCTACCGGGCGCGCCGGCCGCAGGCCGACGTGGCACAGGTGGCGGAGATCTCCACGGGACCGGTGCCGCACCAGCGCACTCCGCAGCCCCACCGGGCGGCGGCGGCCCTGGCCGCGGCGGGCTCCACGGTCACGGAGCTGTACGCGCCGAACCGGGTCCTGCGGGAACACGCCTAACCCCGCAACGGGCACGACAGCGAAGGTCCCCCGCCGGTCACCGCCGATGGGGGACCTTCCGCATATGCGGTCCGCTCCGCGGGGAACCGCATAAGGTGGGACACATGAACGATCGCATGGTGTGGATCGACTGCGAGATGACCGGGCTCTCGTTGACGGACGACGCACTTATCGAGGTGGCCGCACTGGTCACCGACTCGGAGCTCAACGTGCTCGGCGAGGGCGTGGACATCGTGATCCGCCCGCCGGACGCGGCCCTGGAGACCATGCCCGACGTGGTCCGCGAGATGCACACCGCCTCCGGACTGCTCGACGAGCTGGCCGGCGGGACCACCCTCGCGGACGCCGAGGCGCAGGTCCTGGCGTACGTGCGGGAGCATGTGAAGGAGCCGCGCAAGGCGCCGCTGTGCGGGAACTCGGTCGGCACCGACCGCGGCTTCCTGCTGCGCGACATGGCGGCGCTGGAGAGCTACCTGCACTACCGGATCGTGGACGTTTCCTCGGTCAAGGAGCTGGCGCGCCGCTGGTACCCGCGGGCGTACTTCAACAGCCCCCCGAAGAACGGCAACCATCGGGCGCTGGCGGACATCAAGGACTCCATCACCGAGCTGCGCTACTACCGCGAGGCGGTCTTCGTGCCGCAGCCCGGGCCCGACTCGGACACGGCCCGCGGTATCGCGGCCAAGCACACGGCGCCGGGCGCGTAGCGCCCCCGCCCGATCCCCCGGAGACGGGGTGCGGGAAAACGGTGGAGCGAGCACCCTCCCGGACCCTGTACCCTTTTCTTCGGCCGGTCGGTTTCCGACCGGACATGGTGGGTGTAGCTCAGTTGGTAGAGCACCTGGTTGTGGTCCAGGTGGTCGCGGGTTCAAGTCCCGTCACTCACCCTGCGGGAAGGCCCCGGTACGCGGAAGCGGACCGGGGCCTTCTGCATGTCCCCGGTCCTCGCACGCCATGGCGCTCCGGCAAGCTTCCGGAGCGGTCAGGACGACTCCCGGACCACCAGTCTGTTCGGCAGGACGACGGCCGGCCCGCCCTCCGCCCCGGTGCTCCCCCGCCGTCCCGAGACCCGTTCCAGCAGCATCCTCGCCATGGTCCGGCCCATCTCCTCGATGGGCTGCCGGACGCTGGTCAGCGGCGGGTCCATGTGCCGGGCGACGACCGAGTCGTCGAAGCCGACCAGCGCCACGTCGTGCGGGATCGTGCGGCCGGCCGCACGCAGCTCCCGCCGGGCGCCCGCCGCCATGACGTCGGAGGAGGCGAAGACCGCGTCGAGCGAGGGGCTGCGCTCCAGCAGCTCGCGCATGGCCCGGCGGCCGCCCTCCTCGGTGAAGTCGGCGACCGCGACCAGCCGCTCGTCGACGGGGCGTCCGGCGGCGGCCAGGGCCTGCCGGTAGCCGTCGAGCCGGCAGTGGGCTCCGTACACGTCCAGCGGGCCGGTGATCGTCGCGATCGTACGGCGGCCCCGGTCGAGCAGGTGGCGCACGGCCTCGGCGGCGCCGGCCAGGTTGTCGGAGTCCACGCAGGGCAGCGTCTCGGCCGCGGAGCGCCGGCCGCTGATCACCGTCGGGATGCCGAGCTCGGCCAGCAGCTCCGGCAGCGGGTCCCCGGCGTGGACGGAGACCAGCAGCACGCCGTCGACGCGGTGCCCGGAGAGGTACTGCGCGAGGCGGCGGCGCTCGCGGTCGCTGCCGGCCAGGGTGAGGACGAGCTGGGTGTCGGTCTCCGCGAGGGCGGCGCCGACCCCGCGGACCACTTCGGAGAAGTACGGCTCGGCGAAGAACCTGGCCTCGGGCTCGGGGATCACGAGGGCGATGGCGTCGTTGCGGTTGGCCGCCAGGGCACGGGCCGCACGGTTCGGCACGTATCCCAGCTCGGTCACGGCCGCCTCGACGGCGGCCTTGGTCTGCTCGCTGACCTTGGACGACCCGTTGATCACCCGGGACACGGTGCCGCGCCCGACACCGGCGCGTACCGCGACCTCTTCCAGGGTCGGCCGTCCCCCGCTGCGCCCGTTCCCGTTCATGGCTTCCTCCCGGTTGTGAATCTACCCCTTGACTACTGTGGGAGCGCTCCCACACTGTGTCACACGACACCCCCACGTTGTCGCCCACCCTTCAGGGAGGAACCCATGCGAGCCCAGTCCCCGGCCCGAGCACGAGCCCGAAGAACCCTCGTCACGGCGGTCGCCACGATGGGCGCCGCCGCACTGCTGCTCGGGGGGTGCGCACAGGACCCCGACTCGGACCCGAAGGCGGGTCCCTCTCCGGCCGGCGGAAAGGGGCAGACCACCTTGACCGTGGGCGTCTTCGGGGCCTTCGGTCTCCAGGAGGCCGGGCTCTACGACGAGTACATGGCGCAGAACCCGGGGATCCGCATCGAGCAGACCTCCATCGAACGCAACGAGAACTACTACCCCCAGCTCCTCACGCACCTGGGGACGGGCAGCGGGCTCGCCGACATCCAGGCCGTCGAGGTCAACAACATCGCCGAGATCACCGCGACCCAGGCCGACAAGCTGGTGGACCTGGGCAAGGTCCCCGGTGTGGACAAGGCCGCGTACCTGCCGTGGAAGTGGGCACAGGGCACGGCGCCCGCCACGAAGGGCGGGGCCACGGTCGGCCTCGGCACCGACATCGGCCCGCAGGGCATCTGCTACCGCAAGGACCTGTTCGAGGCGGCCGGGCTGCCGACCGACCGGGAGGCCGTCGGCGCGCTGTGGGCGGGCGACTGGAACAAGTACCTGGAGACGGGCAAGGCGTACAAGGCGAAGGCCGGCGGCGGCAAGGCCTTCGTGGACTCGGCGTCCGGCGTCATGGCGGCGGTCACGGGCGGCAGCGCGCAGCGGTTCTACGACGACCAGGGCAAGGTCGTCTACAAGACCAATCCGGCGGTTCGCGGGGCATTCGACCTGGCGGCGTCCTTCGCCACCGAGGGGCTCAGCGCCAAGCTGCAGCAGTTCACCCCGGGCTGGGACCAGGGCTTCGCCAACGGCGCCTTCGCGACGGTCTCCTGCCCCGCCTGGATGCTCGGCTACATCCAGGACAAGGCCGGCCCGTCGGGCAAGGACAAGTGGGACGTGGCGCAGGCGCCGAAGCCCAGCAACTGGGGCGGTTCCTTCCTGGTGGTCCCCAAGGCCGGCAAGAACGCCGAGGCGGCGGCGAAGCTGGCGGCGTGGCTGACGGCCCCGGAGCAGCAGGCGAAGCTCTTCGAGAAGCGGGGCAGCTTCCCGAGCGCGAGCGCCGCGTACAAGCTGCCGGCGGTGTCGGGGGCGAAGCACGCGTACTTCGGCGGCGCCCCGATCGGTGAGATCTTCTCGAAGGCGGCGCAGGGGGTGCCCGTGACGGTCGTCGGCCCGAAGGACCTGGTGATCGCGCAGAACCTGGCGGACATCGGAATGCTCCAGGTCGACCAGAAGGGCCGCAGCCCGCAGGAGGGCTGGGACGCCGCTGTGAAGGCCATCGACAACGCCCTGGACCAGTGAGGCGCCGGTGACGGACGAGACGGCTGTCCTGTCCCCCTCCGCCGCCGCCCCGAAGCGGGCGGCGGCGGAGG
>NZ_MQUR01000070.1 GCF_001953875.1 Streptomyces amritsarensis
CACTCCTTTCGGAGCGGCGGGGGGCTTCTTACGAGCCTCAGCCGTTGTACGGGCCGTAGTCGTAGTCCTCCAGCGGGACAGCCTGGCCGGAGCCGGTGCCGAAGGGCGAGTAGTCGATGTCGTCGTAGCCGACGGCCGAGTACATCGCGGCCTTCGCCTCCTCGGTGGGCTCCACCCGGATGTTGCGGTAGCGGGCGAGACCCGTACCGGCCGGGATGAGCTTACCGATGATGACGTTCTCCTTGAGGCCGATCAGGGAGTCGGACTTGGCGTTGATCGCCGCGTCCGTCAGGACCCTGGTCGTCTCCTGGAAGGACGCCGCCGACAGCCACGACTCGGTCGCGAGCGAGGCCTTGGTGATACCCATCAGCTGCGGACGGCCGGAGGCGGGGTGACCGCCCTCGGTGACCACACGACGGTTCTCGGTCTCGAACTTCGACCGCTCGACCAGCTCGCCCGGCAGGAGCTCCGCGTCGCCGGACTCGATGATCGTCACGCGGCGCAGCATCTGCCGGATGATGATCTCGATGTGCTTGTCGTGGATCGACACGCCCTGCGAGTTGTAGACCTTCTGGACCTCGCCGACCAGGTGGACCTGGACGGCACGCTGGCCGAGGATGCGCAGCACGTCGTGCGGGTTGGTGGCACCCATGGTGAGCTTCTGGCCCACCTCGACGTGGTCGCCCTCGTGCACGATGACCTTGGCGCGCTTGGAGATCGGGAACGCCGTCTCGTCGCTGCCGTCGTCGGGCGTGATGACGATCTTCTTCGTCTTCTCGGTCTCCTCGATCCGCACGCGGCCGGCGGCCTCGGAGATCGGGGCGACACCCTTCGGGGTACGGGCCTCGAAGAGCTCGACGACACGCGGCAGACCCTGCGTGATGTCGTCACCGGCCACACCACCGGTGTGGAAGGTACGCATCGTCAGCTGGGTACCGGGCTCACCGATGGACTGGGCGGCGATGATGCCGACCGCCTCACCGATGTCGACCAGCTTGCCGGTGGCCAGCGAGCGGCCGTAGCAGAAGGCACAGGTGCCGACCGCGGACTCGCAGGTCAGGACCGAGCGGGTCTTGACCTCCTCGACGCCGTTGGCGACCAGGGCGTCGATGAGCACGTCACCGAGGTCGACGTTGGCCGGCGCGATGACCTTGCCGTCGATGACGACGTCCTCGGCCAGCATGCGGGCGTAGATCGAGGTCTCGACGTCGTCGGCCTTGCGCAGCACGCCGTCCTCGCCGCGAACGGCGATCTTCAGCTTCAGGCCGCGCTCGGTGCCGCAGTCCTCCTCGCGGATGATCACGTCCTGCGAGACGTCCACCAGACGACGGGTCAGGTAACCCGAGTCGGCGGTACGCAGGGCGGTGTCCGCCAGACCCTTACGGGCACCGTGCGTGGAGATGAAGTACTCCAGAACGGTGAGGCCCTCACGGAAGGACGCCTTGATCGGACGCGGGATGGTCTCGTTCTTCGCGTTCGACACCAGACCACGCATACCGGCGATCTGTCGCATCTGCATCATGTTTCCTCGGGCACCCGAGTCAACCATCATGAAGATGGGGTTCGTCTTGGGGAAGTTCGCGTTCATCGCCTCGGCAACCTCGGTGGTCGCCTTGGTCCAGATCGCGATGAGCTCCTGCGTGCGCTCGTCCTTGGTGATCAGACCGCGCTCGTACTGCTTCTGGACCTTCTCGTCCTGCGCCTCGTAGCCCGCGACGATGGCCTTCTTGGCCTCGGGCACGACGACGTCGGAGATGGCCACGGTGACGCCCGAACGGGTCGCCCAGTGGAAGCCGGCCGCCTTCAGGTTGTCGAGCGTCGCCGCCACGATGACCTTGGGGTAGCGCTCCGCCAGGTCGTTGACGATCTCGGAGAGCTGCTTCTTGCCCACCGAGTAGTCGACGAACGGGTAGTCCTCGGGCAGCAGCTCGTTGAAGAGCGCGCGGCCCAGGGTGGTGCGCAGGCGGAAGCTGTCGCCCGGCTGGAACTCCTGCTCGCCCTCCTCGGCGACCGGCGGCACCCAGCCGCGCGGCGGGATGGTGCCCACCGGGAAGCGGATGTCGACGGACGACTGCAGCGCGAGCTCGCCGGCGTCGAACGCCATGGTCGCCTCGGCCGTGGAGCCGAACGCGCGGCCCTCGCCCTTGGTGTCACGGAGCTCACCGTCGGTGGTCAGGAAGAACAGACCCAGGACCATGTCCTGCGTCGGCATCGTGACCGGACGGCCGTCGGCCGGCTTGAGGATGTTGTTCGAGGACAGCATCAGGATGCGGGCCTCGGCCTGCGCCTCCGCGGAGAGCGGCAGGTGCACGGCCATCTGGTCACCGTCGAAGTCCGCGTTGAACGCGGTGCAGACGAGCGGGTGGATCTGGATGGCCTTGCCTTCGACCAGCTGGGGCTCGAAGGCCTGGATGCCGAGGCGGTGCAGCGTGGGCGCACGGTTCAGCAGCACCGGGTGCTCGGCGATGACCTCTTCGAGCACGTCGTACACGACCGTGCGGCCGCGCTCGACCATGCGCTTCGCCGACTTGATGTTCTGCGCGTGGTTCAGGTCGACCAGGCGCTTCATCACGAACGGCTTGAAGAGCTCCAGCGCCATGGCCTTCGGCAGACCGCACTGGTGCAGCTTCAGCTGCGGGCCGACGACGATCACGGAACGCGCGGAGTAGTCCACGCGCTTGCCGAGGAGGTTCTGGCGGAAGCGACCCTGCTTGCCCTTCAGCATGTCGCTGAGGGACTTCAGGGGGCGGTTGCCGGGACCGGTGACCGGGCGACCACGACGACCGTTGTCGAAGAGGGCGTCGACGGCCTCCTGGAGCATGCGCTTCTCGTTGTTCACGATGATCTCGGGGGCACCGAGGTCGAGAAGGCGCTTCAGGCGGTTGTTGCGGTTGATCACGCGGCGGTACAGGTCGTTCAGGTCGGAGGTCGCGAAGCGGCCACCGTCCAGCTGCACCATCGGACGAAGGTCCGGCGGGATGACCGGGACGCAGTCCAGAACCATGCCCTTGGGCTTGTTGCTGGTCTGCAGGAACGCGGAGACGACCTTGAGGCGCTTGAGCGCACGGGTCTTCTTCTGGCCCTTGCCGGTGCGGATGATCTCGCGGAGGCGCTCGGCCTCCTCCTCCAGGTCGAAGGACTCCAGGCGCTTCTGCAGCGCCGCGGCGCCCATGCAGCCGTCGAAGTACGTGCCGAAGCGGTCACGCAGCTCGCGGTAGAGCAGCTCGTCGCCCTCGAGGTCCTGGACCTTGAGGTTCTTGAAGCGGGCCCACACCTCGTCGAGGCGGTCGATCTCGCGCTGGGCGCGGTCGCGGAGCTGCTTCATCTCGCGCTCGGCACCCTCGCGCACCTTGCGGCGCACGTCGGCTTTGGCGCCCTCGGCCTCGAGCTCGGCCAGGTCGGACTCGAGCTTCTTGGCGCGGCCTTCGAGGTCGGCGTCGCGGCGGTTCTCGATCTGCTGGCGCTCGACGGAGACGTGGGCCTCCAGCGACGGCAGGTCGCGCTGACGGCGCTCGTCGTCGACGAACGTGATCATGTACGCGGCGAAGTAGATGACCTTCTCGAGGTCCTTCGGCGCGAGGTCCAGCAGGTAGCCCAGGCGCGACGGGACGCCCTTGAAGTACCAGATGTGGGTGACGGGAGCGGCAAGCTCGATGTGGCCCATCCGCTCACGGCGCACCTTGGCGCGCGTGACCTCGACGCCGCAGCGCTCACAGATGATGCCCTTGAAGCGGACACGCTTGTACTTGCCGCAGTAGCACTCCCAGTCCCGGGTCGGACCGAAGATCTTCTCGCAGAAGAGTCCGTCCTTCTCGGGCTTGAGGGTGCGGTAGTTGATGGTCTCCGGCTTCTTTACCTCGCCGTGCGACCAGGTTCGGATGTCGTCCGCGGTGGCAAGGCCGATCCGCAGCTCGTCGAAGAAGTTGACGTCGAGCACTGTGCGTCAATCCCTCTTTCGGGGTCGTGTCTCTTGATCAGTGGTCTGAACGGTCCCGGGGATGACGGGGGGCTCTGTTCGTGAGCCCCCCGTCAGGCCCGTCAGACCTCTTCGACGCTGCTCGGCTCGCGCCGGGACAGGTCGATACCGAGCTCCTCCGCCGCGCGGAAGACGTCCTCGTCGGTGTCGCGCATCTCGATGGACATGCCGTCCGAGGACAGCACCTCCACGTTGAGGCAGAGCGACTGCATTTCCTTGATGAGCACCTTGAAGGACTCGGGAATGCCCGGCTCGGGGATGTTCTCGCCCTTGACGATGGCCTCGTAGACCTTCACGCGGCCGGTGACGTCGTCGGACTTGATGGTCAGCAGTTCCTGGAGGGCGTAGGCGGCGCCGTAAGCCTCGAGCGCCCACACCTCCATCTCACCGAATCGCTGGCCACCGAACTGTGCCTTACCACCCAGCGGCTGCTGCGTGATCATCGAGTACGGACCGGTCGAACGGGCGTGGAGCTTGTCGTCGACCAGGTGGTGGAGCTTGAGGATGTACATGTACCCGACCGAGATCGGGTCCGGGAACGGCTCGCCGGAGCGGCCGTCGAACAGGCGCGCCTTGCCGGACGGGAGGACCAGCCGGTCACCGTCGCGGTTCGGGATGGTGTGCTCGAACAGGCCGGCGAGCTCGTCCTCGCGGGCGCCGTCGAACACGGGGGTGGCGACGTTGGTGCCGGGCTCGACGCGGTCGGCGCCGATGGCCTTCAGTCGCTCGGCCCACTCCTCACCCAGACCGGAGACGTCCCAGCCGCGGCTGGCGAGCCAGCCGAGGTGGATCTCCAGGACCTGTCCCGGGTTCATTCGGGACGGGACACCCAGCGGGTTCAGGATGATGTCGACCGGGGTGCCGTCCTCGAGGAACGGCATGTCCTCGATCGGGAGGATCTTGGAGATGACACCCTTGTTGCCGTGGCGGCCGGCGAGCTTGTCACCGTCGGTGATCTTGCGCTTCTGGGCGACGTAGACGCGGACCAGCTGGTTCACGCCCGGAGGAAGCTCGTCGCCCTCCTCGCGGTCGAAGACGCGGACACCGATGACCTTGCCGATCTCACCGTGGGGGACCTTGAGCGAGGTGTCGCGCACCTCGCGGGCCTTCTCACCGAAGATGGCGCGGAGCAGACGCTCCTCCGGGGTCAGCTCGGTCTCACCCTTGGGCGTGACCTTGCCGACCAGGATGTCGCCGGCGACGACGTCCGCACCGATGCGGATGATGCCGCGCTCGTCGAGGTCCGCGAGGACCTCCTCGGAGACGTTCGGGATGTCCCGGGTGATCTCCTCGGGGCCGAGCTTGGTGTCACGGGCGTCGACCTCGTGCTCCTCGATGTGGATCGAGGAGAGGACGTCGTCCTGCACGAGGCGCTGCGACAGGATGATCGCGTCCTCGTAGTTGTGGCCTTCCCACGGCATGAACGCGACGAGCAGGTTCTTGCCGAGGGCCATCTCGCCCTCTTCGGTCGCCGGTCCGTCGGCGAGGACCTGGGACTCCACGATCCGGTCACCCTCGTTGACGATGACCTTCTGGTTGACCGAGGTGCCCTGGTTCGAGCGGGAGAACTTCGCGACGCGGTACGTGGTGTACGTGCCGTCGTCGTTGGCGACGGTGATGTAGTCGGCCGAGACCTCCTGGACGACACCGTCCTTCTCCGCGCGGATCGAGTCGCCGGCGTCGACCGCACAGCGGTACTCCATGCCGGTGCCGACGAGCGGGGCCTCCGCCTTGATGAGCGGAACGGCCTGGCGCATCATGTTCGCGCCCATGAGGGCACGGTTGGCGTCGTCGTGCTCGAGGAAGGGGATCATCGCGGTCGCGACGGACACCATCTGGCGCGGGGAGACGTCCATGTAGTCGACGTCGCCGCCGGCGATGTAGTCGATCTCGCCGCCGCGGCGGCGGACCAGGACGCGGTTCTCCGTGAAGCGCATGTCCTCGGACAGGGCCGCGTTGGCCTGCGCGATGACGAAGCGGTCTTCCTCGTCGGCCGTCAGGTAGTCGACCTCGTCGGTGACGACACCATCGATGACCTTGCGGTACGGGGTCTCGACGAAGCCGAACGCGTTGACGCGGCCGTAGGAGGCGAGCGAGCCGATCAGACCGATGTTCGGGCCTTCGGGGGTCTCGATCGGGCACATGCGGCCGTAGTGCGACGGGTGGACGTCTCGGACCTCGAAGCCGGCCCGCTCACGGGACAGACCGCCGGGGCCCAGCGCCGACAGGCGGCGCTTGTGGGTCAGGCCCGAGAGCGGGTTGTTCTGGTCCATGAACTGCGACAGCTGGCTGGTGCCGAAGAACTCCTTGATGGAGGCGACGACCGGCCGGATGTTGATCAGGGTCTGCGGCGTGATCGCCTCGACGTCCTGGGTGGTCATGCGCTCGCGCACGACGCGCTCCATACGGGCCAGACCCGTACGGACCTGGTTCTGGATGAGCTCGCCGACGTTGCGCAGACGACGGTTGCCGAAGTGGTCGATGTCGTCGGTCTCGACCACGATGGAGCGGCCGGACTCGCCGATCGTCTCGGTCTCGCCGGCGTGCAGCTTGACCAGGTACTTGATCGTGGCGATGACGTCGTCGGTGGTGAGCACGCCGGCGTCGAGCGGCTCGTCGGCGCCGAGCTTCTTGTTCACCTTGTAGCGGCCGACCTTGGCGAGGTCGTAGCGCTTGGGGTTGAAGTAGAGGTTCTCGAGCAGCGTCTGAGCGGCTTCACGGGTCGGCGGCTCGCCGGGGCGCAGCTTGCGGTAGATGTCGAGCAGCGCGTCGTCCTGCCCCTGGGTGTGGTCCTTCTCCAGGGTGGCGCGCATGGACTCGTACTCGCCGAACTCCTCGAGGATCTGCTCGGTGGTCCAGCCGAGAGCCTTCAGGAGGACGGTGACGGACTGCTTGCGCTTGCGGTCGATGCGGACGCCGACCATGTCGCGCTTGTCGATCTCCATCTCCAGCCAGGCACCCCGGGAGGGGATGATCTTGGCGGAGAAGATGTCCTTGTCGGACGTCTTGTCGATGGAGGAGTCGAAGTAGACACCGGGGGAACGGACAAGCTGCGACACGACGACACGCTCGGTGCCGTTGATGACGAAGGTGCCCTTGTTGGTCATGAGCGGGAAGTCGCCCATGAAGACCGTCTGAGACTTGATCTCTCCGGTCTCGTTGTTCGTGAACTCGGCAGTGACGAACAGCGGAGCCGCGTACGTGAAGTCGCGCTCCTTGCACTCGTCGACGGAGTTCTTCGCCGGCTCGAAACGGTGGTCGCGGAAGGTCAGCGACATCGACCCGGAGAAGTCCTCGATCGGCGAGATCTCCTCGAAGATCTCTTCCAGACCGGACTTGGTGGGGACGTCCTGTCCACTCTCAAGCGCCGACTCGACGCGAGACTTCCAGGCGGCATTGCCGAGCAGCCAGTCAAAGCTTTCGGTCTGCAGCGCCAGGAGGTTCGGAACCTCGAGGGGCTCCTTGATCTTTGCAAAGGAGATGCGCAGCGGGGCGGTGCTGGCACCGTTGTTCGTATTGGTCGAGGCGTTGCGCGAGGCGGCCAAGAGGGGGTCCTTCCGAGGGCTCGGACTCACTACGCGCGTACCGGTCCCAGCAGACACAGAAGACAGGCCCCCCGATTCCGGCCCAAAAGGCCAGGTCAGGGCAGATCAATCAAGTGTGCTCAAGCGTGGGCATGTCCCTGGCGACGGGCAGGGGACAGCTAACAGGCAGCGCAAAGGGTCAGTGTAGCCACTTGGCTCACTGATGTCCAGACCGCGTTTCCGGAAACCGGCAACAGGCCTTCCCCATGTCGTTCAACCCTGCGTCCAACGCTGCGGCTCTCGTGCACAGAGCGCGTATCAGTACTGCCCTCTTCGTAGTCGATCCATGCCTCGGATCTCGGATCGAGGCGGCCGACCTCCCGACGGGTCTGAGAATTGCGCGCCGCGACCCGTTCGTCAAGGCCCCCTGCTCCGAGCGGATCATCTGCGGACCCTGCGTCGGAGCAACGATGATCACCCTACTCCCCAACGAGACCAGGGCAAGTCAGGCACTGCGAATACGCCAAAGGGCGACCACCCTTACGGGTGATCGCCCCTTGGAGAGGCCGTCAGGCGGCCTCAGAGGTGTTACTTGACCTCGACGGAGGCACCGGCACCCTTGAGGGCCTCGGCGGCCTTGTCAGCGGCCTCCTTGTTGACCTTCTCGAGGACGGGCTTCGGCGCACCGTCGACGAGGTCCTTGGCCTCCTTCAGGCCCAGGGAGGTCAGCTCGCGCACGACCTTGATGACCTGGATCTTCTTGTCGCCGGCGCCGGCGAGGATGACGTCGAACTCGTCCTTCTCCTCAGCGGCCTCGACCGGGGCGCCGGGGGCACCCGGGGCGGCAACGGCGACGGCCGCGGCGGCGGTGACGTCGAACTTCTCCTCGAAGGCCTTCACGAACTCGGAGAGCTCGATGAGGGTCATCTCCTCGAACTGGGCGAGGAGGTCGTCCTGAGAGAGCTTCGCCATGATGGGCGATCCTTCCACTAATTCGGCAGGTGCCGATGTGTCTATAGAGGCGGGCGTAACGGCCCGCTACGACCCGCGCACTAGGCGGCGCGGATCAATGCGCGAGCCGAATTACTCGGCACCGCCCTGCTCGGCGAGCTTGACGCGAAGCGCTTCCGCGGTGCGGACGAACTTCGACGGCAGCGCCTGGAAGAGCGAGGCAGCCTGGGACTGCTTGCCCTTGAACGCGCCGGCCAGCTTGCTGAGCAGAACCTCGCGGGACTCGAGGTCCGCAAGCTTCTTGATGTCGTCGGCGGAGAGAGCCTTACCGTCAAGGACACCGGCCTTGATGATGAGGTTCGGGTTCTCCTTGGCGAAGTCACGCAGAGCCTTCGCCGACTCCACCGGGTCACCGGTGATGAAGGCGACCGCGGTCGGACCAGCGAAGTGCTCGTCCAGCGCGGTGATCCCGGCCTGGTTGGCCGCGATCTTGGTCAGCGTGTTCTTCACCACGGCGTACTGGGCGTTCTCACCGAGGGAGCGACGCAGCGTCTTGAGCTGCGCGACGGTGAGACCCCGGTACTCGGTCAGCACGGCGGCGTTCGAGCTCTGGAACGCGTCCGTGAGCTCGGCCACCGATGCAGCCTTGTTGGGCGTCGGCATGGTGCGTTCGCCTCCTTCCGGGTGATGAGGACCGCTCAGAAGGGGCTGACATACAAAACGCCCCGGCGCAGGCGCCAGGGCGTAGCTCGACCGGAACGAGTCCGGGAACATTCCACAGTCACCTGCGCGGGTCGTCCGCAGTAAGCGGATCCTTCGGCCACCGCACCCTGGCGGGCACAGCAACGACCAGCGGTCTTTGGCTTCCGGGGAAGACTACGTGAAGGGTTCCGGTCGAGGCAAATCGGTCAGCTGCGCAGGCCGGGGAGCCCGGCGTCCCGCAGGATCCTGTCCGCCTCTTCCAGGTCCTTGTCGGCCTGTTCGAGGTCCTTGTCGACCTGCTCGAGGTCCTTGTCGACGCCCTTCATCACGGCGTCGAAGCTGACGACCTGGTCGGCCGGCGGGGGCTGGACGGCGGGGGCCTTGCCGAAGTCGGAGAACTTCGCCGTGGTCTTCGACGTGCCCTTGCCGTCGGTGCTGGAGCTGTCGACGCGGACCGGGTATCCGTCCGCCCCGATCCAGAGGTCCACCTCGAAGGCGGTGATGTGCTTCACGGACTCGTGGAGGTACCGGCGGTTCTGCTCCTCCATGGCCTTGGTGGACTCGTCCGCCTTGACCAGGTCCGCGTTCGTGAAGCTGCCCTTGTAGTGCTGGGCGTCGATGCCGTCGGTCTGCTCGGCCCCGACGTGGGTGAGCTTCTCCTGGCCGAGCAGCATGGCGAGGTACTCGGCCGGGTCCTCGTTCAGCCGGACCCCCGGCTTGCCGTCCTTGGCCAGGTCCATCTGCATCCAGGTCTTGCCCTGGAGGGGCTTGTCCATCTGGGTGTAGACGGTGTCGCCCATCATGATCGAGCGGCTGTCGGGCTCGCCGCCTCCCTTGAGGACCACGTCGTGGCTGGACGGGTACCAACCCTTCGTGCCGGACTGGGCGCCGGTCTTGCCGTCCTTCTCGACGGTGGACAGCTCCGCCTTGGCGAACCTGGCGGCCACCGTCTTCAGGTAGGACGCCTTCACTGCCTCCACGGGGTCGTGCGCCTTGGCGTCGGCCCCCTTGGCCCCCTCGGCCCCGCCGCAGGCGGTCAGGCCGCCCACGAGCAGTGCGGTGCCTGCCATCGCCACGCCGGCCCGGGTCCGGACAGCGCTGTTCATCTGGTTCTCCCCCATGCATGGTCGGTGCGCGCCGCGCCGCCGCGGTGGAGCGGCGGCGCGACGGTACTTCGGTCGTACGGTGCTGCTGCTGCGGCGGCGGTCAGGCGGAGCCCTCGCCGGCGCCCTTCATCATCTCGGCGAGGTCGACGACCTGCTCGGCCGGAGGCGCGGTGATGTCGACGGGCTTGTTGACGTCCAGGAACTTGATGGTGACGTCCATGGGGCCGGATGTGCCGGCGCCCCGGGTGCGGACCTGCTTGGCCTGGTCGTTCTCGTCGATCCAGAGGTCCATGGTCAGGGTCTTGATGCCCTGGGCCTCCAGTGCCGCGAGGTTCTTCTGCTGGCGCTCCTTGGCCTCCGGCGTGGAGGCGGCGCTGCGGGAGCGCAGCTCGTCGACCGAGACGGTGCCGCTCAGGTGCGTCGTCTTCTGGCCGTCGACGGTCTCCTCGCCGACCTTCTTGAGGTCCTTGGCGGTGCTCAGGCTGTCGGCCGTGTCGGCAGGGTTCTGGCCCTGCTGGGCGGAACCGAGGGAGTCCAGCTCCTTGGCCTGCTCGGGAGCGAGGGCCTTGAGGTCGAACTTCAGCCACTTACCTTCGGCGCCCATGTACATGGCGCCGTCGAGGAGGCGGATCTGCACCTTCTCGCCGGGCTTCTCGGGCGAATCCATCGTCATCGACATGGCCACGGTCGGCTTGATCCGCATCGCGGCCTCGCCGGTGATCTTCTGGCCCGCCGCGTCGCCCGTGATGGTGTACCTGAGCGAGGTGATCTCCTCGGACTTCTTCTTCGCCTTCTCCAGGTACGCGGCCGCCGTCACCTCCGCAGGCTTCTCGGGAGCCTTGGCCGGTGCGGGCGCCCCGGTGTCCTTCTTCTTCGCGTCGTCCCCGTTCTCGCAGGCCGTGGCACCTCCTGCGAGCAGGAGGGCGGCCAGGACGGCTGCGACGGTCTTCTTGCGGTACGCGTTCATGTGGTCCCCACCCCGTGTCGTCGTGCAGCGCTTGGTCTTCGGCGTGTCCGCCTGACGCTGCCCGTACGACTGTACGACTCGGTGCCGGGAGCGCTGGCACAGGACTCGCACGGGGAAACGGAAAACGGGCCCCTCGCCGCCTGTGAAGGGGGCGAGGGGCCCGTTCAGCCACTCGGTGAGCCGTCAGGCTCAGACCGCAGCCGGGTCTTCCTCGACGAGGAGGTTCCGGGTGCGGTTCGGGTCCAGCTGGATGCCGGGGCCCATGGTGGTGCTCAGGGCGGCCTTCTTCAGGTAGCGGCCCTTGGCGGCGGACGGCTTCAGACGAAGGATCTCGTCCAGGGCCGCGCCGTAGTTCTCGACGAGCTGCTCGTCGGAGAAGGAGACCTTGCCGATGATGAAGTGCAGGTTCGAGTGCTTGTCGACGCGGAACTCGATCTTGCCACCCTTGATCTCGGTGACAGCCTTCGCGACGTCCATCGTGACGGTGCCGGTCTTCGGGTTCGGCATGAGGCCACGGGGACCGAGCACGCGGCCGAGGCGGCCGACCTTGCCCATGAGGTCCGGGGTGGACACAACGGCGTCGAACTCGTTCAGGCGGTTGCCCTTGGCGATCTCGTTGATCAGCTCGTCGTCGCCGACGATGTCGGCGCCGGCGGCTTCCGCGGCCGCTGCACGGTCACCGGTCGCGAAGACCAGGACCCGGGCGGTCTTACCGGTGCCGTGCGGGAGGTTCACGGTGCCGCGGACCATCTGGTCGGCCTTGCGCGGGTCGACACCCAGGCGGAAGGCGACCTCGACGGTGCTGTCGAACTTGGTCGAGGAGATCTCCTTGGCGAGACGGACGGCCTCGAGCGGGGCGTACTGCTTCTCCCGGTCGATCTTGGCGTCCGCAGCGCGGAGAGTCTTGCTGCGCTTCACTTCTGCTCCTGTATTTCGGATTCAGGCATGGAGTCGTGGTGCGGACCAGCGCTTGGTCCTACCACTGGTGGTGCTGGGGGGTGGCTGGATCAGCCCTCGACCGTGACGCCCATCGAGCGCGCGGTGCCGGAAATGATCTTCACGGCGGCGTCGATGTCGTTGGCGTTCAGGTCGGGCATCTTCAGCTCGGCGATCTCGCGGACCTGGGCAGCCGTGAGCTTGGCGACCTTGGTCTTGTGGGGCTCGCCGGAGCCCTTCTCGATGCCCGCGTGCTTCAGGATGAGGCGCGCCGCCGGCGGAGTCTTGGTGATGAAGGTGAAGGTGCGGTCCTCGTAGACCGTGATCTCCACCGGCACGACCATGCCACGCTGCGACTCGGTCGCGGCGTTGTAGGCCTTGCAGAACTCCATGATGTTGACGCCGTGCTGACCGAGCGCGGGGCCGACCGGCGGAGCCGGGTTGGCCGCACCGGCCTTGATCTGGAGCTTGATAAGCCCCGTGACCTTCTTCTTCTTGGGAGGCATTGCTCTCTCCGGGTCCTAGTGAGAGTTTTCAGCCGCCGATCCGGTCATCCGGATGGAGGCATACCGCACCACGATAACGGGTATCGGTGCGGGGCTAAAAACCGAGCAGGTCAGACTGCCCGCGAGGGGTGGTCTGACCTGTCCGGAAGCTGTGGCTCAGAAGCCCTGGTCCAGAGAGTGGATCAGTTCTTCTGGATCTGGTCGAAGCTGAGCTCGACCGGGGTCTCGCGGCCGAAGATCTCGACGAGGCCCTTGACCTTCTTCGAGTCCGGGTTGATCTCGTTGATGGTCGCCTGGAGCGTGGCGAACGGACCGTCGGTGACGGTGACCGAGTCGCCGACCTCGAAGTCCAGGACCTCGATGGTGCGCTTGACCGCGGGGGCCGGCAGACCGGCTTCCTCGGCGGCCTGCTTGGCGGCCTTCTCCTGCGCCTCCGGGGCGAGCATCTTGACGATCTCGTCCAGGGTCAGCGGGTACGGGTCGTACGCGTTGCCCACGAAGCCGGTGACACCGGGGGTGTTGCGGACGACGCCCCAGGACTCGTTCGTCAGGTCCATGCGGACGAGCACGTAGCCGGGCAGCTTGTTCTGCCGGACGTTCTTGCGCTCGCCGTTCTTGATCTGGACGATCTCTTCCTCGGGCACCTCGGCCTGGTAGATGAACTCCTCGACGTTCAGCGAGACGGCGCGCTGCTCCAGGTTGGCCTTCACGCGCTTCTCGTAGCCGGCGTAGGTGTGGATCACGTACCACTCGCCGGGGAGGAGGCGCAGCTCCTCGCGCAGGGCCTGGATCGGGTCGACCGGCTCGGCGGGCTCGGCCTCTTCGGCCTCCTCCGCGATCTCGGCGTCGTCGGCGGCCTCTTCGAGCTCGGTGTCGGCCTCGTCCTCGTCCGCCTCGTCGTCGGAGACGTGCAGCGCGGCCTCCTCGGCGGCGTCACCCGCCTCGACGTCGGCGAGCTCGGCCTCGTCCGGGTCCACAGCGTCTGCCGCCTCGACGATGTCGAGCTCGTCCTCGACGGACTCGACGGAGTCGTGGCTCGCGTTCAGGTTCGGGTCAGACACGGTGGCTGCTTCTTCCTGGAAAAAAGGTGGTGGAACATGCGAAAAGGGGCGGCACCCATCAAGGCGCCGCCCTCCGCGGGGATCAGCCGAAGACGAACTTGATGGCTTCCTGGAACCCATAGTCAATCACGGTCACCAGACCGATCATGATGACCACGAAGACAATCACCACGGTGGTGTACGTCGTGAGCTGGTTGCGAGTGGGCCAGACAACCTTGCGGAGTTCCGCGACAATCTGGCGGTAGAAAAGCGCGAGACGGCCCAGAGGACCCTTCTTGCCGCGCTTGCCGCCCTTGCGGGCCTTCTTCTCGCGCGTCTCGTCCTCGGCGTCAGGCATGTCGATGGAGCCCAGGGCGTCCGTCACGTCTCTCACCTGAATCCGGGTCGTGGCCGTACCGCGCCCGGTTGCGCCGCACGGCGTTGCATCTAAGTACGTACCTGCGCACACACATCCGAGAAGGAGTGTGGAGCAGGGCCGGAGGGACTCGAACCCCCAACCGCTGGTTTTGGAGACCAGTGCTCTACCAATTGAGCTACGACCCTTTGCGTCCCCCAACCTACCGCATCCGGGCGAGTGCACGGAGTGCTCACGCTTTGCAGCGGCTGGCGAGGTCCAACGACAGGTGAGTGTACGTGAACCGGGCCGTGACGTCGAACAGCACCCGGCCTGACATGGCCCGGCCCGTCTCCCGTCCGTTCATCGAAACGGCGTGCGGCGCTTCTGCGCGGTCTGGGACGATTGCTCGTATGACCTCTGCAACGCCTTCCTCCGAGCGCCGGGTGTCCGCCCGTATCGGCGCCATTTCCGAGTCCGCCACCCTCGCCGTGGACGCCAAGGCCAAGGCCCTCAAGGCCGCCGGGCGCCCGGTCATCGGCTTCGGCGCGGGCGAGCCCGACTTCCCGACCCCGGACTACATCGTCGAGGCCGCGGTCGAGGCCTGCCGCAACCCCAAGTACCACCGCTACACGCCGGCCGGCGGTCTGCCGGAGCTGAAGGCCGCCATCGCCGCCAAGACGCTGCGCGACTCCGGCTACGAGGTCGAGGCGTCGCAGGTCCTGGTGACCAACGGCGGCAAGCAGGCGATCTACGAGGCCTTCGCGGCCATCCTCGACCCGGGTGACGAGGTCATCGTCCCGGCCCCGTACTGGACCACCTACCCGGAGTCGATCCGTCTCGCCGGCGGTGTCCCGGTCGAGGTCGTCGCCGACGAGACCACCGGCTACCGGGTCTCCGTCGAGCAGCTGGAGGCCGCGCGCACCGAGCGCACCAAGGTCGTCCTGTTCGTGTCCCCGTCCAACCCGACCGGTTCGGTCTACAGCGAGGCCGACGCGAAGGCGATCGGCGAGTGGGCCGCCGAGCACGGCCTGTGGGTGCTGACGGACGAGATCTACGAGCACCTGGTCTACGGCGACGCGAAGTTCACCTCGCTGCCGGTCCTGGTCCCGGCCCTGCGCGACAAGTGCATCATCGTCAACGGCGTCGCCAAGACGTACGCGATGACCGGCTGGCGCGTGGGCTGGGTCATCGCCCCGCAGGACGTCGTCAAGGCGGCGACGAACCTGCAGTCGCACGCCACCTCCAACGTCTCCAACGTGGCCCAGGTCGCCGCGCTGGCCGCCGTGTCGGGCAACCTGGACGCGGTCGCCGAGATGCGCAAGGCCTTCGACCGCCGCCGCCAGACGATGGTCAAGATGCTGAACGAGATCGACGGCGTCTTCTGCCCGGTCCCCGAGGGCGCGTTCTACGCGTACCCGTCGGTCAAGGAGCTCCTCGGCAAGGAGATCCGCGGCAAGCGCCCGCAGACCTCCGTCGAGCTGGCCGCCCTGATCCTGGACGAGGTCGAGGTCGCGGTCGTCCCGGGCGAGGCCTTCGGCACCCCCGGCTACCTGCGCCTGTCGTACGCCCTGGGCGACGAGGACCTGGTCGAGGGCGTGTCCCGCATCCAGAAGCTGCTGGCCGAGGCCAAGGCCTGACGCGGCCCGCAGCAGGACCTGGGCGGCGGTACCCCCGAGGGGTGCCGCCGCCCCGGCGTTTCACGCCCCCGCCGTGCGGGGCGAGGGAGGCCCGGGGGCGGCGGGGGCGGTTCGGCGCGGTGCCCGCTCACCCGTTCGCGCAAGCCCCCGATCGGTAAAACCCCCTCCCGCCGAGCGCAGCGGTACGGCAGGATCACCAGATGGAGCACGTACGCGATCTCACGCTTCTGCCGAAGGCCCACCTCCACCTCCACTTCACCGGGTCGATGCGACCATCGACGCTGCTGGAGCTCGCCGACAAGTACGGCGTGCGCCTGCCCGACGCGCTGACCGCCGGGGAGCCGCCCAAGCTGCGCGCCACCGACGAGCGGGGCTGGTTCCGCTTCCAGCGGCTCTACGACGCCGCCCGCTCGTGCCTGCGCGAGCCCGAGGACATCCGGCGCCTGGTCCGCGAGGCCGCGGAGGAGGACGTACGGGACGGCAGCGGCTGGCTGGAGATCCAGGTGGATCCCACGTCCTACGCGCCTCTTCTGGGCGGGATGATCCCGGCCGTCGAGATCATCCTCGACGCCGTCGACGCGGCCTCCCGCGAGACCGGTCTCGGCATGCGGGTGCTCATCGCCGCCAACCGCATGAAGCACCCGCTCGACGCCCGGACCCTGGCCCGGCTCGCCGTGCGCTACGCCGACCGCGGCGTCGTCGGTTTCGGCCTCTCCAACGACGAGCGCCGCGGCATGGCCCGCGACTTCGACCGGGCCTTCGCCATCGCCCGCGACGGCGGCCTCCTGGCGGCCCCGCACGGCGGCGAGCTGACCGGCCCGTCCTCCGTCCGCGACTGCCTGGACGACCTGCACGCCGCCCGCATCGGCCACGGCGTACGGGCCGCGGAGGACCCCCGGCTGCTGAAGCGGCTCGCCGACCGCCAGATCACCTGCGAGGTCTGTCCGGCTTCCAACGTCGCCCTGGGCGTGTACGAGCGGCACGAGGACGTCCCGCTGCGGACGCTGTTCGAGGCCGGGGTGCCGATGGCGCTGGGCGCGGACGACCCGCTGCTGTTCGGGTCGCGGCTCGCGGCGCAGTACGAGATCGCCCGCCGCCACCACGGTTTCACGGATGCGGAGCTCGCGGAGCTGGCCCGCCAGTCGGTGCGCGGGAGCGCCGCGCCGGACGACGTCCAGGCCAAGCTGCTGGCCGGGATCGACCACTGGCTCACCGGGTGAGCCGCAGATCCCCCTCGTAGCAGTCGGCGCGCACCCGGCGGCCGTCGGGGAAGCCGATCTCCAGGTGGGTGCGGCCCTGCTCGGGCAGCGCGAACTCGGCGACGGAGCAGACGGTCTCGCCCAGGTGCCGCAGGAAGGGGTGGTCGCCGAGGTCCTCGCCGACCTCGACGCGGCCCCACTCCCCCATGTCGTAGGGCTCGTGGGGCCGGGCGGACTCGACGATGAGGCACTGGTCGGACCCGGTGGTGATCCGGATGGAGTCGCCGACGCTGTCGATCAGCCAGACGTCGAGGGGGGACTCGGAGCGTTCGCCGTCGCTGACGTGCCAGGACGCGACGACCCTGCTGAGCGTGCGACCCACGAGCCGAGTGGGGTCCGTACCGGCCCCGTGACGGGGACAGAGCATGGGCGGCGGGGGCTCCTCAGATGCTGACGCCGACCGTCACCGGCTCGTTGACGAGGGTGACGCCGAAGGCCGCGTGGACGCCCGCGACGACCTCGCGGGCCAGGGTGAGGAGGTCCTCGGTGGTGGCCTCGCCGCGGTTGGTGAGGGCGAGGGTGTGCTTGGTGGAGATGCGTGCCGGGCCGGTGCCGTAGCCCTTGGTGAAGCCGGCCTTGTCGATCAGCCAGGCCGCGCTGGTCTTCGTACGGCCCTCGCCGGCGGGGTAGGCGGGCGGGGCGGTGTCGGGGCCGAGGCGGTCCTGGACGCGGGCGAGGAAGGCGGCGTAGGCCTCGTCGGTCAGGATCGGGTTGTGGAAGAAGGAGCCGGCGGACCAGGTGTCGTGGTCGGCCGGGTCGAGGACCATGCCCTTGCCGGCGCGCAGCCGCAGCACGGTCTCGCGGGCGGTGGCGGCGGGGACCCGGTCGCCGGCCTCGACGCCGAGGGCGCGGGCGGTCTCGGGGTACTTGATCGGCGCCGAGAGGCCGCCGGCGTCCTCCAGGGCGAAGCGCACGCGCAGGACGACGTAGCGGTCGGGCTGGTCCTTGAAGGTGCTGTTGCGGTAGCGGAAGGCGCACTCGGCGGCGGTCAGAGTGACCGTTTCGCCGGTGGTGCGGTCGTAGGCGACGACCTCGGTGATGGTGTCGCAGACCTCCTGGCCGTACGCCCCGACGTTCTGGATCGGGGTGGCGCCGGCCGAGCCGGGGATGCCGGCGAGGCACTCGATGCCGGCGAGGCCGGCTTCGACGGTGCGGGCGACGGCGTCGCTCCAGTTCTCGCCGGCGGCGAGCTCCAGCCGCGTCCCGTCCAGGTGGAAGCCGGTGGTGGCGATGCGCAGGGCGGTGCCGTCGAAGCCCCGGTCGCCGATGACCAGGTTGCTGCCGCCGCCGATGACCAGGAGCGGGGTGCCGCTCTCGTCCGCGGCGCGGACGGCGGCGACCACCTCGGCGTCGGTGGTCGCGGTGACCAGGCGGGCGGCGGGACCACCGAGACGGAAGGTGGTCAGCGGGGCGAGGGGGGCGTCGTGGAGTTCCTGCACGTGGACAAGAGTACGGTCCGTGCCCCTCGCATCCCGGCGGGGCCACGGACCGTCCTCGCTCGTCCTCCGTACCGGCCGGGTCAGCGGTCCGCCTGCTGGGCGGCGAGGCGGCGCTCGGCCTCGTCCCAGCCCAGGGGCAGTTCGGTGGCGGGCACGGTCCAGTGGGTGAAGACGGATTCCTTCATGTACGCGGCGGCGGCGCGGGAGCTGGAGCGGTGGGGCTCGCTGCGGGCGAAGCGGTACAGCGCGTCCCGGTCCTCCCATGCGGAGAGGGTGAGGAAGGTGCGGCGCAGGACGCGGGCCCGCAGGGCGACGCCGTGGGCGCCGGGGGCCCTGCGCATCTGGCGGATGATGCCGGGCGACTTGAGGAGGAACCGGACGGCGCCGATGAGGGTGGCGGTCTCGAAGCGGGAGGCCATGACGTGGACCTCGGCACCGGGTGCGGGCGCGGTGGGCGTGGACCAGGGGATGTCGGGCATGACGTGTTCTCCTTCCGTGGTGCGGCCGCGGGAGCCGCATGGACGGACCTGATCGGGCGGGCGTACGTGCGGGCGGGCGGGCCGGGGGCCCCGTCACTGGGCGGCGGGGACCTTGTCCGCGGTCCCGGCCCCGGCCCCGGCCGCGACGGGGGCGGCGTCGGGGGCGGACGCGGCGGCGGGTACGGGGGCGGGCGCGGCGGTGGGCGTGGCGGCGGGCGCGTTCCGGGTTTTGCGGGGCACCAGGAGGGCCAGCGCGGCGGCGAGGGCGACGGCCGCGGCGCCGATCCACAGGGCGGGGACGGTGCCGTCGGTGAAGGTCTGCGGGGAGGCGTAGCCGCCCTGGGCGGAGAAGACCGAGGCCAGGACGGCGACGCCGAGGGCTCCGCCGACCTCGCGCAGTGCGTTGTTGGTGCCGGATGCCTTGCCCTGGTCGGCGGGGCGGACGGTGGACATCAGGACATTGGCCGCCGGGGCGAAGTAGAGGGCCATGCCGATCCCGCTGAGGATCAGCGGCGGCAGCTGCGCGGCGTACGAGACGTCCGTGCTCAGGATCGCGGCGAACCAGCCGAGGCCGAGGGCCTGGAACGCCAGGCCGGCGGCGACGACGGGGCGGCCGCCGATGCGGTCGGAGAGGATCCCGGCCAGCGGCGCCACGATCATCGGCATGCCGGTCCAGGGGAGCATCCGCAGGCCGGCTTCGGTGGGCGAGTAGCCGGCGACGCCTTGGAGGAACTGGCTGAGCAGGAAGATCGAGCCGAACATGCCGAGGAACATCAGCAGGCTGGCCAGGTTGATCCCCAGGAAGCCGCGGTCACGGAAGAGCCGCATGGGGAGCATGGGGTTGGCGCTGGTGAAGCCGTGGTGGACGAAGCCCGCGACGAGGGCGCTGCCGAGGATCAGGCCGGTGAGGACGGGGGTGCTGGTCCAGCCCTCGGCGTTGGCGTTGACCAGGCCGTAGACGATGCCGAAGAGGCCGCCGCTGATGAGCAGGGTGCCGGGGACGTCGAGGCGGGCGCCGGGGGCGGTGGACTCGGCGAGGCGCAGGCGGGCGAGCGGGATCAGGGCCAGGCCTGTCGGCACGTTGAGCCAGAAGATCCACTGCCAGGAGATGTGCTCGGTGAGGCTGCCGCCGATGAGGGGGCCGCTGGCGACGGCGAGGCCGGTGACGGCGCCGTAGATGCCGAGGGCCATGCCGCGCCGGGCGGCGGGGACAGCGGCGGTCAGGAGGGTGAGGGTGAGCGGCATCATGACGGCGGCTCCGACGCCCTGCACGGCGCGGGCGGCGATGAGCGCGTCGATCCCGGGCGAGAGGGCGGCCGCGGCGGAGGCGCCGGTGAAGACGGCGAGGCCGGCGATGAACAGCCGGCGGCGGCCGAAGCGGTCGCCGAGGGAGGCGCCGAACATGAGGAGGACGGCGAAGGTGAGCGTGTAGGCGTTCACCGTCCATTCCAGGTCCTCCAGCCCGCCGCCGAGGTCCTCGCGGATGGCGGGGAGGGCGGTGGTGACGACCAGGTTGTCGAGTGCGGCCATGAAGCTGGCCACGCCGGTGAGGACGAGGGCCCAGACGGCGGGGCCGCGGAGTTTGGTGTCGACGTCTTGCGTGTGCACGATTCCCCCTGCGCGTTGTTAGTTATTGCTGACTAACTTTGTTGCCCATGCGCATGCGCGTCCGGTGGCGCGCATCCTTCACTCCTCCTGGCGGTCGGCGGTACCGGCCGACGGGTAGAACCCCTCCCACACCCGGTGCCCGGGCGGGAAGCCCATCGCGGCCAGCGTGTTGATCAGCATCCCGTAGGCCATGAAGGTCGTCGTCTCCCGCGGGTCCGCACCCAGCGGCAGATGGACGGTGTCCCAGAGTTCCATCCAGCCCTGGCGGACCAGCTCGCCGAGCTCGTGATCCCCGGCCGCCTCGGCGGCGGCGACGGTGACGTACATCTGGAGCTGCATCTGGAGCTTGTCGGGATCCTCCGTGATCAGCCGGGTGTAGGCGTCGGCCATGGCACGCTCGGCCTCTTCGCCGCTCAATCCCTCGACGGCGGCGGCGAACACCTCACGCGTGTCCCGCAGGCAGCGCTCCGACGCGGCCAGGAAGATCGCCTGCTTGTTGGGGAAGAGGCGGAAGAGGTACGGCTGCGAGACGCCCACCCGCTTGGCGATCACCTCGGTGGAGGTCCCGTAGTACCCGCCCCGGGCGAACTCGTGCATTGCCGCCCGGATGACGCTCTCGCGCCGCTCCTCTGCGCTCATCCTTGCCATGACATCGAAGTTAGTGCTCAATCACTAACTTCGTCAAGGGGTGCTGTGGACCGCTGCCCGCTCCGGCCGCCGGGGCGGTGAAGGAGGCGGGCGGCCCGGGGAGGCCGGCGGTGGAGGGCCGCGGCGGGAGGCCGGCGGTGACAGCGGCCGGCGGTGAAGGGGGCGGGTGGCAGCCGCCCCCTCGCACGCGAAGGCGCCGGCCGCGCTCAGGCGAGTGCGACCACCGCGCGGGACATCCCGAGGACCTTCTGGCCGGCGCTCATGGCCGTCAGGTCGACCCGTACGCGGTTGTCGTCCAGCTTCGCCGCGACCTTGGCGGTGACCTCGATCAGGCCGCCCCGGTCGTCGTTGGGGACCACGACGGGCTTGGTGAAGCGCACTCCGTACTCGACCACCGCGCCCGGGTCGCCCACCCAGTCGGTGACGACGCGGATCGCCTCGGCCATGGTGAACATGCCGTGCGCGATCACGTCCGGCAGCCCGACCTCCTTGGCGAACTTCTCGTTCCAGTGGATCGGGTTGAAGTCGCCCGAGGCGCCGGCGTACTGGACGAGCGTGGCGCGCGTCACGGGGAAGGACGCGGCGGGCAGCTCGGTGCCGACCTCGACGTCGGCGTACTTGATCTGCGCTGCCATGTCAGGCCTCCTCGGGGGCGCGGGAGACGAGCTTCGTCCACGCCGTCACCACGTGCTCGCCGGTCTCGTCGTGGACCTCGCCGCGGATGTCGATGATGTCGTTGCCCGCGAGCGACTTCACGGCCTCGATGGTGGAGGTCACCGACAGGCGGTCACCGGCCCGCACCGGGCGGGAGTACGCGAACTTCTGGTCGCCGTGGACGACGCGGCTGTAGTCCAGCCCCAGCTGCGGGTCCGCGACGACCTGGCCGGCCGCCTTGAAAGTGATGGCGAACACGAAAGTCGGAGGCGCGATCACATCGGCGTGGCCGTGGGCCTTGGCGGCTTCGGGGTCGGTGTAGACGGGATTGGCGTCGCCCACCGCGACCGCGAATTCGCGGATCTTCTCCCGGCCGACCTCGTACGGATCGGTGGGCGGGTAGCTCCGCCCCACGAAGGACTGGTCGAGAGCCATGACTCACTACCTCCTGTTGAAGGGACACGAAACACACAGGGACAAAGACAGGAACGGGCACGGAAACGACACAAGGCCGCCCCCAATGAAGGGGACGACCTCATGACGGTGCCTGTATTCGAGACTTCGCTGGGGTCAGCGGGTCTCGCGGTGCGCGGTGTGCGAGTTGCAGCGCGGGCAGTGCTTCTTCATCTCCATGCGGTCCGGGTTGTTACGCCGGTTCTTCTTGGTGATGTAGTTCCGCTCCTTGCACTCCACGCAGGCCAGCGTGATCTTCGGGCGGACGTCGGTGGCAGCCACGTGAGTGCTCCTTGACGGACTATGGGACGGATGAACGCATAAAAGAGTAGCCGATCGGGAGACCGACCCCGCAATCGGCTACTGTGGGTAGCGGCGACCGGACTTGAACCGGTGACACAGCGATTATGAGCCGCTTGCTCTACCGACTGAGCTACGCCGCTTTGATGTGATCAGCTCCCCACCCGAGGGTGGGGGGCCTCTCTCACCAGAGCCCCAATGCGGAATCGAACCGCAGACCTTCTCCTTACCATGGAGACGCTCTACCGACTGAGCTATTGGGGCGAGCGATGAAGACATTACACGGTTGCCCGCCGATCGCCCAAATCCTTTGCGGGAACAGGGCTCCGAGGGGGTTCGGAAGCCTCTCTTGATCAACCCGCCCGCCTCTCCCGCCCCACTTCTCCCACGGTTTGTGCGCAGGCTCACACGGGGCGCGCGCCGCGGGCGCCGTGGCACGGGGGCACGGGGGCACGGGGGCACGAACCACAGGGACGGGGGCGCGGGGGCACCACACCGGTACGACTATTGCGCTCCTCCGCGAAGCGGAGTGCGCCGCGCCCTAGGCTCTGAGCACGCTGCGTGATCTTGGGCCGCGGGCCGCAGCCACGGCCCCAGGAAGCGCCCGAGCCACCGCAGGAGCGCGATGTCCGAAAGCCAGCCGCAGCAGCCGTCCCCCTTCCACCGCAGCGGCAACGGCAGTGCGGTGGGGGCCGAGGCCGCCACCCTGCTCCTCGCCGGGGCCCGCCTCACGGACGGCCGTACCGTCGACGTCCGCCTCGGCGGCGGCCGGATCCAGGCTGTCGGGACCACGGGCAGCCTCTCCTCCCCCGTCCTGGCCCGGGTGGACCTCAGCGGCTACCTGCTCCTCCCCGCTCCCGCCGAGCCGCACGCCCACGGGGACACCGCGCTGACCGCCGACGGCGACGGGCCCGTCTCGTACGCCCCCGACGAGGTGCAGCGCCGCGCCACCGAGGCGGCCCTGCTCCAGCTCGGCCACGGCGCGACCGCCGTGCGCTCGCACGTGCGCATCGGCGACATGCACGGCCTCGGCCCCATGCAGGCCGTGCTCCAGGCCCGGCGCTCCCTGCGCGGCCTCGCCGACCTGACCGCGGTGGCCGTACCCCGCCTGCTGACCGGCACGGCCGGGGCCGACGGGCTCGCCATGCTGCGGGACGCGGTCAAGATGGGCGCCTCGGTCATCGGTGGCTGCCCGGACCTGGACCCGGACCCGACGGGCTTCCTCGAAGCCGTCCTGGAGCTCGCCGACGAGCACGGCTGCCCCGTGGACCTGCACACGGACGGTGACGACCCGGCCCGTCTCTCCCGGCTCGCGGCGATGGCGGGCGGGCTGCGCCCCGGGGTGACCATCGGTCCGTGCGGCGGCCTCTCCCGGCTCCCGCTGGACGCGGCGACCCGCGCCGCCGACCAGCTCGCGGCGGCCGGCGTACGCGTGACCTGCCTGCCCCAGGGCGACTGCGCGGCCCTGGAGCGCCGCGGCCTGCGCACCGCCCCCGTACGGCTCCTGCGGGCAGCCGGCGTACGGGTCGCGGCCGGCAGCGGGGCGCTGCGGGACGCCGGGAACCCGGTCGGCCGCGGAGACCCGCTGGAGGCCGCGTACCTGCTGGCCTCCCAGGGCGGGCTGCGCCCCGCCGAGGCCTACGCGTGCGTGAGCGCCTGCGCCCGCGAGGCGATGGGCCTGCCGGAGGTGCGGGTCGAGGCCGGGTTCCCGGCGGAGCTGCTCGCCGTGCGCGGCGACCGGATCGCGGGCGTGCTGTCCCTCGCGTACAGCCGGATCGTGATCCACCGGGGGCGGGTGGTGGCCCGTACGAGCGCGGTGCGCGAGTACTGCGACTCCGCCGTCGCGGTGGCCCTGGACCTGCCCCGGCAGGGCCGCACGGAGCCCGGCCCCTGAGGTGTCTTCCCGGGCGGGGGCGCCCGGCTCGTCGTACCGTCGGGGCATGCGCATCGTCATCGCGGGTGGACACGGTCGGATCGCGCTGCGGCTGGAGCGCCTGCTCGCCGCGCGCGGGTACGAGGTCGCGGGCATCATCCGCGACCTCGAACAGGGCGACGACCTCAGGGAGGCGGGCGCCGAACCGGTGCTCTGCGATCTGGAGTCGGCCACGGTGGAGCATGTGGCGGGGATCCTCCAGGGCGCGGACGTGGCGGTGTTCGCGGCGGGCGCCGGCCCCGGCAGCGGTGCCGCGCGCAAGGACACCGTGGACCGGGGCGCGGCGGTGCTGTTCGCCGACGCGGCCGAACGGGCGCGCGTACGGCGCTTCCTGATGGTCTCTTCGATGGGGGCGGACGCCCATCACGAGGGCGACGAGGTCTTCGACGTCTACCTGCGGGCGAAGGGCGAGGCCGACGACCACGTACGGACCCGGCTGGGTCTGGAGTGGACGGTCCTGCGCCCCGGCTCACTGCTCGACGACGCCGGGCAGGGCACGGTCCGCCTGGAGGCGCGGACGGGCCCGGGGGCGGTGCCGCGCGACGACGTGGCGGCGGTGCTGGCCGAGCTGGTGGAGACGCCCGCGACGGCGGGCCTGACCCTGGAGCTGGTCTCCGGCTCGACCCCGGTCGAGGTGGCCGTCAAGGCCGTGGCGGGCAACTGACGGCCCGGCTGGAGGCCGGCTCCGGGCCCGCCTCCCGGCGGCGGCTCAGAACTGCGCTTCCAGCTTGTCGTCGGAACGGCCGACCGAGTCCTGCTGGTAGCGGCTCTCGTAGGCGTCGCGGATCCGCTCGATACGCACGCTGCGGTCGTCGGCCTCCTTCTCCGGGTACAGCAGGACCACTTCGTAGGAGGCCTCCCGGACGATCTTGCCGTCCCCGCCGCGCCACTGGCCGTACCCGTCGTGGAGCGTCAGCCCCTCGGGGAAGGCGGGGGTGATCTCCTGGTCCAGGAACCGCATGAACTCCCGCTCCGCGACCGGGCGCCCGCCGTCGGCCCGCTCGGTGCCGAAGTACAGCCGGGTCTCCCGGTAGGGCTCCCCCACGTCCGTGTGCAGGGCGGCTCCCATCAGAGCCGGAATCCCCGCGCCGAGCAGGGCCATGAGAACCCCGCCGCCGACCTTCCCCCGCGTGTCAGATGTCCACTTCACCCCCGGTGAACGACCGGGGGCCCCCGACGATGCGGCCGACGCACAGCAGCGCCTCCGGGGATGCGAAAGAACCCCCGTCCGCTGCGTTTCCGCAGATGAACGGGGGTTCCACTCGCGTGGCGGCGCCAGGATTCGAACCTGGGTAGGCTAAGCCGACGGATTTACAGTCCGCTCCCATTGGCCACTCGGGCACACCGCCATGGGATGTCGCCTTCGAGGACCGCTTCTGGGCGGTTCTCCCTGGCAACGACGTAAACGATACCTGATGACCGGGGGTGCTTCGCCACCGGATTGATCAGCGCCGCGGGTGGGTGCGGTGGCTAGGCTTTGCCGAGCGGTCCGGGGTTGTCCGGCCGCGCCCCCCGGGGCGATCGCAATCGACTTCAAGGAGCCACAGCACATGGCCGACTCCAGTTTCGACATCGTCTCGAAGGTCGAGCGGCAGGAGGTCGACAACGCCCTCAACCAGGCCGCCAAGGAGCTCTCGCAGCGCTACGACTTCAAGGGCACCGGCGCCACCATCGCCTGGTCCGGCGAGAAGATCCTCATGGAGGCGAACTCCGAGGAGCGCGTCAAGGCCGTCCTCGACGTCTTCGAGACCAAGCTGGTCAAGCGCGGCATCTCGCTCAAGGCGCTGGACGCCGGCGAGCCGCAGCTGTCCGGCAAGGAGTACAAGATCTTCGCCACGATCGAGGAGGGCATCTCCCAGGAGAACGCCAAGAAGGTCGCGAAGATCATCCGTGACGAGGGTCCGAAGGGCGTCAAGGCCCAGGTCCAGGGCGACGAGCTGCGCGTCAGCTCCAAGAGCCGCGACGACCTCCAGGCCGTCCAGGCCCTCCTCAAGGGCAAGGACCTGGACTTCGCGATCCAGTTCGTGAACTACCGCTGACCCCGAGGTCCGCGACCTGTCACCACGCCGGCCCGGCGGTCTTCACCGACCGCCGGGCCGCGGTGGTCGCAGGGTGTGCGGGGTGTGTGCCGGGCGTGTGCGGCGTGCGCGCCGCCGCGGGCTTCCGTGGGCACTTGGGGGGCGGGGGGTGCGCCCAGCACGGTGGGTGGCATCACATCACCGTGTGGCAGGGGGTTCTCGGATGCCTGGGGCCGGCACGTTTCGCGCAGACTTCGGGGCGTCCGTCGTCGTCGCACTGGTCGCCATCCCCCTGTGCGTGGGGGTGGCGGTCGCCTCCGGGGTGCAGGCCGAGCTGGGGATCGTCACCGGCGTGGTCGGGGGGCTGGTCACCGGCTGGTTCCGCGGGAGCTCCCTGCAGGTGAGCGGGCCCGCGGCCGGGCTCACCGTGCTCGTCTACGAGGCGTTGCAGACGCACGGCACGGCCGCCCTCGGGGTGCTGGTGCTGGCGGCCGGCGCGCTGCAGCTGGGCATGGGGGCGCTCCGGCTCGGGCGGTGGTTCCGGGCGATCTCGGTGGCCGTCGTGCACGGGATGCTGGCCGGTATCGGGCTCGTGCTGATCTCCGGGCAGCTGTACGCCCTGGGCGACACGGAGGCACCCGGGCAGACCCTGGCGAAGCTGGGCGGGGTGCACGGGCTCGTGGCGCGGGCCGACTGGGCCGCGGTGCTGCTCGGGGTCGGGACCATCGCCGTCATGGTGGCGTGGCGTCGGGCGCCCGCCCGTCTGCGGCTGCTGCCGGGCGCGCTGGTCGGGGTGGCCGCCGCCGCCGGCGCGGCCGCCCTGCTGCGGCTGCCCGTCGAGAAGGTGCGGGTGACGGGGGTCCTGGAGGCCGTCTCCCCGCCCGCCTGGGGCGAGTTCGGGGTGCTGGCGTCGTTCGGCGCGGCCGGGACGGTGGTCGCGCTGGCGCTGATCGCCTCCGCCGAGACCCTCTTCAGCGCGGCCGCGGTGGACCGGATGCACGACGGGCCCCGGACGGAGTACGACCGGGAACTGATCGCCCAAGGCGTGGGCAACAGCGTCTGCGGGCTGCTCGGGGCGCTGCCGATGACCGCCGTGATCGTCCGCAGCGCCGCCAACGTGGAGGCCGGGGCGCGCACCCGCGCCGCCCGGGTGATGCACGGCGGCTGGCTGCTGCTCTTCGCCGTGGCCTTTCCCCAGGTGCTGGAGCTCGTGCCGCTGGCCGCCCTGGCGGGGGTGCTCCTGTACGCGGGGTGGAAGCTGCTGCCCGTCAGGGCGGTCGCGGCGCTGTGGCGCACGCATCGGGGGGAGGCGGTGGTGCTGGTCGCCACGGCCGGCGCGATCGTCGTCACCAACCTCTTCGAGGGGGTGCTGGTCGGGCTGGGGCTGGCCATCGCCAAGGCGGCCTGGGAGACCTCCCACGTCCACATCGAGGAGGTGTGGCAGGACGGGGAGCTGTGCGTGCGGGTCATGGGGAACGCCAGCTTCCTGCGGCTGCCCAAACTCCTCGACGCCCTGGACGCGCTGCCGCACGGGAAGCCGGTGCGGCTCGACCTGAGCGGTCTGCGCCATCTCGACCACGCCTGTCTGACGGCCCTGGAGGGCTGGGAGCGCACCCGGACGCCGCTCCCCGGCCGCGAGGGCGTCATCTAGGCCGATTACCCTCCGCCCGTGGACAACGAGCTGAAGCGGACCCTGGGAGTCTCCGACGCGGTCGTCGTCGGGCTCGGAGCGATGGTCGGCGCCGGGGTCTTCGCGGCCTTCGCCCCGGCCGCGCGGGCCGCTGGCGGGGCGCTCCTCGCCGCCCTCGCGGTGGCGGCCGTGGTGGCCTACTGCAACGCGCACTCCTCGGCGCGGCTGGCCGCCCGGTATCCGGCGTCCGGCGGTACCTACGTGTACGGGCGGGAGCGGCTCGGCCCCTTCTGGGGCCATCTGGCCGGCTGGGGGTTCGTGATCGGCAAGACCGCGTCCTGCGCGGCGATGGCGCTGACGGCGGGTGCCTACCTGTGGCCCGGGCGCGAGCACGCCGTGGCCGTGGCGGCGGTGGTGGCGATCACCGCCGCGAGCTACGGCGGTGTCCAGAAGTCCGCCCGGATCGCCCGGCTGATCGTGGCGGCGGTGCTGGCGGTGCTGGCCGGGGTGGTCGTGGTGTGCCTGTCCTCGGGTGCGGCCGCACCCGAGCGGCTCGTGGGGCCGCACTGGACCCTCTTCGGGCTGTTGCAGGGCGCCGGCCTGCTGTTCTTCGCGTTCGCGGGCTATGCGCGGATCACCACACTGGGCGAGGAGGTGCGCGACCCGGAGCGGACGATCCCGCGGGCGGTGCCGCTCGCTCTGGGGATCGCCCTGGTGGTGTACGCGGCGGTGGCGGTGGCGGTTCTGTCGGTGCTCGGCGTCGAGGGGCTGGCCCGGTCGGCGGCCCCGCTGGCCGACGCGGTGCGGGCGGCGGGTGTGCCGGAGATGGCGCCGGTCGTCCGGGTGGGCGCCGCCCTGGCCGCGCTCGGCTCGCTGCTGGCCCTCGTGCTCGGGGTGTCGCGGACGGTGCTGGCGATGGCCCGGGACGGCCATCTCCCGCGCGCGCTGGCGGCCGTGCATCCCCGGCGCCAAGTGCCGCACCATGCCGAGCTCGTGGTGGGTGCGGTCGTGGCGGTGCTCGCGGCCACCGCCGATCTGCGGGGCGCGATCGGTTTCTCCTCCTTCGGAGTGCTCGCCTATTACGCGATCGCGAACGCTTCCGCGTGGACTCTCGATTCAGCTGTCAAGGGGCGGGCCGTGGCGGCGGTCGGGCTGTCCGGCTGTGTGGTGCTGGCGTGTGCGCTGCCCCTCGCGTCGGCGGTCGCGGGGGCCGTGGTGCTGGCCTTGGGCGCCCTGGCGTACGGGGTGCGCGGTCGGATCAGATCCGGGATCTGAACTCCGCCCAGGGCGCGAGTTCCAGGTCGTGGTCCTCCCCCAGGGCGGACTCCTCGCAGAACCACGCGGTGCCGTCGAGCCAGCCGCGCAGCCAGCACGCCAGGCCCGGTGCGTCGACGGACCAGGCGAGGTCGGGCTCTCCGGGATTGGGGTCGAACAGCAGCACCTGGGCCGTTTCGGATCTGCAGTCCACGCAGGCGTACATGGCGCAGCCGAGGTCGGCGACGGGCAGGACCGCCTCGGGCCACCGCCAGCCGGAGGCGCGCTGCGCCGCGTAGGCGCCGACGGCCTGACGCAGTGGCAGGAGCCCGCGCTCCGGGCCGAATCCGCCGTCCCCGACGCCGGTGTAGAGCCCGGCGAGCAGGGGCGGCAGGGCGAAGCCGAGTATGCCCTCGGCGCGGGCGATCTCCCCGGCGCCCAGCGGCGTGGGCAGGGGCTTTCCCTGGGCCCGTGCGGAGGTGCGCGCACGGTCTGCGACTTGCTCCAGCAACTGCTCGGTCTCGTTCATGCGTTCATGGTGACGCACGCCACTGACAGCTCGCCGCCCCTGTGGAAAACCGCGCCGGGACGGGCCTGGCCGTCCGCGGCGCGGTGCGCAACGATCGGCCCGCGTGTCGTCAGCGGGAGGCGAACGGGGCGTCCGTGGGGACGATTTCGCGGCCCAGCGGGAGCAGGGAGAGGGGGACCATCTTGAAGTTGGCGATGCCGAACGGGATGCCGATGATCGTGACGCAGAGGGCGATGCCGGTGACGATGTGGCCGAGGGCCAGCCACCAGCCGGCCAGCACCAGCCACAGGACGTTGCCGATGCAGGACGGGGCGCCCGCGTCGTGGCGCTCGACCGTGGTGTAGCCGAAGGGCCAGAGGGCGTAGACCGCGATGCGGAAGGCGGCGATGCCGAACGGGATGCCGATGATGGTGATGCAGAGGAGCACACCTGCGAGCAGGTATCCCAGGAACAGCCAGATGCCGCTGAGGATGAGCCAGATGACGTTCAGGATTGTCTTCATTGGCGGCGGCCTGCCATCTGTTCGAGCCGGGCGATGCGCTCGGCCATCGGAGGGTGGGTGGAGAACATCTTGGAGAGGCCCGCGCCGGGCCGGAACGGGTTGGCGATCATCATATGACTCGCCGTTTCCAGACGTGGCTCCGGCGGCAGCGGCAGCTGCTTGGTGCCCGCGTCGAGCTTGCGCAGGGCGCTGGCCAGGGCGAGCGGGTCTCCGGTGAGCTGGGCTCCGGAGGCGTCGGCCTCGTACTCGCGGGAGCGGCTGATGGCCAGTTGGATCACCGAGGCGGCCAGCGGGCCCAGGATCATGATCAGCAGCATGCCGAGCAGGCCGGGTCCCTCGTCGTCGTTCGACCGGCCGATCGGGATGAGCCAGGCGAAGTTCACCAGGAACATGATCACGGAGGCGAGTGCTCCGGCCACCGACGAGATGAGGATGTCGCGGTTGTAGACGTGGCTGAGCTCGTGGCCGATGACTCCGCGCAGCTCGCGCTCGTCGAGGATGCGCAGGATGCCCTCGGTGCAGCAGACCGCGGCGTTGCGCGGGTTGCGGCCGGTGGCGAAGGCGTTCGGGGCCTCGGTGGGTGAGATGTAGAGCCGTGGCATGGGCTGGCGCGCGGACGTGGAGAGCTCGCGCACCATGCGGTAGAGCTGCGGAGCCTCGAACTCGCTGACGGGGCGGGCGCGCATCGCGCGTAGAGCCAGCTTGTCGCTGTTCCAGTACGCGTAGGCGTTCGTCCCGAGGGCGACGATCACGGCCACGATCAGGCCGGTCCGTCCGAAGAAGCTGCCGATGAGGATGATGATTGCGGACAGCCCGCCGAGGAGTACGGCGGTCTTGAGCCCGTTGTGCCGGCGGTGCACGGTACGCCCTCCAAGTGGTGCGGCAGGGGAGCCCGTCATGGATTTGAGGGTCTACGGTCCAGTGGACCCTCCCTTCCTGGTCAACGCGAGGTGGCGGCGTCTGGTTCCCAGGGCGCGCCGCGGCGGCGGCCCGCCGCCGCCCCCTCGGCGGGGGTGGCGGGGCCGCCGCGCGCATTACTCCGTACGGGGCAACCGCCCGGGTGCGGGCTACTGCGTGAAGAGGCTCCCCGACGCGACGCGCAGGACGAGCTGCGGGGCACCCGAGAGGACGACCGCGGTGACCGCGGTCGCGACGATGGCCGCCGCGACCGGCCAGGGGGCCTTCGTGCGGGCCCGTGCGCCCTCCGCGCCCTCGGGTGCTCGGAAGAGCAGCGCCGTCCACCGCAGGTAGTAGTACAGGGCGATGACGACGTTGATCGCCATGAGCACGGCCAGCCAGCCCAGGCCGGCGTCGACGGCGGACTGGAAGACGGTGACCTTGGCGAAGAGCCCGATGATGCCCGGCGGCAGTCCGGCGAGGCAGAGCAGGAAGAAGGCCAGGGACAGGGCGGCGAGCGGGTGCTCGGCGTACAGGCCGCGGTAGTCGCTGATGCGGTGTTGCGGCTTCGTGCGGGCGACGAGGGCGGCAACGGCGAAGGCGCCGAGGTTCACGGCGGCGTACATGAGGGCGTAGGCCAGGGTGGAGCCGATCTGGTCGCGCTCGGAGTACGCGGCGGCCGCGATCGGGACCAGCAGGTAGCCGGCCTGGCCGACCGAGGACCAGGCGAGCAGCCGGACGGCGCTGTTCGGGCGGTCGGCGGACTGCCGCACGGCTGCGGCGTTGCCCAGGGTCATGGTGAGCGCGGCGAGGACGGCGACGGCCGGGCCCCAGACCTGCGAGTACGCCGGGAAGGCGATCACCGTGACGAGGATGAGGCCGGTGAAGCCGACGGCCTTGCCGATCACCGAGAGGTAGCCGGCGATGGGCAGGGGCGCGCCGACGTAGGTGTCGGGCACCCAGAAGTGGAACGGGACGGCCGCGGTCTTGAACGCGAAGCCGACCAGGGTGAGCGCGACGCCGGCCATGGCGAGGGTGTCGAGCTGCCCGGGGACGTCCTCGAGCCGGTCCGCGACCTGGGTGAGGTGCAGCGATCCGGTGACGGCGTAGACGAAGCTGACGCCCATCAGCGACACGGCGGTGGCGGTGACGGAGGACAGGAAGAACTTCAGGGCGGCCTCGGAGGAGAGCCGGTCGCCGCGGCGCATGCCCACGAGCGCGAAAGCGGGCAGGGAGGCGACCTCCAGCGCGACGATCAGGGTGGCGAGGTCGCGGGAGGCGGGCAGCAGGGCGGCGCCGGCGGCGGAGGAGAGCAGCAGGAACCAGTACTCGCCGGCGGGCATCCGCGTGTCGCGGACGGCGGTGACCGACAGGAGGGCGGTGAGCAGGGCGCCGGCCAGCACCAGGAACTGGACGACCACCGTGAAGTGGTCGGCGACGTAGCTGCAGGCCTCCGGGTCGGCGGTGAGGCAGAAGGTGGAGCGGTCCCCGGCGCGCAGCGGCAGCAGGGTGGCGGTCGCGGCGGCCAGGCCGGCCACGGAGATCCAGCCGAGGACCGGCTTGTGGCGCTCGGTGACGAAGAGGTCGGCGACGAGGACGGCCACGCCGACGACGGCGGTGATCACCACGGGGGCGATGGCGAGCCAGTCGACGGACTGGACCAGGCTGGGGGTGTCGGCCGCGAGGGCCGGCAGGGCCGTCATGAGTTGCCTCCTGCGAGGAGCTGCTGAACGGCCGGGTCGGTGAGGCCGAGGAGGAGCGCGGGCCACAGGCCGGCGAGGACGGTGAGGGCGACGAGCGGGGTCCAGGCGGCGAACTCGTAGCGCTGGACGTCCGCGACGGCGAGGGCGGGGCCGGCCTTCGGGTCTCCCATGCAGACGCGCCGTACGACGACCAGCAGGTAGGCGGCGGTGAGCAGGGTGCCGAACGCTCCGACGGCCGTGTACGTGAGGAATGCGGCGCGGGACAGGCCCTCGGCCGGGTCGAAGGCGCCGAAGAGGGCCAGCATCTCGCCCCAGAAGCCGGCCAGGCCGGGCAGGCCCAGGGAGGCGACGGCGGCGAAGGCGAGGAGCGCGCCGAGGCGGGGGGCGCGGCCGTAGAGGGCGGCGCCGGTGGCTCCGGCGAGGGTGTCGAGGTCGGCGGTGCCGTAGCGGTCCTTGAGGGCGCCGACCAGGAAGAAGAGGAGGCCGGTGATCAGGCCGTGGGCGATGTTGGCGAAGAGGGCGCCGTTGACTCCGGTGGGCGTCATGGACGCGATGCCGAGGAGGACGAAGCCCATGTGGCCGACGGAGGAGTAGGCGATGAGGCGCTTGAGGTCGCCCTTGTTCCCCTTGCGGGCCAGCGCGAGGCAGGCGAGCGATCCGTAGACGATGCCGACGGCGGCGAAAGCACCCAGGTAGGGGGCGAAGGTGGCCATGCCGTCGGGGGTGACGGGGAGCAGGATCCGGACGAACCCGTACGTGCCCATCTTCAGCAGGACGCCGGCCAGGAGGACGGATCCGACGGTGGGGGCGGCGGTGTGGGCGTCGGGCAGCCAGCTGTGCAGGGGCCACATCGGGGTCTTCACGGCGAGGCCGAGGCCGATGGACAGGACGGCCAGCAGCTGGGTGGTGTGGGACAGTTCGCGGCCGTTGTCAGAGGCGAGTGCCACCATGTCGAATGTGTCCGCCGTCACACCGATGAGGAGGAGGCCGAGCAGCATCACGACGGAGCCGAGGAGCGTGTAGAGGATGAACTTCCAGGCGGCGGCCTGCCGCTGGGCGCCGCCCCAGCGGGCGATGAGGAAGTACATCGGGATGAGGACCATCTCGAAGGCGAGGAAGAACAGCAGCAGGTCGAGGACGGCGAAGGTCGCGAGGGTGCCGGACTCCAGGACGAGGAGCAGTGCGACGAAGGCCTTCGGGGAAGGGCCGGCGGGGAGCTTGAAGTAGCTGTAGAGCGCGCAGAGGAAGAACAGCAGCGCGGTCATCACGAGGAGGGGGAGCGAGATGCCGTCGACACCGAGGTGGATCCGGACGTCCAGCGCCGGGATCCAGCTGATGTCCGTCGTCGCCTGGAAGCGGGACGGGGCGTCGTGGTCGAAGCCGAGGGCGAGGGCGATCGCCGCGGCGAGGATCACGCCGGTCACGGTCACGCCGTGGCGGAGCACGGCCTGCTCGGGGCTGCGGCCCTTGAGGCCGGGCGGGGCCGGCAGGAGGGCCGCGACGGCGCCGAGGAGCGGCGCGGCCACGATGAACGCCAGAAGGAACTGCATCACGGACGGGCTGATATCAATCACGGCTGACTCACGGCTCACGATCCGGCGTTGACGTTGGCGAGGACGGCGGTGGCGATCGCCAGGACCACGGCGCCGGCGAGCAGGGCGCTCAGGTAGCTCTGCACGTTGCCGGTCTGGGCCCGGCGGACGAGGCCGCCGAGCAGCCGGGTGCCGGTGCCCGCGCCGCGGACGTAGGTGTCCACGACCTCGCGGTCGAGGAAGCCGACGAGGCGGGCGGCCGCGCGGACGGGGCGGACGAACAGCCGGTCGTAGACGGCGTCGAGGTGGAAGCCGGCGGCGGCGTGGCGGTGCAGGGGGCCCAGGAGGGCCCTGGCGGGGTCGGCGGCGGGACCCGCCGGGACGGCGGGGTGCTCGTGGGTGACTTCCGCGACCTCGGGCGTCTCGGCCGCGGACTCGGCGGCCGCGGTGGCCGCGGACACCGCGGCGGCCACGGCGGCCGGCTCCTCGGCGGCGGTGGCGGCGCGGGCGGGTCCGGCGGCGGGGGCGGTGGCGGCCTTGGCCGTGGCGCGCTGCCAGAGGGCGTAGGTGAGCATCGCGCCGATGACGGCGGCGCCGGTGCCGAGGACGGAGGTGGCCAGGGTCGGGGTGAGGGCCCTGCCGTCGAACCAGTCGGCGAGCGGGTCCGCCGCGAGGCCGAAGGCGACCGAGGGGACGGCCAGCAGCCACAGCACGCCGGTCATGGCGAAGGGCTCCTTGCCGTGGTCGGGGGCGGCGGCGCCCCGGCCGCGGAAGGCCATCAGCCACAGCCGGGCGGCGTAGGCGGCGGTGAGCAGGGCGGTGAGCACGCCGGCGGCCAGCACCAGCCAGCCGGCTGCGGCGGGAGCGGCGTCCGAGTGGCCGGTGGCGGCCTGCTCGGCGGCGACGAGGACGGCTTCCTTGGAGAAGAAGCCGGCGAAGGGCGGGATCGCGGCGAGGGCGAGCAGCGCGATCGTCATCGTCCAGAAGGCGTCGGGAATGCGCTTGGCCAGGCCGTCCATCCGGGACATGGCGGCCAGGGAGTTCGTACCCGCGGCGTGGATGATCACGCCCGCGCCCAGGAAGAGGAGCGCCTTGAAGGCGCCGTGGGACAGGAGGTGGAAGACGGCCGCGCTGCGGTCGGCGACGGCCAGGGCGCCGGTCATGTAGGCGAGCTGGCCGATCGTGGAGTAGGCGAGCACCCGCTTGATGTCGTCCTGGGCGAGGGCGGCGAGGCCGGAGCCGACCATCGTGACGGCCGCCATGACGGCCATCACCACCAGTGCGGCGGCGGAGGCCGCGAAGACGGGAAGGAGGCGCGCGATGAAGTAGACACCGGCGGCGACCATCGTCGCGGCGTGGATCAGCGCGGAGACGGGGGTGGGGCCCGCCATCGCGTCGGGGAGCCAGGTGTGCAGCGGGAACTGCGCGGACTTGCCGGCGACTCCGGCGAGCAGGAGCAGCGCGATCAGCGTCGGGTGGTCGAGTCCGCCGGCGGCGACGGTCCCGAGGATCTTGGTGATCCGGAAGGAGCCGGCGTCGGTGGCGAGCGCGAACAGGCCGATGAGGAAGGGGACGTCGCCGAGCTTGGTGACGAGGAAGGCCTTCAGGGAGGCGGAGCGGGCCGCTTCGGTCTCCCAGTAGTGGCCGACGAGGAAGTAGGAGCAGATGCCCATGACTTCCCAGCCGACCAGCAGCACCATCAGGTCGCCGGAGTAGACGACGAGCAGCATGGCGGAGGTGAACAGGGAGACGAGGCCGGCGTACGAGGGGTAGCGCGGGTCCTCGCGGAGGTATGCCGTCGAGTAGAGCTGTACGCAGGTGGCGACGACGCCGACCAGGACGGCGACCAGTGCGGCGAAGCCGTCGATGTACAGCGAGAGGTCGATCGGCACCGAGCCGGTCGGGGTCAGCTCGGTCGCGGTGCTGATGGGCTGCCCGCCGCCCTGGCGGACGGCGACGGTCACGGCCAGTACGGCGGCGGTGAGCGTCGGCAGGATCGCGAGCGGGCGGACGAAGCCGGGGGCGGTGCGGCCGAGCAGCAGGCCCGCCACCGCGCCCAGGAAGGGCAGCAGCGGGACGAGGACGGCGAGGGTCGTGGTGCTCACGCGGCGACCTCCGGCCGGGCGGTGCTGGTGGTGTCTGCGGTGCTGCCGCCGGTGGTGTTCGGGTCGGGCTCGTGGCCTTCGGCGGTGTCGCGCAGGCGGTCGACGTCGGAGGTGCCGCGGTTGCGGTACACCATCAGCACGATCGCGAGGCCGATGCCGATCTCGGCGGCGGCGATGGCGATGGTGAAGAGGGTGAGGGCCTGGCCGGCGTGCAGGGTGTCGCGCAGCCATACGTCGAAGGCCACCAGGTTGAGGTTGACGGCGTTGAGCATCAGCTCGACGGACATCAGGACCAGGATGGCGTTGCGGCGGGCGAGCACTCCGTACAGGCCCGTGCAGAAGAGGAGCGCCGCGAGCACGGCGGGGTAGGCGAGGTGCATCAGCGCTTCCCCTTGTCACGGGCGTCGGCGGGGTCGTTGCGGCGGGACAGCACGATGGCGCCGATGAGGGCGGCGAGGAGGAGAACGGAGAGTGCCTCGAAGGGCAGCACCCAGTGCTGGAAGAGGATCTCGCCGGAGACCTTCGTGGAGCCCTGGACCGGCCCGTCCAGGTCGATCCAGGTGGTGCGGAAGGCGTCGACGACCACCCAGACCAGGGACGCTGCGGCGACGACGGCGACGCCGAGCGCGATCCACCGGTTGCCGGAGTCCGCGTCCGGGGAGCGGCCGATGGGGGCCTTGGTGAGCATCAGCCCGAAGAGGAGGAGGACGATCACGGAGCCGAGGTAGATCAGGACCTGGACCCAGGCGATGAACTCGGCGGTCAGCAGCAGGTACTCGACGGCGATGCCGCCGAGGGCGACGACCAGCCAGAGGGCGGCGTGCACCAGCTGCTTGGTGGTGACCGTGACGAGGGCCGCGCCGAAGGTGGCGAGGCCCACGAGGAGGAAGGCGATCTCGACGCCGGTCGGGGACAGGAAACCGGGCCCGTTGGTGGCGGCTGCGGCCACGGTGGCGGCGGGGGTCACGCGTCTGACTCCGGGGTCGGGGTGGTCGGCGGTTCGTTCTCGGCCGCCTGCGCTGCGGCTTCGGCTGCGGCGGCCGCCGCAGCGGCTGACGCTGCCGCTTCGGCCTTCTCCACCGCCTTGCGGGCGGCGCCGATCTCCTTGGGCTCCTCGGCCCGCGGGTCGAGGGCGGGCGGGGCGGGGACCGTCCACATCCACTCGCGCAGTTTGTCGCGCTCGTGGGTCAGCTCGTGGATGTCGGTCTCCGCGTACTCGAACTCCGGCGACCAGAAGAGGGCGTCGAAGGGGCACACCTCGATGCAGATGCCGCAGTACATGCAGAGCGAGAAGTCGATCGCGAAGCGGTCGAGGACGTTGCGGCTGCGCTCACGCCCACCGGGTGTGACGGCGGGGACCGTCTCCTTGTGGGAGTCGATGTAGATGCACCAGTCGGGGCACTCACGGGCGCAGAGCATGCAGACCGTGCAGTTCTCCTCGAACAGGCCGATGACCCCGCGGGAGCGGGGCGGGAGCTCGGGCTGGACGTCGGGGTACTGGGCCGTGTGCGAGCGCTTCGTCATGGTGCGCAGCGTGACGGCCAGGCCCTTGGCGAGGCCGGATCCGGGGATGGGCATTACTGGATCGCCACCTTCACGATGCCGGTGAGCGCGATCTGGGCGAGCGCGAGCGGGATGAGTGCGGTCCAGGCGAGCTTCTGGAGCTGGTCCTCGCGCAGGCGCGGGTAGCTCACGCGGAGCCAGATCACGACGAAGGCGAGGACTGCGGTCTTGAGCAGCGTCCAGACCCAGCCGAGGCCCTCGGCGCCGAGGGGGCCGTGCCAGCCGCCGAGGAACAGGACGGTGGTGAGGAAGCACAGGACGACGATGCCTGCGTACTCGGCGAGCAGGAACAGGGCGAAGCGCAGGCCCGTGTACTCGGTGTACGCGCCGAAGATGATCTCGGAGTCGGCGACGGGCATGTCGAAGGGGGGCCGCTGCAGTTCGGCGAGGCCGGCGGTGAAGAACACGAGGGCGCCGACGATCTGCCAGGGCAGCCACCACCACTCGAAGGCCTCCACGATGCCGGGGAGGGAGACCGTCCCGGCGGCCATCGCCACGGAGGCGGCGGCGAGCAGCATGGGGAGTTCGTAGGCGAGCAGCTGTGCGGCGGTGCGCAGGCCGCCGAGCAGGGAGAACTTGTTCGCGGAGGCCCAGCCGGCCATGAGGGAGCCGAGGACTCCGACGCCCATGACGGCCAGTACGAAGAACACGCCGGCGTCGATGACCTGGCCGACCGCGCCCTCGCCCGGGCCGATCGGGATGGCGAGGAGGACGAGGAGGTACGGCAGCAGGGCGACGGCGGGGGCCAGCTGGAAGATCCGGCGGTCGGCGCCCGCGGGGACGACGTCTTCCTTCTGCGCGAACTTCACGCCGTCGGCGACGAGCTGGGCCCAGCCGTGGAAGCCGCCGGCGTACATCGGACCGAGGCGGCCCTGCATGTGGGCCATCACCTTGTGCTCGGTCTGCCCGACGACGAGCGGGAGCACGAGGAAGACGGCGAAGACGACGATCAGCCGCAGGGCGACGTCGAGGACGTCGTTCACGCGTCGCCTCCGTTGTCGGTGGTGGGGTCGGTCTCGGGGGATGCCCCGGGCCCGTCCTTCTGGGCCGGCCGGGGGGCCGGCTCGCCGAAGGCGGGCTTCGGGTCGTGCCAGGGGGCGTCGGAGCTGCGGGGTGCGGGGCGGCGCGGGGCGCGCGGCGCGGGCTCCGCGGCCGGGGCGTCGGCGTCCGGGGCGGCCGGCCCCGTGCCGGTGGCCTCGCCGGCCGGCGCGGCCTCGGCCTGGCTCGCCGAGCCGTCCGCCGCGCTGCGGGTGCGGCGCGGCGGGCGGGCCGGAGCTTCGGTGGTCTCCGTCGCCGGAGCGGCAGCATCCGGGGCTGCCTGCTCCGGAGCGGCATCGTCCGCGGCGGCGGCGTCGGCCGCCTGGCTCGCGGAGCCGTCCGCCACCGAGCGGGTGCGGCGCGGCGGGCGGGCCGGGGTTTCCGGGCTCGGCGCGGCCTCGGCCTGGCTCGCGGAGCCGTCCGCCACCGAGCGGGTACGGCGCGGCGGCGGGGCGGCGGCGGCTTCGGCGGCCTGGGTGGCCGAGCCCTCGGCGACCGATCGGGTCCGGCGGGCGGGGGCGCCCTCGCGCGGGGTACGCGCGGCGGCGCCGGCTGCTCCGGCGGCACGCGGGGTGCGGGCCGGACGGGTCGGGGCCGGCGGGAGCTGGCCCTTCAGCGGGCCCCAGTCGTTGGGGTCCGGCACACCGGGCGGCAGCATCTGGCGGCGCTTCGGGGCGTCGGGGTCGTGGGCCTCGCCCGGCTCCTTGGCGCCCGGCCAGGCCTTCGCGACGCGTGCGGCCAGCACGAAGTCCTTGCGCAGCGGATGCCCCTCGAAGTTCTCCGGGAGGAGGAGGTGCACCAGGTTCGGGTGGTCGGTGAAGGTGATCCCGAACATCTCGAACGTCTCGCGCTCGTGCCACTCCGCCCCCGCGTAGACGGCGACCGCCGACGGAAGGGAAGGGGCGCCGTGCGGGACGGTCGTGCGCAACAGGAGCCGGCGTACGCGGTGGTTCTCCAGCGACGCGACGTGGGCGCAGACCCGGAAGCCGGTGCCGGGCTCGTCCACGGCGCTCAGCCAGTCGAAGTACGTGCAGCCCAGCTTGTCCCGGGCGATCTCCAGCGAGGAGATCCAGCTGCCGACGGGCACGTCCACGGTGAGGACGTCGTACGACAGCTCCGCGGTGGCCTCGGCGCCGAAGACCGTCGGCGCGGCGTCGGGGAGGGAGTCGTAGAGGTTCACGCGCCGGCCCCCTGTCCGGGTGCCGGCGGGGCCGTGACCAGGCCGCTGGTCAGCTGGGAGACGGACGGACCGGAGGCGTAGCGTTCGGCCAGCGACTCGCGGGCGATCTTCTCCTGGAGCTTGAGGATGCCCTGGAGGAGCGCCTCCGGGCGCGGCGGGCAGCCGGGTACGTAGACGTCGACGGGGATGATCTGGTCGACGCCCTTCGTCACCGAGTACGAGTCCCAGTACGGGCCGCCGCAGTTGGAGCAGGCCCCGAAGGAGATGACGTACTTCGGCTCCGGCATCTGCTCGTACAGCCGCTTGACGGCCGGGGCCATCTTGTCCGTGACGGTGCCCGAGACGATCATCAGGTCGGCCTGGCGCGGCCCCGGTGCGAAGGGGATGACGCCGAGGCGGATGAAGTCGTGCCGGGCCATGGAGGCGGCGATGAACTCGATCGCGCAGCAGGCCAGGCCGAAGTTGAAGACCCACAGGCTGTACCGGCGGCCCCAGTTCAGGACCACCTTCATCGGTTCCGGGGCCAGACGGGAGAGGACTCCGAGGCGCTTGGGCTCGGGGAGCAGCTCCGGCTGAGGTGTCACGTCCATTCGAGGACGCCCTTCTTGTACGCATAGAGCAGGCCGACGGCGAGGAAGCCCAGGAAGATGAACATCTCGACCAGGGTCGTGGCGCCGTAGCCGGCAGCGGCGAACACCGTCGCCCACGGGAAGAGGAAGATCGAGTCGACGGCGAAGATGACGTAGAGGAAGGCGTAGACGTAGTAGCGGACCTGGGTGTGCGCCCAGCCCTCGCCGACGGGGTCCACGCCGCATTCGTACGTCAGCAGCTTCTCGGGCGTCGGGACCACGGGCCGCAGCAGGCGGCCCGCGCCGAAGGCGACGGCCACGAAGAGCACACCGAGAGCCGCGAGCAGTCCGACGACCGAATAACTCCGGAAGTAGTCCGCCGCGAGCACGGTTACGGTCGATACCGTTGGTTCGGGCACGTCCGTTCCTCGCTCCTCGGTCACTGTCGACGATCTGGTACGGACGGGAGTCTAGGGCCTGCCTCACACGGGGTGGGGTTATCCCCCGTTCACAGCACCCCGGCCACCCCATGGCATCAGCGAGCCGCGCTTGACAGGCTGTCGCGCATGACCACGAGCCATGCCATCGCCGACGACGACAGGCCTCCCCGCGTCCGGCCCGTATTCAGCGCCGTCACGTGGAAGGAAATCGCCCATCTGGTGACCAATCTGCCTGAGGCGATCCTCGGTTTCGTTTACGCGGTTGTCATGGTTTCCACCGCGGGCGGTCTTTCCGTGACCGCGATCGGACTTCCTTTGCTTGCCGTCGGTCTCTTCCTGTCTCGGCAATGGGGACGGCTGGAACGCGCCCGCGCGCGAATGCTCCTGGGCGTACGGGTGGAGGAGCCGACCCCGCTCCCCGGGCCGCGGCGGTCCGGGGGGTTCTTCCCCTGGCTGTGGACGGGCATCAAGGATCCGGTGGGCTGGCGGACCGTGCTGTACCAGCTGATCCGGCTGCCCTGGGGGGTTCTCACCTTCACGGTAGTCCTGGCCGGGCTGTTCGTGCTGTGGCCGGTGCTGCCGTATCTGGTGCGGCTGCTCGCGAACGCGGACCGGGCGATGGTACGGGGCCTGCTGTCGCCCTCCGACGACCTGGAGCGGCGGATCGCGGAGCTGGAGTCGGACCGCGGCGTGGTCGTCGACACGGCCGCCGCCGACCTGCGGCGCATCGAGCGGGATCTGCACGACGGTGCGCAGGCGCGGCTGGTCGCGCTGGCGATGGGGCTGGGCCTGGCGAAGGAGAAGCTGCTGGAGGACCCGGAGGGTGCGGCGGCGATGGTCGACGAGGCCCACGGGGAGGTGAAGCTGGCGCTCCAGGAACTGCGGGACCTGGCCCGCGGGATCCACCCGGCCGTGTTGACGGACCGGGGGCTGGACGCGGCGCTGTCGTCGGTGGCGGCACGGTGCGTGGTGCCGGTGAAGGTACTGGTGGACCTGCCGCCGGGGCAGGAGGCCCGGCCGGCGGAGGCGATCGAGGGGATCGCGTACTTCGTGGTGTCCGAGCTGCTGCAGAACGTGAGCAAGCACGCGCGGGCGCGGGGCGCGACGGTGGAGGTCTGGCGGGCGGAGGCCCGGCTGATGATCCGGGTGTCGGACGACGGGCGGGGCGGCGCGGACACGACCGGCGGGAGCGGGCTGGCGGGGCTGGCGGAGCGGCTGGACGCGGTGGACGGGGTGCTGGTGGTGGACTCCCCGGAGGGGGAGGGGACGGTGGTGACGGCGGAGCTGCCGTGGCGGGACCGGGTCCCGGGCCGGGGCTGAGGTCGCGGCACCGGGGGACTCCCGTCCGGGGTGGGCGGGGGTCCCGTTCGCGCGTCCGGCCCGCCGCCGCTTCCCGGCCCGCCGCCGGACCGCGCCTCGCCTCGCCGGCGCCGGTGGCTCGCGCCCTTGCGGGGCGGCGGTGGCCCGGCCCCGCTGGCCGCCCCCGGCCCCGCCGGCGTCTGCGGTCTGAAGCCCGCGCCGATCCGGCCCGCCGGGGGCGCCAGCGGTAGCCGGGGCACCCCGCAGGGGGCCAGGGCCCAGGGGGTCAGGGCCGGGGCCAGGGGGCTCCCGCAAGGGCCAAGGCCACGGGCGCGCCCGCAGGGCCGGGCCGCCGCCCCGCAGGAGGCAGGGCCGGGGACACCGGCGCGCCCGCGGGGCAGGCCGGGGTCACCACCGCCCCTGCAAGTGCCCGCGCCACAGGCGCCCCGCAGGGCCCAGGCCATCGGCGCGTCCGCAAGGGGCAGGGGCTCGGGCGCGGCCGCAAGGGGCCCGCCCCGCGTCGGCGGCGCCCCCGCAAGGCCCGAGCCTCTCGCCGCACCCGCAGGGCCCCCGCCACCCGTGCGCCCGCAGGGGGACGGCCACCGGCGCGCCCGCAAGGGCTGGGCTCGGGCGCGGCCGTAGGGGCGGCCCGGGACCGCGCCGCGCCGCAGGGGCCGGGCGGCGTCGGCGCAGGGCCGGGTGGGAACGGCGCAGGGGGCGGTGCGCAGGCCGGGGCAGGGGGCGGTGCGCAAGCCGGGGCAGGGGCCGGGGCGGCGTCGGCGCAGGCCGGGGCGGCGTCCACGCAGGCCCGGGCGGCGTCGGCGCAGGGGGCGGTGCGCAGGCCGGGGCAGGGGGCGGTGCGGGGGGGGGCGGGGGGGGGTTAACCCCCGGGGGGGGAGGCCTACCCGCCGCATGG
>NZ_MQUR01000090.1 GCF_001953875.1 Streptomyces amritsarensis
GGGGCGTGCGGGTGGACGCGGCGGCGCCGCTGGGCGGCCCGGCCGGCCCGGAGCCGCTGGAGCGGCTGCGGGCCTGGCTGGTACGGAGGCCGGGCGGCGGCCGCGGCGGGGTCCGGGTGGTGGCCGAGGTCGCCGCAGGGTCCGCGGAGGAAGCGGCGGCCGGGCCGGACCTGCCGGCCGGTCTGCGCGGGCTGCCGCCGGCGGCGGTGCTGCTGTTCGGGCGGGACGGGGCCTCCTGGCCGGCGCTGCGGCTGGCCGCCCGGTGCGGCGCGGCCGCGCGCACCGGCGTGGGGGACGTGCTGCACCTGCCGGACGGACGGCCGGCGCGGTCGAACGCCGAACTGGTCGCGGCGGCCCGGGAGCTGCTGCGAGGGGAGCCGGCCTGCGGCTCCGCGGCCGTCGCGGCGATCAGGCCGGCGTGATCCGCCGGACACCTCAGAGCCGTGAGCCGGTGAGCCGTTCGCCGAAGACGTCGTCGGGGTTGGACAGGGCGCAGGTCTCCATCGAGAGGCAGCCGCAGCCGATGCAGTCCGTCAGATGGTCGCGCAGACGGGCGAGTCGGCTGATCCGTTCGTCGAGCTCGGTGCGCCAGGCCTCGGACAGTCGGGCCCAGTCCTCGCGGTTCGGCGTGCGCTCCTCGGGGAGCTGGGCCAGTGCCTCACGGATGCTGGCGAGCGGGATGCCCACGCGTTGGGCCGCGCGTACGAAGGCCACCCGACGCAGCGCGTCACGGGTGTAGCGGCGCTGGTTGCCGGACGTGCGGCGGCTGCTGATCAGGCCCTTGGTCTCGTAGAAGTGGAGCGCGGAGACGGCGGCACCGCTGCGGGCGGACAGCTGGCCGACGGTGAGCTCGTGGACTTTCTCGGGAATCTGCGGCACCCGGCCGAGGGTAGCCGGAGGTCCGTTGACATACCCAGAGGGTCCCAGCATGCTGAGCAAGCGCTTATTCGTCCGTCAGTGGTCCCGCGAGAGACAGGAACAGGCATGGCCGAGCCGAGGGTCTTCACGTCCGCCGAGGAACTGCACGCCGGAATCGGCGAACCGCTCGGCCCGAGCGGGTGGCTGGAGGTGGACCAGAAGCGGATCGACCTCTTCGCGGACGCGACCGGCGACCACCAGTGGATCCACGTGGACCCGGAGCGCGCCGCGAGCGGACCCTTCGGTTCCACCATCGCGCACGGCTATCTGACGCTGTCGCTGCTGCCCAGCCTGGTGCCGCAGGTCATGCGGGTCGAGGGCATGCGGATGGGCCTCAACTACGGCACGAACAAGGTGCGTTTCCCGGCGACGGTGCCGGTCGGCTCGCGGCTGCGCGCCACCGCCGTGATCACGGAGGTGGCGGAGGCGGGCGGCGGCGTGCAGGTCACCGCCACGGTGACGGTCGAGCGCGAGGGCGGCGAGAAGCCGGTGTGCGTGGCGGAGTCGGTGTCCCGCTACTACTTCTGAGGGCGCGGCCGCGCGCCCACCATGCGGAGCACGAGGTCGGCGTAGAGCGCGCCGACCTCGTCGGGCGTGCGCCGGCCGGCCGCACTGAACCAGCGGGCCACGTCGATGCACAGCGACAGCACGGCGAGGGTGGTGCCCGCTACGTCGGGGACGTCGAACTCCCCCGACGCGACCCCTTCGGTGAGGATGCGGCGCACGGCGGCGTCGCTCTGCCGGCGCAGCGCCACGATCTCGGAGCGGTGCTCGGGGGCGAGGGCGTCGAGCTCGTACTGGACCACACGCGCGGTGGTGTGGTGCGCGGCGTGCCACCGTACGAAGGACCGCACGGCGGCGTCGAGGCGCTCGGCGGCGCAGCCGGGGCCGTCGGCGGCGGTGGTGAGGATGTCGAGGGCCTTGTCGTGCCCGATCCGGCTGATCCGGTGGAGCAGCTCTTCCTTGGTCTTGTAGTGGATGTAGAGCGCGGCCGGGCTCATACCGGCGCGGCCCGCGATGTCACGGGTGGTGGTGGCGTGGTAGCCGCGCTCGGCGAAGGCGTCGACGGCGGCGACGAGCAGCCGCCGTGCGGCGTCCGGGGTGACCTCGGACCACGGCCGGTAGCCCTCGGCCGCGTCCTGCGCGCTGTCCATCGCTCACTCACCTCTTCACCGTTCGGGAGTGAACACCCTACAGGGAGGGTGAGCAAGCGCTTAGCGTTCTCGGTCGGGGCGTCCGGCCCGTGCGGCTACTTCGGCGCGAAGGGGTCGTACTCGGCCATGATCTTCTCCATCCTGGCCTGGTCCACCCTGCTGACGATCTGCGTGACCTCCTGGCGGTCGCGGATCACCTTGGCGAGGGTGAAGGCCGAGGTGGTGAGGTAGAGGACCGCGATCCCGAGGAAGGCGCGGACCCAGCCGTCGGCCTCGAGACGGTAGATCCCGACAGCCACGGCCACGAGGGCGATGGCGAAGGAGGCGACGGCCTGTCCGTAGTACGCACCCGTGTTCTGCTGCTTGACCGGTGTCTCGTTCATGCGTCGAGCATCGGGCGGGCTGCCGGGAAGCACATCCGCGCGCGTACTCATACGCGTACTCAGAAGGCGGAAACCCCGGTGCGGGCGCGGCCGATGAGCAGTTTCTGGATCTGGCTGGTGCCCTCGTACAGCGTCGCCACGCGGGCGTCGCGGAGCAGCTTCCCGGTCGGGTACTCGTCGATGTAGCCGTAACCGCCGTGCACCTGGAGGGCGTTGCCGGCGGCGCGCACGGCGGCCTCGGAGGCGAAGAGCTTGGCGGTGGAGGACTCGGTGGCGAAGGGCTGTCCGCGGTCGATGAGGTCGGCGACGCGCCAGGTCAGCAGCCGGGCCGCGTCCACGTCGACCGAGATGTCGGCGATGAGCTCCTGGACCAGCTGATGGTGGGCGATCGGCTTGCCGAACTGCTCGCGGTGGGCGGCGTACGAGACGGCCGCCTCCAGTGCGGCCTGTGCGATGCCGACACAGCCGGCGGCGACGGACATGCGGCCCTTGGCGAGTGCGGACATGGCCACCGAGAAGCCCTTGCCCGCCGGGCCGAGCATCGCGGAAGCGGGCACGCGGACGCCGTCGAGGACGAGTTCGGAGGTGGCCTGGCCGCGCAGCCCGAGCTTGCCGTGGATCTCGCGGCGCGTGAGGCCGGGGGTGTCGGTGGGGACGAGGAAGGCGCAGACGCCGCGGTGGCCCGGCTCGTCCCCGGTGCGGGCGAAGAGCAGCACGACGTCGGCCCAGGTGCCGTTGCTGATGAACGTCTTGGTCCCGCGGAGGACGTAGGAGTCCCCTTCGCGTACGGCGCGGGTGGTGAGGTTCGCGGCGTCGGATCCGGTGCCGGGCTCGGTCAGGCCGAAGCAGCCCAGCGCGTCGCCGGAGCACAGTCGGGGCAGCCAGGTGCGCTTGTGCTCCTCCGTGCCCCAGGCGGCGATGGTCTTGGCGACCAGGCCGAGGGAGACGGAGACGATGCCGCGCACGGCGGAGTCGCCGCGGCCGAGCTCCTCGGTGACGAGGACGTAGGAGAGGTGGTCGCCGCCGGAGCCGCCGTACTCCTCGGGAACGGTCAGGCCGAGGAATCCCAGCGCGCCCAGCTTCTTCACGATGGCCCGGTCCACGCTTTCGGCCCGGTCCCACTCGGCGGCGTACGGGACGATCTCGCGCTCGGCGAACTCGCGGGCGAGCCGGCGTACGGCGCTCTGCTCCTCACTCAGCTCCAGGTTCACCGGGACCTCCTCCAGGGGTTGGCGGGTGGCGGGTTGGCGAGATTGGCCGGTTGCGGCGCCCATTTAACTAGCACCGGTAGTTTTTGGCGGGCAGGCTTTACTATGTGGCGCATGGCCAGACCGCGCAAGCCCCTTCTCAGCCGGGACCGCATCGTCGAGGCGGCCGGGGCGCTGGTCGACGCGGAAGGCCTGGAGGCGGTGTCGACCCGGCGGCTGGCGGCCGCGCTCGGCGTCAGCGGGCCTTCGCTCTACAACCACTTCCGCACCAAGGACGAGATCCTGGACGCGGTGGCGGACGCGGTGAGCTCACGCGTCGACCTGTCGATGTTCGACGGCGGTCAGGACTGGCGGGGAGCGCTGCGGGCGTGGGCGCACTCCTACCGGGACGCCCTGGCGGACCATCCCAACATCGTGCCGGTGCTCGCGCGCGGGCCCGGGCGCCGCCCGGCCGGGCTGCGGGTGGCGGACGCGGTGTTCGGCGCGATGACGCAGGCCGGGTGGCCGGCGGCGCAGGCGACCCGGATCGGCGCGCTCATGCGGTATTTCATCCTGGGTTCGGCGGTGGGCTCCTTCGCCCGGGGCTTCGTCGACGACCGCACGGCCTACGATCCGGCGGACTACCCGCACCTGGGCCAGGCCCACCTGCTGGCCGAGCGGCAGCGCGAGGTGGACGAGGGCGCGTTCGAGACGGGCCTGGAGGCGCTGCTCGACGGACTGGCCCTCCAGTACGAGGCGCTGACGCACGCGAACCGGGGCGGCTGACGCGACCAGGGCGGCCGAGTCCCACCCGCACCCGGCGCCGGGACCTGGCGGAGGGACCTCGGAGAGGGACCCGGAGGAGGGACCCGGGAGAGGGAACCCGACGCCGGTCCGGCACGGGTCCGGACCTGTATGGCCCGGGCCGGGCCGCGTGGGCCGGCGTGGACCGGACCGGCGTGGGCCGGGCTTAGAAGATGACGAGGGAGCGGCCGCCCTTGCCGGCGAGCATGGCGTCGAACGCCGCCGGGATGTCGTCGAGGGTGATCCGGTCGGTCACCAGGGCGCCCAGGTCGAGGCGGCCGGCCCGGACGTGTTCGGCGATGACGGGGAGGTCGCGGGCGGGGTCGCTGTTGCCATAGACGCAGCCGGAGAGGGTGCGGGCGAAGTGGAAGATCTCCAGGGCGTGGAAGGTGACCTGCTGGTCCTTGCCGCCGATGCCGACGACCGTGGTCCGACCGCCGCGGCGGGTCGACTCCCAGGCGCCGCGGATGGTCTCGGCCCGTCCGACGCATTCGACGGCGACATCCGCGCCCTGCCCTCCGGTGAGCGCACGGATCTGCTTGGCGGTGGTGTCGGAGGCGAGCACGAACTCGGTGGCTCCGGCCGCGCGCGCCAGGTCCTCCTTGGCGGGTGACACGTCGACGGCGACGATCGGCCCGGCCTGCGCGATCCGGGCGGCCTGGAGCGCGGCCAGCCCGACGCCGCCGACGCCGAAGACGGCCACCGACTCGCCCGGGCGGACCTGGGCACTGTGGTGGACGGCCCCATAGCCGGTGAGGACGGCGCAGCCGAGCAGGGCGGCCTCGGTCAGCGGGATACCCGCGGGCGCGGGCAGCACACAGCGGGCCGCGACGACGGTCTCCTCGGCGAACGCGGCCACGTTCAGCCCGGGGTGCAGCGCGGCGCCCTCGGCGTCGTGCGCGTAGACGTTCCCGACCTCGGCGAGGGCGGTCGCGCAGAGCCAGACCTCGCCGATGGTGCAGTGGTGGCACTTCCCGCAGGACGGCGCCCAGTTGAGCACGACGCCGTCGCCGGGGGCGACGTGGGTGACGCCGTCACCGACGGCGAGGACCGTGCCCGCGCCCTCGTGGCCGAGCACGGCGGGCACGGGCACCCGCATGGTGCCGTCGGTGAGCGACAGGTCGGAGTGGCAGACGCCGGCCGCGGCCAGCTTGACGCGGACCTGCCCGGGGCCGGGATCGGGCAGCACGATCTCCCTTACCTCCAGCGGTGCTCCGACGGCGGGGAGGATGGCGGCGCGGACCATGGGCGTCGTCTCGACTTTCCGGTGGTGGGGCGGGGGCGGGCGGCGGAAGCGTACGGATGGCGGGGGGTGCTGTGGGTCAGAACTGCAGGGATTTGGTCTGGAGGTACTCGGCCAGGCCGTGCGGGCCCAGCTCTCGGCCGACGCCCGACTGCTTGTGGCCGCCGAAGGGGGCGAGGATGTTGTAGCGGCCGCCGTTGATGTCCACCTGGCCGGTGTCCATGCGGCGCGCGAAGGCGGCGGCCGTCTCCGCGTCCGCGGCCCAGACGGCGCCGCCCAGGCCGTAGACGGTGCCGTTGGCGATGCGCAGGGCATCCTCCTCGTCCTCGTACGCGAGGATCGACAGCACCGGGCCGAAGATCTCCTCCTGGGCGATGGTCATGTCGGGGGTGACGTCGGCGAACACGGTCGGGGAGACGAAATACCCCTGCTCGTACGGCGCGTCCGGTCCGCCGGCGACCAGGCGTGCGCCCTCCTCCACGCCCTTGGCGATGAAGCCGCGGACACGCTCGTGCTGCTTGGCGTTGACGACGGGCCCGACGCGGGTGCCCGCCGTGCGGGGGTCGCCGGTGGGGTGGTCGGCGACGGCGGCGACCGCGAGCGAGACGGCCTCCTCGTACTGGTCCCGGTGGACGAGCATGCGGGTGAGCGCGTTGCAGCTCTGACCGGTGTTGTTCATGACGTGGCCGACGCCCGCCGCGACGGCCTTGGGCAGGTCGGCGCCGGGCAGGATGACGTTCGCCGACTTGCCGCCCAGTTCGAGGGCGACGCGCTTGACGGCGGCGCCCGCCGTGGCACCGACCTGCTTGCCGACTGCGGTCGAGCCGGTGAAGGACACGAAGTCGACTTCCTCGTGGGCGGCCAGGGCCTGGCCCGCGACCGGGCCCGTACCGGTCACCAGGTTGAAGACTCCGGCCGGGATGCCCGCCTCGTGCACGGCCTCGGCGAAGAGCTGTGCGGTCAGCGGGGTGTCCTCCGCCGGCTTCAGGACGAGGGTGCAGCCGGCGGCGAGAGCGGGTGCCACCTTTGCAACGACCTGGTACAGCGGGTAGTTCCACGGCGTGATGGCCCCGACCACACCGACCGGCTCCAGCAGGACGGTCGAGTTGCCGATGCGCTCCTCGAAGGCGTAGGAGGCGGCGAGTTCGACGTAGGTGGAGACCACGGCGATCGACGCGCCGACGTGGACGGCCTTGGCGAAGGAGAGCGGGGCGCCGAGTTCGGCGGTGACGGTCTCGGTCAGCTCGCCCTTGCGGGCCTGGAGCGCGTCGCGGAGCGCACCGATCAGGACGGCCCGCTCTGCCGGGGGCGTGGCCGACCAGCCGGGCAGGGCCGCACGGGCCGCGCGTACGGCCGCGTCCACGTCCTCTTCGGTGCCGGCCGGGACGTGGGCGATGACCTGGCCGTCGGCCGGGTTGACGACATCGATCCGGCCGGTTCCGACGGCGGGCCGCCACGCGCCGTCGATGTACATCCCGTCCTGGGCCTTCATGGCATTCCTCCCGAGTACGCGCCTGCGCGTGGTTCCAGCTCCCCGCCACCCTACAAACTAGCGCCGGTAGTTTTTCTCGGCCATGGGCGGCCGGGGTCAGATGATGCCGAAAAGCATCCCTGCCGCGAGGACGACGAGAGAGGTGAGGGCCGCCCATTTCACGGTGAAGCGGGTGTGGTCGCCGAACTCGACCTTGGCCATGCCGACCAGGACGTAGACGGCCGGAACCAGCGGGCTCGACATGTGCAGCGCCTGGCCGACGAGGGAGGCGCGGGCGATCTCGAGCGGGGAGACCCCGTGGGCGGCGCCGGCCTCCGCCAGGACGGGCAGGACCCCGAAGTAGAAGCCGTCGTTGGACATGAAGTAGGTCAGCGGCAGGCTGAGCAGGCCGGTGACCAGCGCCATGTGCGGACCCATGCCTTCGGGAATGGCGCCGACCAGCCAGTCGGCCATGTGCTTGACCATGCCGGTGCCGGTCAGGACCCCGGTGAAGACGGCGGCGGCGAAGACCATGCCGGCGACGTTCAGCACGTTGTCGGCGTGGGCCGCGATCCGGGCCTTCTGGTCGGGCATGTGCGGGAAGTTGACCGTGAGGGCGAGGGCCGCGCCGAGCAGGAACAGCACCGGAATGGGCAGCCACTCCATGATCATCGCGGTGAGCAGGGCGAGGGTGAGGCCGGCGTTGAACCAGTACAGGCGGGGGCGCAGGGTCGGCCGGTCGGGGTCGAGGCCCTGGAACCCGTCCTCGGGGTCGGAGCCGGCGCCGGTGGCGGTGGCGATGCCTGCGCCGGTGGCGGCGGGATCAGAGGCGGAAGGGGAGGTGGAAGGGGAGGTGGACCCTGAGGGCGAAGCGGGGGCGGGGCCGGAGGAGGAACCGGCGGCCGGGGCCTTCGCGGCGGCCGCGCTCGACGCCACGGGTTCGGCGGGGACCGACTGGGCGGCGCTTCCGGCGGCGGCCCCGACCAGCTCCTCCCCCGCGCCCTCCACGCCGTCGGCGCCCTCGGGCGCCTTCCGGCCGGGGAGCGCGAGCGCTCCGACGCGGCGGCGTTCCCTCAGGCCGAGGACATACGCCAGGGCGAACACGAACAGCAGCCCCACCGCGAGGGCCGGGATCATCGGGACGAAGATGTCGCCGGCGTCGAGCTTGAGCGCGGTGGCGGCGCGGGCGGTGGGACCGCCCCAGGGCAGGGTGTTCATGACGCCGTTGGCCGTGGCCGCGACGCCGGTCATGACCACCAGGCTGAGACCGAGCCGCTTGTAGAGCGGGTACATCGCCGAGACCGTGATCATGAAGGTGGTCGATCCGTCGCCGTCGAGCGAGACGATCGCGGCGAGGACCGCCGTGCCGACGACGACGCGCATCGGGTCGGCCTTGCAGAAGCGCAGGATGCCCCGGACGATCGGATCGAAGAGGCCGACATCGATCATCAGGCCGAAGTAGACGATGGCGAACATCAGCATGGCGGCAGTCGGTGCGAGCTTGCCGACGCCTTCGATGACGTAGTCGCCGAGGTGTGCGCCCTTTCCTGCGAACACGCAGAACAGTGCGGGGATGAGGACGAGCGCCGCGATGGGCGACATTTTCTTCATCATGATCAGGACCAGGAAGGTCGCGATCATGGCGAAGCCGAGGAAGGTCAGCATGGGGGGAAGGTAGGTGCCGCCTCCTTTCGCCAACAAGACGTCAACGCGTGAGCAATACGAGCAAAACCCCAGCTCAGGGCAGGGGCGTCAGCTCGACGGGGAAGGCGTTGAGCACGGCCGTGCCGGAGAGCCGGTCGAACCGGGTGCCGTCGAGCAGCTGGTTGACGTTGGCGCCGGGCGTGGCGGAGGCGACACCCAGGCGGGCGCCGGCGCGGTCGTGGCCCCAGCCGTGCGGGAGGCTCACCACTCCCGTGCGGACGGCCTCGGTGACCTCGACGGGGACCTCCAGGCTCCCGCCGTCGGCGGTGACCCGGGCCCGTCCGCCGTCGGTGAGGCCCAGGCGGGCCGCGTCCTGCGGGTGGACCTGGAGGGTGCAGCGGTTGGAACCTCCCATGAGGGCTGGCACGTTGTGCAACCAGCTGTTGTTGGACCGCAGGTGGCGGCGGCCCACGAGCACCAGGGCGGCGGGGCGGTCGGCGAGCGTCGCGCGCAGCCTGGGGAGCTCGGCCGCGATCGGGTCCGGGAGCAGCTCGATCCTGCCGCTGCGCGTCCTCAGCACGTGCGGCAGCCTGGGCCGCAGGGGGCCCAGGTCGATGCCGTGCGGCGCCGCCAGCAGGTCGTCGAGGCCGAGGTCGTACGGCCCGAGGCGCAGCATCATGTCCAACCGCCTCTCCGGGCCGCTGCGACCCGTCAGCCGGCGGGCCTGCTCGGCCGGGTCGGTGCCGTGGAGCGGGGAGTGCGCGTCGGCGGCGGCCCGGGCGAGGGTGTCCGCGATGACGCGTTCGTCGACGGCTCCGGGCGGGGCCCCGTGCAGCCCCGACACCGCGAGGATCAGGCGCGCGTGGATCTCGCATTCGCCCATCCGCCCCGCCTCCAGGGGGACGGCGGGCGGTGAGTAGCGGGCCTGGTTGCGTACGGCGAAGGCGTTGAACGCGAAGTCGAAGTGCGCGCTCTGTGCGGGCGGTGGCGGCGGCAGCACGACGTGGGCGTGCCGGGAGGTCTCGTTCAGGTACGGGTCGACCGAGACCATGAAGTCCAGGCCGGCCAGCGCCCGGTCCAGGCGGTCGCCGTCGGGTGCGGAGAGGACGGGATTCGCGGCGATGGCGATCAGGGTGCGAATCCGCCCCTCCCCCGGCGTCTCGATCTCCTCGGCCAGAGCCGCGATGGGCAGTTCGCTCTTGGCCTCGGGGTGGCCGCCGACCCGGCTGTGCCAGCGGCCGACCGTGAAGCCCCTGCCGGGACCGGCCGGCCGGGGGGCGCGGTCGGTGGCGGAGAGCGGGAAAAGGGCTCCGCCGGGCCGGTCGAGGTTGCCGGTGAGGATGTTCAGTACGTCGACGAGCCAGCTGGCGAGCGTGCCGTGCTCGACGGTGCAGCTGCCGATCCGTCCGTAGACGGCGGCGGTGGGTGCGGCGGCGAGGTCCCGGGCGAGGCTGCGGATCTCGTCGGCCGTGAGGTCGCAGGCGGGTGCGACGGCCTCAGGTGTGAAACTCCCGAGGGCGGCGCCGAGTTCCCCGAGCCCTTCGACGTGTTCCTCCAGTGTCCCGGGGGCGGCGAGCTTCTCGGCGAGCAGGGTGTGCGCGAGGGCGGCGAGCAGGAGCGCGTCGCTGCCGGGGCGCGGTGCGAGGTGGCGGTCGGCGAGTGCGGCGGTCCGGGTGCGGCGCGGGTCGACGACGACGAGGCTGCCGCCGCGGGCGCGCAGGGCTTTGAGGCGGCCGGGGAAGTCGGGGGCCGTGCACAGGGAGCCGTTGGATTCGACCGGGTTGGCTCCCAGGAGCAGGAGGAAGTCCGTCCGGTCGAGGTCGGGGACCGGGATGGCAAGGGGGTCGCCGAAGAGGAATCCGCTGGAGACGTGCTTGGGCATCTGGTCGAGGGTGCTGGCGGTGAACAGGTTGCGGGTGCCGAGGGTCTTCAGGAGCAGGGGCGGGTAGAGGGCTCCGGCCATGGTGTGCACGTTCGGGTTGCCGAGGACCACGCCGACGGACTGCGGTCCGTACTGCCCGGCCAGGCCGGGCACCGCGGCGGCGACGGCGTCGTAGGCCTCTTCCCAGGTGGCCTCCCGCAGCCGTCCGTCGCGGCGCACGAGAGGGGTGCGCAGGCGGTCGGGGTCGGCGTCGATCTGCCCGAAGGCGGCGCCCTTGGGGCAGATGAAGCCGCGGCTGAAGACGTCGTCACGGTCGCCGCGGGCGCCGGTGACCGCGCTGCCCTCGATGGTGAGGGTGAGGCCGCAGGTGGCTTCGCAGAGGGGGCAGATGCGCAGGGCGGTGCGGGGCATGGGCCCTCCAGGGCGGCAGGCTGCGGCACGGACACGCGGGAGCCCTGAGCATACCGACCGGTAGGCACGGGTGGCGAGGGGTGCGCCACACCGGTCCGCGCGGGACGTGGCGGACAGGAGGAAACGCGACCGGGCCAGGCGGACTGCGGGCGGGCCACAGGACACGCGGGCGCGCCCGGACGCGGGCGGACTGCGGGCGGGCCCGGGCCGGATGCGGGCGGGCCCAGGCGGTGCGCGGGCCGGATGCGGGTGGGCCCGGGCGGTGCGCCGGCCGGACGCGGGTGGGCCCCAGGGGGGTGGTGCGCCGGCCGTACGCGGGCGGGCGCAGCGCGGAGTTTGCGAGGCGGGGCTCAGTCCAGTACGCGGGCCAGGTAGGCGTGCATCATCGCGCGGGTCTCGGCGACGATGCCGGGATCCCCTGCCGGGTCGGTTCGGAAGGCCAGTTGGATGAGCGCGTCGGTGGCCTCGACGGCGACGAGGACGGCTCGCTCCAACCTGGCATCGGAGGTCAGACCGAGGTGGGCGGAGAGCAGTTCGGTCAGACGGGCGGCGACCTGGTGGTTGGGGTCGGCCTCGGGGTCACCGGTCGGCGGGGCGGGCACGCCGAAGTCGACGAGGGCGAAGCCCGGCACGCTGCGCTTCATCGCCAGGTACTCGTCCAGTACGGCGTCCACGACCGGCCGCCAGTGGGTGGCCGGGAGGCGGTCGAGGCGGTCCGCGATGCCGTCGACGTATCGGTCCAGGTTGCGGTGGGCGAGGGCGATGGCCATGGCCCGTTTGTTGCCGAAGAAGCGGTAGACGGATCCGATCGGCACGCCGGCGCGCAGGGCGACGGCGCGGGTGCTGAGGTTCTCGTACCCGGTCTCGTCCAGCAGTTCGGCGCAGGCGTCGAGGATCCGGGCGAGCCGGTCGGCGCTGCGCTGCTGGATCGGCGTACGGCGCAGGGAGGGGGCGGGAGGCACGGGGTCCATCATGCCGCTCCTCGCTTCCGGGTCCGGCGGGGGCCTCAGTTCAGCAGGAGGCTGAGTCCCCCGATCGTGTAGATGATCATCAGGGTGAGCAGCGGCAGCTGTCCGGCCACCGCTTTCGCGGGCGGGAAGAGGCGTACGGAGCGGTCGTGGGCGGCGATGACGCCGAGGACGTGGCCGGTGACGACGGCGATGACCTGGAGGGCGGCGAGGCCGCCGGGGCCCAGCGGTGGAGCGGGTTCGGAGGCGTTGTCAGTGCCGACTGCCATGATGACTGTGCGTGGCCCTTCGACTACCAGGAGGGAGAAGTAGTGGGCGGTGAGATAGCCGAGAGCGATGGGGACCAGTGAGTGCGCGAAGGCGGTCAGCGGGCCGGGGTGCGGGCCGCTGACGAGGCGGGTGGCTGCGGCGCACAGGCAGTAGAGGGTGGCGACGAGGGCGATGGAGCCGAGCAGTCCGAGGGTGGCCGTGGGGGTGCGGCCGAGGGGGGAGGTCTGGAGGGTGTTGATCCACGAGGGGCGGTCGGAGAAGCCGTCGTAGGCGGTGGAGCCGAGCAGGACGCAGACCGTGGCGACGAGTCCGGGCCGCTCGGGCGTCGCGTCGAGTCCGTGGAAGGGGTTGCGGACAACGAGGCGGCCGTCGCTGCGGCGGCCGAGGGGGGAGAGACGGGCGAGGAGGGCGGAGTACGCCTCGAAGGCGTCCCCGTCGGCGAACCAGCTCTCGCCGAAGCGGGCGGCGAGCAGCAGCTGGGCGGTGGTGTAGGCGGCGAGCGCGATCAGGAGGGTGGTGGTGGATGCGGGATCGGGAGAGACGAGTTCGAGCCAGGTGAAGCCGAACAGGCCGGCGGCGGCGGGCCACAGCCCCAGCCGGACGGGAAGGGGGTGGTGGGCGGTGGCGGAGCGGCGGCGCAGGGCGCGGGCGAGCAGTCGGTGCAGGGTGCGCAGCGGGTTGAGCAGGCGCCAGACGGGGCCGAGGAGGAGGGAGGCGGGCACGAGTCCGACCCAGAAGAGGACGTAGACGGCGCCGGGGGCGGGGTTGCGCGCGGGGTCGTCGGGACCGAGGAGGAGGTGCAGCAGGACGACGAGCGCGGCGGCGAGTCCGAGCCCGCGCAGGGTGGTTCGGGTGGCCGGCGCGTCGGCCGCCCGCTGGAGGGCGGCGGGCAGGGCGAGGCCCGAGTGCTCTCCGCGGAAGCGGGAGGTGGACCAGAGCAGGCCGAGTGCGAGGAAGGAGACGAACAGCGCGGCGAAGGCTCCGGCGAAGGCGTAGAAGGGAGAGATCGGCAGATCGTGCTGGGATCCGATGCCGTGCGCGAGCGCGGTGAACGGTTCGGCCGGGTGAAGGACCACGCCCTGGCCGTAACCGTGACCGTGTCCGTGGCCGTGGGCCTGGACCAGTGGGCTCGTGCTCACCATCGGCACCCCTGGCACCGCGTGCCGCCGAGGGATCGGCCTTGCGTCCCGGGCTCGGGCCCGAGCCCGGACGGCTGGGCCGAGACTTCGGTGGGTGGAGCGTGGCGGGCCGTCATCGGACGAGGAGTTGGGTCAGGACGAGGCCGGACTCGTGGGTTTCGACCTCGAAGAGGCCCGTGCGGTCGGCCGTCAGGATCAGGGTGGCCTCCTGGCCTGCCGGCAGGGCGAGTTCCTTGTCGTAGCCGTGTACGTGCAGGGTGTCCGCGCGGTCGCTGGTGACGCGTAGGACGACGCGTTCGCCGCGCCGGAGTTCGGTGCGGGCGGGGGCGGGGCTGACCTTGCCGTCCCGGACGGTGATGGTGACGGTGCGGTCCGCCTGTCCCTGACCCGGGGGCGGTGACTGCGGCGGCTGCGGCGAGGTATCGCCGTGGCTGTGGCCGCCGCCGGACGCACCCGGCGCGGGCACGGTGAGCTGCGCCGCGCCCTCGACGGGCTTGCCGGAGACCGCCCAGGAGGTGTGGTCGTCCGCGTAGAGGCGGACCGTCAGGGTGTGCGCGCCTTCGGGGACCTGCGCGGCGGGCAGGTGGAACCAGGGGCCGTACAGCCTGGCGATCTTGCGCCCGTCGAGTTCCAGGTGGGCATGGCCTGCGCCCGGGAGGGCGGCGCCGCCGGTGCTGTCGGGTGTGAAGCGGAAGTTCTCCACGCTCAGCTGGAGGTTCCAACCGTCCTCGGAGTCGGGGCGGAGGGCCAGTCGTACCTCCGGAGCTCCCTCGGCCGGGACTTCGCGGAGCTTGTGGCCGGAGGCGTCGACGGTGGCGAGCAGGGTGCCGACGCTGCCGGAGGCCTGCTCGTGGCTGGTGCCGGGCTTGTGGTGGGTGGTGGCCCGCCCGCCGCAGCCCGCCGCCGCGCCGCCCGCGAGGAGCAGGGCGAGGGCGAGCAGGGCCGCGGTACGGGTGGCTCGCGCGGTGCGGGCGGTGTGGGCGGTGCGCCGGTGCCCGCGCGCCGCGCGGGGCGTCCCGGCGACACGGGACGGCGGCGTACGGCAGGCGCCGCAGCGGCTCCCTCCACCCCTCCCGTCGTCGGCCCGGCCATCGAGCCGCGCGCCGGGCCTGTCTTCGGGTCGACCGGCGGACCGGGCGCCCAGGCGGGCGTCGGGCCGGCCGGGCTCGTTTTCCGACCGGCCGTCAGGCCGCGTGCCTGGGCGGGCTTCGGGGCGGGCGTGGGTGTCGTCCCGGGGGTGGGCTTCGGGGCGGGTGGCCGGGCGGTTTTCGCCCCGCTCGGTCATGCCTGGCCTCCTGCGGCTCGGGGGGCCCGGGTATCCGGAGCCGCCTCGGCCGGCTCGGCTGTCCGGGCTTCGCGTGGGGTGGGGGCCGGGGCGCTGTCGCCGTCCGGGGCGTCGTCCGGTCCGGCCGGGCGGGCCGGGGCGGCGCCCGGCCGGGCCGAGGCGACGACGGCCCACAGGACCCAGACCACGGCCACCAGGGCGCGTGCCCAGGCGGGGCTCAGCGGGGTCCAGGGGATCATCAGGACCGCCTTGTCGAAGGCGTCCAGCAGGGTCAGCCCGGCCAGCAGCAGGGTCAGCCGCGCCAGCCAGGGGCGGGTGGGGCGCAGCACCAGGCCAGCTCCGGTCCACCACAGGCCGAGCAGCAGCAGGGCGAGGGCCGGGACGAAGGTGGCGGTCAGCGCCATGGTGGAGCCGGCCACGTCGAGGGCCAGGCCGGCCAGACCGGCCAGCGTGGCGGCCGTGCCCAGGCGGGAGCCGCGCAGGCGCCGCCACCACAGGACCCCGCCGACGAGCAGCAGCACCGCGGCCACGGCCAGGGCGAGCTGGGTCTCCACCCGCTCCAGTCCGCGCGCGCCGTACCAGTCGCAGCCGGCCGGCAGTTTGCGCGCCTGGACGTTGTAGTCGGCGCAGACGAGGAGCTGGACCAGCTTGACCGGCTCGCCGACCAGGCGGGCCGACGCCCCCGTGACGTCGCCCCGTCGCTCGCCGCACCGCGGGACCGTGCCGGGGGTGGACCCGTCGGGTCCGTCCTGCCAGCAGTTGCCGCGGCCCTGGCCGTCCCACCAGACGTCCATGCCGTTGGGGCGGGAGGCGCCGGACTTGTCCTTGCCGAGGATGTTGTCGGCGTAGCGGTTGTGGTGGGAGGTGTCCGTCTGCTTCGACCAGGCCTCCTCACCGCGGATGAAGGCGGGGACCGCGCTGAGGAAGAAGCCCGCGCGCTGGTGCCCGTACACCCAGTTGCCCTCGTAGAGGTTCCAGTTGCCGCCGGCGGTGATGATGCCGGTGCCGGGCGGCATGGAGATCTGCGGGCAGACGACGCCGCGCTCGTAGCCGCGCTCGATCGGCGGTTTGGCGCAGGTCCCGTCGGCGACGTGGCGGTAGTAGTCCTGGTTGTTGTCGTGGATCAGGTTCCGCTCGAACTTGGCGTGGTTCTGGGGGAGTCCGGGGTGGCCGGGGAAGGCGCTGTCCATCGAGGCGCCGCCCATGTTCTGGTCGAACTCGTTGTCGTGGACCCACACCGAGTCGCCCGCGGTGCCGGAGTAGCCGACCATGTTGTGGTGGCTGCGGCAGCCGGTGATCTCGATGGAGTAGCGGGGGACCTCGTAGCCGCGGCCGTCGTTGATGTTGGAGGCGCTGCCGGGGTAGATGCCGGAGTCGCCGTTCCCGTAGGACTCGCAGTTCTTGTAGAGCCCGTGGTCGCTGGCGAAGGTCAGGAAGCCGTACTCGTCGTTCCACCGGGTGAGCACGTCGTCGATGACGAAGCCGTCGGCGGCGAGGACGTACAGCGAGTTGAAGGTGGTGCGCTGGGCGGTGAAGTTGCGGAAGTAGACGCCGTCCGACTTGTCGGCGCGGATGGCGTTCAGCTTCTGGTACTTGGCGTCGACCACCACGTCCAGGCGGGAGGCGCCGGTGCCCTCGATCTGCAGGTTCTTCTTGCCGAGGATGGCGACGAGGTTCTGGTTGTGCCGGCACTGCACCTGCTGCTCGTACGACAGGATCTGGTAGCCGAGCGCGGAGTCGGGCGCCTTGAGCGCGGCGCACTCGCCCGTCGGCTTGGGCAGTGAGGGCTCCTCCTCGTAGAGGCCGGGGAGGATCGCGATGTTCATGCCGGGGCGGTCCACGGCGTCGACGGCTTCCTGGAGGTGGCGGTAGCCGCTCTTCTCGCAGCGCTCGTACAGGGCGAGGTTGCGCTGCCTGAGTTCCTCGGGGAAGGCGGATATCCGGCGTTCGAAGGCCGGCCGGTCCGTCTTGCAGACGATGAGGTCGGGGTCGGCCCTGCGGTACTCCGGCACGGATCCGGATCCGTCGGGGAAGGTGACCGGGCGTTCTTCGTGCGCGCGGGCGGCGGGCGCGGCGGCGAGGAGGGACAGGAGGGCGAGGAGGGCGGCGAGGAGCGCCGCCGGCACGGCAGGGAACCTGCGGGTCCACGACATGCGCGTGAGAGTAGAGCAATGTTCATCTTTTGTGATCCCCCCGGGAGCGAATCCCCGTCGCCGCCCGGCCGCCCCGTGGAGCTTCCTCCCGGATCCTTCCGTTTCCTCCCACCCCGCCGGCGCGCATCCGGCGGATGCCGCCAGGACGCCGTTGACGTGCGGCCCGCGGAATCCTACTGTCGACCATAGGATTCCTTCGACGGAGCGGGAGCAGCACATGAGCGAGCAGTCCGGCAGCGAGCAGGCCAGGAAGACGGCCGAGGCACTGGAGTACCTCGCCGGCTTCGGCAACGAACACAGCTCCGAGGCCGTCCCCGGCGCACTGCCGCTCGGCCGGAACTCGCCCCAGCGCGCCCCCCTCGGCCTCTACGCCGAGCAGCTCAGCGGCAGCGCCTTCACCGAGCCCCGCAGCCACAACCGCCGCTCCTGGCTCTACCGGATCCGCCCCTCGGCCGCGCACCCGCCCTTCACCCGGATCGACAACGGCGCCCTGCGCACCGCCCCCTTCACCGAGGCGCCCGCGGACCCCAACCGGCTGCGCTGGAACCCGCTGCCCGATCCGGCCCCCGGCACCGACTTCCTGGCCGGCCTGTGGACCCTCGGCGGCAACGGCGACGCGGCCCAGCGCACCGGCATGGCCGTCCACCTCTACGCCGCCAACGCGTCGATGACGGACCGCGTCTTCAGCGACTCCGACGGCGAGCTGCTGATCGTCCCCGAGCGCGGCGGCCTGCTCCTGCGCACCGAGCTGGGCCTGCTCTCCGCCCGCCCGGGCGAGGTCGCGCTCATCCCGCGGGGCGTCCGCTTCCGCGTCGAGCTGCTGGACGCCGACGCCCGCGGCTACGTCTGCGAGAACTACGGCCAGCCCTTCGTGCTCCCGGACCTCGGCCCGATCGGCGCCAACGGCCTCGCCGCCGCCCGCGACTTCCGCGCCCCGGTGGCCGCGTACGAGGACGTCGAGCGCCCCACCGAAGTGATCAACAAGTTCTGCGGGAACCTCTGGTCGGCCACCTACGGCCACTCCCCGCTCGACGTGGTCGCCTGGTACGGCACGCACGTCCCCTACGTCTACGACCTGCGCCGCTTCAACGTCCTGGGGACGATCAGCTACGACCACCCGGACCCGTCGATCTTCACCGTCCTGACCTCCCCCTCGGACACCCCGGGGCTGGCGGGCGTCGACTTCGTGGTCTTCGCACCGCGCTGGCTGGTCGGCGAGGACACCTTCCGTCCGCCGTACTTCCACCGCAATGTGATGAGCGAGTACATGGGCCTGATCGAGGGCGCCTACGACGCCAAGGCGGAGGGCTTCGTCCCCGGCGGCGGCTCGCTCCACAACATGATGTCCGCGCACGGCCCCGACCACGAGACCTTCGACAAGGCCAGCGCCGCCGAGCTGAAGCCGCAGAAGATCGACGACGGCCTGGCCTTCATGTTCGAGACCCGCTGGCCGATCACCGCCACCGCCCAGGCGGCCGGCGCGGATCACCTCCAGCGCGGGTACGACGACGTGTGGCAGGGTCTGCAGCGCCACTTCCGCGCCTGACCTGCACTGCATACCCTGCATGCGCCGCACGTCAGCGCTGTCCAGCCGCTCCAGCCCCGTCCAGCCCCGTCCAGCCGTCCAGCCGTTCGGAGATCCACCCGTGACCGCCTTCGCCCCCGACTCGCTGGTCCTGAACCGCAAGCTCCCGCTCTGGTATCAGGTCTCGCAGTCCCTGCGCGCCTCGATACTGGGGCGCACCCCGGACGCCTCGCTGCGCCTGCCCACCGAGGAGCAGCTCGCCGAGCACTACGGGGTGAGCGTGCTGACCATGCGGCAGGCGCTCAAGGAGCTGGAGGGCGAGGGTCTGATCAGTCGGCACCGGCGGCGCGGCACCTTCATCGAGCCGGGCGCGCTGCGCAGCACCCCGGTGCGGCTGCTGGGCTCGGTCGACGCGATCGTGGCCCAGCAGTCGGGCGAGCGCACCACGGTCCTCGGCCACGGGCGCACGCCCGTGGCCGGGGAGCTGCTGGACCACTTCCCGGCCACGTCCGAGGTGGTCACGTACCGGCGTCTGCGGCGCGACCGCGAGAGCGGCGAGCCGACCAACTGGGCGGAGAACGCGGTCCTGCCGGAGTTCGCCGAGGCCGTCGACGTCGCCGATCTGGAGCGCTGGCCGATGACGAAGGTGCTGCGGGACGTCGTGGGGGTGCGTATCAGCCGGATCACGGACACCGTGGAGGCCCGGCTCGCGGACCCGGAGACGGCCGACCTGCTCCAGGTGCCGCTGCTCAGCCCGATCCTGCACTACACGGGCGTGACCTACGCCGAGGACGGCCGGGTGGTGGATGTGGCGCGGATCCGCTACCGGGGCGACCGGTTCTCCTTCACGGTGACGGTCGACGCGCACTGACCCCGACCGGCGCCGTCACCTCCCACACCGCTCCTGCACCGCTGCGGGCCCGCCGTCACTTCTTCTCGTCGTCGGCGGTGCGCTCGCCCTCCGCCTGGGACGGTGTGGTGCGCATCGTCTGGGGGTGGCGTTCCTTGCGCTGGGCCTCGTCCATGTCCTCGTCGAGGCGTTCGCCCTCGGCCTGGGACGGGGTCGAGTATTCGTCGTACTGGCTCATGACCGTCTCCTCGGTCGATACCGTACGTATCCATACATAAGGAGCGTAGCTCGTCGGCTTGGACGCAGCCCGGCCATCAAGGCCCGTCGCTACCATCGGCGGCGTGAGCGCTGACACACCGCAGCCGTGCCCGCTGCTGGACGATCTGATGCCCTGGGCCGTGGGCGGCCTGCGCCTGGGCCGGGACTGGGTGGCCGCGCCCGACCCGGCGGCCCTGCGCACCCGCTGGGCCGTCCTGGCAGGCTCCGAAGGCGCCGAGCGGGACCGGCTGTTCCGCCCCAGCCGCAGCCGCACGCCCACCGCCTCGGCGGCCGCCCTGCCCGGGCAGCGCTCGGCGGCCACGGCCCGCTTCGCCGACGCCCCCGGCCCCTGCCCCGACCCGGTACGGGTACTGCGCGAGCCCTTCGACGAGCAGTGGCTCCTGCCCGACCAGCGGCTCATCGACACCGCGCGCCCGGAGCTGTGGCGGGTCCGCGACGAGCACCAGCTGTTCCTGCTGGAGACCCCGGATCCGCTGGTCACCGCGCACCTCCCGGCCGGCCGGCTCGGCCGGATCCGCCCCCTGCACCGGCGGCCGGGCGGCGCCGAGCCGAACCTCGCACCCGGCCTGCTGCCGCTGCTGGGCGAGCGGCACGGCGGCCGGGTGACCCCCGAGGACGTCCTGTGCTGGATCCTGGCGGTCGGCCGCCCCGGTCCGCGGGGGTACGAGGTGCCGCTCGCGGCCGACCGCGGGCGCTGGCGGGCCGGGCTGGAGCTGGGGCACCGGCTGCTCACCGTCCAGCTGCGCGGGGCCCGCGGCGGGGAGGCACCCCGGCTGCCCGGCGGGCGCCGCCCGTACGTGCGCTCCGCGGTCGGGGGATGGCCGCGCGAGCTGTCCTACGACGCGGAGACCGAGACGCTCGGGCTGGGGAGCGGCACGGTCTCCCCCGTGCCGGCCGCGGCATGGGAGTACGAGGTGCAGGGCGTGCGGGTACTGGAGGGCTGGTTCGCCGCCCGAACGGCGCACCGCGGGCCGGAGGCCGACGGGCTGGCGGCGCTGGGCCCCGCCCAGTGGCCGCAGAGCTGGACCTCGGAACTGCTGGCGCTGGTGACGACGCTGGCACTGATGGCGGAACTGGCCCCGGAGCGGGCCGCGTTCCAGCCCGGTCCGGGCCTTTCGGCCGCGGAGCTGCGCACGGCCGGGGTGCTGCCGCCGCCGGCCTGGAGCCGGCGCCCGGCGTCGGTGCTGGACCACCAGGAGGAGGGCCCGGGCGGCCAGTTCGCCCTGTTGTGACCCGCCGCGGCCTGCTGTGCGCCAGGGCGGGCAGGGGTGCGCCGCCAGTGCGCGTACGGCCTCGCTCCCGCCGCCCGGCAGCGCGCCGAGGCCCCCCACGGCGAGCCGCTGCACCGGACACGCGGCAGGCCGCCGGGCCGGCCTGCGCGGAGGGCGGTGGTGGCGGCCGGGGTCATGTGCCCCAGGCGCCGAGCAGCCGGGTCACCGAGCGGTCGAAGACCGCGGCCATGTCCAGGCCCGCACCGGGGACCGGCCCGCTGCCCGACACGGCCGCCGCCAGCCGCGGGTACTCGCCCGTGGCCAGCCGCGAGGCGAGCCAGGCCGTCCGCACGCCTTGCTCCTCGGCCTCGCTCCAGGGCAGCGCGCGGGCCCGCTCGGCCAGTGCCAGCTCCCCCGCCACGTAGGTCGCGACGGTGCCGTTGACGGCGGCGACGAGTTCCAGCTTCTCGGCGTCGGGCGCGTCCAGCGGCGCCAGGTACTCCAGGCTGTGCTCCAGGTATTGCAGGGCGTTCGGGCTGAAGCCGTACACGGGGGTCAGCAGGCGCGGCAGCCATGGGTGGCGGTGCATCAGCGCACGCGTCTGGCGGGCGAGGGCCAGCAGATCGGCCCGCCAGTCGCCGGTCGGCGCGGGGAACTCGTACTCCCCGCCGACCGCGTCGACCATGAGCTCGTAGAGCTCCTCCTTGCGCGGCACGTAGTTGTAGAGGGACATGGTCCCCGCGCCGATCCCGGCGGCGACGCGCCGCATGGAGACGGCGTCGATCCCCTCCGCGTCGGCGATCCGCACGGCCTCCGCCGCGATCGACTCGCGGCTGTGCGCGGGCCTGGGGCCGCGGCCGGCCCGCTGGGGGCGGGACCAGATCACTTCGGGTTCAGCGGGTCGCCCGCCGGCTGTCATCGCTCAGATCACCTCGTCGTCTCGCACACCATCTTAGTTACGTACGCCGTACGTAATGCGCTACCGTGGCCCGCATGACGACTACGTACGCTGTACTTAGTGAAGGTCTGGAGAAGAGTTACGGGCCGGTCCACGCCCTGCGCGGGCTCGACCTCGCCGTCCCCGAGGGCTCGGTCTGCGGCCTCCTCGGCCCCAACGGCGCGGGAAAGACCACCGCCGTCCGGATCCTCACCACCCTCACCGCACCCACCGGCGGCCGCGCCCTCGTCGCCGGCCACGACGTCACCCGCGACCCGGCGGCCGTCCGCCGCGCCATCGGCGTGACCGGCCAGTACGCCTCCGTGGACGGGGACCTGACGGGCCGCGAGAACCTCCGGCTGTTCGCGCGCCTCGCCGGACTGCGGGGCTCCGCGGGCCGCTCCCGCGCCGACGCGCTGCTGGAGCGCTTCGGGCTGGGCGAGGCCGCCGACCGGGTGGCCGCCACCTGGTCCGGCGGCATGCGCCGGCGCCTGGACCTGGCCGCCGGCCTGGTCACCCGCCCCCGGGTGCTCTTCCTCGACGAGCCGACCACCGGACTGGACCCGGCCGCCCGCGAGCACATCTGGACGGCGGTGCGCGCCCTGTCGGAAGACGGCACCACGGTGCTGCTGACCACCCAGTACCTGGAGGAGGCGGACCGGTTGGCCGACGACGTCGTGGTCGTCTCCGAGGGCCGCGTCCTCGCCGGCGGCACCCCCGCCCGCCTCAAGGCCCGGATCGGGTCCCGCGCCGAGGTCGCCGTCACCGCGCGGGAGGAACTCGCGGGCGCGGCCGCCGTACTCGACCGGCTCACCGGCGGACGGCCCGTGCTCGACGAGGAACGGCTGACAGTCGGCGTGACCGTCCTCGACCCCGGGATCTCCCTGCCGCGGATCATCCGCGAGCTCGACACCGCCGGCGTCCCGGTCACCGACGCCCGCCTGCGCCCACCCACCCTCGACGAGGTGTTCCTCCGCCTCACCCGTGCACACACCGCGACGGGCACCACCGGCCGCGAGCAGGAGACCGCCGCATGAGCACGCTGCTGTCCGACGGCGGGGCCGTCCTCACCCGCCAGCTCCACAAGGCCCGGCACGCCCCGGCGCTCCTGGTCCTCACCCAGACCATGCCGATCACGATGCTGCTCTTCTTCGGCTACGTCTTCGGCAGCGCGCTCGCCATGCCGGGCGCCGAGTACCGGGAGTTCCTGGTGCCGGGGCTGCTCGCCGCCACGGCCGCGAACGGCCTGATGACCGGCATGTTCACGGCTGCGCAGGACGCCCACCGCGGGGTGATGGACCGCTTCCGGACCCTGCCGATGAGCCGCGGCGCCGTACCGCTCGGGCAGACCGCGGCCGACCTGCTCACCACCGCCGTGTCGATGGTGCCGCTGATGCTGGTGGGACTGGCGATGGGCTGGCGGATCGAGAACGGCCTGCCCGGCGCACTGGGGGCGCTGGGCGTGCTGCTGCTCTTCCGCTTCGCCACCGCCTGGGTGGGCACGTACCTGGGCCTGCTGAGCAGCAGTGAGGAGGCGGCGGGCCAGTTGGGCAGTGCCACCTTCATCCTGCCGATGCTCTCGAGCGCGTACCTGCCGACCGCCGGCCTGCCGGGATGGCTGCGCACGGTCGCCGAATGGAACCCGATCAGCGCCGTCGCCACCGCCGTGCGCACACTGTGCGGGAACGCCGGTGCGCGGGCCGGGGCGGACGCCGCCTGGCCCGCCGCGCATCCGGTGGCCGGGGCGCTGCTGTGGTCGGCGCTGCTCCTCGCGGTGTTCGCGCCCCTGGCCACCGGCCGGTTCGCCCGCGGCGGGGCCCGGGAGCGGTCCTCATAAGCGATCAACGGCGCATATCGGCCGCCGAGTGGTGACAGACCCCCGTCCGACCCGGTAGGCAGGGCTTCATGACCACCGAACCGCTGCCCCTGGACGGCATCACCGTCGTCGCCGTCGAACAGGCCGTCTCGGCCCCCTTCGCCACCCGTCAGCTCGCCGACCTCGGCGCCAGGGTGATCAAGGTCGAGCGTCCCGACGGCGGCGACTTCGCCCGTGGCTACGACACCGCCGCGCACGGTCTGGCCTCGCACTTCGTGTGGGCGAACCGGGGCAAGGAGTCGATCGCGCTCGACCTGAAGGACCCGCGCGGACGTGAGGTGCTGCACGGCCTGCTGGCCGGCGCGGACGTCTTCGTGCAGAACCTCGCCCAGGGGGCCGCCGCCCGCCTCGGGCTCGACGCGGCCGCACTGTGCGCCCGCTACCCCCGGCTGGTCGCCGTGGACGTGTCCGGCTACGGCGCGCAGGGCCCGTACGCCCACAAGCGCGCCTACGACATGCTCGTGCAGTGCGAGGCGGGGCTGGTGTCGGTGACCGGCACCCCGGAGCAGCCCGTCAAGGCGGGGATCCCTGCGGCCGACATCGCGGCGGCCATGTACGCCTTCTCCGGGGTGCTGGCCGCGCTGCTGCGGCGCGGGGTCACCGGGCGCGGTGGCCGGGTGGAGGTGTCCATGCTGGACGCGCTGGCCGAATGGATGGGGCACCCGCTGCACCACACGATGCACGGCGGGGAGCAGCCTGTGCGCACGGGCCTCGCGCACGCGGTGATCGCCCCGTACGACGCCTACGCGACGGCGGACGGGGACCGGGTGCTGCTGTCGGTGCAGAACGACCGTGAATGGCGGCGGCTCGCACAACAGGTGCTCGACCAGCCGGAGTTGGCCGAGGATCCGGCGTACGCGACGAACACGGCGCGTACCGGGAACCGGGAGAAGACCGACGCGGTCGTGGCGGAGGCGCTGGGCCGGCTGGGCGCGGACGAGGCGATCACCCGGCTGGAGGCGGCGGGCATCGCCTGCGCGCGGCTGAACTCGGTGGCCCGGCTGGCCGAGCATCCGCAGCTCGCGGCCCGGGACCGGTGGCGGGAGGTGGGTTCGCCGGTCGGTCCGCTGAGGGCCCTGCTGCCGCCGATCGGGCTGCCGGGCGGCGCGGCACCGCACATGGGTGCGGTGCCCGCGCTGGGTGAGCACACCGATGACCTCTTGCGCGCCCTGGGGATGGCGGGCGCACAGATCTCGGAACTGCGCCGGGACGGTGTGATCGCGTAGGGCCGGGTGGCCGGAAGCCGGGAGGGCGAACGGCCGCGGGTGCGGGGTCTGTTACGAGCGGCGGCTGCCGAAGAGCGTGCGACGCAGACGGCGCAGCGGCGCGAAGAGCGAGACGCGCGCGCTCCGGCTCCGCAGACGGTGCGTGTGGTCGCGGGAGGTGAGCTCGCGCATCAGCAGCGTCGCCTCCGCGGTCTCCCGGTGCGGGACGGCGGGTCCGCCCAGCACGGCGAGGTGGCGGTCGAGGCGCGAGCTGGTCGCACTGCTGCCGCAGGTGATGGCAGGCACGCGTGGCGGCCTGCTGCGCATTGCTATCTGTTCCATGATCTCTCCCCACCCGTACGAGGGCACCCGGCCCGGGCAGGTTAACCCTAACGCCCCCGCGTTGCCCGCGGGTATCCCGGTGGTGTGAATTACCCCTGTGGGCACCGGGAGTTGACGGTTACTCAGCGGAGTTGTCCGTTACTCTCCGCACAGAAGCCGACGCGGACATCACGCTCCGGAAGAGCTCTGCGCAAGTCTCGTCACGACAGGCGCCACTCGCCGCCCGCTGCGCTAACTTGGAGTGACCGCTTGATGACACATGGGCGCACAGAAGCATTCGGGGGGCTCGTGTGAGTGAGGAATCCAACTCCGGCCGTGTCATCTCCGGCCGCTACCGGCTGCTGGAGCAGATCGGCCGCGGCGGCATGGGCGTGGTGTGGCGGGCCCGGGACGAGGTGCTGGCCCGCGATGTCGCCGTCAAGGAGGTACGCGCACCCGCCGGGCTGGACACCGCCGAACTCCAGCGCATGTACCGGCGCCTGGAGCGGGAGGCCTGGGCCGCCGCCCGGGTCTCGCACCGCGGGGTGGTCACCGTCTACGACGTGGCCTCCGAGGACGGCCGGCCCTGGATCGTGATGGAACTCGTGCGCGGCCTCTCGCTCGCCGACGTGCTGGAGGCGGAGGGGCCGATGACCCCGCAGCGCGCCGCGCACATCGCAGAGCAGGTGCTGGCCGCGCTGCGCTCCGCGCACGATGCGGGGGTGCTGCACCGGGACGTGAAGCCGGCCAACGTGCTGATCGCCAACGACGGCCGGGTGGTGCTCGGCGACTTCGGGATCGCGAGTGTGGAAGGGTCCTCCGCCATCACCATGACGGGCGAGGTGGTCGGCTCCCCCGAATTCCTGGCCCCCGAGCGGGCGTTGGGGCGCGAGCCGGGTCCCGGGTCGGACCTGTGGTCGCTCGGGGTCATGCTCTACGCCTGCGTCGAGGGGGTCTCGCCGTTCCGGCAGGCCACCGCACTGGACACGCTGCGGGCCGTGGTGGACGAGGAGCCGCCCCCGGCGCGCCGGGCCGGTCCGCTGGAGCCCGTACTGGCGGGGCTGCTGCGCAAGGACCCCGCGGAGCGGCTGGACGCGGCGGAGGCGGCCCGGATGCTGCGGGTGGTGGGGGCGGGCGGAGCCGTACGGGCCGCCGGCGGGCCGGTGTCGGGTCCGGCCGCCCCGATGCCGACGGCCCGCCTCGGGCACGAACCGCGCGGCGGCGGCCGGCCGTCCGGGCCGTCGCCGGCTCGCGCACCCGAGCCGTTCCCGGCGAGCGGGCCGGTGCCCGCGGCCGGGCCCGGGGAGGGCCGGGGCGCGGCCGGGCCGGTGCTCTTCGCCGGGATCGCCGTGCTGCTGCTGGCCCTGGCCGCGCTGGGCTGGGTGCTGTTCGACGAGCTCGGGGACGAGGGCGGCCGCAGCGGGACCGGGGGCGCCCCGACGGGCCCGGCCACCACCCCGGCCGCCACGGCCCCCACGGCGGTTGCGCCGACGTCCGCGCCCGCGTCGGCCTCGGCCCCGCCCTCGCCGACCGCGGGCCACCACGTCTCGGTGTACGTGGACGCGGTGCGGACGAGGTACACCGGGAGCTGTCCGCCGCCCGCCGGGCACGCGCCCGCCTTCAGCGCGACGGTCGAGGTGGAGCGGGTCCCGGTGGTGCTGGAGTATCGCTGGGCCACGCGGAGCGGCCGGACGTCCGGTCCCGGCTGGCAGTCCGTCACCTACGAGGCGGCCGGGCCGAAGAGCCGCAGGCTGGAGCACACCGAGCTCACGCACGTGCCCGGTGAGGTCTTCGAGGACGCGGTCCGGCTGGAGGTGCGGGGACCGGCGGAGGTCGCCACCGACTGGGTGGCGACCTCCGTGGCGTGCGAGAGGGCGACCCCGTCGGGCGGGGCCTCCTCCCCCGGTGCGAGCCCGTCCCCGGTGTCGCCGACGGCGAGCGCGGCGGCGACCCCGGAGGCGGGCGGGTCCGATCAGGCGGCGTTGGTCAGGACGGGCAGGTAGCCGCCGGACTGCCCGGCGGCGGTCGGGTGGTAGGACTCGGCGATGTTCAGCCAGTTGACGCTGTGCAGCCACGGGCTGCCGGAGCAGATCTCGTGGCCCGTGAAGGAGCCGGCGACCGAGGCGAAGGTGAAGCCGTGGTTCGCGGCGCGTTTGGCGATGGCGGCGTTGAGGTGGTCGGCCGCGCCGTTGATGGCGGCGCGCTCGCCCTCGGTCAGGCCCGCCGTGCAGGTGCCGTTCAGCTTGTAGAAGCGGGGATAGCCGAGGACGACGACGCGGGCGGCGGGTGCCCGGCTGTCGATGGCGTTGTAGACCTGGTCGAGGAGGCCGGGGAGGGTGGAGTCCACGTAGGCCTTGGCCTGGTTCACGCGGTTGAGGCAGGTGGATTCGGTCTGGAGCACACAGGTCGTCATGACGTCGGCGAAGCCGGCGTCGTTGCCTCCGACGGTGATGCTGACCAGGTCGGTCCCGGAGTTGAGGGGGCCGAGCTGGCCCGAGAGCACGTCACCCGTACGGGCGCCGGAGCAGGCGGTGAAGGCGAAGGTCTGCGGGGAGTGGGCCGCGGCCCAGAGGGCGGGGTAGGCGCGGGTGGTGCGCTTGCAGTTGCCGCTCGCGCCGTCGTAGTTGCCGGCGCCGAGGCCGGAGGAGTACGAGTCGCCGAGGGCGACGTAGCCGAAGTCGGCCTGGGCGGCGGCCGCTTGGCCGGCACCGAACAGTGCGGTGCCCGCGGCGAGTAAGAGGGAGGAGGTCAGGGCAGCGAAGCGCGACATTCTCATGCTCATGTGTGCGGCTCCTTGTGGGGGTTACTCCTGAGTCCGTGGTACAAGCAGCCGGGGATTGCCGGAAGTGTCCATGCCAAGAATGTTCGGGGCAGAGTTGCGGCCCGAATCTTCACCCGCCCTGCGTTTGAAGAGGGAACTTGGCACCCGATCCGGCGAAACACGGGTGCACGAGGGCACCTCGTGCCGGATCATGGGCGCCATGCCAGCCAACCCGCATGACGCGCTGCCGATCCGGCTCAACGTCGACGACAGCGATTCACCGTCGGACGTCGTCGACGCTCTGTTCCTCGGCCGGTTCGCCTCGGGCGAGCAGCCGTACTCGCACAGCGTGTCGATCGAGCGGGTCAAGGCGGAGGCGACGCTCCTGCCGCCGGAGGCCACGGTGTTGCGCTCGGCGCGCGACAGCGACCGCAGTGCCACCCTCGCCGAGGGCGAGGGCTGGACCATGCTCGTCTCCCGCTGGAGCCGGGGCGCGGACGTGACGGTGACGGCCGTCAGTGACGAACTCGCCGCCGGCGTGCTCGGCCAGGCCACCGAGGGCGTGCAGGACGAGCCGGAACCGCAGCCGGAGAACGTCACGATGGGCTTCTGGTACGTCTCGCCGCGCCGCGGCCCGTACCGGACGACCCGCCAGATCGCGGCCGGGACGTGGGCGGAGGTGCGGCCGAACTACACCGCGCCGGTCGCCGGGGCGATGGACCGGCTGATGAAGGTGACCCCGGACGACATCGCGGGCCGGCTGCTCCTGCTGCACGGGCCGCCGGGCACGGGCAAGACCTCCGCGCTGCGCACGCTGGCCCGCTCCTGGCGGGACTGGTGCCAGGTGGACTGCGTACTGGACCCCGAGCGGCTGTTCAACGACGTCGGCTACCTGATGGACATCGCGATCGGCGAGGACGAGGGCACGGCGAAGGGCCGCTGGCGGCTCCTGCTGCTCGAGGACTGCGACGAACTGATCCGCGGCGAGGCCCGGCACACGGCCGGCCAGGCGCTGTCGCGGCTGCTGAACCTGACGGACGGCCTGCTCGGGCAGGGCCGCAACGTCCTGGTCGGCGTGACGACCAACGAGGACCTGGAACGGCTCCACCCGGCGGTGGTCCGCCCCGGACGCTGCCTCGCCCGCATCGAGGTCGGCCGGCTGACCCACCGGGAGGCGGTGGACTGGCTGGGCACCGACGAGGGCGTCCCCCGCGAGGGCGCCACCCTGGCCGAACTCTTCGCCCTGCGCCGCGGCACGGGCCCGGCCGCGGTCCTGCCCGCGCAGCCCCACTCGGAGGCGGGCCTCTACCTCTAGCCCCGGCGGTGCCCGGCCGCCGGCGCGTTCGTACGAGGGGCGCGGCCTCCGCCGCCCCGGACCGCCAGGCCGGCGCGCCGACGGGCCGACGGGCCGGGGCCGCAGGACCGGAAGGCGCAGGCGGCGGGCCGCCGAGGCCAACGGACCCGCAGGCCACCCCGCCACCGAGCCGCCAAAGCCCCGGGCCGGCAGGGCCAGGGCCGCAGGACCGGGGGCGCAGCCGACGGGCCACCGAGCCGCCGAGGCCACCAGCCCCGCGGGCAACCCCGCCATCCAGGCCGCCAAAGCCCCGGGCCGGCAGAGCCAGATCCGCAGGACCGGAAGCCGCAGGCGGCAGGCCGCAGGACCGGAAGCCGCAGGCGGGCAGGCCGCAGGACCGG
>NZ_MQUR01000048.1 GCF_001953875.1 Streptomyces amritsarensis
TCGCAAGGCGGAGGGGCGTCCTCATACTGGGCGTATTCGGGCGTTCCGACAACGCAGCGAGGTGCCGTGGCTGTCGTCGTGCGCCCGCCGGGGATTACGGGACAGCCCTTAGGCCGAGGGCGTGCCTTCCGGGCCGGGTCCGAGCGGCTCGGCGGAGCGGTTGAACCAGTCGCCCCCGGGTATCTCCCTCCCCCTCTTCCGCAGGTCGCGGGCGATCAGCGGGGACGCCAGGTAGACCCAGGCGCGCACCGTGGTGCCGTCGGGGCGCAGGGCCTCGCGGGCGAAGCGGTCGTAGACGTTTCCGGGCCGACCCGGGCCTTCGTACTCCTCCAGGCGGTCCAGCTCGGCCAGCAGCTGCCGGTATGCGGCGGGCTCCGCGGTGATCAGCTCCCCCACGACGGTGGCACCCGGCCGGTGGACCGCGAACGGATAGCCCGGGCCGTCGTAGAGGACCGCGTCGGGCAGGGTGGCGGGCTCCTCGGATGCCGTGCGGCCGCGCAGGAACAGGTCGTGGTTGACCTCGCCGGGGCGCAGGGTCCCGTACACGAAGAACGGCAGTGCGGCGGTGGTCGTTCCCTGCGGCCGTCCGACCGATGTCACGGAGCCCTCCCTCGGGTACGGCGCAGCGCTCCGGGGCCGGGCCGGGAGTCCCGGCTTCGCTGCGTCCCACCACCGTACGCACCGCTGTGACCGACGCGGTGCCCGGCCCGTCAGCGGCGCCGGCGGCCGTCCGGGGCATCCGGTCACCCGGACGGCGCGGGCAGCCCGGATGGCTCCACACTGACCGTGACCTGCGGGAACGGACTGCCGCGGGGTGCGGCGAGGCATTCCTGACGGGACATCAGCAGGCGCGCGGCGGGCGGGCCGGGTTTCCTCGGATACACGACCCCGTGTCTTCAGGGAGAGTCCCATGCGCCGACGTACCGCACACGTGCTGACCGCGACCGCGTTGACCGCCGTCGCGTTCACCGGCCCGGTCGCGGGCGCGGTCGCCGCCGCGGACCTCGGCATGGTGGGCTTCGCGCCCGGGGACTTCGCCGCGCTGGAGGTGTGGCCGAAGTCGGCCGCCCCCGGTGCGACCGTCACCGTGAACACCACCGCCTGCGGCCCGGGCAGCCACGCCGACGGCGATGCCACCACGGTCGGCGGCGGCCGGTTCAAGCTGGTCCCGGGCACCCACAAGGAGGTGGTCGTGGGGCAGTTCCAGGTGGCCCGCGGCACCCGTCCCGGCACCTACGGCATCGGCGCGACGTGCGCGAACGGCAAGTTCGCGACGGGCGACCTGGTGGTCACCGAACGCGGCCCGCAGGGGCACGTCAACTCCGGGGTGGGCGGTGGCACGACCACCACGACCGACCCCGCCAAGATCGCGGCGGGAGCGGCCGTACTGGCCGCGACCGCCGTCGGCGGTACCTGGCTCCTGCGTCGCCGGGCGAGCGGCACGCGGAGCTGACGGACGCCCACCGCGGCTGCGGCCGCGGTCCGACCGGTACCGTCCCCCGTCGCCCGCCCCGCGAGGTCCCCCCGTTCGCGGGGCCGGGCGACGGCCAGTCACCTCGGACGAGAGGCGGAGGGGTACTCCATGGCCGGCGACTTCCGCCCGACCGCCCGCCACGGGGGACTCCTCGCGCTCGCCGCCTGCATCGGCATCTGGCTCGTGACCAGCGGTTCCCGGGAGCCGGTGGGGCCACCGCTGCCCTCCCCCGCCGAGGCCCTGACCGCCGCCGGGGTCCTCGGTCCCGGCATCGCCCCGCTTCCCGGCTCGCCGCCCGGCCGGATCCGGATCCCCGCCATCCGGGTGGATGCGCCGCTGGTCGGGCTCGGGCTGGACCGGGGCGGCCATCTCGAGGTGCCCCCGCCCGAGCGGCGGGACCTCGCCGGCTGGTACCGCGACGGCACCACCCCGGGCGCCACCGGCACCGCCGTGATCGCCGGGCACGTGGACGACGCCGCCGGGCCGGGAGTCTTCTACCACCTGGGCGCACTGCGCCGCGGGGCCGCGATCGAGGTCCCGCGGGCGGACGGGCGGACGGCCGTGTTCACGGTCCACGCGGTCGAGGTCCACGACGCCAGGGCCTTCCCCGACACCCGCGTGTACGGTCCTTCGCCGCGCGCCGAGCTACGGGTGATCACCTGCGGCGGCGGGTTCTCACCGCGTACGGGCTACCGCGGCAACGTGGTCGTCTTCGCCCATCTCACCGGGACGTACTGAGTCGCTCCGGCGGTCAGCCCCACTGCTCCAGGCCGAGCTTGACCACCAGTGCGCCGACCACGGTCAGCAGTACCCCGCGGACGAAGCCGCTGCCCTTCTTGAGTGCCATCCGGGCGCCGACCATGCCGCCGGCCAGGTTGAACACCGCCATCAGCGCGGCCAGTTGCCACAGCACCATGCCCTGGTAGGCGAACATCGCGAGCGCCCCCGCGTTGGTGCAGCAGTTGACGATCTTGGCGGTGGCGGAGGCGGTGACCAGGTCGAGGTGGAGCAGGGCCGTGAGGGCGAGCACCAGGAAGGTGCCGGTGCCCGGCCCGATGAGGCCGTCGTAGAAGCCGATGCCGAGACCGGCGAGCGCGATGGCGAGCAGGACCCGGGCGCGGCTGACGGGCGAGGCGGAGGGGGCGGTGCCGAAGCCGGGCCGGAAGAGCACGAACCCGGCGACGACCACGAGCACCACCATGATCAGCGGGCGGAGCGCGTCCTTGCTGATGCCGCCGGCGAGTGCGGCACCGCCCATCGATCCGGCGAGCGCCGCAAGGCCGATGCGGACGGCCAGCTTCACGTCGACCGGGGCCTTGCGGACGTATGTCACGGCCGCGCCGGCGGTACCGACGATGGCCACCGCCTTGTTCGTGCCGAGGACGGTGGCGGGGTGGGCGTTGGGCAGGCCCAGCAGGAGCGCGGGCAGGAGCAGCAGGCCGCCGCCGCCCACCACCGCGTCGATCCACCCCGCCGCCGCGGCCGCCACGCACAGCACGATGATCATGGTCGTTGATATGTCAGGCACGAACCGACCCTATGGAGCTGTCGGTGCATCGGCCATTCAATGCCCGGAAAGTTGAGCAAAGGTTGAGCCTTGCCGGGCCGGGACCCGGTCCGGAGCCACGGGAGCGGCCGGCTCCACGACCGCCGTGAGCGCGGTGGCGGCCAGCACACTGGCCGCCCCCAGCCCCGCCGCGAGCCGCCCCGCCGGGGGTACGAGGGCCAGCGCGGCCAGCACGGTCCGCACCGGCGAGGGTCTGCGGGGCTTGCGGTGCCGGGCGGCCGTGGTCGTGGCCGGGGCGGGGGCCGGGGCCGGCACCGCGGCGGGTACGGGCAGGGCGACGTGCAGAGGGTGGCGCATCGGGCGGGGACTCCTCGGGAACGCGGGCGGCGGAGTGCCGCGGGGGAAGCAGGGACTGCGGCGGGCGGTGGCGGATGCCGTCGGGACGGCGTCGGGAGGCGGTGCGCGGCGGGGGCGACGGTGCGCGGTGGGGGCGGCAGGATGCGGACCGGGCGCGTCCGGCCCGGCTCAGAAGCTGAAGCACTCCGAGTGGATCCGGCCGGCCGGCACCCCGGCCCGCAGCAGCGCGGCCCGGGTCGCCTCGGCCATCCCCGGCGGCCCGCACAGGTACACGTCGTGCTCGGCCAGGTCGGGCACCAGCCCGGCCAGCGCCTGCGGGGCCAGCGGGTCGTAGGCGGCGCCCGACGGTCCGAGCAGGTAGTGCAGCCCGGCCCGCCGCTCGGCGGCGATGGCCTCCAGCTCGGCGCGCAGCACCAGGTGCTCCTCGGCGCCGGCCCGGTAGAGCAGGGTGATGTCCCCGGGGCCGCCCGGCAGCGTCTCGAACAGGGCCCGCATCGGGGTGATCCCGACCCCGCCCGCGATGAGGAGCACTTTCGGCCGGGTCCGCCGGGCCGCGGTCAGCGCCCCGAAGGGGCCGGTGGCGAGGACCCGCGTCCCGGGACGCAGTCGGCGGATGCGGCGGGAGTGGCCGCCGAGCCCCTTCACGGTGATCCGCAGCGTGTCCCCGCGGACCGGCGCGGACAGCGAGAACGGCAGCGCCGTCGGCCACAGCCCCCGCTGCAGGAACCGCCAGCGCAGGAACTGGCCCGGCTCCGCGCGCAGTTCCGCCAGGTGCTCGCCCCGGACGACGACGGAGACGACCCCGGGGCCCTCGAAGCGGACCTCGGCGACCCGCAGCGCGTGCCGCAGGGCCTGGCGTACGGGCACCACGGCGCGGTACCAGACGAGCAGCACGGCGACCACGGTGTGGGCGAGCGCCCAGAACCAGGCCCCGGCGGCGAGGTCGGGCCCTGCGAGCTGGTGTCCGAATCCGAGGGCGGCCGCGAGGTATACGAGCAGGTGTACGCCGCGCCAGGTTTCGTAGGGCATCCGGCGGCGTACCGCCCGGGCGGAGGTCGCACCGACCGCGGCCAGCAGGACGGTCCCGGCCGCGGCGGCGGCTACGGCGGGGTAGCCGAGCAGCTCCCGGACGGCGCGGACCAGATCGGCCCCCGTGTGGACGGCGTATCCCAGCAGGGCGAAGAGTCCGTGCCCGAAGCAGAGGAGCAGGACGTGGCGGCCGCCGAACGCGTGCCAGCGGGCGAGCCGGTCGGCACCGACCCCGTGCTCGACCGCGGGCACCCGGGCCATCAGGAAGAGCAGCACCAGCACCCCGTAGCCGGCGAGCAGACCGGTCAGGTGCGCGGCGGTGGCGAAGAGCGCGTCGGGACGCGCCGAGGGCCGGACCTGCACCGCCCAGAGCAGGACCACCACCCCCGCCCCGCCCAGGATCCCGCTCCTGACCCGCCCCGCCGCATCTCGCATGCGGATCACGCTAAGGGCCCCGGCAGCGGCCCCGACGGCCTTTAAGGCGGCCTTGAGGAAGGCCTCACCGACCCTTAAACCCGGCGCTGAGGTCGGCGTTCCGTCCGGGTAACAACAGCGATGCGGCGGGGAAACAGCGGCCGCGCACCCTCATGGCATGACCTCGGAACAGCGTGTGGTGGTGATCGGCGGCGGCCTCGCGGGCCTGCGGCTCGCGGACCGGCTGGGCCCGGCCGCGACGGTGACCGTCCTCGGCGAGGAATCCCGCGTCCCGTACAACAGGGTCCTGCTCGCCGAGGTCCTCGCGGGCCGGTACGCGCCGGAGGTGACCGCGCTCCCGGCCCCCGGGCCGGCGCTGCGGCGCGGGGTCCGGGCGGTGCGCGTCGACCGGGCGCAACGGTCCGTGCACTGCGACGACGGCACGGTGGCCCCGTACGACACCCTGGTGCTCGCCACCGGTTCGAATGCGGTGCTCCCGCCGCTGCGCGGGCTGTTCGAGCCCGAAGGGCGGGATCTCCCCGACGGGGTCCACGCCTTCCGCACGATGGACGACTGCCTGGCCCTCTCGGCGGCCGTGCGCCCCGGGGTGCGGGCGGTCGTCATCGGCGGGGGCCTGCTCGGCGTCTCGGCCGCCCGGGCGCTCGCCGCGCGCGGAGCGGTGGTGGTCCTGGCCCAGCAGGGCGAGCGCCTGATGGAACGCCACCTGGACGCCGACGCCTCCGCCCTGCTCACGACCCACCTGACCGAGCTGGGCGTGGAGATCCACACCGAATGCCGGGTCCGCGGGCTCGTGACGACAGGATCGCCTGCGGCTGCGCTGCCGGGACTCCGCCCCGGACCCCCCGCCTCGGACACCGGCGGGGCCGGTCCCGCAGCCCGTCCGGCGTTCGAGGACCGGGTCCGGACGGCGCCCGGGACACGGCGCGGCGCCGACCCGGCGCGCAAGGTCACCGGCGTCGAGCTCGCCGACGGCTACCGGCTGGAGGCCGACATCGTCGTCCTCGCCTGCGGCGTACGCCCCCGCACCGGCCTCGCCAAGGCGGCCGGCCTGGACGTGCGCACCGGCATCGTGGTCGATGACCACCTGCGCACCAGCGACCCCCGCATCCACGCCATCGGCGACTGCGCCGAGCACGCCGGGCAGGTGTACGGCCTGGCCGGCGCCGCCCTGGAGCAGGCCGACGCGCTCGCCGCCGTCCTCACCGGGGCTCCCGCCCCGTACACCGGCACCCGGGCCCTGACCCGGCTCACCCTCGGCGGGGCCGGGAACGGCTCCCTGGACCTCGCCGCCTTCGGCGAGACCACCCCCCGACCCGGCGACGACGTGGTCCGCCTCGCCGACGCCACCCGGCGGACCTACCGCAAGGTCGTCCTGCGCGGCGACCTCCTCGTCGGCGGGGTGCTGCTCGGCGAGCTCTCCACGGTGGGCGCCCTCGCCCGCACCTGGGAGGGCGGGGAAGCGCCGCACGACCTGTTCCACCTGCTCACCGACGACGGAGGCCACTGACATGACCGAGCCCTCGCCCACGATCGTGCTCATCGGGCACGGCATGGTCGGCCAGCGCTACCTCGAAGCACTCGCCGAGCGCGGGATCACCGCCACGCACCGGATCACCGTGCTCTGCGAGGAGCCTCGGCCCGCCTACGACCGCGTGCACCTGACTTCGTACTTCTCCGGCAGCACCCCCGAGGACCTGTCCATGACGCCCGCCGGGTTCATGGAGCAGCACGGCATCGCCCTCCACCTCGACGACCCGGCCGAGCACATCGACCGGGCCGCCCGCACCGTCACCTCCCGCTCGGGGCGGGTGTTCCCGTACGACGTGCTGGTCCTCGCCACCGGCAGCTACCCCTTCGTGCCTCCCGTCCCCGGCAAGGACGCGCCCGGCTGCTTCGTCTACCGCACCATCGAGGACCTCCTCGCCATCGAGGAGTACGCGAAGGACAAGACCACCGGTGCGGTCGTCGGCGGCGGACTGCTCGGGCTGGAGGCCGCCGGCGCCCTCCAGGGTCTGGGTCTCGCCGCCCGCATCGTCGAGTTCGCCCCGCGGCTGATGCCCGTCCAGGTCGACGAGGGCGGCGGCGCCGCCCTGCTGCGCACCATCGAGTCCATGGGCCTCACCGTCCACACCGGTGTCGGCACCCAGGAGGTGGTGACCGGCGAGGACGGCCGCGTCAGCGGAATGCGGCTCTCCGACGGCTCGACCGTCGACACCGAGCTCGTCGTCTTCTCCGCGGGCGTCCGCCCCCGCGACCAGCTGGCCCGCGACGCCGGGCTGGACGTCGGCGAGCGCGGCGGTGTCGCGGTCGACGCCCGCTGCCTGACCTCCGACCCGCACGTCTACGCCATCGGCGAGTGCGCCCTGGCCGTCGACGGCCGCGTCTACGGCCTGGTCGCGCCCGGCTACGAGATGGCCGAGACCGCCGCCGACGACCTGCTGGGCCGTGCGAAGGAGTTCACCGGAGCCGACCTCTCCACGAAGCTGAAGCTGCTCGGCGTGGACGTTGCCTCCTTCGGCGACGCCCACGGCGCCACCCCCGACAGCCTCGACGTCGTCTGGTCCGACTCCCGTTCCGGGATCTACAAGAAGCTGGTGGTCTCCCCCGACGGCGTGCTCCTCGGCGGTGTCCTGGTCGGCGACGCCGACGCCTACGGCCTGCTGCGCCCGCTCACCGGCAGCGTCCCGCCCGTCGCACCCGAGCAGCTGGTCCTGCCCGCGGGCGTCGGCGCGCCCGTCGCGCTGGGCCCGTCCGCCCTCCCCGACACCGCGGTGATCTGCTCCTGCCACAACGTCACGAAGAAGGCCATCACCGCCTGCTCCACCCTCCCCGAGGTCAAGAAGTGCACCAAGGCGGGCACCGGCTGCGGAAGCTGCGTCAAGGTGATCGGGCAGCTGCTCCCGGCCGCCGCCGACAAGGGGCTGTGCGGCTGCTTCCCGTACACCCGCGCCGAGCTCTACGAGATCGTCCGCACCCGCCGGCTGACCTCGTACGAGGAGATCCTCGACGGCCACGGCCGTCCCGAGGCCCGCGGCGGCGACGGCTGCGAGGTCTGCAAGCCGGCCGTCGGCTCGATCATCGCCTCGCTCGCGGCGACCCTCGGCGCGAGCGGCTACGTCCTGGACGGGGGGCAGGCCGCTCTCCAGGACACCAACGACCACTTCCTCGCGAACATGCAGCGCAACGGCTCGTACTCGGTCGTGCCGCGGATCCCCGGCGGTGAGATCACCCCCGACAAGCTGATCGTGATCGGCGAGGTGGCCCGCGACTTCGGCCTCTACACGAAGATCACCGGCGGGCAGCGGATCGACCTGTTCGGCGCGCGCGTGGACCAGCTCCCGCGGATCTGGGCGCGGCTCGTCGACGCCGGATTCGAGTCCGGGCACGCCTACGGGAAGGCCCTGCGGACGGTGAAGTCCTGCGTGGGGCAGACCTGGTGCCGCTACGGCGTCCAGGACAGCGTGCGGATGGCCATCGACCTGGAGCTGCGCTACCGGGGATTGCGCGCCCCGCACAAGCTCAAGTCGGCGGTGTCCGGCTGCGCCCGCGAGTGCGCGGAGGCACAGAGCAAGGACTTCGGGGTCATCGCGACGGCGAGCGGCTGGAACCTGTACGTGGGCGGCAACGGCGGCGCCACCCCGCGCCACGCGGACCTCCTCGCCCAGGACCTGTCGGACGCGGAACTGATCCGGCTGATCGACCGGTTCCTGATGTTCTACATCCGCACCGCCGACCGGCTGGAGCGGACCTCCACCTGGCTGGAGCGGCTGGAGGGCGGCCTGGACCACCTGCGGGACGTGGTGGTCCACGACTCGCTGGGGCTGTGCGCGGAACTGGAGTCCCTGATGGCCGACCACGTGGCGCACTACCGGGACGAGTGGGCCGAGACGCTCCAGGACCCGGAGCGGCTGCGCAGGTTCGTGTCCTTCGTGAACGCGCCCGGCGCTCCCGACCCGACCGTGAAGTTCGTCCCCGAGCGCGACCAGGTCAAGCCCGACCTGGCCGTCCTGACCATAGGAGGTGCCGTCCGATGACCGTGGAACTGCAAGTGGCGCAGGGCTGGCTGACGGTGTGCGAGCTGTCGGCGCTCATTCCCGGGCGCGGCGTCGCGGCGCTGCTGCCCGACGGGAGCCAGGCCGCGGTGTTCGTCGACCGTGCGGGGCGGGCGTACGCCATCGGCAACCAGGACCCCTTCACCGGCGCGCAGGTGCTCTCGCGCGGCCTGGTGGGGGCGGCGGCGGGCCGGCCGTTCGTGGCCTCCCCGCTGCTCAAGCAGCGCTTCGACCTGGAGACGGGGCGCTGCCTGGACGACGAGGAGGTGGCGGTCCGCACCTATCCGGTGCGGACCGCCGCGACCTCCTGACCGCACGGGGTGGCCGGCCGGTCAGTCCTGCTTCTGGACCATGGCCGGGTCCATCCACATGATCTCCCAGGTGTGCCCGTCGAGGTCGTCGAAGGCACGGCCGTACATGACGCCGTGGTCCTGGGCCGGGCGGGGTTCGGTGGCGCCGGCCGCCAGGGCCCCGTCCACCAGCTCGTCGACGGCGGTGCGGCTCTCGGCGCTCAGGCACAGGAGGACCTCGGAGGTCTTCGTGGCGTCCGCGATCTCCTTGTGGGTGAAGTCCTTGTAGCGGGCCTCGGTCAGGAGCATCGCGACGATGGTGTCGCTGATGACCATGGAAGCGCAATTCTCGTCGGTGAACTGGGCGTTGAAGGAGTAGCCCAGCTTGCCCCAGAAGGCCTTGCTGGCGTCCAGGTCCTTGACGGGCAGGTTGACGAAGATCATGGTCGCGGACATCGAGGTCCCTCTCTCTTGCTGCTCGGTGCTCGGTCGGTGCTCGGCCGGTGCTTTCGAGAGGTAGACCGCGGGGCCGCGGGAAACTCATCGCTGCTCGCGCATTTTTCTGAGATTTTCTTCCGGACGGGCGAAACCGCAGGTCAGGCCGCCGAGCGGAGTTCGAGCGCCGCGAGGGGGACGAAGCCGGTGGTGCCTTCGCCGCGCAGGTCGGCGTCCGGTCCGGCGAGGCGCCGGTGGAGGGTCAGCGCGATCCGCTCGCCCTGGGCCTTGGCCCGTTCGGCGTTCGGGCCGCTGTGCAGTCCGTCGATCGTCGCGTGCCACAGCTGCACCCAGCGGCCGAAGTCGGCGGCGGTCAGTGCGCGCACCGAGTGCAGCGTGGCGTGCGGGGCGAAGGCGTTGCGCCGGTAGGGGGCGGTGCGGAAGAGGGCCCGCTCCCAGAAGTCGGCGATCCGGGGCAGGTGGTCGTCCAGGTCCGTGCCCGCGATGCGGGTGAAGAACGGACCGATCCGCGGATCGGCGAAGGCGGCCGTGTAGAAGCGGCGCAGCACGACGTCGAGGTCGGCCCGGCCCGAGAGGTCCGCGGCGGAGCGGTTCATCCCTCCACGGTCCTCCTCCGCCCGGCGCCTTCCCAGGGCCCAAAGTCCCGCCATGGGCCATTTCTCGCCACAGTGTGCGGACACCTCCTAAACCCCGGCGGCCGAGACAGGCCGGAACTGGTCGGTGGGATGCGCCGGGCGCTTCGCGGTGCGGGCGCCGGGCATCCGCGGTCTTCGCGGACGCGGCGCTGTGCGAACGCCGCCCGGCGCGGGCGGACCCGGCCCGCGGGATTCAGGCCGCGGCGCCGCCGGCGAGGTCCGCGAGGCCCTGGGGAAAGAATGCGCGGGCGTCCCGGAAATCCCCGCCGAAGGATTGAACGCCGCCGGTCGCTCGGGCGTAATGAGGATTTGGCGCCACGTCAACTGGCGTCTTCTAGGTTCCTCGACGCGTGCGACCCCGCGTCCGACCGGCCGCGGGGCCTTCCTCCCACAGGAGTGACCGTGGAACGTCGTACCTTCCTGCGCGGCGCAGTGATCGGTTCGTCGGCCGCCGCCTTCGGCGGCACGTTGATGCGCGGGGCGGCCTACGCGGCTCCCGCCCAGCCCGGCGCCGGCCCCTACGGGGCCCTCGGCGCCGCCGACGCCAACGGCATCATGCTCCCGAGCGGCTTCACCAGCCGGGTCATCGCCCGCTCGGGCCAGACCGTCGGCGGTACCTCCTACACCTGGCACAACGCCCCCGACGGCGGTGCCTGTTACGCCGACGGCTCGGGCTGGATCTACGTGTCCAACTCGGAGATCAACCCCTCCGGCGGCGCGAGCGCGGTGAAGTTCAACTCCTCCGGCACCGTCACCGGCGCCTACCGGATCCTGTCGAACACCCGGCAGAACTGCGCGGGCGGCAAGACCCCGTGGAACACCTGGCTGTCCTGCGAGGAGGTCAGCCTCGGCTACGTCTACGAGACCGACCCGTACGGCGTGAACGCGGCCGTCCGCCGGTCCGCGATGGGCCGCTTCAAGCACGAGGCAGCCGCCGCCGACCCGGTCCGGCAGGTGATCTACCTGACGGAGGACGAGTCGAGCGGCTGCTTCTACCGCTTCATCCCCACCACCTGGGGCAACCTCTCCTCCGGCACCCTCCAGGTCCTCAAGGCCGGAACGGCCACCTCCGGCTCCTTCACCTGGCAGAACGTCCCGGACCCGGACGGCTCCCCGACGGCGACCCGCAGCCAGGTCTCCGGCGCCAAGAAGTTCAACGGCGGCGAGGGCTGCCACTACGCCAACGACACCGTCTGGTTCACCACCAAGGGCGACAACCGGGTCTGGCAGCTCAACCTCGCGAACAACACCTACGAGCTGGCCTACGACGACTCGCTCGTCCCGGGCGGCGCGGCCCCGCTGACAGGCGTCGACAACGTCACCGGCTCCTCGTACGGGGACCTGTACGTCGCGGAGGACGGCGGCACCATGGAGATCTGCGTGATCACCCCGGACGACGTGGTGGCGCCCTTCCTGCGGATCACCGGACAGTCCTCCTCGGAGATCACCGGCCCCGCCTTCTCGCCCGCCGGGAACCGGCTCTACTTCTCCAGCCAGCGCGGCACGAGCGGCAGCTCCTCCGGCGGCATCACCTACGAGGTGACGGGGCCGTTCCGGACCTGACGGGCCTCCCGGCGGCCCCCGGCCCCCGGCCCTTGCCGGGCCGGGGGCCGTCGGCGTCTCAGGAGGCCACGGCCCCGCCCTTGAGCAGCGCGGCTCCCAGCGGGGTCACGGTGTGCAGGACGGCGTTGCCGCGGCGCAGGGTGGTGACCAGGCCCGCCTCGCGCATCACGCAGGCGTGCTGGCTCGCGGAGGCCAGCGAGACCCCGGCCCGGCGGGCCAGCTCGCTGGTGGTCGCACCGTCCCCTATGGCCCGCAGCACGACCGAGCGGGTGTGTCCGACGAGCTTGCCCAGGGTGCGCTGGCGCTGCTCCTCGATGGGCCGGGCGGCCTCGCCGCTGCCCGGCGCGGACGCCAGCTGCGCGGCGGCCGGGTAGACCAGCACCGGGGGCAGCTCCGGGTCGTGCAGGGTCACCGCGGTGCGCCGGCAGAAGAAGGACGGCTGGAGCAGCAGCCCGCGCCCCCGCAGCCGTACGTCGCGGTCCACGGGGTAGTCGCACTCCAGCACCGGGGCCCGCCAGCGCAGCATGGGCGGCAGCGAGGCCAGCAGCTCGTCGGCGCCGCCGTCGAGCAACGCGCGGCCGCGTGCCGCCCGTTCGGCTTCTATCTGGGCCTGTATGTGGGTCCAGTACGGCTCCACGGCCGCCCGGTGGTAGGCGCGCAGCTCACCCATCAGCCTCGGGAGCTGCTTGGTGCCGCCCTCCATGAAGTCCCGCAGCCTCGGTGGCACGGGCGCTCCGGCGCCCAGCAGCTGGAGCTCACGGCGCATGCGCTCGGGACGGATCCCGCGCAGCGCGTCGAGGCCCACGTCCCACCCGTACTGCCCCTCCACAGGGGTCAAAAAATCGGGGAAATAACCGCGACTCGGTATGAGCATACCGAGGGTGCGTGTTTCACTATTCAACCTGCTCCGGGTTTCCGTACGCCATTCACCGAACAACCGGGCATCGCGCCGGTCTCTTAAGCGGTGAAAGCTGAGAATCGTTTCCCACAACGCATCGGGACGCCCTGCCATCCGTACGCGTGCCAGGTCCACTCCAGTGAAATGGATACGCAGCACCGAACCCCCACCTGTGCAACCGCAATCCCCCCGCCCCATGAGTATGCACGCAGTCACACGTGGTCACCACGCCCTTTCGGCCACAGTTGAAACCCCTTTCGGCAGGGGCGTGACAACCGAAATCCTGTACTCCGCCGGGCACACTCCGGTGCGACCGAAACGCTCCGCGAAGGCCGTGGGGGGCTTTGCGGGGCCTGGCGGTCGGTCGCACCGGGAAGCGCCGACGTGCCCGGCAGAATGACAGCGGCGGTGGACGGGTGGGGATCCGTCCACCGCCTGCTGGCGTAAAGACTTGTTGAACAAAAAAATTGAGGCGCGCCCGCCCCCGGGCAGTCAGGGAACCCGGGGACAGGCGCGGTCTGTGGGACCCCTGTGCGGGGCGGTCCGGCGGGTCAGCGGCTGTCGCTGCCCGACGCCTCGGCGGCCGCACGGCCGGCCTCCAGGCGCGCCACCGGAATCCGGAAGGGCGAGCAGGAGACGTAGTCGAGGCCGACCTCGTGGAAGAAGTGGACGGACTCGGGGTCGCCGCCGTGCTCGCCGCAGACGCCGAGCTTGAGGTCGGGACGGGTGGCCCGGCCCAGCTTGGCCGCGTGCCGCACCAGCGAGCCGACGCCGTCCCTGTCGATGGTCTCGAAGGGCGAGACCCCGAAGATGCCCTTCTCCAGGTACGCGGTGAAGAAGCTGGCCTCGACGTCGTCGCGGGAGAAGCCCCACACCGTCTGGGTCAGGTCGTTCGTGCCGAAGGAGAAGAACTGCGCGGCCTCGGCGATCTGGTCGGCCGTCAGCGCGGCGCGCGGCAGCTCGATCATGGTGCCGATGGAGAGCTTGAGGGTGGTGCCGGTGGCGGCCTCGACCTCGGCGATGACCGCGTCGGCCTCCTCGCGGACGATCTCCAGCTCCTGGACGGTGCCCACCAGCGGGATCATGATCTCCACGCGCGGGTCGCCCTTGGCGTTCTTGCGCTCGGCCGCGGCCTCGGCGATCGCCCGGACCTGCATGGCGAACAGGCCGGGGATGACCAGGCCCAGGCGGACACCGCGCAGACCCAGCATCGGGTTCTGCTCGTGCAGCTTGTGGACGGCCTGGAGCAGGCGCAGATCGTTCTCGTTGGCGTCCTTGCGGGACTCGGCGAGGGCGACGCGCACCGAGAGCTCGGTGATGTCGGGCAGGAACTCGTGCAGCGGCGGGTCGAGCAGCCGGACGGTGACGGGCAGGCCGTCCATCGCCTCGAACAGCTCGGTGAAGTCCTTCTTCTGCAGCGGCAGCAGGGCACTGAGTGCCTCGTCGCGCTCGCCGTCGGTGTCGGCGAGGATCAGGCGCTCGACCATCTCGCGGCGCTCGCCGAGGAACATGTGCTCGGTGCGGCACAGGCCGATGCCCTGGGCTCCGAAGCGGCGGGCGCGCAGCGCGTCCTCGGCGTTGTCGGCGTTGGCGCGCACCCGCAGGCGGCGGACGCGGTCGGCGTAGGCCATGATCCGGTGCACGGCGGCGACGAGCTCGTCGGCGTCGTCGGCGCCGGCGTGCATGCGGCCCTCGAAGTACTCGACGACCGGGGAGGGTACGACGGGTACCTCGCCGAGGTAGACCTTGCCGGTGGAGCCGTCGATGGAGACGACGTCGCCCTCTTCGATGACCGTGTCGCCGACCGTCATGCGGCGGCGCTTGGTGTCGACGTCGAGCTCCTCGGCGCCGCAGACGCAGGTCTTGCCCATGCCGCGGGCGACGACGGCCGCGTGGGAGGTCTTGCCGCCGCGCGAGGTCAGGATGCCCTCGGAGGCGATCATGCCGTCCAGGTCGTCCGGGTTGGTCTCACGGCGGATCAGGATGACCTTCTCGCCGGAGCGGGACCACTTGACGGCCGTGTAGGAGTCGAAGACGGCCTTGCCGACCGCCGCGCCCGGGGAGGCGGCGATGCCGCGGCCCAGCAGGGTGGTCTTCGCACCCTCGTCGAAGCGCGGGAACATCAGCTGCGCGAGCTGGTGGCCGCTGACCCGCTGGAGGGCCTCGGCCTCGTCGATCAGGCCCTGGTCCACGAGCTGGGTGGCGATGCGGAAGGCGGCGCCGGCGGTGCGCTTGCCGACACGCGTCTGGAGCATCCACAGCTGACCGCGCTCGATGGTGAACTCGATGTCGCAGAGGTCCTTGTAGTGGGTCTCCAGCGTCGTCATGATCGTCATGAGCTGGTCGTACGAGGCCTTGTCGATGGCCTCCAGGTCCGCGAGCGGCACGGTGTTGCGGATGCCCGCGACGACGTCCTCGCCCTGGGCGTTCTGGAGGTAGTCGCCGTAGACGCCCGCGTGGCCGCTGGCGGGGTCGCGGGTGAAGGCGACACCGGTGCCGGAGTCGGGGCCGAGGTTGCCGAAGACCATGGAGCAGACGTTGACCGCGGTGCCCAGGTCGCTCGGGATGCGCTCCTGGCGGCGGTAGAGCTTGGCGCGGTCGGTGTTCCACGAGTTGAAGACGGCCTCGACGGCGAGGTCCATCTGCTCGCGGGCGTCCTGCGGGAACTCGCGGCCGGCCTCCTTCGCCACGATCTTCTTGAAGACCTTGACGAGCTTCTTCAGGTCGGCGGCGTCGAGGTCGGTGTCGACGGTGACCTTCTTGGCGGCCTTGGCCTCGTCGAGGGCGTCCTCGAAGAGCTCGCCCTCGACGCCGAGGACGGTCTTGCCGAACATCTGGATCAGGCGGCGGTAGGAGTCCCACGCGAAGCGCTCGTCACCGGCCTGGGAGGCGAGGCCGGTGACCGACTCGTCGGAGAGGCCGATGTTGAGGACGGTGTCCATCATGCCGGGCATCGAGAACTTGGCGCCGGAACGCACGGAGACCAGCAGCGGGTCGTCCGACTGGCCGAGCTTCTTGCCCATCTTCGACTCGAGGGCGGCAAGGTGGGCGCTGACCTCGTCGCGCAGCGCGGCCGGGGCCGAGCCGCTCTCGAGGTAGACCTTGCAGGCCTCGGTGGTGATGGTGAAGCCGGGAGGGACCGGCAGACCCAGGTTGGTCATCTCGGCGAGGTTGGCTCCCTTGCCGCCGAGAAGGTCCTTGAGGTCGCGGTTGCCCTCGGTGAAGTCGTAGACGAACTTCTGATCTTTGTTTTCCGACACGGGTCTCGACTCCTCGAGGCTCGGTGGCTGCCCTGACGGCCAGGAACATACCCAGATCGAAGGCTTCTGGGTACGTCCACTTGGCCGTCATACGGCTGTTACCACCCGTGCGCCAGCAGATCGAAAGTAACCCAGGGGTCATCAGAAAGGACCAAGAGCGTTCAGGTCCCGAAGGGCGAAGGGGCTCCTGAGGCTTGTTCATGCTCGGATGAGCGATCATCGATACATTTGCGTTCAAGTCTTGAACGCACAAAGGGTGGCACCCAGTGCCACCCTTTGAAAGTCTTACCCGTGACTTACGCGCTCATCTGAGCGAAACCTCTCCCATGCGTGGCGTATATCACGCACCACGGAGGGCGATTTGTCAGCCTCCGGAGGTGTCCAGTTCCGCGTCCTCGCTCACACCCGCGCAGTCGTACGGGTCCTTCAGCCAGCCGTCCGGCAGGACAACCCGGTTGTTTCCGGACGTCCGGCCGCGGGGGCCGTCGGCGCTCTCCGGCCATGCTTGATCCAGATCGAGCTCGCTCAGATGAGCGTTCAGCTCGGCCAGCGAAGAGGTCACCGCGAGCTTCTTGCGCATCTCGGATCCGACCGAGAAGCCCTTGAGGTACCAGGCGACGTGCTTACGGAAGTCGATCACGCCGCGCGTCTCGTCGCCGATCCACTCCCCCAGCAGCTGGGCGTGCCGGTGCATGGTCTGCGCGACCTCGCGCAGACCGGGCTTGTGGAAGTCCTCGGGCCGCCCCTCGAAGGCCGCCACCAGGTCGTTGAACAGCCACGGCCGACCCAGGCAGCCGCGTCCCACGACCACGCCGTCGCAGCCGGTCTCGCGGACCATCCGCAGCGCGTCCTCGGCGCACCAGATGTCGCCGTTGCCCAGCACCGGTATCTCCGGCACGTGCTCCTTGAGCCGCGCGATGGCGTCCCAGTCGGCGGTGCCGCCGTAGTGCTGCGCGGTGGTCCGCCCGTGCAGGGCGATCGCGGTGACCCCCTCCTCGACGGCGATGCGGCCGGCGTCGAGGTAGGTGAGGTGGTCGTCGTCGATGCCCTTGCGCATCTTCATGGTCACCGGCAGGTCGCCGGCCCCGGCGACGGCCTCGCGCAGGATCGCGCGCAGCAGGTTGCGCTTGTAGGGCAGGGCCGAGCCGCCACCCTTGCGGGTGACCTTGGGGACCGGGCAGCCGAAGTTGAGGTCGATGTGGTCGGCGCGGTCCTCCTCGACGATCATGCGGACGGCCTTGCCCACCGTCACCGGGTCGACCCCGTACAGCTGAATCGACCGGGGCTTCTCGGTCTCGTCGAAGTGGATCAGCTGCATGGTCTTCTCGTTGCGCTCGACCAGGGCGCGGGTCGTGATCATCTCGCTCACGAACAGCCCCTTGCCGCCCGAGAACTCCCGGCAGAGGGTACGGAACGGGGCATTGGTGATGCCGGCCATGGGCGCGAGCACCACGGGGGGCTGCACGGTGTGCGGGCCGATCGCGAGAGGCGGGGGGAGCGTGGTCATCCGCCCATTGTCCCGCATGCCGAGGGGGTCGTGCGGACGTAGCATCGGCGCATGATCGAGCCGAGTCACCGGCAGCGCATGATCGTCCTGTCGATCTGCTGCATGAGCCTGCTCATCGTCAGCCTCGACAACACCGTGCTCAACGTCGCGCTCCCGTCGATGCGCCGCGAGCTCGACGCCTCGGTCGCGGGGCTGCAGTGGACCATCGACGCCTACACGCTCGTCCTGGCCTCGCTGCTGATGCTCGCCGGCTCCACTGCGGACCGGATCGGCCGCCGCAAGGTGTTCGTCGCCGGCCTGCTGGCCTTCGGCCTCGGCTCGCTGCTGTGCTCGCTCGCGCCGAGCCTCGGTTGGCTCATCGTCTTCCGGATGGTGCAGGCGGTCGGCGGCGCGATGCTCAACCCCGTCGCGATGTCGATCATCACCAACACCTTCACGGATCCGGCCGAGCGGGCCCGGGCCATCGGCGTGTGGGGCGCGGTGGGGGGCATCTCCATGGCGGCGGGCCCCCTGATCGGCGGGGTCCTGGTGGACACCGTGGGCTGGCGTTCGATCTTCCTGATCAACCTGCCGATCGGCCTGGCGGCGCTCGTGCTGACCCTGCGCCACATCCCCGAGTCCCGGGCGGCCCGGCCGCGCCGCCCGGACCCGCTGGGTCAGGTGCTGGTCATCGCGCTGCTCGGCAGCCTGACGTACGGGATCATCGAGGCGCCCGCAGCCGGCTGGAACTCCCCGCTGATCATGGGCTGCGCGGTGGTGGCCGTCGCCTCCTTCGTCGGACTGCTGGTGCACGAGCCCAGGTGCGCGGAGCCGCTGATCGACCTCAGGTTCTTCCGGAGCGCGCCGTTCAGCGGCTCGACGATCATCGCGATCAGCGCCTTCGCCGGGCTGGCCGGCTTCCTCTTCCTCAACACCCTCTACCTCCAGGACGTCCGGGGGCTCAGCGCCCTGCACGCCGGGCTGTACATGCTGCCGATGGCCGGGCTGACCGTGCTGTTCGCGCCGCTGGCGGGGCGGCTGGTGGGCAGTCGGGGGCCGCGGATCTGCCTGCTGATCGCGGGGGTGGCGATGGCCGCGAGCGGGCTGCTGTTCGCCCTGTTCGAGGCGGAGACCTCCAACCCGCTGCTCTTCACGGGGTACGTGCTGTTCGGGCTCGGCTTCGGCATGGTGAACGCGCCGATCACCAACACGGCGGTATCGGGGATGCCGCGCTCCCAGGCGGGTGTCGCGGCGGCCATCGCCTCCACCAGCCGGCAGACGGGCGGCACCCTGGGCGTCGCGGTCATCGGCTCGGTGCTGGCGGCGGGGCTGGCCGGCGGCGCCGACTTCTCCGGCGCGGCCCAGCCGGCCTGGTGGATCATCACGCTGTGCGGGCTGCTCGTCCTGGTCGTGGGCGCGGCGACGAGTGGCAGCTGGGCCCGCGGTACGGCGGAACGCACGGCCCGCACCCTGGAGCAGTCCAGCGGGCCCGCCGCGGCCGTGGGTTCTCCGCGCGCCTAGAGCGGATCCGGGCGGCGGGCGGGGCGCCTCCGGGGCGGGCCCCTACTCGCCGCAGTCGAAGTCCTCGGCCGAGGTGTTGACCCGGTCGAGGAGAGCGCGCAGGTGGTCGCGCTCCTGAGCCGACAGGCTCGCGAACATGCCGTCCTCGACCTCGTCGAGGGCGGCGTTCGTCTTCTCCAGGGCGGCCTGCCCGGCGGGGGTGATGCCCACGTTGTGCCGGCGCCGGTCTGCGGGGTCGCGGCGGCGTTCGGCGAGGCCCTCGCCCTCGAGGTCGTTCAGGACCCCTACGAGGACGCTCGGGTCGACCTCCAGCCGGTCGGCGAGCGCCCGCTGGCTGATGGGGCCGCCCGCCAGGTGCATCAGCGTCATCGCGTGCCGCGGGGTCAGCCCGGCCGCGCCGAGGGCGTGCTTCATGCGGGTCTGGGTGACCGCTCCGTGCCAGGCCAGCAGCAGGCCCAGTCGCTGCGGAGGGTGCGATCCGTCCTGGTCTGCCGTCATGGTCCACATCGTAGCGCCCGAGAAATGATTGCGTCGGATAGATCGTTGATGCTATTCAATGATCTGACACCCCAAATCGTTGGAGCTCTTCATGTTCATCGCCTACGCCGTCGTCGGCTGTCTGCTCGCACTCGTCCTGACCGCCTCCGCCGCCTTCACCCTGCAGCGCAACGACCAGATCGTCGCGAGCATGCAGAAGGTCCGCGTCCCCGACTCCTGGCTGCCGCGGCTGGCCACCCTCAAGGCCGCCGGTGCGATCGGCCTGGTCGCCGGCCTGTGGATCGCACCGCTCGGCGTGGCAGCCGCGATCGGCGTGACCCTCTACTTCGTCGGCGCGGTCGCCAGCCACCTCCGGGTCAAGGACTACGAGCTCGCCCCGGCGGCCGTACTGGCGGCCGTCGCGGCGGCGGCCCTGGTTCTGCGCGTCCTCGCCTGACCCTGACGGGTGACAGATATTGAAATCTGTCACCCGTCATGCCATGGTCGTTGCATGACGAAGAACGAGAGCATCGACACGACCACTGCCGCTGCCACGACCGGCCGCCGCCTCGGCAGCACCGGCCCGTCCGTCTTCCCGCTCGGGCTGGGATGCATGGGGATGTCCGCCCTGTACGGGGAGGCCGACCGCTCAGAGTCCGTCGCGACCCTCCACGCCTATCTGGACGCCGTCCCCGAGGGCGCGCACGCGCTGCTCGACACCGGCGACTTCTACGGCATGGGCCACAACGAACTGCTGATCAACGAAGCACTGCGCACGGCTCCGGCCGCGGCCCGCGACCGGGCGCTGACCAGCGTCAAGTTCGGCGCACTGCGCACGGTCGAGGGCGGCTTCACCGGCTACGACGGCCGTCCCGAGGCCGTCAGGAACTTCCTCGCCTACTCCCTCCAGCGACTCGGCCGGGACCACATCGACATCTACCGGATCGCCCGGGTGGACCCGGACGTGCCGATCGAGGAAACCGTCGGGGCCATCGCGGAGGCGGTGCAGGCCGGGCACGTGCGCCACATCGGCCTCTCCGAGGTCGGCGCCGACACCTTGCGCCGGGCCGCCGCAGTGGCCCCGATCTCCGACCTGCAGATCGAGTACTCGCTGATCTCCCGCGGGATCGAGGAGAAGATCCTGCCGACCGCCCGTGAGCTCGGCATCGGCATCACGGCGTACGGGGTGCTGTCCCGCGGCCTGATCAGCGGCCACTTCTCACGCGACCGCGCGCTGGCCCCGGGCGACTTCCGCGGGATGAGCCCGCGCTTCCAGGGCGAGAACCTCGAACGGAACCTGGACCTCGTCGACGCCCTGCGCAAGGTCGCCGAAGACAAGGGCGTGAGCGTCGCCCAGGCCGCCATCGCGTGGGTGCTCTCGCGCGGTGTGGACATCGTGCCGCTGGTGGGCGCCCGGCGCCGGGACCGCCTCGCCGAGGCACTGGGTGCCATGGACATAGCCCTCAGTCCGGCGGACCTGGCCGCCATCGAGGAGGCCGTGCCGGCCGGTGCGGCGTCGGGCGAACGGTATCCGGCGGCGCAGATGGCCCACCTCGACAGCGAGCACTGAGCTGGCGGTACGGTCGTACCCATGCCACCCGCTGCCGCCGAGCCCCTCACCCCCGATCGCATCCTCGAGACCACCGAGGAAGTCCTGCGCCGCTTCGGCCCCACCAAGGCGACCGTGGTGGATGTGGCGCGCGCCCTGGGCGTCAGCCACGGCAGCGTCTACCGGCACTTCCCGTCGAAGGCCGCGCTGCGCGAGGCGGTCACCGACCGCTGGCTCGCCAAGAGCGTCGTGATGCTGGAGCAGATCACCTCGGCTCCCGCCGGGAGCGCGCCCTCCAAACTGGAGGCCTGGCTGGAGGCTCTGTTCGAGGCCAAGCGCCACAAGGCCGGCGACGATCCCGAGCTGTTCGCGACGTACACGGTGCTCCTCGCCGAGAACAGCGGGACGGTGGAGCAGCATCTGACCGAGCTGATCGACCAGTTGGCCCGGATCATCGCCCAGGGAGTGGCCGACGGTTCGCTCGCGGCGGCCGACGTACCGGCAGCGGCCCGTGCTGTCTTCGACGCCACCGGCCGTTTCCACGACCCGCAGTACGCGGCAGAGTGGTTCTCCCCCACCATCGTCGCGGAGTTCGAGGCGGTCACCGCCCTGGTGATCCGGGGCCTGCGCGCCTGACGCACCCGGATCGTCCCGAACGGGCCGACCGGCACGGCACGACCCGGGCCTCGGCACGCGAGGGCGGCGCGGCCGCCCTCGTGGACGGCCGGCGCTCGCAGGCCGAGGGGCCGAGGGCGAGAGGCCGGCCGCCGGCAGTCGGCAGAACGGCCGGTGGCCCGGCGCGCAGGTGCGCACCGGGCCGCCGGTCGTCGGTACGGGCTCGTCAGCAGCCGAGCAGGCGGCTGCCGAGGTAGGTCTGGATCTGGTCCAGGGAGACGCGCTCCTGCTTCATGGTGTCGCGCTCGCGCACGGTCACGGCGTTGTCGTCCAGGGTGTCGAAGTCGACGGTGACGCAGAACGGGGTGCCGATCTCGTCCTGGCGGCGGTAGCGGCGGCCGATGGCGCCCGCGTCGTCGAACTCGATGTTCCAGAACTTGCGCAGGTCGGCGGCGAGGCCCTTGGCCTTCGGCGACAGCTGCGCGTTGCGGGACAGCGGCAGGACGGCGACCTTGATCGGGGCCAGGCGCGGGTCGAGGCGCATGACGGTGCGCTTCTCCATGACGCCCTTGGCGTTGGGGGCCTCGTCCTCGTTGTACGCGTCGAGCATGAAGGCGAGCATGGCGCGGTTGACACCGGCCGCCGGCTCGATGACGTACGGGGTGTAGTGCTCCTTGGACTCCTGGTCGAAGTAGCGGAGGTCCTGGCCGGAGGCCGCGGAGTGCGCCTTGAGGTCGTAGTCGGTGCGGTTGGCGACGCCCTCCAGCTCGGAGAACTCGCTGCCGCCGAAGTTGAAGCGGTACTCGATGTCGGCGGTGCGCTTCGAGTAGTGGGACAGCTTCTCCTTCGGGTGCTCGTACCAGCGGATGTTCTCCTCGCGGATGCCGAGGTCGCGGTACCAGTTCCACCGCTCCTGCATCCAGTACTCCTGCCACTGCTCGTCCTCGCCCGGCTTGACGAAGAACTCCATCTCCATCTGCTCGAACTCGCGGGTGCGGAAGATGAAGTTGCCCGGCGTGATCTCGTTGCGGAAGGACTTGCCCATCTGCGCGATGCCGAAGGGCGGCTTCTTGCGCGAGGTGACCTGGACCTGGGCGAACTGCGTGAAGATGCCCTGGGCCGTCTCGGGGCGCAGGTACGCCTTGGAGCCGGTGTCCTGGGTGGGGCCGAGGTGGGTCTCCAGCATGCCGGAGAACTGCTTGGGCTCGGTGAACTGGCCCTTCACACCGCAGTTGGGACAGTTGATGTCGGCCAGGCCGTTCTCGGGGAGGCGGCCGTGCTTGGCCTCGTACGCCTCTTCGAGGTGGTCGGCGCGGTGGCGCTTGTGGCAGGAGGTGCACTCGGTCAGCGGGTCCGAGAAAGTGGCGACGTGGCCGGAGGCCACCCAGACCTCGGGGGCCAGGATCACGGACGAGTCGAGACCGACGACGTCCTCACGCCCGGTGACCATCGCCTTCCACCACTGGCGCTTGATGTTCTCCTTGAGCTCGACACCCAGCGGACCGTAATCCCAGGCAGCCCTGGAGCCGCCGTAGATCTCACTGCACGGGAAAACGAAGCCACGGCGCTTGCTCAGGCTGACGATGGTGTCGATCTTGTCGGCGGCCACGGTGCTCTCTTCATTACGAGGACGAACGGCGAAGTCTTTAGATTACCGGCGCCCGCACCCCCCCTTTCAAATCGGTTCCCCGTCCAGGCCTGGCCGGCCGCCCCTCCCACCTGGGTTTTTGACAATCGTTTCCATCTTTGATGAAAATGGATGTCATGAACGTACGACGCCTCATACCCAGCGCCGCTCTTGCCGGCGCCGTCGCCCTCGGCGCCACGGCCCTGACCGCCTGCTCCGGAGCGGGCGCCGCCGACAGCAAGGACGGCAAGCTCGGCGTAACGGCGTCGTTCTACCCGCTCCAGTTCGTCGCCGAGCAGATCGGCAAGGAGCACGTGAAGGTCGACGGCCTGACCAAGCCCGGCGTCGAGCCGCACGACCTGGAGATCACCCCCCAGCAGACCGCGCGGCTCGGCGAGGCCGACGTGGTGCTCTACCTCAAGAACCTGCAGCCCGCCGTCGACAAGGCCGTCGCCCAGTCCGGCGTGAAGAACATCGTCGACGCCGCCACCCTCACCGAGCTGGAGGCCCACGCCGCCGAGCCGGCCCACGGCGAGGAGGGCCACGCGCACCAGGAGGGCGACGAGCACTCCGACGAGCACTCCGAAAAGCCCGCGGGTGGGCACGAGGGCCACGATGAGGGCGCAAGCGGCACCGACCCGCACGTCTGGCTCGACCCGGTCAAGTACGCGGAGATCGCCAAGGGCGTCGGCGCCGCACTGGAGAAGGCCGACCCCGGCCACGCGGCGGACTACAAGAAGAACACCGACGAACTGGTCGGCAAGCTGGGCGCGTTGGACACCGAGTTCAAGGACGGCCTGAAGAACACCGCCTCCCGGACCTTCATCACCACCCACTCCGCCTTCGGCTACCTCGCCGAGCGCTACGGCCTCGACCAGGAGGGCATCGCCGGCGTCGACCCCGAGTCCGAGCCGAGCCCGGCCCGGATGAAGGAGCTGCAGGCGGTCGCGAAGAAGGACAATGTCACCACCGTGTTCTTCGAGACGCTGGCCAGCGACAAGACGGCCAAGACCCTCGCGACGGACACGGGCCTGAAGACCGACGTCCTCGACCCCATCGAGGGCATCACCGACAAGTCCCAGGGCGCCGACTACTTCGAGGTCATGCGGTCCAACCTCAAGAACCTCCAGAAGGCGCTCGGAGCCAAGTGATGACAGCAGCAACGGAGGCGCGAGCCATGCAGTCCCCGCCCCGGCCGGCCGACGACCGGCCCGTCATATCCCTGCGCGGGGCCAAGGCCTCGCTCGGCTCGCGCCCCGTGCTGCGCGGAATCGACCTCACCGTCCACCGCGGTGAGGTCGTCGCCCTGCTCGGAGCCAACGGCTCCGGCAAGTCCACGGCCGTCCGCGCCGTGGTCGGCCAGGTACCGCTGACCGACGGCTCCCTCAGCCTCTTCGGCACCGACTTCAAGCGCTTCCGCGACTGGGCGCGCGTCGGGTACGTCCCGCAGCGCACCACGGCCGCCGGCGGCGTCCCGGCCACCGTCCGCGAGGTCGTCTCCTCCGGCCGGCTCGCCCGCACCCGCTTCGGGCTGCTGCGCAGGGCCGACAAGGCCGCGATAGAGCAGGCCCTGGCCCTGGTCGGCATGGAGGCGCACGCCGACGTCTCGGTGGACGCCCTCTCCGGCGGACAGCACCAGCGCGTCCTCATAGCCCGGGCGCTCGCCGTCGAACCCGAACTGCTGATCATGGACGAGCCGATGGCGGGCGTGGACCTCGCCAACCAGGAGGTCCTGGCGAACGCCCTGCGCGCGCAGGTCGCGGCCGGCTCCGCCGTCCTGCTCGTCCTGCACGAGCTGGGTCCGCTGGAGCCCCTGATCGACCGTGCCGTCGTCCTGCGCGACGGCTGCGTCGTCCACGACGGCCCGCCCCCGGAGGCCGTCGGCCAGCACGCCCTGCCCGGCCACGACCACGTACACCCCCACGCGGCGCACGACGCCGAGCCCCTGCGGACGGGACTGCTGAGCTGATGGACATCCTCGACTACGCCTTCATGCAGCGAGCGCTGATCGCAGCCGCCCTGGTCGGCATCACGGCCCCCGCCATCGGCACGTACCTCGTCCAGCGCCGCCAGGCGCTCATGGGCGACGGCCTCGGCCACGTCGCCATGACCGGTGTCGCCCTCGGCTTCGTGCTCCAGACCAGCCCGGTGTGGATGGCCACCCTCGTCGCCGTCGTCGGCGCCGTCGGCATGGAGCTGATCCGCGCCCGCGGCAGGACCAGCGGGGACGTCGCCCTCGCCATGCTGTTCTACGGCGGCCTCGCCGGCGGCGTCATGATCATCAATCTGGGCGGCGGGCAGACGGCCAGCCTCCTGGGCTCCATGTTCGGCTCGATCACCACGGTCGCCGCCGAGGACGTGACCGCGATGGCGATCCTCGCCGCCTTCGTCCTCGCCGTCGCCGTCGGCCTGCGCAGGCAGCTCTTCGCCGTCTGCCAGGACGAGGAGTTCGCCCGGGTCACCGGACTGCCCGTGCGCGCGCTGAATCTCCTGATGGCGGTCACCGCCGCGGTCACCGTCACCGTCGCCATGCGCATCGTCGGCCTGCTGCTGGTCAGCGCGATGCTGGTGATCCCGGTCGCCGCCGCCCAGCGGATCACCCGCAGCTTCGCCACCACGCTGGGCCTGGCCATGGCCATCAGCGTGACCGTCTCCCTGACCGGCACGGCGGCCACCTACTACATCAACGTGCCCTCGGGCGCGACGATCGTGCTGCTCGCGATCGGCGTCTTCATGGTGCTGACCGCGCTCTCCGCTCCTCTGGCCCGCCGCCGGGCCAGGGCCGCACGGGCGACCGAAGAGGTCTGCACGCGCGACGATGTGAAGGTCTAGCGGACTGGCACAATGGCCGCAGGCCTATACGAGGAGGAACCGGTGGCGACTGCGCCTGGCGAGATGAGTACCGCGCCAGTACGAGGACGATCCACCCGCCAGCGGGCCGCAGTGGCGGCGGCACTGGACGAGGTGGACGAGTTCCGCAGCGCCCAGGAACTCCACGACATGCTCAAGCACCGTGGCGACTCCGTCGGCCTGACCACCGTCTACCGCACCCTGCAGTCCCTGGCGGACGCGGGCGAGGTGGACGTCCTGCGCACCAGCGACGGCGAGTCCGTCTACCGCCGCTGCTCCACCGGCGATCACCACCACCACCTGGTCTGCCGCAAGTGCGGCAAGGCCGTCGAGGTGGAGGGCCCGGCCGTGGAGAAGTGGGCGGAGTCCATCGCCGCCGAGCACGGCTACGTGAACGTCGCCCACACGGTGGAGATCTTCGGCACCTGCGCCGACTGCGCCTCCGCGGGCTGACCGGCCCGGCCGGAGCCGGGCCCAGGGGTGCCTAGAGCCGCCTCAGGTGCGCGTCCAGGATCGCCCGCAGTCGGTCGACGTCGGCGGGCTCCTCGGCTCCCCGCTTCGGCACCGCCGCGAGGCAGCTCGCACGCGGGCCCCCGACCAGGACGAAGAGGTCCGGCGTCTCGGCGTAGTGCGTGAAGAGCTTCCAGTCGGCCGTGTACGACATGGTCTCGCCCGTCGTCGCGGCGCCCCGGTCGTCGACCACCGTTCGGCACTGCCCGTACGCAGCCCACACCGCGTGAAGCCGACGCGCCATGCCGCGCCGGCTCCGTACGACTCCGAGGACTCCGGCACCGAGCCCCAGCACCGCGCCGGTCACGACGGCGACCGGCAGCAGCCCGCGGAACAGCGAGAACACCACCACGGGAGCAATGGTCGCCAGGGGAAGCAGGAGCGTCTCCACACGCCCGGCTCCCGTCCGCCGGGCACGCACCCGGACGACGCCCTGAAGGTCGGCGAGCGTCAGCTCGTAGACGAAGGCGGCCTGCGCGGTCCGCTGTGCATGATCCCCATCCGTGTTCATGACAGCGGACCCTACCGGCAGGGTGGAATCCGGCGGTCACGCGCCCCCGTCAGGCGGTGGCGTCCGGCTGGTTGGGGACCGCGCCGCCGAAGCGGCGGTCGCGCTGGGCGTACTCCAGGCACGCCGCCCAGAGGTTGCGGCGGTCGAAGTCCGGCCACAGCACGTCCTGGAAGACCATCTCGGCGTACGCGCTCTGCCAGAGCAGGTAGTTGGAGGTGCGCTGCTCGCCGCTCGGGCGCAGGAACAGGTCCACGTCCGGCATGTCGGGGTAGTAGATGTACTTGGCGAAGGTCTTCTCGTTGACCTTCGAGGGGTCGAGCTTGCCCGCGGCCACGTCGCGCGCGATGGCCTGCGCCGCGTCGGCGATCTCCGCACGGCCGCCGTAGTTCACGCAGAAGTACAGGGTCATGGCGTCGTTGTCGACGGTCTGCTCCTGCGCGACCTGGAGCTCCTGGACGACCGACTTCCACATCTTCGGCATGCGGCCGACCCAGCGGATGCGGATGCCCAGCTCGTTCATCTCGTCGCGGCGGCGGCGGATGACGTCGCGGTTGAAGTTCATCAGGAAGCGGACCTCGTCGGGCGAGCGCTTCCAGTTCTCCGTCGAGAAGGCGTACAGGGAGAGGTTCTTGACGCCCATCTCCAGGCAGCCCTTGAGCACGTCGAGCACGACGCCCTCGCCGACCTTGTGCCCCTCGGTGCGCGGCAGACCGCGCTCCTTGGCCCAGCGGCCGTTGCCGTCCATGACGACCGCGACGTGGTTCGGGACCAGCTCGCCGGGGATCTTCGGCGGGACCGCGCCGGAGGGGTGCGGCTCGGGAACCTTGTACTCCCGGCGAGAGCGTCCCAGAATCCCGCGTCGTGCCATGTGCCCAGCTCCTATTTCTCGACGTATCGCAGGGAGCGTAGCCCGCGCTCCAGATGCCAGTGCAAATAGGCGGAGACCAGCCCGCTGCCCTCCCGCACGTGACGCGCCTCACACGCGTCGGCATGCCCCCAGTCGCCCGTCAGCAGGGCGCTGAGCAGGGCGATGGCCTCCGACGAGGGTACGACGCTGCCGGGCACCCGGCAGTCCCCGCATATGACCCCGCCCGCGGCGACGGAGAAGTGCCGGTTGGGGCCGTGGATCCCGCACTTCGCGCAGTCCTCGAAGCTGGGCGCGTAGCCGTTGACGGCGAGCGAGCGCAGCAGGAAGGCGTCCAGGATGAGGTTCGGTTCGTGTTCGCCGCGCGAGAGCGTGCGCAGGGCTCCCACCAGCAGCAGGTACTGCTGCACGGAGGGCTCGCCCTCGTTCTCGGTGAACCGCTCGGCGGTCTCCAGCATCGCGGTGCCGGCGGTGTAGCGGGCGTAGTCGGTGACGATGCCGCTGCCGTACGGGGCGATGATCTCGGACTGGGTGCAGAGCGGGAGGCTGCGGCCGATCAGTTCGCTGCCCCGGGCGAAGAACTGGACGTCGGCATGGGAGAAGGGTTCCAGCCCGGCGCCGAACTTGGACTTCGTGCGCCGCACCCCGCGGGCGACGGCCCGCACCCTGCCGTGGCCGCGGGTCAGCAGCGTGATGATGCGGTCCGCCTCACCCAGCTTCTGGGTGCGCAGCACGATGCCGTCGTCGCGGAACAGACTCATGCGCCCATTGTCCCGCACGGGCGCGCGACAACCGGCGCCGGTGGGCGGACGGCACAAGGATCTCAAGAAGCCGGCGGCGCCGTGGCGGTTTGGCGGACGGGAACGGCCGCGGGACAGCGATGACCCCTCGCCAGGACCGAGGTCCGGGCGAGGGGTCGGTGCCCCTTGGGAGGATCAGGGAGCGGACGGGGACGGCGTGGGGTCGGCGTCGTCCGCCTTCTCGGCTGCGGAGGCGGGGGCGGCCGGGGCGGCGGCCTGGGCCGGCACCGCCGCGGGCGTCTCGGCGGCCGGGGCGCCGACGCCGGGAGCCGTGTCGACCTCGGCCTCGGCGAGGGCCTGGGCGCCTGCCGCCGGGGCGTCGTGGGCGTTGTCCTTCGCCAGGCCGTTGAAGATGAGGTTGAGCACGATCGCAGCCGTGGCACCGAGGGTGACACCGCTGTTGAGCAGCGAGGACAGGTCCGCGTCCATGTGCTTGGTGAAGAAGACCGGGACGGTCGCCGGGAGCAGGGCGAAGGCGAGGGAGACGCCGACGATCAGGGCGTTCTTCTCCTCCTTGAGGTCCACCTTGCCCAGGGTCTGGATGCCGGCCAGCGCGACCATGGCGAACATCACGGTGGCGGCGCCGCCGAGGACTCCGTGCGGGACGGCGGCGACGATCGCGGCGGCCTTGGGCAGCAGACCGAGGATGATCATGAAGACGCCCGCGGCGACGACCACGAACCGGCTCTTCACCTTCGTCATCCGCACGAGGCCGACGTTCTCGGCGAAGGCGACGTACGGGAAGGAGTTGAGGACGCCGCCGAGGGCGGTGGCGGCGCCGTCGGCGCGCAGGGCGCGGGCCACGGTCTCGCTGTCGACCTCCTTGCCGACGATGTCGCCGACGGCGTAGGTGTCACCGGTCGTCTCGACCATGGTGATCAGCATGACGATGAGCATCAGGACGATCGGGAACCACTCGAACTTCGGGACGCCGAAGTAGAAGGGGGTGGTGACGCCGATCCAGTCGGACTTGCCCACGTCGGCGAACTGCGCGTCGCCGAGGAGGAAGGCGACGCCGGTGCCGACGACCAGGCCGAGGAGGATCGCGATGCTGGACAGGAAGGGCCTGCCGAGCTTCATCAGGATCAGGATGAAGAGCATCGTGCCGCCTGCGTAGGCGAAGTTCTTCGGCTCGCCGAAGTCGGGGCTGCCGAGGCCGCCGGCCGCGTCGTTGAGGCCGACCGGGATCAGGACGATGCCCAGGACGGTGATCACCGTGCCGGTGACGACGGGCGGGAAGAGCCGCATCACCGCCCGGAACGCCTTGGCGGGCAGCCAGGCGAAGGCGAAGGTGGCGATACCGGCGGTGATGACCGCGCCGTAGATGACCAGCAGGGCGGCCGTTCCGCCGCCCGCGCCGAGGCCGATGGCGATCATCGGGGACACGGCGGTGAAGGTCACGCCCTGGATCAGCGGCAGTCGCGCGCCGATCCGGCCGATGCCCCAGGCCTGGATGATCGACGCGATACCGCAGGTGAAGAGGTCCGCGTTGATCAGGTAGACCAGCTGTTCAGGGCTCAGCTTGAGCGCGCTGCCCACGATGATCGGGACGATCACCGCGCCGGCGTAGAAGGCTAGTACGTGCTGGAAGCCGTACAGCGCGAGCTTGGGGACGGGGAGCACCTCGTCGACCGGGTGCGTGCTCTGCTTTCCTTCGCCGGAAAGCCGGGCGGCGACACGTGCCATCTCAGCCTTGCCCTTCAAGGTAGGTAAGTGAGAGGAGATCTGGTTATCCCTGGGCGAAGTGGGTCGTTAACCCGTTGGTTCGCCAGGGTTTTCAGTACGTTCACGTGGGTCGAAGTCCCGCTGTGCGGGGCGGCGGCTTCTCGGCGTGTGACCGGAATTGAACGCCTGTGGGAGGCCTCACAGGTATCGTCGACTTCTACAAACTGTTGACCGCCCGGAGCCTCAGATCTGTAGATTTCTCCAGTGGTGAAGGATCCGCCGCAGAGGTATGAGCCGGGCCTTCCGGTGGGTGGCGTTCCGCCCACGCGAGTGCGAAGCACACCAGCCGTGAGCTGCCACGACGCGCTTTGCTCCCCTTCGGTGACGCAAAGAAGAAGGGCCCGTTCCGCCACCCTCCCGGGCGGCCCGAACGGGCCCGGAGTCACGGACTCCGCTGTTCACAAAGTGTTCACCAGGCGAGATTTCAGCCTTCGCGAGGCCGGATCGTTACGTCGGACCGAGGTCTTCCGGACGGTTGCGGGGCCGCGCGGGCTCTCCTCAGGGCGCGCGCACCGCCGACAGCAGCCGCGCCACCTCGTCCGCGCCGATCCGCAGCGCCGCTCCGACGGTCGCGAGCACCTCGCGCTCGGCCGGGATGTACGGGCCGTCCGCGAGGGCGATCCTGGCGCCCTGGAGCAGGATCGATGCGCGGCCCGGTCCGGCCAGGTGCGGGGCCAGCGGCTCCAGGGCCTCGTGGAGCTCTATCGACAGCGCCGCCCCGCAGCACTCGGGGATGTCGTACAGCCCGAGCCGGCCCTCGTCCGAGGACAGCGCCTCCACGAGGGACTCCAGCTGCTCCTCGGTGCAGTCCTGGAAGCCGGCGGCCCGTACGGCGCACACGGCGGCCTCCAGCGCGCTGCGCGAGGCCGTCCCGCCCGCCGTGAGCACCGCCAGCGCCACGGTGTGCACGGCGTCCCGCAGGAGCGCGGTGAACCGGGTGGTGGTGAGGTGGTCGAGGACGTCGGTGCCGAACCGCTCGCGGCAGCCCTGGCACTCGACGACGGGTCCCGCCTGGCCGCGCGGCAGCAGCGGCACCCCGAGGACGGTGAACCGGCGGCGGCCCGTGCGCCTGCGGTAGTTGCGGTCCCCACCGCAGTCGGGGCAGAAGAACTCCCCGTCCCCCACGGTGCTCCAGGTGGTACGGATGCCCCAGACCGTCAGCTTCCGGCCGTCCCCACCCCGAACTGGCAGCACGTCGCACCTCCGTGGTCGTCCGGCAGCATCGCCGGGTGGGCGTGATGTTAGCCACATCGGTGAGGATGCGTCAGTCGTGCGACAAGACAACATGTCCCGCGCGCGGGACTTGGCCGATCTGCGTCCCCGGTTCCGCTCAGGGTCTGCCGCATGAAGGAGAAGTCGTGTCTGGTGCCGGGGCCGCCAACGGGATCGGCCGGGCCACCGCCGTGGTGCTCGCCCGCTCCGGAGCCCGGGTGGCCGCGGCCGATATCAACGGCCCCGGGGTCGAGGCGCTGCGTACGGATCTGGCCGCCGACGGCCGCTCGGTCACCGTGGTGGGCGGTGACGTCTGCGATCCGGACGGCAACCGGGCGATGGTCGCCGCCGCGGTGGAGGCCTACGGGCGCCTCGACGTCGCCGTGGCCGGCGCCGGGGTGCTCCCTCTTTCGGATGTACGCGAGTACGCCATCGAGGCGTTGACCGCGCAGCGTGTTCTCGATCTCGGGTGTGGCCGGGCAGGCCCGCCAGGCGGCGTACGGGCGGCCAGCCGGCGGGAGTACCTGGCGGAGGTCACGGGGGCGGACGCGATGAGCCGGCTCGGCGAGCCGGAGGAGGTGGCCCGGGTCGTCGCCTTCCTCGCCTCGGGCGCGGCGTCGTCCGTGACGGGGGGATGGTCCTTGCGGTGGACGGCGGCTGCCTGGCCCGCTGACGCCCCCGCGGCCGGAGCGGGGTGCCCCGGGCCCCAAGCCCGGTGCCCGGGGCGCGGCGGCCGGGTACGACGGAACCCCGCCCCTGCCGGAAGGAGGAGCGGGGTTCACGTGCGAGGGGTCAGCGGCCCGCTCGGTTGACGGCGGAGATGACCGCCTTCAGGGAGGCGCGGGTGGTGTTGGCGTCGATGCCGATGCCCCACAGGACCCGGCCGTCGATCGCGCACTCGATGTAGGAGGCGGCCACGGCGGACGCGCCCTCGCTCATGGTGTGCTCGGTGTAGTCCAGCAGGCGGGCGTCGACGCCGATGCCGGCCAGCGCGTCGAAGAACGCCGAGATCGGGCCGTTGCCGGTGCCGTTCAGGACCGTCTCCACGCCGTCCACGACCGCCTCGACGGTCAGCGTGTCCGTGCCGTCCTTGTCGGTGGCCGTCGAACCGGAGCGCAGCTGGATGCGTCCCCACGGGTTCTCCGGGTTCGGCAGGTACTCGTCGGAGAAGACGTCCCAGATCGCCTTGGGCGTGACCTCGCCGCCCTCGGCGTCGGTCTTGGCCTGGATGATCCGCGAGAACTCGATCTGCATGCGGCGCGGCAGGTCCAGCTTGTGGTCGTTCTTCAGGACGTACGCGATGCCGCCCTTGCCGGACTGCGAGTTGACCCGGATGACCGCCTCGTAGGAGCGGCCGACGTCCTTGGGGTCGATGGGCAGGTACGGGACCGCCCACTCGATGTCGTCGACGGTCTTGCCCCGGGCGGCCGCGTCGGCCTCCATGGCGTCGAAGCCCTTCTTGATGGCGTCCTGGTGGGAGCCGGAGAAGGCGGTGTAGACCAGGTCGCCCGCGTAGGGGTGGCGCGGGTGGACCTCCATCTGGTTGCAGTACTCACTGGTGCGGCGGATCTCGTCGATCTGCGAGAAGTCGATCTGCGGGTCGATGCCCTGGGAGAACAGGTTCATGCCCAGCGTGATCAGGTCGACGTTGCCGGTGCGCTCGCCCTGCCCGAACAGGCAGCCCTCGATGCGGTCGGCGCCGGCCATCAGGGCCAGCTCGGCGGCGGCGACGGCGGTGCCGCGGTCGTTGTGCGGGTGCACGGAGATGCAGATGTGCTCGCGGCGGGTCAGGTTGCGGGCCATCCACTCGAAGCGGTCCGCGTGGGTGGACGGCGTCGAACGCTCCACGGTGGCGGGCAGGTTCAGGATGATCTCGCGGCCCTCGGACGGCTGCCAGACGTCGCAGACGGCCTCGCAGACCTCCAGGGCGAAGTCCAGCTCGGTGTCGGTGAAGATCTCCGGGCTGTACTGGTAGCCGAAGGTGGTCTCCGGGCCCAGCAGCTTCTCGGCGTACTCCATGACCAGGCGGGTGCCGTCGACGGCGATCTGCTTGATCTGCTCCTTGGAGCCGCGGAAGACGACCCGGCGGAAGGTCGGCGCGGTGGCGTTGTACAGGTGCACGGTGGCGCGCTTGGCGCCGACCAGGGACTCGACGGTCCGCTCGATCAGGTCCTCGCGGGCCTGGGTCAGTACGGAGATGGTGACGTCGTCCGGGATCGCGCCCTCTTCGATGATGGAGCGCACGAAGGCGAAGTCGGTCTCGCCGGAGGACGGGAACCCGACCTCGATCTCCTTGTAGCCCATGCGCACCAGCAGGTCGAACATCTCGCGCTTGCGGGCGGGGGTCATGGGGTCGATCAGCGACTGGTTGCCGTCGCGCAGGTCGGTGGACAGCCAGCGGGGGGCCTTGGTGACGCGGGCATCGGGCCAGGTGCGGTCCGGGATGTCCACCTGCTCGTACCGGCCGTACTTGTGGATCGGCATCCCGGAGGGCTTCTGGGTGTGGGTCGCGTTCGTGATGGGCGTGGGGCGACCGACAAAAGGCTGCTGGCTCATGGCGTTGGGCTCCTCGCGTGTCCGCGGTAGTTCGCTGGGACGGCCGACGGCGGTAGTGAAAACCGCAACACCAAACTCCGCGGGGAGGGGGCCGGCCTACGACTACAGACCCTCGCCGCGGCAGCTAAGGAGAAGCAGCCCGAAACGCATGATGGGCCGAGCCTAGCCGAGCCGCGCCGTAACGCGAGGACCTGTTTCAGTATGCAAGACCCGCGCGTCCGATTTGCACCAAATGTGAGCTACACCTCGTTTCCGCCGTCCGGGTCGGGGCGATCCCCCGAAGGCCCCGCGATCCCGCCGTGCGATGACACCAGGGACGTTTCTGCGCAGAGGGAAGGTGACACAACCGAATGAATCATGGTTGCAGCTAGTGACACCGAAGTGACTCGGTGCCACATTGCCGGGCATGGATGCCTCCCACACCCACCGCCACCCCGTCTTCTGCACGGTCGTGCCGCCGCACCTCCTCGACAAGGCCGCCCTGTCCGGGGACGCCCGCCGCGCCGACCTCGCCCAGCGCACCCTCGAACGCGACTCCCTGCTGCGCACCCGGCGCCGGGTCACCGCCGTGCGCGGGATCGTGCCCGCGCTCGCCGCACCGGCGGGCGACGACCCGCAGCGGACGATCTTCGATGCCCAGCACCGTACGCAGCTGCCGGGGACGAAGGTCCGCGAAGAGGGCGACCCGCCGAGCGGGGACGCCAGCGTCAACCGCGCCTACGCGGGCCTCGGGGCGACTTACGAACTGTTCCTGAAGGGCTTCGGGCGCCGCTCGATCGACGATTCCGGGCTCCCGCTGGATGCCACCGTCCACTACGGCGAGGACTACAACAACGCCTTCTGGGACGGCCGGCAGATGGTGTTCGGCGACGGCGACGGCGACCTCTTCCTCGACTTCACCGTGTCGGTGGACGTCATCGGGCACGAGCTGACCCACGGCGTCACCCAGTACACGGCGAACCTGCGCTACCGCGGCCAGTCGGGCGCACTGAACGAGTCGATGTCGGACGTCTTCGGCTCGCTGATCAAGCAGCACTCCCTGGAGCAGACCGCCGACCAGGCCGACTGGCTGATCGGGGCCGGACTCCTCGGCCCCAACGTGACCGGGGTCGCCCTGCGCTCGATGAAGGCGCCCGGCACCGCGTACGACGACGACGAGCTCGGCAAGGACCCGCAGCCGGCCACCATGGACGACTACGTGAACACCCACAGCGACAACGGCGGTGTCCACATCAACTCCGGCATCCCCAACCACGCCTTCTACATCGCGGCGACCGAGCTCGGCGGCAAGGCCTGGGAGCGGGCCGGACAGATCTGGTACGACACCCTGACCGGCGGGGACCTCACCCCGAAGGCCGACTTCGCGGACTTCGCCCGGCTCTCCACCGCGGCCGCCGCCACCCGCTACGGGGACGGCGGGGCGGAGCACCAGGCGCTGCAGAAGGCGTGGTCGGCCGTAGGCGTCCCGTTCACGGGGTAGAGCACTCGCATGCGGATTCTGGTGGTGCGGACGGGCGGCTTCGCGGGCATCGAGCGACGGGCCGAGGTGGACACCTCGGGCCTGCCGGACGAGGACGAGTGGCGGGCCCTGGCCCAGCTCGCGCTGCGGCCCGGTTCGCCGGGCGACCCGGCGGACCGGGTACGGGACGGCTTCTCGTACCGGATCACGGTCGACGGGCGGACGGTCTCCTGCGCCGAGCCGCGCCTGTCGGAGGCCCAGCGGGCGCTGATCTCCCGCGTCCTGAAAGAAGGTGCCTGAGCACCCGGCCCTTTGCTTGGATGGCCGGATGACCAATCCCATGATCGATTCGACGCTGTCCGAACTGGAGCGGTACTACGACACGGTGCCGCGCGTGGGTGGCGCCAGGGCCGAGGACTTCGGCCCGCTGACCCTGTTCGTCCAGGAGGGCGCGGGCTGGCCGTACTACGCGCGGCCCGCGCTCGGCGGCGCCGACGCGAGCGCCGCGGACGTGGCGCGGGTGCTCGCCCGCCAGCGCGAGCTCGGCGTGCCCGAGGCCTTCGAGTGGGTCGCCGAGACCAGCCCCGCGCTGCGCGGCGCCGCGGAGGCGGCCGGGCTGCACGTCCACGCGCACCCGCTGATGGTGCTGGAGGCCGCCGAGGAACTGCCCCCGCATCCGGAGGTACGGCCGCTCGACGCCGAGGACCCCCTGCTGGCGGCCGCTCTGACGGTGCCGGCGCTGGCCTTCGCGGACCCGGGGACGGCGGTGGGCGAGGCCGGGCCGAAGGAGCTGGCGGCCGCGCTGGCCGACCCGTCGGTGGAGACCCGCCGGGCGAGCGTCTCGGCGAAGCTCGCGGCGGGCACCTCGGGGATGGCCGCGGCCGTCCGCGACGGCGTGGTGCTGTGCTCGGGGATGTTCAACCCGGTCGGTGACGTCGCCGAGGTCGTGGGCGTCGGCACCCTCCCGTCCGCCCGCCGCCAGGGCCTGGCCCTCGGGGTCACCGCGGCCCTCGTCGCGCAGGCCCGCGCGCGCGGCGCCCGCACGGTCTTCCTCTCGGCGGGCGACGAGGACGTGGCCCGGATCTACGGCCGCGCCGGCTTCCGCCGGGTGGGCACCGCCCTGATCGCGGAGCCGCCGGAGCCCGGCGCGTGACCGGCCGGCTCCGGCTGCCGTGGCGCCGCCGCACCGGCCGGCGGGCGGGTTCGGCCACACCCCCCGGGTCGGCGCCCCCGCTGTCCGAGGCCGAAGTGGCCGAGGCCGAGCGTGAGCTGGGGGTCCGCTTCCCGCCCGGCTACCGCACGTACCTGCGGGAGGAGAGCGCCGGAGGCGGCCAAGTGCGCCGGCTCCGGCGCGGGCCGGAGGGCTTTGGTGGGACGCGAACCACGAGACCCGGCGCGACCTGCTGCCCGTGCCGTTCCCCCATCCCGACTCCTACGCGGCCGAGGACGTCGAGCAGTGGGCCCGGCAGCCGCAGTCGGCGGACTTCGCCGACGACCTGGCCTATGCCGAGGCCTGGGCGCGCTGGGACGACGAGGGCGAGGAGCGGGAGGACCGCAAGACGGCGGGCGCCGTCGTGCTGCGGGAGAACGGCTGCGGCTTCCGCACCCTGCTGGTGATCACCGGGCCGCTGGCCGACACGGTGTGGTGGGACGGCCGCGCCACCTGCGACCGGATCGTGCCGCTGTCCTTCGACCACCCGGGCGGCGCGCCCCCGCTGACCTTCCGGGAATGGCGCTAGAGGGGCCTGACGGACCCCTCGCACCTGCTGGGACCGGACTGGGGCCGGTCGGCGCCCCGGTGACCCGGCCGCACCGCCCTTTGCCAGGTCGGCAACGTTGTTTGCCGAGGGGGCCGGGTCGGGCACAGCATCGGGGCCACGAAGACCCCGAGCGGAAGAGGCTCCCATGCCGAAGCACGAGCACACGCACACGCACGACCCCGCGCACGAGAACGCCCACGCGGACGAGGCCGGCCCCGTAGCCGGCGGCGCGGAGTTCTGGGACGGGCGCTACAGCGAGAGCACGCGCATCTGGAGCGGCAGGCCGAACGCCCTCCTGGTCCGCGAGGCCGAGGACCTCGCCCCCGGCCGGGCCCTCGACCTCGGCTGCGGGGAGGGCGCCGACACCGTCTGGCTGGCCCGCCGCGGCTGGCGGGTCACCGCCGCCGACATCTCGAAGGTGGCCCTCGGCCGGGCGGCCGAGCACGCCGCCGAGGCCGGGGTCGGCGAGCTCGTCGAGTGGCAGCAGCACGACTTCTCGCGGTCGTTCCCCGAGGGGGAGTTCGAGCTCGTCTCGGCGTGCTTCCTGCACAGCTACGGCGACTTCCCGCGCGAGCGGATCCTGCGCCGGGCCGCCGCCGCGGTGGCACCGGGCGGGACCCTCCTCGTGGTGGGCCACGCGGGAGGGCCGTCGTGGAACCCGGAGGCCTTGGCGGACATCCACTTCCCCACCCCGGAGGAGGTCCTCGCGCAGCTGGAGTTGCCGGAGGGCGGCTGGGAGGTCCTGACCGCGGCGGAGCACCTCCAGCCCATGACCGACCCCGAGGGACGGCCCGGGACCCGCCCCGACAATGCCCTCAAGGTCCGCCGCCTCGCCTGAGTCGCCGCCCGGGGGCATGCCCGGGCGGCCGGTCAGAAGCCGAGCTTGCGCAGCTGCTTGGGGTCCCGCTGCCAGTCCTTGGCGACCTTCACGTGGAGGTCGAGGAAGACGGGGGTCCCGAGCAGCGCCTCGATGTGCTTGCGCGACTTCATCCCGACCTCCTTCAGGCGGGAGCCCTTCGGGCCGATGATGATGCCCTTCTGGCTCGGCCGCTCGATGTAGACGTTGGCGTGGATGTCGAGCAGCGGGCGGTCCGCCGGACGGTTCTCGCGCGGGATCATCTCCTCGACGACCACGGCGATGGAGTGCGGGAGCTCGTCCCGCACGCCTTCCAGCGCCGCCTCCCGGATCAGCTCCGCGACCATGACCATCTCGGGCTCGTCGGTGAGGTCGCCCTCCGGGTACAGCGGCGGGGACTCCGGCAGCAGCGGCGCGATCAGGTCGGCCAGCAGCTGGACCTGGCTGTCGCCGACCGCCGAGACGGGGACGATCTCGGCCCACTCGAAGCCCAGCTCCTCGGCGAGCCGGTGGACGGCGATGAGCTGCTCGCCCACCGCCTTGGACTCGACGAGGTCGGTCTTGGTGATGATGGCGATCTTGGGGGTCTTCTTGATCCCCGCGAGCTCCTTGGCGATGAACTTGTCGCCGGGGCCGAGCTTCTGGTCGGCCGGCAGGCAGAAGCCGATCACGTCGACCTCGGCCCAGGTGGTGCGCACGACGTCGTTGAGGCGCTCGCCGAGGAGGGTGCGCGGCTTGTGCAGACCGGGCGTGTCGACGAGGACGAGCTGCGCGTCGGGGCGGTGCACGATGCCGCGGACGGTGTGGCGGGTGGTCTGCGGCCGGTTGGAGGTGATCGCGACCTTGGTGCCCACGAGTGCGTTGGTGAGGGTCGACTTCCCGGCGTTGGGACGGCCGACGAAGCAGGCGAAGCCCGCACGGTGCGGGGCGGTGGACTCGGGGGAACGATCGCTCATACGGGCCATTCTCCCCGATGCGGCTCCCAGCGCCGACCAGACCAGGGCGGTGACGGCGAGCACAGCCGCGAGCGGCGGGTGCGCGGCATAGGCGGCACGGCCCTGAGCTGTGGTTCCGTCCGACCTCGCGGCCACCGTCACCCGGGCCCATTCCGCGGCGGGCGGGCCGTCCCAGCGGGCCCGCAGGCGCACTTCCTGACCCGGCAGCAGTTCGGCGGGCAGCCCGGTGAGCCCGCGGTCGAGCAGCCGGCGGCCGAGCGCGCCGGCGGCGGTGAGGGAGGCCCGGGGCCGGAGGGTGACGTTGCCGGTGTTGTGGAGCGTGTACGAGATCTCCGCGGCGGCGCCGCGCCGGTGCACGGTGACGTCCCGGACGGCGAGGGCGGGCGCGGTGGGGCCGGTCACCCGCAGGTACAGCCGGGCGGCGACGGCCTGGCGCGCCGCCACCCCCCTGGCCTCGGCGGGCGCGGCAGGCGCGGCAGGCGCTGCGGGCCGGTCTTCGAGGGCTACGACGGCGCCGGGGTGGTCGCCCGGTTCCGCGCGGTCGGGGACGGTGAGGGTGAAGCCGACGCGGACCGTGCCCCCGGCCGGGACGGTGACCCGCTCCCGGTCGAGCGCCGTCCACGCGGCGGCGGCCCGGCGCGGCTCGTCGGGCCCGCGCAGGGCGAAGCCGCCGTCGCGGGCGGTGTTGTAGGCGTCGGCCGCGTAGAGGCGGAAGGTGCGGGGGCGGTCGCTCCGGTTGGTGACGGCGACGGCGTCGGCGACGCTCTGCCCGGGCGCGGCGGCCAGGTAGAAGTACGGGCGCCGGCCCACGGCGTTCGCGGCGGGCAGGACGGACCACTGGCCGTCGTCCGCGGACGCCGTCCCGGCGGGCAGCAGTACGAGGCCCCACGCGGCGGCGGCCGTTGCCGGCAGGGCGGCGAGCCGGACCCCGCGCCGGCGGGGCCGGCGGGCCTGGATCGCGGTCACGACAGGGTCAGCGTGAGGACCGCCGTGTAGGCGCCCGGCGGGGTGTACGGCGGCACGTGCAGGGTGACGGCGGCGTCGATCGTGAAGGTGCCGCCGACCAGCGGGGCGTCCGGGGCGGAGGCCAGCAGGGCCCCCTCCGGGCCGACGACGCCCGCGCTGCCCGGCGTACAGGGGCTCAGGCTGCCGGGGGCCGCCGCGCACGACGGGGTCCAGGTCAGGGAGGCGCCCGGGATGCGGATCCCGCCGGGTCCGGTGAAGTCGGAGACCTTGCCGGTCAGGGACCAGCCGGCCGGTCCGCCGCGGGCGTCGGTGACGGTCACCGTGCCGATCCGGCCGGGGGCGGCGGCGCCGTCCCCGTACGCGACCGCGCCCAGGGTGATGTCCTCGCCCGCCTGTGTCACGCCGAGCCCGCCCGGCTCGACGGTCGCGGTGACCTTCCGGGTACCGGGAGGCGGCGGGGCGGCGTCGACGACCGTGTACGCGGCCGGCGCGGAGCCCTGCCGCGCGGACCAGGCCGCGCCCTCGTAGGCGACCACCGCGGTCGTCGCCCGGTCCGTGACCGGCAGCTCCACCACGGCCGCGCCCAGGCCGTCGGCGGTGGCGCGCACCCGGTCGGCGGTCTCGGCGGCGCCCGCCCGGCCGGCGACGGTCACGGCGGCGCCCGGGGGGAAGCCGGCGGCGGTGACCCGGACCGGGGCTCCGGGCCTGCCGTGGGCGGAGGCGAGGAAGACGCTGCGCAGGTTGGCCGTGGGCAGGTCGGCGGCGGCGAGGCGGGCGGAGACGGGGGCGGCGGCCGCAGCGGCGGTGCAGGCGGTGTCGAGGTCGAGCAGGTGGCGGGTGTGCAGGGTGTAGGGGCCGGGGGTCAGGGTGGTCTCGCCGGGCGCGGTGACGGTGAAGGTGCCGGTCATCGTGACGGCGGGCAGCGGCGCGCCGGCCGGGACGGGGTCGTTGCGCTTCGCGCCGACGACGGTGACCTCGCCGCTCTGGGCGCCCGCGAGCAGGATCCGGCCGGTCGGGGTGAGGGTGTCGGCCGGGAGTTCGCCGCCGACCGGGTTGCGGGCGGGGGTCCTGAGCACCTGGTAGGTCACGGTGACGGTGTCGCCGACCCGGGGGGCCGGGTCGTCCACGGTGATCCGGGCGGTGCTCTGCCCGTCGGCGGGCGGGAGTCCGGCCTCCTGGGGCGCCAGGCACTGCGTGGGGAAGTCCACCTGCCCCGGGGGCACCTCGCCCTCGGCCGCGGCGGGTGCGCCCAGGGCGCCGCCGGCCGTGGCCGCGAGTGCGGCCACGCCGACGGCTGCCGACCATCTCCGGTTCCGCGTCCGTGTTCGCACTGCCCGCCCCCTGGGTTCCCTCGCTCCGAGCCCCGCGCAGGGGGCCATTCACGAGCGGGAGGCGGGAGAAGTCAATGCCCGGACCCGGCAGGAACTGATGGCCCATCAGGAGATGGGAGGGTGCCGCCCGCCCCGCCGGCGGTATCCGGCTCGGCCGGCCGGGGCGCGGCCTGGGGTGCGGTTACGGGCCGGCCGGGGTGGTGGACTTAAGGGTGCCGTCCGGGGCGGCCAGGAGGACCGGGGTGTCCGGGCCGCCGAGGTCGCGGACGGCCGCTCGGTCGGACGCGGCCGGGGCCTCGGCCGCGCTCACGACGGCGGCGGCCTCCAGGGACCGCGCGCCGCTGGCCACGGCCATCGCGACCGCCGTCTGCAGCGCGCTCAGCTTCAGGGAGTCGAGCTCCACCGTGCCCGCGACGTACGTCCGTCCCGTCTCGTCCCGCACCGCCGCCCCCTCGGGCACCCCGTTGCGGGCCCGGGCGCTGCGCGCCAGCGTGATGATCTTGCTGTCCTCGGGGTCGATCCCGGTGCTCTCCGTCATGGTCGAAAGCATAGGGAGCGCCGCTGCCCGGCCGTGCAACGACCCCGCCGCGGCCCGGCCGCGGCCCCGCTCACGGCCGGTCCAGCCTCAGGCGCTCCGCCCGCGGCAGCCCCGCCACCACCAGGTCGTAGGAGTCCTCGACGAGCTCGCGCAGCATCGCGTCGGGGATCCCGCCCACGGTCACCGTGTTCCAGTGCCGCTTGTTCATGTGATAGCCCGGCGCGATCGCCTCGTGCTCGTCGCGCAGCCGTACCGCCAGCTCCGGCTCGCACTTGAGGTTGACCTTCAGCGGCTCGGCGTCCAGCGCGCTGAGCGCGAACATCTTGCCCTTCACCTTGAACACCGAGGTCTCCGGGGTGAAGGGGAACTCCTCCACCGCCGCGTTGAAGCTTAGGCAGAACTCCCGCAGCTGCGCCGGGGTCATTCCCCCTCCTCCCCCGCGGCCTCCGCCGCGGCCACCGGTTCGACCAGCACCGTCACGATCTTGTTCCGCCGGCCCGCCGGCGACTCGGCCGTCAGCCGCAGCGGACGTCCGTCGGGCAGTTCCACCACCGCGGAGGCACCCGCGATCGGCACCCGGCCCAGCGCCTTCGCCAGCAGTCCGCCGACCGTCTCGACGTCCTCGTCGTCGAAGGCCTCGACCTTGAACAGCTCGCCGAGGTCGGTGATGTCCAGGCGGGCCGTGACCCGGTAGCGGTCCTCGCCGAGGTCCTCGACCGGCGGGAGCTCCCGGTCGTACTCGTCCGTGATCTCGCCGACGATCTCCTCGAGGATGTCCTCGATGGTGACGATGCCGGCCGTGCCGCCGTACTCGTCGATCACGACGGCCACGTGGTTGCGCACCTGCTGCATCTCGCGCAGCAGATCGCCCGCGTTCTTGGTGTCCGGCACGAAGACGGCCGGCCGCATCGCCGTCGACACCAGGTCCGACTCGGCTTCCCGGTTGATGTGCGTCTTGCGGACCAGGTCCTTCAGGTAGACGATCCCGACGATGTCGTCCTCGTTCTCCCCGGTGACGGGGATGCGGGAGAAACCGGAGCGCAGGGCGAGCGTGGTCGCCTGACGCACCGTCTTGTAGCGCTCGATGCACACCAGGTCGGTGCGCGGCACCATGACCTCGCGCACGAGGGTGTCACCGAGTTCGAAGACCTGGTGCACCATCCGGCGCTCGTCGTCCTCGATGAGCGATTCCTTCTCGGCGAGGTCGACCATCGCCCGCAGCTCCGCCTCGGACGCGAAGGGTCCCTTGCGGAAGCCCTTGCCGGGGGTGAGGGCGTTGCCGATGAGGATCAGCAGCTGCGGGATCGGCCCCATGATCCTGGCGAGCGGTACGAGGACGTACGCGGCCGCCGTCGCCGTGTTCAGCGGGTGCTGGCGGCCGATCGTGCGCGGGGAGACGCCCACGGCGACGTAGGAGACCAGCACCATCACGGCGATGGCCACGAGCAGCGCGGTCCAGTTCTCGCCGAACTCGTCGAGGCAGACGTAGGTGACGAGGACTCCGGCGGCCATCTCGCAGGTGACCCGGACCAGCAGCGCCACGTTGAGGTAGCGGGTGGGGTCGCCGGCGACCTGCGCGAGCTTCTCGCTGCCGCGCCTGCCCTCCCGTACGGCCTGCTCGGCGCGGAAGATCGAGATACGGGCGATGCCGGACTCCGCGCACGCCGCGAACCAGGCCACGACCACCAGCAGCACCGCGCCGGTGATCAGCTGCGGGGCGCTCACGAGACGGTGGGAGCCGGGGACGGGCCGGTCAGCCCGCGCTCACCGCGCCATCCGTCCACGATGGCCGCCTGGAGGCCGAACATCTCGGCCTTCTCGTCCGGCTCCTCGTGGTCGTATCCGAGCAGGTGCAGCACCCCGTGGACGGTCAGGAGCTGGAGCTCCTCGTCCATGGAGTGCTGCGTCGGGGCTTCCTCGCCCTGCTTCTTCGCGACCTCGGGGCAGAGCACGATGTCGCCGAGGAGCCCCTGCGGGGGCTCGTCGTCGTCCTTCGACGGCGGACGGAGCTCGTCCATCGGGAAGGACATGACGTCGGTCGGGCCCGGCAGGTCCATCCACTGGATGTGGAGCTGCTCCATCGCGTCCTCGTCGATGACGATGACGGAGAGCTCCGAGAGCGGGTGGATCCGCATCCGGGTGAGCGCGTAGCGGGCGATGTCGAGGATCGCCTGCTCGTCGACCTCGGTTCCGGACTCGTTGTTGACGTCGATCGACATGGTGCGCTGGGTTCTACTTCCGCTGGTATCCGGTGGCGGCCTGCCGGCCGTCGTCGTACTTCTCGTACGCGTCGACGATACGGCCGACCAGCTTGTGCCGGACGACATCATCGGACGTGAGCCGGGAGAAGTGGATGTCGGGTACCCCGTCGAGGATCTCCTGAACCTGGCGCAGACCGCTCTTGGCCCCGCCCGGAAGGTCGATCTGGGTGATGTCACCGGTGATCACGATCTTCGAGTCGAAGCCGAGCCGGGTCAGGAACATCTTCATCTGCTCGGTGGTCGTGTTCTGGGCCTCGTCGAGGACCACGAACGCGTCATTGAGGGTCCTGCCCCTCATATATGCCAGGGGGGCCACCTCGATCGTGCCCGCCGCCATCAGCCGCGGGATCGAGTCGGGGTCGAGCATGTCGTGCAGCGCGTCGTAGAGCGGGCGCAGGTAGGGGTCGATCTTGTCGAAGAGGGTGCCCGGCAGGAAGCCGAGCCGCTCCCCCGCCTCGACGGCGGGCCGGGTCAGGATGATCCGGCTGACCTGCTTGGACTGGAGGGCCTGGACCGCCTTGGCCATGGCGAGGTAGGTCTTTCCGGTACCGGCGGGGCCGATGCCGAAGACGATCGTGTTCTTGTCGATCGCGTCGACGTACCGCTTCTGGTTGAGGGTCTTGGGGCGGATGGTGCGGCCGCGGCTGGAGAGGATGTTCTGGGTGAGCACCTCGGCGGGCGTCTCGGGCCCGTCCCCGTTGCCGTTCGCGCTCGCCTTGAGCATGGCGATCGAGCGTTCCACTGCGTCCTCCGTCATCGGCTGCCCGGTGCGGAGCACCAGCATCATCTCGTCGAACAGTCGCTGGATCAGGGCGACTTCCGCCGCCTCGCCGATCGCGCTGACCTGATTGCCCCGAACATGGATGTCGGCCTTCGGGAAGGCCTTCTCGATCACGCGCAACAGGGCGTCGCCCGAGCCGAGCACCATCACCATCGGGTGCGTCGCCGGTACGGTGAAGTGCGCTCGCGCCTGCCCCGGCGCGGGGATGTGGACTGTCGATGTCTGAGTCATGGGCCGGCACTGTGGCCTGCGCATACCTCCTGCTGAGGGGCCGCGCCGATCGACGACCTCCGGAGTACCAAGCGTACGTCGCCGCCGCTTCTTCCCCGAGGGGTTTTCAACCGCCCGCCCCGGCCTGCGACGGGCTCCGCAGTCCCCCGGCTACGCGGAGTGGCGAAAGCCGATGGTCGGCACGGCCCGGCGCCGGGCGGCCGGGGTCGCGGCCTGCGGGATCAGGTCGTCCAGGAAGCCGTAGCGGCCGCGCAGCGCGTGCGGGGCCGCCCGCCACCAGTGGGCCACCTCCGGCCAGCCGGGAGCCGACAGGGAGCCGCCGAACTCCTGGACCGACAGGGCCGCGGTCAGCCCTGCGAAGGCCAGCCGGTCCGCCAGCGGCCAGCCCGCCAGGGTGCCGGTGACGAAGCCCGCCACGTAGACGTCGCCCGCCCCCGTCGGGTCCAGCGCCTCCACGGCGATTCCCGGGACGTGCGCGGTCTCACCGGTGTGCCCGTCGACCGCGTACGAGCCCTCCGCGCCCATGGTCACCACCGCGATGGGGACCTTCTCGGCCAGTGCGCGGGCGGCCGCCCGCGGACAGTCGGTGTGCGTGTACCGCATCGCCTCGCCCGCGTTCGGCAGGAAGGCCTCGCAGTGCTCCAGGTCGGCCAGGGCTCCCAGGTCCCACCGCCCGCTCTCGTCCCAGCCCGTGTCCGCGAAGACCCGGGCGCCGCGCCGGGCCGCGTCGCCGATCCACTCCTCGCCGCGGCCGGGGCCCAGGGAGGCCACGGCTGCGCGGGCTCGGGGCGGGCACTGCGGCAGGGGCCCGGGGTCCGCCGGCGGCGGGGCCTCGTGGCCGTGCGAGACCATCGTGCGCTCGCCCTCGTAGGCCATCGACACCGTGACGGGGCTGTGCCAGCCGGGGACGATCCGCGACATGGACAGGTCGATGCCCTCGCCCTGCTCCAGGGCGTCCCAGCAGTACTCGCCGTAGTGGTCGTCGCCGAAGGCGGCGGCGAGCGAGGTACGCAGGCCGAGCCGGGCCAGGGCGGTGGCCATGTTGGCGACGCCGCCGGGGCTGGAGCCCATGCCGCGCGCCCAGGACTCCGTACCGCGCACCGGCGCCGAGTCGAGGCCGGTGAAGATGATGTCGAGGAAGACCGTCCCGGTCAGGAAGACGTCGCAGCCCGGTTCCTCCGGGTCGCGCAGCGGACCGAGCGGGTCCACGGCTGCGGTGCGGCTGTCGAGGTCCCGACTGGTCACGGTGGTCTCCCCGGTTGGTCTCGAAGGGCCGATTCTCGGTGAAAGCTGCCAGGTCTCCCCACCAGGTGCGGGATCAAAACCCAGTGTGACGCAGGTCACCCGGAACATGCCCGGCGACCCGATCACCGCAACCCGCGGGGCCCGGGCCCGGGACGACGTGCGCCCCGGGCCGCCCGCCTCTGCCCGCGTCAGCCCGGCGTCGGCGCGCGTCAGCCCGGCGTCGGCCCGCGTCAGCCCGGCGTCGGCCCGTGTCAGCCCCGCTTCGGCAGTGGCACCCTGGTCAGGTCCGCGGCCACGGTGAGCTCCCCCTCGAAGCCCGCGGCCCGCGCCTGGCGTTCGAACTCCGTCGGGTCGGTGTACCGCTGCGAGAAGTGCGTCAGCACGAGGTGCCGTACGCCCGCGTCCCGCGCCACCCGCGCCGCCTGGCCGGCGGTGAGGTGCCCGTGGTCGGTGGCGAGCCGTTCGTCCTCGTCGAGGAAGGTCGACTCGATCACCAGCATGTCGCAGCCCTCGGCGAGCTCGTCCACGCCGGTGCAGAGCCGGGTGTCCATGACGAAGGCGAAGCGCTGCCCGGGCCTGGGCTCGCTGACCTCCTCCAGCGTGACCCCGCCGAGGCTCCCCTCCCGCTGGATCCGCCCCACGTCGGGCCCCTTGATCCCGTGGCGGGCGAGCAGTTCGGGCACCATCCGGCGCCCGTCGGGTTCGGTGATCCGGTAGCCGAAGGACTCCACGGGGTGCGAGAGCCGCCGGGTCTCCAGCACGTACGAGGCCCCCTGCGCCACCGGCCCGTCCCCGGACACCGGTTCCTCCAGGAGTGGCACGGTCTCCCGGTAGGCCGTGGCGTACCGGAGCCGGTCGAAGAACTTCTGCCCCGACGCCGGGTAGTGCGCGGTGACGGGGTGCGGGACCTGGTCGAGGTTGATCCGCTGGATCACCCCGGCGAGGCCGAGGCTGTGGTCGCCGTGGAAATGGGTGATGCAGATGCGGTTGATGTCGTGCGCGGCGACCCCGGCGCGCAGCATCTGCCGCTGCGTGCCCTCGCCCGGGTCGAAGAGGATGCCCTCCCCGTCCCAGCGCAGCAGGTAGCCGTTGTGGTTGCGGTGGCGGGTGGGCACCTGGCTGGCGGTGCCCAGCACCACGAACTCTCTGACGGACACGTGCTATCCCGGCGGCCACTGGAGGCCGCGGCCGCCCAGGACGTGCGCGTGGGCGTGCCAGACGGTCTGTCCCGCCCCGGAGCCGGTGTTGAAGACGATCCGGTAGCCGTGGTCGTCGATCTTCTCGTCGGCGGCGACCTGTGCGGCCTCACGCAGTATGTCGGCGGCCACGCCCGGCTCGGCGGCCGCGAGCGACGCGGCGTCGGGGTAGTGCACCTTGGGGATGACGAGCACGTGCGTGGGCGCCTGCGGGTTGATGTCCCGGAAGGCGACGGTGGTCTCGCTCTCCCGGACCACCGTCGCCGGGACGGCCCCTTCGACGATCTTGCAGAACAGGCAGTCGGCCTGCGGTTCCCCGGCCATTGCGCACCCTCCCGTGACGTTGATCGGTCCGGGCATCGTATCCAGCCGGGGCCCGTCGCGGGCATGCGTTTCGGCCGGTCAGGCCCAGCGTCCGGTACGGGCCAGCAGGACCGCCGCGGCCGCGGTCCCGGCGGTGGAGGTCCGCAGCACCGAACGGCCCAGGCGGTGGGGGTGCGCCCCTGCCGCGGCGAAGACCTCGAGCTCCTCCGGGGAGACGCCGCCCTCCGGGCCGACCACCAGGACGATGGAGCCGCCGGCGGGCAGCTCGGCCGTGGCCAGGGCCTGCGAGGGGGTGTCGCGGTCCTCGTGCAGGACCATCGCCAGGTCGGCCCCGGCCAGCAGCGAGGCGACCTGCTTGGTGGACATGGCCTCGGCGACCTCCGGGAAGCGGACCCGGCGGGACTGCTTGCCCGCCTCGCGGGCCGTGGCCCGCCACTTGGCCAGGGACTTGGCCCCGCGGTCGCCGCGCCACTGCGTGATGCAGCGCGAGGCCTGCCAGGGCACGATCGCGTCCACGCCGGTCTCGGTCATGGTCTCGACGGCCAGTTCGCCCCGGTCCCCCTTGGGCAGGGCCTGGACCACGGTGATGCGGACCGCGGGCTCCTCCTCACGGCCGGCGGCGGCGACCGCCACGACGAGCCGGTCCTTGCCCTCGGCCGCCTTGACGACCCCCTCCGCCCAGCCGCCGCGGCCGTCCGTCAGGACCACCTGCTCGCCCGGGTTCAGCCGCTTCACGGACACCGCGTGCCGGCCCTCCGGGCCGTCCAGGACGAACTCCGCCCCTGTGGGGACCTCTTCGACCACGAACACCGGGGCCGTCATGACGCACTCCTCATCTGCATTTCCTTCAACATCTGCTGCGCCTGGGCCAGTTCGGCCGCCAGCACCTCCACCAGCTGCGCCGCCGGCAGCGCCCGCGCGAGCCGGTGCCCCTGGCCCGCCCACAGGGCCATTCCCTGCGCGTCGCCGGCCGCGGCGGCCGCCTTGCGCAGCCCCGACGTCAGGTGGTGGACCTGGGGGTAGGCGGCCGGGGCGTAGGGGCCGTGTTCCCGCACGAAGCGGTTGACCAGCCCCCGGGCCGGCCGCCCGGAGAAGGCCCGGGTCAGCTCCGTCCGGACGAAGAGCGGATCGGTCAGCGCCTTCTTGTGCACGGGGTCCGCACCCGATTCGGGACACACCAGGAAGGCCGTCCCGAGCTGCGCCGCCGCCGCGCCGGCCGCCAGCAGCGCGGCGATCTGCGCGCCCCGCATGACCCCGCCCGCGGCGATGATCGGCAGGGCCACGGCCTCGCGCACCTGCGCCACCAGCGTGAGCAGGCCGTGCGCCGCCGTGCCGTCGACCTGCGGGTCGTCCCGGTGGGTGCCCTGGTGGCCGCCCGCCTCGACGCCCTGGACGCAGACGGCGTCGGCACCCGCCTGCTGGGCGCTGCGGGCCTCCTCGACGGACGTCGCGGTGACGACGGTGTACGTGCCGGCCTTGCGCAGGGCGGCCAGGGCCGCGGGGGCGGGACAGCCGAAGGTGAACGACACCACCGGGACCGGGTCCTCCAGGAGGATGGCGAGCTTGGCGTCGTAGCCGTCGTCGCTGGTGCCGATGATGTCCTCCTCGGCGAGCGAGATCTCGTACCAGCTGGCCTCGCCGGCCAGCTGCCCGCGGTACGCCTCCACCGCGGCCGGGTCGACGTACCCGGTCTGCGGCATGAAGAGGTTGACGCCGAAGCGGTGCCGGGTGAGCGCCCGCACCTGTTTGATCTCCTGGTACATCCCGTCGGCGGTCTTGTAGCCGCCGGCCAGGAAGCCCAGGGCGCCGGCCTCGCACACGGCGGCGACGAGCGGCGGGCAGGAGGCGCCGCCCGCCATGGGAGCCTGCACGATCGGGTGGGGGGAGAGACCGTTCGCGGCGGTGGACATGGCTGCATCGTGCCACGTCCGGCCCAGGCCGCCGAATCACCGCATCCGCCTGGCATAGTCCCCTTCCCGGCGGGCGGACGGACTGCCTCCGGGGGAACGCGAAGAGCCCGGCCGGGGTCTGCCCGGGCCGGGCTCGATGCGGTTGTCCGCCGTGCGGTCAGCGACCGTTGAAGGCGTCCTTCAGGCGGCTGAAGAGGCCCTGCTGGCCCGGCGCGAACTGGCCCATGGGCCGCTCCTCGCCGCGCAGCTTCGCCAGCTGGCGCAGCAGTTCCTCCTGCTGGGCGTCCAGCTTCGTCGGGGTGGTGACCTCGACGTGGACGATCAGGTCGCCGCGTCCGCCGCCGCGCAGGTGCGTGACGCCGCGCCCGTGCAGCGGGATCGCCTGGCCGGACCCGGTTCCGGGCCGGATGTCGATCTCCTCCAGGCCGTCCAGCGTCTCCAGCGGGCACTTGGTGCCGAGCGCGGCCGCCGTCATCGGGATGGTGACCGTGCAGTGCAGGTCGTCCCCGCGCCGCTGGAAGGTCGGGTGCGCCAGCTCGTGGATCTCCACGTACAGGTCGCCGGCGGGGCCGCCGCCGGGGCCGACCTCGCCCTCGCCCGCGAGCTGGATCCTGGTGCCGTTCTCGACGCCGGCCGGGATCTTGACCGTGAGGCTGCGGCGGGAGCGGACCCGCCCGTCGCCCGCGCACTCGTGGCACGGGGTCGGGACGACGGTGCCGAAGCCCTGGCACTGCGGGCAGGGGCGCGAGGTCATGACCTGGCCCAGGAAGGACCGGGTGACCTGCGAGACCTCACCGCGGCCGCGGCACATGTCACATGTCTGCGCCGAGGTGCCGGGGGCGGCGCCCTCGCCGGAGCAGGTGGTGCAGACGACGGCCGTGTCGACCTGGATGTCCTTGGTCGTCCCGAAGGCCGCCTCGTCCAGCTCCAGGTCGAGACGGATCATGGCGTCCTGGCCGCGCCGGGTCCGCGAGCGCGGGCCGCGCTGCGAGGCCTGGCCGAAGAAGGCGTCCATGATGTCGGAGAAGTTGCCGAAGCCGCCCGCGCCGAAGCCGCCGGCTCCGCCGCCACCGCCGGAGGCGGACAGCGGGTCGCCGCCGAGGTCGTAGACCTGCTTCTTCTGCGGGTCCGAGAGCACCTCGTAGGCCGCGTTGATCTCCTTGAAGCGCTCCTGCGTCTTCGGATCCGGATTCACGTCCGGGTGGAGTTCACGCGCGAGGCGCCGGAAGGCCTTCTTGATCTCGTCCTGCGATGCGTCGCGGCGCACGCCGAGAACGGCGTAGTAGTCCGTGGCCACTTACGACTCCGCCAGGATCTGTCCGACGTAACGTGCCACTGCGCGTACCGCTCCCATCGTTCCGGGGTAGTCCATGCGGGTCGGTCCGACCACGCCGAGTTTGGCGACCGTTTCGCCGCCCGAACCGTAACCGACCGAGACGACCGACGTGGAGTTGAGCCCCTCGTAGGCGTTCTCGTGCCCGATCCTTACGGCCATTCCCGACTCGTTGGCCTCGCCGAGCAGCTTGAGGAGCACGACCTGCTCCTCCAGCGCCTCCAGCACCGGCCTGATCGTCAGGGGGAAATCGTGTCCGAAGCGGGTGAGATTGGCGGTACCGCCGATCATCAGCCGCTCCTCCGCCTCCTCGACCAGGGTTTCGAGGAGCGTCGAGAGGACGGTGGAGACGGTGCCCCGGTCGTCGGCCTCGAAGGACTCCGGGAGGTCCTGGACGAGCGGCGGCACGTCGGTGAAGCGCCTGCCGACGACCCGGCTGTTGAGCCGGGCCCGCAGGTCGGCGAGCGCTGCCTCGCCGAAGGGGCTCGGGCAGTCGACGAGCCGCTGCTCGACGCGCCCGGTGTCCGTGATCAGTACGAGCATCAGGCGGGCGGGAGCGAGCGAGAGCAGCTCCACGTGCCGGACGGTCGACCGGGTCAGGCTCGGGTACTGGACGACCGCGACCTGACGGGTGAGCTGCGCGAGCAGCCGCACCGTACGGCCGACGACGTCGTCGAGGTCGACGGCCCCGTCGAGGAAGTTCTGGATGGCCCGGCGCTCGGGCGTCGACAGCGGCTTGACCCCCGCGAGCTTGTCGACGAAGAGGCGGTAGCCCTTGTCGGTGGGGATCCGGCCGGCGCTGGTGTGGGGCTGGGCGATGTAGCCCTCTTCCTCCAGCACCGCCATGTCGTTGCGCACGGTGGCGGGCGAGACGCCGAGCCGGTGCCGCTCGGTGAGCGCCTTGGAGCCGACCGGCTCCTCCGTCCCGACGTAGTCCTGGACGATGGCGCGCAGCACTTCGAGTCTGCGTTCGCTGAGCATCGCGCACACCTCCAGCGTGATCCGTTGCCGTGTCTGACGTGTTCTGCCGTGTTCCGGCGTTCGTTGGCACTCTGTGCGTTCGAGTGCCAGAGAGCCCCCGCTCAGTGTACGGCCGGGTGGTAAGACCCTGGCAAGGGAGGCCCGCCAGGGTAGCGTCGCGGCATGGACGTACGTTGGGAAGAGGCGGGCTGGGAACGGCTCACCGGAAGGGCCGGCCGGCGGCGCCTGCCGGTGTGGGACTGCACGGTGGGGCTGGTGGTGGGGGACGAGTCGGTCCTCCTGATCGACCCCGGCTCGTGCCTGCGCGAGGGCGCCGCGGTGCGGGCCGAGGCGGAGCGGCTGACGGGCCGGAGCGTGACCCATATCGCATTCACGCACGGCCATTTCGATCATGTCCTGGGGGCGGCCGCCTTTCCCGGCGCCGAGGTCTTCGGGGCGGTCGGGCTGGCCGCGCTGCTCGCGTCGGGCCGCGAGGAGCTGCGCGGGGACGCGGTGCGGCACGGGCTCGCGCCGGAGGAGGCGGCCGAGGCGGTGGAGCGGCTGGTGCTGCCCGGCCACCAGGTGTCGGGCGAGTGGACCCTGGAACTGGGCGGGGTGCAGGTGCTGCTGGCCAACGTCGGTCCCGGGCACACCGGTCACGACCTGGCGGTCTTCGTCCCGGGCGAACGCGAGACGGTGTTCTGCGGTGACCTGGTGGAGGAGTCGGGCGAGCCGTCGGCGGGCCCGGACGCGGTGCCCCGCCAGTGGCCCGCCGCCCTGGACCGGCTGCTGGCGCTGGGCGGCGAGGACGCGCTGTACGTGCCGGGTCACGGAGCGGTGGTCACCGCGGGGTTCGTGCGTGCGCAACGCGCCACACTGGCGGCCCGTTCCGGCGTGTCGTAGCGGGGAGGGGCGCGGCTCTCCTAGTGTCGGCCGGATGCGCGAGTACTCCCCCGACCTGACCCCGCAGTGGAAGCGACCCAAGGCCGTGCCGGAGGTCGCCGCGGAACCGGACCTGGTGGTCGAGGTGGCGGGTACGGACTTCTGCGGCGCGGTGGTGGCCTGCGAGGCGGGCACGGTGACCCTGGAGGACCGCTTCGGCAAGCGCCGGGTGTTCCCGATGGAGCCGCGGGCCTTCCTGCTGGACGGCGCGGTCGTCACCCTGGTCCGCCCGCCCCGGGGCCCGTCGGCGCCGGCCCGGACGGCGTCGGGGTCGATCGCCGTACCCGGCGCCCGGGCGCGGGTGGCCCGGGCGGGCCGGATCTACGTCGAGGGCCGGCACGACGCCGAGCTGGTGGAGCGGGTGTGGGGCGACGACCTGCGCATCGAGGGCGTGGTGGTGGAGTACCTGGAGGGCGTCGACGACCTCCCCGCGGTGGTGGCGGAGTTCGGTCCGGCCCCGGACGCCCGGCTGGGGGTGCTGGTGGACCACCTGGTGCCGGGCTCGAAGGAGTCCCGTATCGCCGCCTCGGTCGCCGCGACCTCGCCGGACGTGCTGGTGGTGGGCCACCCGTACGTGGACGTCTGGCAGGCGGTGAAGCCGTCGGCGCTGGGCATCGCGGCGTGGCCGGTGGTCCCGCGCGGCCAGGACTGGAAGACGGGCGTGTGCCGGGCCCTGGGCTGGCCGGAGAACACCGGGGCCGCCTGGCAGCACATCCTGTCCCGGGTGACGTCCTACAAGGACCTGGAGCCGACCCTGCTGGGCCGCGTGGAGGAGCTCATCGACTTCGTCACGGCCCCGGACTGATCTGCGGCAGGCCGGCGAACTCCGCGGTGTCGAGCGTCACGCCGAGGCCGTCGAGTGGGACCGGTTCTGCGAACGTGCCGGTCCGCGCCGTGCGGTAGTCGCCCTGGTCCCCTCCGCCGAACGGTTCGGTGAGCAGGGTGCACTTCGCTTCGAGGCCCGGATCAGCGCGGGTTCACCCGGGAGGGTGATCAGTCGACCAGGTCCCGGACCACCGCGTCGGCCAGCAGCCGTCCGCGCAGGGTCAGCACGGCCCGCCCGGCCTCGTACGGCGCGGGCTCCAGGAGCCCGTCCGCGAGGGCCTTGCGGGACGCCGCGAGGCCGGCCGGGGCGAGCAGGGACAGCGGGACGCCGTCCACGAGGCGCAGCTCCAGCAGGATCCGCTCCACGCGGCGGTCCTCCTCCGAGAGGAGTTCGCGCCCGGCGCCCGGGGAGCGGCCTTCGGCGAGGGCGGCGGCGTAGGCGCCGGGGTGCTTGACGTTCCACCAGCGGACCCCGCCCACGTGGGAGTGGGCGCCGGGACCTGCGCCCCACCAGTCGGCGCCGCGCCAGTACAGCTCGTTGTGCAGGCAGCGCCCGGCCTGCGAGGTGGCCCAGTTCGACACCTCGTACCAGGAGTACCCGGCCTGGGCCATCACCTCGTCGGCGATCAGGTAGCGGTCGGCGTGGACGTCGTCGTCGGTCATGGGGACCTCGCCGCGGCGGATCCGGCGGGCCAGCTGCGTGCCCTCCTCGACGATCAGCGCGTAGGCGCTGACGTGGTCCGGGCCGGCCCCGAGGGCGGCGGCGAGGGAGTCCCGCCAGTCCTGGTCGCTCTCGCCGGGCGTGCCGTAGATCAGGTCGAGGTTGACGTGATCGAAGCCGGCCGCGCGCGCCTCGGCGACGCAGGCCTCGGGGCGTCCGGGGGTGTGGGTGCGGTCCAGGACCTTCAGGACGTGCTGCTTGGCGCTCTGCATGCCGAAGGAGATCCGGTTGAAGCCGCCGGCGCGCAGCTCGGCCAGGTACGCCGGGTCGACGGACTCCGGGTTGGCCTCGGTCGTGATCTCGGCGTCGTCGGCCAGGCCGAACTCGTCCCGGATCGCGGCGAGCATCCGTACGAGGTCGGCGGCGGGCAGCAGCGTCGGCGTGCCGCCGCCGACGAAGACGGTGCGGACGGCCCTCGGGTCGTCGCCGAGCACCTTCCGCGCGAGCCGGACCTCGTCGATCAGGGTGTCGGCGTAGTTCTCGCGGGAGGCGAGTACGCCTCCGGTGCCCCGCAGCTCGGTGGCCGTGTAGGTGTTGAAGTCGCAGTACCCGCAGCGCGTGGCGCAGTACGGGACGTGCAGGTAGAAGCCGAGCGGCCGCTCCCCCGCGCCCGTCAGGGCGTGCGACGGCAGCGAGCCGTCTTCGGGCATGGGTTCACCGTCGGGGAGTGCGGAAGGCATACCCCCATCATCCCGCACCCGCCGGCGGGCTCCGCGCCGCTCTTCGGGGCGCGGGGTCCGCGGCGGGGTCCGGGAGGGCCGTGCGGGGCGGACCACCGCCCGCCCCGCACGGC
>NZ_MQUR01000035.1 GCF_001953875.1 Streptomyces amritsarensis
GGGCCTCGCCCTCATCGGCCGGGGCTGAGGCCCCCCCCCCCGGCGCCGACGCCGCCGGCCGCCGTGCCCGCCGCGCCGCCGGCGGACGGCGGCTCGGCCACGCCGGCGAGACACCCCGACGCACCCCCACGCACCGCGACACCCCCCGACGCCCCCACACACACACACACACACACCGCGACGCACCGCGATGTATCCCGCCATCCGATGGCGCCGCTGCGCCGCCCGGACCCGCCTGCGCGCCGGCCGGCGGCCACCGCCCTACGCTCAGGGCATGCGACGCCGCCCGATGCACATGTCTGACGAGGCCCAGGAAGCCCTGCACTCCGCGCTGGTGGAGCTCCGCGCGGAGCTGAAGGTCCCCCTGAGCTTCCCCAAGCGCGTACTCAAAGCGGCCGAAAAGGCGGCGACCCAACCGCAGCTGAACCACAAGGACGCCACCCACCTGCCGTTCTTCACGATCGACCCGCCGACCTCGAAGGACCTCGACCAGGCCATGCACCTGGAACGGCGGCCCGGCGGCGGCTACCGCGTGTACTACGCCATCGCGGACGTGGCGGCCTTCGTCAGAGCGGGCAGCCCTCTGGACACCGAGGCCCACGACCGCGTCGAGACGCTGTACTTCCCCGACCTCAAGGTGCCCCTGCACCCGCCCGTCCTCTCCGAGGGCGCCGCCAGCCTCCTGCCGCACCAGGACCGCCCCGCCCTGCTGTGGCAGCACGACCTCGACGCCCACGGCAACCTGACCGACTCGTCCGTGAGCCGGGCCATGGTCCGCAGCCAGAACCGCTACGACTACGCCGGCGCCCAGCAGGCCATCGACAACGGCACCGCGGCGGAGCCCCTCACCCTGCTGCGCGAGATCGGCGAGCTGCGGGAGGCCGTCGAGATCGCACGCGGCGGCATCTCGGTGAACCTGCCGGACCAGGAGGTCACCCTCGACGAGAACGGATCGCTGCGGCTGCACTACGCGGCGGCGCCGCCGGTCGAGGGCTGGAACGAGCAGATCTCCCTCATGACCGGCATGTCCGCGGCCCAGATCATGCTCGACACCGGTACCGGCATCCTGCGGACCCAGAGGGAGCAGGCCGATCAGAACGTGGTCAAGCGCCTGCACGGCCTCGCGGAGGCCCTGGGCATCGTCTGGCGGCCCGGCATCTCCTACGCCACGCTGGTCCGCAAGCTCGACCCCCGCAACCAGCGGCACATGGCCTTCCTCAGCGAGGCCACCGGCACGATGCTCAAGGCGCAGTACACCGTCTTCCGCGACCACCGGACGCCGGAGCACACCATGCACGCGGCGATCGCGGCCCCCTACGCCCATTGCACGGCGCCGCTGCGACGCCTGGTCGACCGGTACACCGGTGAGCTGTGCGTGGCAGCGTGCGCGGACAAGGCCCCGCCGAACTGGGTGCTCGACGCCCTGTCCTGCATCCCCTGCGACATGGCACGGGGCAAGAGCGCCCTGGCGGACCGGCAGACCGTGGACCTGGCCGAGGCCGCGATGCTCAAGGACCGCGTGGGCCAGGTGTTCGACGCCGCGGTCATCGACACCGACGCGGAGCGGGGCAGGCCGCACGAGGGCAAGGTGTTCCTGGCCGACCCCGCCGTGCTGGCCAAGGTCGTCTCGGACAACGGCCTGGACCTCCAGCTCGGATCCAGCGTCAGGGTCACGCTCAAGCGGGCGAACCCCGCCGCGGACGAGGACAAGGTCCTCTTCACCTTGCCCTGAGCCCGGCCCACGGACCGCCCGGCCCACGGACCGCCGGGCGGCCGGTGGGACCGCGCCGCGGACCGGGCAGGAAGCGGCGGGCGTCCGTCGGACGAGCCGGGCGTCCGTCAGACGAGCCAGCGGCCCTCCCGCATCAGTTCGCGGTCGGCCAGCTCGTCCTCCTCGCGCCAGGCCTGGATGCGGTGCGGGGTGATGTGGAACCAGCGGTAGAGCGTGGTGAGCGCACGCGGGTCGAAGCCGGTGCGTGCGGCGAAGCGGTCACCGCGTTCCTGCGGGAGGGCGTCGATGTCGAGGACCTCCACGGTGCCGTCGATCATGGTGACGTCCCGGGTGGGACCGAGCGCGAGGCGGACGGTCCCGGCAGCGGCCAGGTTCCTGCCGGTGGGGCTGTCCGCAGGGGTGGCCACCCGCAGGACCCGGCCGTCCCAGTCGAAGGACAGCGGCACCAGGTACGGTGCGCCGTCGGCGGACGCGGTCGCCACCCAGACGTCGACGTCGTGGGCGAGCCGGTGCTCGGTGTCCAGACGGCGCCGGGCGCGGGAGCGGGGGGTGGCGCCCGCCCCGTCCTGGAGCAGGCCGACGACGTTGCCGTCGGGGTCGGCCACCGTGGCCACCAGCCGACCGCCGCCGACGTCGTGCGCGGACTCGGTCACGCGCGCGCCCGCCGCGGCCGCCGCGGCCAGCGCCGCCCGGATGTCCGCCACCTGCCAGTAGGCCACCGGCGACGTCATCGCCTGCGGTCCGCCGCCCGGCACCAGCCCGACATGCTGCCCCCCGGCCTCGAAACCGACGTAGTAGGGCGAGTCGTTGCTCGGCGGCACACCGAGCAGGGCCGCGAACACCCCCTTCGCCCTCCCCAGATCGGACACCGGGTGGAGCACGGTCCTGATTCCCGACGTGGACGAGCCGGACATGGCACTCCCTTGAGGTCATGGGCCGCAGCCGACCCGTTGCGTGTGCCGTCACAGCGTCCCGCCCGGCACGGGCGGCCGGCATCCGTGGCGACCACGGAGACGAGCACGGAGCCGGAGCGCGGACGGGTGTGCGACACAATGAGGCCATGGGAGAAGCAGCGAACATCTCGCCCCGCGAGGCCGAGGTGCTGGAGCTGGTCGGAGACCACCTCAGCAACGCGGAGATCGGGGCACGGCTGTACATCTCGGTGCGCACGGTGGAGACCCATGTCTCCTCCCTGCTGCGCAAGTTGGAGGTCCCCGACCGGCGGGCGCTGGCCCGGCGCGCGTCCGACCGGACGCGCACCGACCGGCGGCGCCCGGCACCGGCACTGCCGATTCGTCTGACCCCGTTCATCGGCCGGGCGGGCGAGCGGGCCGCGCTGACCGCGATGCTCGAGGAGCACCGGCAGGTGACCGCCCTCGGCCCCGGCGGGGTCGGCAAGACCCGGCTCGCGCTGGCCGTGGCCTCCGACGCCGCCGACGCGTTCACCGACGGGGTGTGGTTCGTCGACCTCGTCCCGGTCACCGATCCCGCCATGGTCGCCACCGCGGTCGCCGAGGCGCTCGGCCTCGGCGAGCAACTGGGCCACGACATGGCCGAGTCGGTGGCCGCCGCCCTCGCCGACCGCCACGCCCTGCTGGTGCTGGACAACTGCGAACACGTCGTGGACGGGGCGGCACTGTTCCTCGAACACCTGTTGGCCGCCTGCCCCCGCATACGGGTGCTGGTGACCAGCCGGTCCCGCCTGATGGTGCCCTTCGAGCGGGTGTACCCGGTCCCCGCGCTGTCCCTGCCACCGGCCGGCGACGCCGGCGGCGACGCCAGCGGCAGCGGCGACGGCGGCTCGGACGCGGTCAGGTTGTTCATCGACAGGGCCACGTCGATGGGCCGGCCCCTGGATCCCGCCCAGCACGGCCAGGTCGCCGAAATCTGCGAACGCCTCGACGGCATGGCACTGGCGATCGAGCTGGCCGCCGCCCGGTACCCCACCCTCGGACTCGACGGCATCACCGCCGCCCTGGCCCACCCGCTGCGCATGCTCACCGGAGGCTCCCGCGCACAGGACCGGCACCGCTCGGTGCGGGCGGCGCTGGACTGGAGCCACGACCTGCTGGACCCGGCCGACCGGGCGCTGCTGCGCCAGGTGTCGGTGTTCGTGACACCGTTCACCGCCCCGGCGGCGGCAGAGGTCACCGGCTTCGACGCGGCGAGCGTCGCCGACGGGCTGGCCCGACTCGCCGAACAGAGCCTGCTGGCCGTCACGTTCTCCCCGGACGGCACCCGCTACCGGGCGCTGGAAACGCTGCGCCAATACGGGGCCGACCGCCTCACCGAGGCCGGCGAACTCCACGACACCCGCGCCCGGCACCTGAACTGGTGCCTGGCCCGAAGCGCCGAACTGGCGCTGCCGGCAACGGACTGGCGGGCCCGGTTCGACCGGGCGGCCGACGAACTGCGCGCCGCCCTGGCATGGGCGGAGCACCGGCCGGAGCAGCGCGCGGACGCCCACCGCCTCGCCCGCGCCCTGGCCGAACTGGCCTTCACCCGTCACCTGATCGCAGAGTCCCAGCAGCGGTACGAACAGGCCGCCGCACTCGCGGACACCCCCGCCGACACGGCGGCGATGCTCCGGCACGCCGCAGCCGTGGCCGCCTGCCGCCTGCACGGCGACGACATGCACCGCCTGGGCCGGGCGGCCGCGGACGCCGCCCGCCGGGCGGGCGACACCGCCGCGGCCGCCCGCGACCTGGCGGCCGCCGCCAGCAACGCCTACCGGTTCTCCAGCAAGTTCGTCCGCGACCTCCCGCCGCAGGAGGCCGACGCGCTCATCGCCCAGGCGCGGGAACTGGCCGGCGCCGACCCCTCCGCCCGGGCCGCGCTCGCCCTGGCCGAAGCCGGACGAGCCCTCACCCGCGCGATCGCAACCGCCCACACCGCGGCGGCCGACGCCCCCCGCGAAACGCCCCCCTGCGACACCCCTGCCTCCCCAACGCCACACGCGGCGAGCGGCCCCACCGGCCCGACCGCCCGGGAAGCCGTCGCGTCCGCCGAACGAGCCGTCGAACTCGCCCGCCTCGACGGCGACCCGCTCGCACAGTCCGCCGCGCTCGACACCCTCGCCGGCGCGCTGAGCTGGGCCGGGGACGCGTTCGCGGCAGCGGCGACGGCGCGGCGCCGGGTCGAGCTGCTCTCATCCGCCCCGGCCGGCCCGTCCGGCCTGTACGTCCCGGCCGGCCCGTACGCCCCGTACGCCTCGGGCGGCCCGGCCGCCACCCACGAGCTGATCGAGGCGCTCGGCGAGGCCACCGAAGCCGCCCTCGGGGTGGGGGACCTGCCCGGCGCCCGCCACTGGGCACGGCGACTCGCGGACCATCCGCAGCTGGCCGAGGTCGGCCACCGCGCCACGGGCCGGCTCCTCGTCGCCGAGACCCTGGCGGGCGACGCCGAGCAGGCCCTCACCACCGGCCTGCGGTTCCGCGACGCCTGGCAGCGGGCCGGCCGCCCCGCCCGCGCCGTCCTCGGCCCGCCCGCGGCGGCGATGGCGACGATCCACGGACTGCGCGAGGACCCCGAAGCCCGCCGGGACTGGAACACGCTGCTCACACACGTCGACCCCTCCCCGTGGAACACCCTCGGATACGGGGCGGTCTTCGACGCCATCCTCATGCTCCACCAGGGGCGGCCCCAGGCAGCCCTGGAACGGACGGCCCCCGAACCCGCACAGGTACGGCAGTGGACCACCTGGATCTGGCTCCACTGGTACGTGGCACTACGCGCCGAGGCCTCCGTGCTCGCCGGGGCCCCCGACGCCGCCGCCCGCCTGGCCGAAGCCCGGACCGCCGTGGCCGGCAACCCTGTCGCCACCGCCCTCGTGGCACGCGCGACGGCACTGCTGGACGCCGACACCCCGCAACTCCTCGCCACCGCCGCCGCGTTCGACGCCGCCGGCTGCCGCTACCAGTCGGCACGGACGCTGGTCCTCGCGGGCGGCGAGCACACCGCCCGCGGCGCCCGTGCCCTCACCGGCCTCGGTCTCGCCCCGATGGCCGTCCGGTAGCCGCGCCCAGGCACGGCCGGCACCGGCGAACGAGCGCGGCGGCGGCCGCGGATACCGGTCCGACCCCTGGCCGGACCGGCGACCGGCATCCGGCCGGACCGGCGCGTCTCACACCGCCCGCTTCACGAGCTCGGCGATCCGCGCCTCCACCTCGTCCGTCACCTCGGCCAGCGCGAAACCGGCCGCCCACATCGGACCGTCGTCCAGCGCCGCCACATCGCTGAAGCCGAGCGTCGCGTAGCGCGCCTTGAACTTCTCCGCGCTCTGGAAGAAGCAGACGACCTTGCCGTCCAGCGCGTAGGCGGGCATCCCGTACCAGAGCTTCGGCGCGAGGACCGGGGCGTTGGCGGTGACGACGGCATGGACGCGCTCGGCCATGACCCGGTCCGACTCCTGCATCTCGGCGATCTTCGCCAGCACGTCCCGCTCCGCCTCGGCCGCCTTCTGCGCGGCCGAGCCGCGGCGCGCGGCCTTCTTCTGCTCCAGGGCGTGCGCCTTCATCGCGGCCCGCTCCTCGACGCTGAACCCCTCGTACGTGCTGCTGGCGGTGCCGGCCATGGTCCACTCCCTCGATCGTCGGTCACGACCGGCCCGGTCTGCTGCCGGGCCGATCGCCGTGACCACAGATTGCCCCGGCCGGGGCACCGGCCGCCTCCGTGCCGGCCACGGAGAGCACCACGGACCACGAGTCGGTGCCGGACCCCGGCGGCCCCGTCACCACCGTGGCGTCGCAGGAAACAGCACCCGGGGCAGAGGGGCCCTCGGCGTGGCGCGGCGGCCCGTGCTGACGGGCTGGTCTACATGTGGGGACGAGCGTGAACGGTCGGGTGCCCGGGACGGCGCCACCGGCGGCGGACCCGCGGCGACAGAGGGTGGTGGCGATGGGCCGGGGTGACTCGACCAGTGCTGTGGACGGCCCGGAGGCGGCGTTGCTGGAGGCCCTCTTCGGCCAGTCCCCCGTGGGTCTGCACGTGTTGGACACCGACCTGCGGATCGTACGGATCAACGCTGCCACCCCTGCCATGCGGCACGTGCGGATGCAGGACGTGGTCGGACGCCGCTTCGAGGAGGTCTACCTTCCCCTTCTCCAGGACGCGGCCGCCGCCGCGTCCCTCGTCCGGGGGGTGCTGGACAGCGGCCACCCCGTGGTCGGGCACGTCGTGCAGGCCCACCCCGCGACCGACCCCGGGCGCCGCAACTTCTACGAGATCTCCGCCTTCCGCCTCCAGGCACCCCTCGGACAGGTCCTGGGCGTCGCGCTGATCGCGGTGGACGTCAGCGAGCGGGAGAGGGGGCGGGCCCGCACGGCGGTCCTGGACGCCGTACGCCGGGAGGTCGGACGGTCCCTCGACGTGGTCGCCACCTGCCAGGAACTGGTGGACACCCTCGTCCCGGCTTTCGCCGATGTCGCGGTCGTCGAAGTGGTGGACGCCGTCGTGCGGGGAGAGGAGCCCCGCCCGTCCCCCCTCGCGCCGGGCGTCCCCCTGCGCCGGGCCGCGTTCCGCAGCAGCGGCGACGCCGGAGCCCACGAGCCGCAGGCCCACCTGCTGGGCGACGTACGCAGCCTCCCCGCCCCCACCCCGTACACCCAGGCGCTCGCCGACCTGCGCCCCCGGGTGGTGGCGCTGGACGGCGACCTGCCATGGGTCGGAGCCGACCCGGACCGGACCGAGGCGATCCGCCGGTCGGGAGCACACACCCTCATCACCGCCCCGCTGGCCGTCCGGGGCACCGTACTGGGCCTGATCAGCCTCTACCGCACGCGACAGCCGGTCCGCTACGACGCACCCGACGCCGACCTCGTCCTCCAACTCGCCGACCACACCGCCCTGTGCATCGACAACGCCCGCCGCTACACCCGGGAACACGCCATCGCCGCGACGGTCCAACGCCACCTGCTGCCCCGCCGCCCCCTCTCACGCACGGCACTGGAGACGGAGCACCTCCTCGTACCCGCCGAAGGGGTCGGCCAGTGGTACGACACCATCGCCCTGTCCGGAGCCCGCACCGCACTGGTCGTGGGCACCGTCGCCGGCAGCGGCATCCACACCGCCACCGCCATGGGACAGCTGCGCACCGCCATCCGCTCCCTGACCGCCTTCGACCTGCCACCCGACGAACTCCTGGCGCGGCTGCACGGCACCGTCGCCTCCCTGGCCGCCGAGCGCGCCGGCCTTCCCCCCTCCGACCCCCTCCACCAGCAGGTACTCACAGCCACCTGCGCGTACGCCGTGCACGACCCGCTGAACAGGACCCTCACCGTCGTCGGCGCCGGCTCCCCGGCCCTCACCCTGATCCCGCCGGACGGCCGCGCCCGCGCACTGCAACCCACCTCCGGCTCCCCGCTGGGCGGCCCCGAGCGCACCCCCTTCGCCGCCTCCACCTTCGACGTCCCCGACGAGAGCCTCGTCGTCCTGTCCACCCTCCCCGTCCCCGCCCTGGACGTGCTCGGCCGCTCCCCGAACACCGACGGCCGGCCGCTGGCCGACCTGCGCGACGACGTCCTCTACGCGCTTCCTCCCGAGAGCCGCACCACGCCCGCCGCGATCCTGCTCGCCCGGACCCGTGCCTTCCCCGCCGAGAACGTCGCCACCTGGCAGCTCCAGGCCGCACCCACGGCCGCGGCGACCGCCCGGCACCACGTACGCCGGCAGCTCACCGCGTGGAACGTGCCCGAGCAGACCGCCCTCAACACCGAACTCATCGTCAGCGAGTTGGTCACCAACGCCGTCCGCTACGGCAAACCCCCTCTGGAGCTGCGACTCCTCCACGACCGCACACTCGCCTGCGAACTCCGCGACGCCGGCGTCGCCGCCCCCCACCTGCGCCACGCCGGTCCGGCCGACGAGGGCGGCCGCGGCCTCTTCATCGTCGGCGAGCTCGCCGACGACTGGGGCGTGCGCTACGACGATCACGGCAAAACCATCTGGACCGAACAGAGCCTCACACCACGCCGATGACCCCGGAGTACGACGTGCCGCCGTCCGCCGGGAGACGGGGTGCGCGCGAGCGCCGCATCCCCGCCCCCTTGGGGCCGGGAGCGGACGTCAAGGGCTGTGATCGGGGTGGCCGGGCGTGCGCCGGCGCTCCTTCAGGCGAGCCTCGTGCAAGTGGTCGCGGCCTCGGCCCAGCTCGGCGACGATCGCCTGCTCGATCGCGGCGAAAGGCCGGTAGTAGGTGTCGTTGTACGCCTCGACGATCTGGAAGGTCCAGTGCCCCGGGATGACGTTCCGCCCGAGGATCTCCTGCTCCACCAGGCGCGCCTGCGACTCGTGTCCCGCTTCCCGCAGCAGCCGGACGGCGTCGTCCAGCTGGAAATCGGCGGTGCCCGTCAGCTGGTGGAACCCGTACAGGTGCCCTCGGGCCCGTTCGGTCGTCTCCAGGGCCTTGGACAGGGCGCCCAGCGCGGCGACGGTCTTCTCACTGACCCCATCGGGTACCTGGTGGGCATCGTCCGGTGACTCGTTCACCTGCACCATTGAGCCCCACGATTCGGCGCAGACGCCGACGACACGAGTATCGCCGGGGGACTCGGGTGTCCCGGACCGGTCCGGGCAGGTACGCGGCGGAGCACGTCGAGGGCCGCGCGGCAGCCGGTCCGGCTGTCCTGAGCGGAGGCGCGGCGGGACCGGTCCGGCGGGCGCGGGGTCAGAAGACGGTGACGGTGAACGGGTTGTCCACGTAGTTGCCGTTGAGGTCGTAGGTGTAGACGGTGACCGAGTCCGGGCCGCAGACGGCGTTGGGCGTGGTGCTGAAGCTGCGGCGGTTGGAGTTGGGCAGTTCCACGTGGACCACGCTGAACGCGAGATTCACCTGCTCGCTGACGTTCACGCAGTACCGGCCGGTGTTGACGTGCCGTACCCAGTCGATGTTCTTCGCCCGCAGCAACGCCCCGGAGCCGGAGACGTCGGCCGCGGCCTGGACGTAGGGGGAGGTGATCGGCCTCGGGTCGGCTGCCACGGCGTTCGCGGGGGCGGCGAGTGCCCCGGTCATGGCGACGGCGGCCGGCAGGACGAAGAAGAAACGGATCATATGACTTCACTCCGGACTGTGGCGTACTGCAGCGAGGTACGGGTGGTGGCCATACTCGGCCGGTCCGCGCGGCGGTGTGCCCGCCGCGCCGAGCCGCATCGGCCCAACGGGGTCGAAAGCTACCCGTGCGGCCCTGCCGGAAGACCGGCCGCCGGCGCCGCGAGGAGGCGACGGCGAAGACGCCCCCCAGCCGGACGAGGCATGCCGTGCACGGCAGGGGACCTCCGCAAGACGGCAGACGGCAGACGGCGGCGCGGCTAGCGGGTGCCGCGCGAACGCGGTGGCGGCAGGCGGGACCGGGAGCCGGCCGATGCGAAGCATGCCGCCGGTTTCGCCCCCCGGGCGGCGGCCGCCGAACAGCGGGGGCCGGCTAACGCGCCACTGCGGTGCGCCTGCCGGTGTACGCGGCGGCGAGCTGCAGGGCGACCGTGGCGGTCCCGGCGGCAACTGCCGCGCACAGGGCGATGAACGCGTCGGGTGTCCAGGTCCACAGGGCCCGGGGGCCGACGAGAGCGAGGGCGGCCGCCATGGCGGCCCAGGGCAGGCCGCCGGCCAGACACCACAGGACGGTAGGGGCGATGCGGCGGGGGACGGGCCGTCGGCGGAGCAGGCGGGCCGAGTGCAAGGCCGCGGCGAGGAGGACCAGCGCCAGGGCGGTGAGGCTCCAGACGGTGGCGTGGTAGGGCGCGGCCGAGGGGGCGTCGGCGGGGGCGGTGCCTCCGGCGAGGATGCGGGCGGCGCCCAGGCCGACCTGCATGACCGCCCCGTCGTGGAGGAGGCCGTGGAGATTCTGCTGGAGGACGAGGGCGAGGTTCCGCTCCGGCAGGAGGAAGAGCATCGCCGAGTAGCCGGGGGTGGCGCCGGTGTGCCAGATCGCGGTGTCGAGAGGGGCTGGAAGACCGCCGACGCGCCAGCCGAGTCCGTATCCGGTCTCGGCGCCGGACGGCTGGAGACGGCCCGGTTCGCGCATGAGGCGGACGGACTCCGGGGCCAGGACGGTCGTGCCGTTGCCGGCCCTCCCGGACCGCAGCTGCAGGGAGGCGAAAGCCGCGAGGTCGTTCAGGTCCCCGCCGGTGTAGCCGTAGGCGGCGCCGTCGTCGTCCACACCGTCCGCGATCGCGGACGGTACGCCCCACAGGAGCTGGTGCCCGGGCGGGAGGTTGCGCTCGCGGGCGGACGCCCGGTCGGCGATCGCCCTGTGCATGCCGGCCGGGCGCAGGACGCCGTCCCTGAGCTGGTCGGCGAAGGGCCGGCCGGTCACGGACTCGACCACGGCGGCCAGGACGAGGTAGTTGGCGCTGCTGTACGCGTACGTGGTGCCGGGCGGCCCGAGGGGCCGTACGCCGTCCAGTGCGGCGAGGCGCTCCCCCGCGCCCGGGCAGTCGGCCTCGACGCAGTCGGCCACCTTGAAGGTGGCCGATTCGGGAAGGCCGGCGGTCTGCTGGAGCAGGTGGCGGACGGTGACCCGCGAGGCGTGGCCCTCGCCGCCGAAGCGAAAGGCCGGCAGGCGGTCGACGACCGGGTCCTCGAGTCGCAGCCGCCCGTCCTGCACGAGGGTCATCACGGCGCTCGCGGCGATCGGTTTGGCGACCGAGCCCCACAGGAAGGGGGTGTGGGCCGTGACGCGTTCGCCGTGCCCGTCCACTCCCCAGGCGCGGACGTGGATCGGCCCCTGCGCTGCCACCACGGCGTAGGCGAGTCCGGGTGTGCCGGTGGCCTCCATGCGCTCGCGCACGTAGGCGTCCATCGCCGCGAAGCGGTCCGCCGGGACGGGCGGGTGCGTCGCTGCCGGCGCCTCGCCCGAGGGAAGCAGGGCGAGCAGGAGGGAGGTTGCCGCCGCGGTGGCGCGTCGGAGCAGGCTGGGCATGGGGAGCTCGTCCTTCCGTAGGACACGGCCGGATAACCGTATGGGGATACGGTTATAACCGTACGCTGGTACGGTTATCAAGTGCCGAGAACCGCCGACCACGAACAGCGCCGCCGTCAGATCGCCGCCGCCGTCAGCCAGTTGATCTCCGAGGACGGGCTCGACGCCGTCACCGTCGCGCGCACGGCCGCCACAGCGGGCATGTCCGTCGGCCTGGTGCAGCACTACTTCCGCACCAAGGACGAGATGCTGCTCCACGCCTTCCGTGAGATCTCCGCCCACATCCGCGCCCGCGTCGAGGCGCGCATCAGGGACGGCGTCGCGCACCGCCGGCCCATCGCACGGGTCATGGCAGAGGTGATGACCGAGTACATCCCCCTGGACCAGGCCCGCCGCACCGAGTACCGCGTGGCCCGCGCGTTCGCCGGCCGCGCCCTGGACGCCCCCGCCCTCGCCGAGGTCGACACCGAGACCGCACGGAAACTGCGCGAGGACATCGCCCGCGCCGTCCACAACGGCAAGGAGTGCGGCGAGGTCGAGGAGGACCTCGACCCGCTACCCGCTGCCGTACGCCTCGCCGCCGTCATGGAGGGACTCGCCCTCCAGGTCTACCGCGAGCCCGAGGGCGCCGCGGGAGCGGCGATGGCCCGGCTCGTGGCCCCCCTGCTCGACGACGAGATCGCCGCCGTCTTCACCGGCGAGTGCCGCCAGTACGCAGGACAGGCGGCGCGCCCCTGAAGGCGCCCCCGCCAACAGACCCCCGACAGGCCGCCCAGCGGGCCGGCCTGCCCGCCCCGGCGCCGCCGACCACGCCCACATGCGGCCCGCTCCGCCCGGTGGAATAGTGGGGAACGGGCAGGCCCCCGGGGGTGTGGACGACCACAGACCCCCACAGGCCGCCGCCGACTCCGCCTCCTTTCACCGAGGCCGACGCCGGGGCCGGGCCGAAGACGCCGACACCGCAACCGCAACCGGCCGGAACCGGGACCGGGCATTCCCGCCGGCGCTGAGGCCTGCCGCCGAGAAGACACCTCCACCCCACCGCCGACACCCCTGCGCGAGGCACGACAGACGTGCGCGGGCGGGGCCCTCGTCGGGCGAAGCGGCTGCCTTCAGCCGAGGGAAGGGACATCTCATGCGAAAGACCCTGTCCACCGCGGTCGTGGCTGCTGTGGCGTTCAGCGGATGGACCACCGTCACCGTGCACGCGGCCGACGCAGCCGAACGGGCCGCACCCGGCGCCACCTGCTTCCTCTCGGAAGGCCCCAACAACACGTTCGGCGTGTCGGGCGAAGGGTTCAGGCCCGGCGAACGCGTCACCGTGAAGAACTCCCAAGGCACCACGGTGCGCACGACCACAGCCATCACAGGAGGCTTCTTCGAAGTCACCGGGCTGCCGAACGACACCTACAGCGCCGCGGGACGTCGGGTCCGGGCGATCTGCCCGAAGTGGGTGTCGGACGAGGAGGCCGCGATCAAGTGCACCGTGACCAAGGGCCCGGGAGCGACCTACGGAGTGTCCGGCAGGGGATTCCCGGTGGCGGAGACGGTCACGTTGAAGAACTCCTCCGGCACCGTCGTGGACACCACCCGAACCATCCAGGACGGGTTCTTCGAGTTCACCGGCATCCCCAACGACACCTACACCGTCACCTCCAAGTTCGCGAAGGTGACCTGCCCCAAGGCCGCCGAGTAGCGGCCCCCACGGCGCGCCGCCACCGGTCTGATCGGCCGCGACCAGGGCCACACGGTGGTCCGCGCCCACTACCGAACCTCCCCGCACCCGCCGCCCGCCGTCCGGGGCTCCCTCCTCCCGGGGTGCCCCGGACGGCTTCGCGCGCCACGCTGGTGGTGAGCCGCACACGCCGGGCTGCCCCAGGCGAGGCCATCCCGGCCGCGCCGGCCCGCGCGGCGCGAAGGGGGCTGCCGCGATGTCCAGCACCGTCAAGGACATGCTCGCCACCTACCCCGCCGACCTCGGGGACATCGACCAGGCCAAGCTGACCCGCTGCATCGAGGAGTGCATCGCCTGCGCGCAGGCGTGTACCGCGTGCGCGGACGCCTGCCTCTCCGAGGGCATGGTCGGCGACCTCGCCAAGTGCATCCGCACCGACATGGACTGCGCCGACATCTGCACCGCCACCGCCGCGGTCCTCTCCCGCCACACCGGCTACAACGCCCACATCGCGGCCGTGATCCTCACCGCCTGTGCCGCCGCCTGCAAGGCCTGCGCGGAGGAGTGCTCCCGCCACGCCGACATGCACGAGCACTGCCGCATCTGCGCGCAGGCCTGCCGCTCCTGCCGGCAGGCGTGCGACGACCTCCTCGGAGCCCTCGGCTGACGACCAGCAGCCAGGCCCCGTCGCAGCCGCCGCCGGCGCCCCGCCGATTGAAGGGAAAGCGGGGTCCCCGGCCTCCGCCGCAGCCCGGGAGCCCGCCGCCGGCACCGGGCGGGTCAGCAGCTGACCCCAGCCCACGAGGAAGGGCCGCCGATGCCCGGCGGACTTCCTCGTGCGCGGCTTCAGACCGACGCCGGCATCCCCGGGCCCTGCTCGCGCCGGCGGCGCCGGATCCCATAGCGGGTCATCCCGCGGGGCTTGAACACCGACAGCCCGGCCGCCGTCAGCAGGACCACGATCGCGGCCCCGGCATCGGCCACCAGCTGGATCCGCATGCCTTCAAGCTCCCCACCGACCAGGGCGGCCCGGGCGGCGTCGGCCAGATGTCCGACGGGCTGCATGTGCACCAGCAGCAGCACGGTGGCCACGACGGTGATCAGCAGCTTCGCGATCACCCAGTAGTGACGCATCAACCCCCACACCGTGCCGAGCGACTGCACCACGCCCGTCACCAGCGTGGCGATGCTCAGCGGCACGATCACGAACCACCCCACCACCTCCATCGCCACGTACGCCGCCCGCACCGTTTCCGGGGAGGAACTCGTCAGCCCGGCCAGGGCCAGGGCGAGGAAGGCCGCCACGGAGCCGAACCAGCCCAACGAGGCGGTCACGTGCGCGGTCAGCGCCGCCTTGCGCAGCCGCGGCCCGAACACCGTCACGGCGCGTGCCCCACGGCCGTCGCGACCGCCTACGCCGACCTCGCCCGGCAGCGCCACGGCGGAGAACTGGCCGCCCTCCTCCACCAGAGCGAACACGTCAGCCACGCCGAACAGCACCTGACCGGCCTGCTGACAGCCCTCATCACCGAAGGCGCCCACAGCGCGGACCTGCGCGACGACGTACCGCCCGCCGAACTCGCCGCCTACTGCCTGCACGCCCTCACCGCCGCCTCCGCCCTCCCCTCCCAAGCCGCGGTCGACCGACTCGTCGCCGTCACCCTCGGAGCCCTGCGCCCGCGCCCCTGACCACGCCTCACAGGCGACGGATCCCCATCAACGCCGCCGGCCATCAGAGCGCGCAGGCCACGGCGAAGCGCAGCACAGCCAGTCCACGGACACCGCACAGACGTACCCCCGCCCGGTGCTATCTTCCTTCCAGTCCGGGTGGGGAAGCCCTGCTGGCCCCCCACCGCCAAGCCCTCCTACGGTCGTGAGGCGTGATCTCAGGCAACGTCCGTCGCGGCCGGCCCAAGGGAGCGTTGCTGCGCGCGACCCTCCTCGCGGTGGTACTTGCCCTCTTCGCGATGCACGTCCTGGCCTCCCACCAGCCCGTCCACAGCGGCCACGCCACCGCGATCCCGCGCGTGGACGCACCTGCGACGACCGCGCACACGCACTCCCACGCCGCTCCCGCCGACGCCGCCGCACCATTGCACGGCCCGCCCGGCCCGGACGGCGAATGCGACCACGGCGGAGTCGAAGAGAGCTGCCTGGCGCTGCTGTACATCGTCGCCGCCCTCTTCACATTCGCCCTCAGGCGCGTCGGCACCAACGGAGTCCTGCGCCCCTGGGCAGCACGCACGTACTCCTGGACCAGCCGCACCGGCGACCCGCCCTGCCTTCACCGACTTTCGATCCTGCGCTGCTGAGAGCTGCACCCGCGTGACGCCGCACCACCGGTGCCGGCGCACTTCTGCATGCCCTCACCGTCAAGATCCGAAAGGCACGACCCGAGTGACCACCGTTATCGAACCCGAGCGCCGCCAGAATCCCCCCACGAGGCATCGCCGCCCCGCCTTCGACAAGAAGTCGCTCCCGGCCCGCTACACGGGCCAGATGCTCTACTTCATGGGCGCCGCCCTCATCGCCGGCGCGGTCGTCCACTACCCGATCGACCCCTCGCTGTACGCGATCATCTGCGGCGTCGGCGCCGTCGTGTTCCTCCTGGGCACCATCGTCAACGAGTTCGTTCTGGCTGATGAGCGTCCCGCCGTGGGCCAGGCGTTCTCTCTGGTCGCGTTCTCCCTGCTGCTGTCCTTCGGTGTCGGCATGGTCGGCGGCGGCATCCAGCACTTCGAGCAGTTCCCCGAGCGCAGCGCCTGGATGACCCCCATCGGCCTGCTCATGTCGTACGTTGCGTTCGTCGCCAAGGACTCCAAAGGCCGCTGGCGGCACCTCGTCAGCCCGTTCGCAGCGGTCGTCGTCGTCATCTCGGCCCTCACCTGGCTGGGCATGATCACCCTCGCCGGCGCCATCGGTTCCGGCGGCGGCCACGACCACGGCTCCACGACGGGGACGCCCGCGAAGCCGGACCAGGCTCCCGCCGAGTCGGCCCCCCCGTCCAAGGCCCCCGCCGAGCCGGCACAGGACGGCCACTCCCACAGCCACTGACCCCGCTTCGCCACGCCGGGCCCGCGCGGCCGGCTCTCGGCGCATCGAGCGCGGGGGAGCGGTACTGCACGGGTACGGACGCGTACCGCACCGCGCCCGGCCACACCCTCAGGTGCGGCCGGGCGCGGTCGCGGTCGGGGCGCAGGCCCCCTCCCACGGGAAAAACGCGGATCCGGCCGGTGGGTGGGGGCCCGGCCCGGGCGCGGGCGGCTTGTTCCCGCCCACCAGAAGGCCCCGAAGCGGAGGTTGGTCCAGGAGCTCACGGAGACGCCGGAGCGCGGGCCGTGAGCCGTCAGCCGTCAGCCGATCCAGGCCGGCACGGCGTGCCGTTCGCCCGCCCGGGTGAACCCGCGGGCCTGGGCCCAGCCGCAGGCCGGGGGAGTGCGAAGGACGGGGTGAGGGCCCCGCATTCACACGGACCCTCACCGGCCGTGGGGGACCTCCGCACGACCGGGAATCCTCTCCTGATGGAGGCAGAAGATGACGATTCGTGTCCTCAAGAGCCTGGCGGTGGCCGCTGCGACCGGTGCCGTGGTGATCGGCGGTGCTTCGCTGGCGGCGGCCGACGCGGGCGCGCAGGGCGTGGCCGCGTACTCGCCCGGGGTGGGCTCGGGCAATCTGATCCAGGTCCCGATCCACATCCCGGTCAACGCCTGCGGCAACACGGTCAGCATCATCGGCCTGCTGAACCCCTCGTTCGGCAACACCTGCATCAACGCCTGACCCGGCACCGCTGAAGACCCCGGTCCGCCGCCGAGAAGACGGGGTGCGGGGGACCGGCGGCCCGTTCCGCCGCGCGGGCGGGAGGCACACTGACACCTCCCGCCGCACACACACCGCGCGCCGGAACGGCCCCGCTGCGGGTGGAGGCCGGCAACCGCCACCCGCAGCACCCCACCCAGGCTCGCAGCACCCCACCCGGGCCCGCCTCACCGCTCCGCCCGCCACCCCCTCCACGCGGACACCACGGCGCCCTCACCGCAGCCACCGCAGCCACCACATCGCGCGAGCCGGCCAAGGCCGCCACCGGAGCCGCTTCCTCTGTCGCTCACCGGCGTCCATACCCGGCCGACACCTCCCACGGCCCGTTCCGCGCCCAGTCCTCCTCGCCGGTTCGGGCACCGCACCTGGCGGCCTCGGGACGCCGCCCGGGCCCCCGCCCGCCCCTCGGCCGCGGTGAACCAGCGCCCCCGGGAGGCTGCCCACGCGGTTCCGGACCGCGACGCCGACCCCTTCCCACGCGGGGACTCATTCGTTCGGGTGACAGGCCAATCCGCCTGACGGGTGCCGCCGAATGGCGCATGTGAGCAGCTTCCGTACCACCGTCACCCGGGCCGGCCTCAAGGCCCTGTCCGGCCTGCTGGCCGGGTGCACCGCGCTGGCGGTGGCCGTGCTGACGGCCGCCCTGGTGCGGCCCGCGGCCGGACCGGTGACCGTGGTCGGGGGCGCGGTCATCGACCGCACTCCGGCCGCGGTGAAGGACTTCGCGATCCGCACCTTCAAAGAGCACGACAAGCTCGTCCTCCAGCTCGGCATCCTCGTCCTGCTGGGCCTGTTCGCGATCGCCCTGGGCATCCTCGCCCTCCGCCACCGGCGGGCGGGGGCGGCCGGGGTGCTGCTGTTCGGGATCATCGGTGCGGCCGCCGCCCTGAGCCGCCCCGACAGCGCCGGGGCGGCGGACGCCCTGCCCTCCGTGGCCGGCGCGGTCGCAGGCGCCGCCGTGCTCCACATCCTCGCCGGCAGAGCCGACCCGACCGGCACGCCGCACAGCGCCGACCGCAGCGGGTCCGGCCCGAGCCGGCGGGGGTTCCTCAACGCCGCTGCCGCCACCGCGGCCGCGGCAGCCACCGCCGGAGCGCTGGGCCAGGTGCTGTCCGGGCAGCGGGGGCAGGGAGCCGTCACCTCGCGCAACGCCCTCCGCCTGCCCGCCCCCGCATCCCCCGCTCCCGCGGTCCCGGCCGGCACCCAGCTGAAGGTGGACGGCATCAGCCCGTTCACCACGCCCGTACGGGACTTCTACCGCGTCGACACCGCACTGTCCGTCCCCATGGTCGACGCCGGCACCTGGCGGCTGCGCCTCCACGGCAAGGGCGTCCCCCGCCCCCGCACCTACACCCTCGACGAACTCCTGCAACGCCCGCTGATCGAACGGGACATCACCCTGACCTGCGTCTCGAACGAGGTCGGCGGCCCCTACCTGGGCAACGCCCGCTGGCTCGGCGTACCCCTGGCCGACCTGCTCGCCGAATGCGGGGTGAAACCGCCGTCGAAGGGCGGCGACGCCGACCAGCTGGTCGCCCGCTCCGTGGACGCGATGACGCTCGGCGCGCCCGTCGAGGACGTCATGGACGGCCGCGACGCGATGCTCGCGGTCGGGATGAACGGCGAACCGCTGCCGTTCGACCACGGCTTCCCCGTCCGCATGCTCGTCCCGGGCCTGTACGGGTACGTGTCGGCGTGCAAGTGGATCACCGACATCGAGCTGACCACCTTCGACGCCTACGACCCGTACTGGGTGAAGCGGAAGTGGGCCCGCCGTGCACCGGTCAAGACCCAGTCCCGCATCGACACCCCCAAGCCCTTCGCGCGCCCCGCCGCCGGCCCGGTCACGGTCGCCGGGGTCGCCTGGGCCCAGGGCCGCGGCATCACCCGCGTCGAGGTCCGCATCGACGACGGCCCCTGGCAGGACGCCGACCTGGCTGTCCAAGCAGGCGTCGACACCTGGCGCCAGTGGTCCTACCCCTGGCAGGCCACTCCCGGCGGGCACACGATCACCGTCCGCGCCACCGACGGCACCGGCCAGGTCCAGACCGAGCAGCGGGCGCGGACGATCCCCGACGGGGCGAGCGGCTGGCACAGCGTCTTCGTCACCGTCCCCCAGAACCCCGGCCGGCCCACCCAGGGCCCGGCCCGGTAGCACCACCCCGACCCACCTGACCCACCTGACCCACCCTGACAGACCGACAGAAGCTCAAGGGGAGCAACTGATCATGAACAGCCTGAAGATCCGCCGTACCGCGATCGCCGTCGCCGCAGCCGCCGTGCTGCCCCTCTCCCTCGCCGCCTGCTCCGACTCCGGCAGCGACACCAAGGCAGCACCTCCCGCAGCTGCCGGTGATGAGGCCAAGACCGGGGCAAGCAGCCCGAAGGGCGACTCTGCGACCGGCGACGAGCCCTTCGGCACGGCCTGTGCCGGTGTCCCGAAGGAGGGCGCGGGCTCGTTCGACGGCATGGCCAAGGACCCGGTCGCCACCGCCGCCTCCAACAACCCGGCGCTGTCCACGCTGGTCGCCGCCGTCAAGCAGGCCGGCCTCGTCGACACCCTCAACAACGCCAAGGACATCACCNNCAAGATCCTCACCTACCACGTCGTCGGCCAGAAGCTCACGCCGAAGCAGCTGGAGAACGGCAGCTTCGAGACCCTGCAGAAGGGCATGGTCAACACCTCCGGCTCCGGGGAGTCCTACATGGTCAACGACACCTCGAACGTGGTCTGCGGCAATGTGAAGACGGCCAACGCCAACGTCTACATCGTCGACACCGTCCTGATGCCCAAGTAGCCCATCAGGCGCCGAACGGCGCGGAACTCGAGTGGGAGCGAGCGCAACGCCCGGTGGCCCGGCACCTCCGAGTTCGGAGGTGCCGGGCCACCGGCACGAGCGGGGTCGGCTACTTCTGGTCGATGGGCAGGGCCAGGTCGGTGACCTGCTGGTTCCTCGGGAAGGCGCCCTTGTCGGTGGCCCTGCCCGTCAGCACGTCGATGCCGTAGAGCCGGTAGCCGCCGCCGGTGCCGAGGGCGGCGAAGCCGTGGTTGGTGCCGGCAGCGGCGTCGTAGTGGATGTCGAAGCCGGAGTCCAGGCCGGCGTTGACGCCGAGGCTGCCGGTGGGAGCCAGGGCGCCGGCGTTCGCCGGGGACTGCAGGGAGATCCGGTCGGCCATCGTGTCCAGGTCGAACAGCGAGGTCGCGGTGGCGGCGTTCAGGTCGTTGTTGGTGTAGGCGGCGCCGGTGACGCCCCTCGCGGTGGACGGCGGCGTGGTGGGGTTCGTCAGGGTCCCGTCGACGGTCGTGGTCAGCGGCGCGGCCGCGTCGTCGATGTTGTGGCGCAGGTTCTGGCCGGTGTCGGAGATGACCCGCAGCCGGTTCGCGGCCGGGTTGAAGTCGACCCCGAACACGGTGCCGGCCAGGGCGACGGTCAGCTGGGACACCTTCACGGCCCTGGCGTTCGTGGTGTTCAGGGTGTAGATCCCGCCCCTGTCGCCGACGCCGTACAGCATCTCGTTCTGCACGCGGAAGTCGATCCCGACGAGCTTGGTGTCACCCCGCAGCCCGGAGACCTTGCCCAGCGACCAGGTCCTGGACGGCCTGTCCACGTCGAACTCGACCAGGCGCTGGTCCCCGGTCAGACCGATCGCGCTCAGGCCGCCCTTGCGCTCCACCGCGGGCAGGGTCTGTGGCTCGGTGCCGGCCGCGGCGAGCGCGGGAGCCGCGCAGAGAGCGGCCAGGACGACGGCGGTGGCGGCGGTAACGGTGCGGTATCGCATGCGTTCTCCCAGATCGGATGCGTCGGCCCGGGCAGGCCGATGTCTTGCGGGGGTTCGCCACCGAGTCCGCATCAGACGGGTCCGGCCGCCGGAGGCCACCCGCATGGACCAGTGCACGCCTGCCGCGTTGCTCCGATCGCAGGACTCACCGAGGGGCGCGCCGGGAAACGGCCCAGTTGGCGGGCTGAGCCGCAGCGGCCGGCCACACTCCTGGCGGAGGTCGCGAACCCCTTGTTAGATACTTAGCTAATATGCTAAATATCGAGCATGACAGAAGCTCAGGATGAGGCGGGAGCCTTCCGGGCCCTCGCCGATCCGACGAGGCGACAGATCCTCGAGGACCTCAGAGGCGGCGAACTCGCCGCCGGCGAGATCGCGGCCAGGTTCGCGATCAGCGCGCCCTCCATCTCGCGACATCTCGGCGTGCTCAAGGGAGCCGGACTGGTCACCGAGCGACGGGAGGGCAACCGGATTCTCTACACGCTGGCCGAGGACCGCCTGGCCACCAGCATCGGTCGGTTCCTCAGCGCCGTCTGCCCCGAGCAGATCGTGCTTCGCCACACCAAATGGCGCGCCGGGGCGCAGAACGAGGGATCATGAGGCAGCCGCGACTGTCCAGCGTCATTGAACGACGGCTACTGGTGAACTACCGAGTCGCCCCCGATGCCGCAGCACGCCTGCTCCCCGGGCCACTGCGCCCCCAACTGGTGCACGGCTACGCGGTTGCGGGCATCTGCCTGCTGCGCCTGGGAAGTGTCCGGCCGGCCTGGGCACCCAAGGCGTTCGGTCTGCGGAGCGAGAACGCGGCACATCGAATCGCCGTCGAGTGGGACGGACCGGACGGCGTCGAGACCGGCGTCTACATTCCCCGACGCGACACCGCCTCGCGGCTCAACGCCTGGGCCGGAGGCCGCCTCTTCCCCGGCGAACACGGCCGAGCCGACTTCGAGGTGCACGAGACGCCCGGTCGGATGCGCGTCGCACTGGAAACCCGGGACGGTGACACCCGAGTGGATGTCACCGTCGAACTCTCCGACGAGCTGCGAGGCAGCGAGCTCTTCGCCGATCTTGCCGAGGCTTCCCGCTTCTTCCGAGACGGGGCAAAGGGCTTCTCGGCCACCGCCGCCGGCCGCCACCTGGATGGCATGGAACTGCGGACCAACGCCTGGCACGTCGAAGCCGGCCGGGTCCGCTCCGCCGCGTCGTCCTTCTTCGACGACCCGGACTGCTTCCCACCGGGGAGCGCGACCCTGGACTGCGCTCTGCTTATGCGCGACGTCCCCGCCGGCTGGCGGCCACTCCCGGCCATGGCTGCCGAGTAGCGTGCTCAACTCGCCAACCCAAGCGCCCCGTCACAACTGCGCAGAGCTCACGGCCTGCTGAAGCTCGCTGACCCGGGTGCCGCTCACCTGCGGAGGGTCCCTCGTCGGGCCCTTCCTCCTCAGGTAGAGGCGTTGAGGATGTGGCGGATGATGGCTGCGGCTTCGTTCGGGTTGTGGTCGAACCAGTCGGGGAGGTGTGTGCGAACGACCTCTTGGACGTATGCCTTGGCTTCGAGATTGCCGAGCTTGGTCCTCGTGGCGCCGTCGAAGACGGGGTGGGCGAGTTTTACGGATACGACCGCGGTCAGGCCCTCGTGGATGGCTTCGGTGGTGATGTCCTCGTCCTCTGCGCGCAGGTGACATTGACGGCGCGCGAAGTCGTTGACGACGTCCGTCAGTGCGGTACGGAAGCCCTCTTCGTGTGTGCCGCCCTCATGGGTGCGGGTGCTGTTCGCGAAGGAGTGGAACCCTCCCGTGGACCAGGTGTTCCACTGCATGGCGGTCTGCACGAAGATCGTCGCATCCTCGTTCTCCGACTCGAAGGCGATGGCGGGGGAGTGGACCAGATTCGGTGGGCTGGGGTTGAGGTGGGTGACGTAGGCCCGAAGGCCGTCCGCGTCCTGGTGGCGGACCGGCCGCTCCGGCCGCTCGTCGGTGAGGGAGATGGCCAGGCCCCCGTTGAGGAAGGCCAGCTCCCGGAGGCGTTCCGACAGCGTGGCGAACGAGTGGCAAGTGGTCTCGAAGATGCCCGCGTCGGGTGAGAACGCGATCGAGGTTCCCTGTTCGTCCGTCTCCTCGTTCCTCGTCAAGGGCGTGATCGGCGTGCCCTTCTCGTATGTCTGGGTCCAGCGGTGACCGTCTCGGTGCACCTCGACCGTGAGAGAGCTCGACAGCGCGTTGACCACGCACAGGCCCACGCCGTTGAGGCCGCCGCAGACCTGGTAGCCGGTGTTGGGCTTGGAGCCGAAGGCCAGCTCGGTCAGTTCGCGCTCGATGGCCGACTTGCCGGTGGGCCCCTCCACCTCGACGGGCAGGCCCCGCCCGTTGTCCGTGACGCGAACGCCGCCGTCCGCGGTGATCGTGACGTCGATGGTGTCGGCGTGGCCGGCCAGGTGCTCGTTCACGGCGTACGTGACGACCTCGAACACCATGTGGTGCAGGCCGCGTTCTCCGGTCGAGCCGATGTACATGCCGGGGCGCCTGCGTATCGCCTCGTGGGCTTCGAGTATCTGGATGTGACTGCTGGTGTATTCGTGCACGTTCGCGGGCTGACTGGGGTTGCCGGTCTCGGTCATGAAGCACCCTCCCTGGGCTCCTGAGCGTGTTGGTGACGGCAGCCGCCCAAGCAGCCCGGACGCTGTCACCGGTGCATGCCCATCCTAGGTATCTGACGGTAAAAGCGCAGGTCAGACCCTATATGTTGAGGTCTCAGGTGGTCGCGTCCCCGGCTTTGCCGAGGCCGCCGTTCTGGAGGGCCGCTCCCGGCGGCGGAGCAGCGCAAGGGCCCCGCCGCAGGCGCGCGCGGGGCGTTTCTGGCTGGGCCTGCGGTGCCTTTCGCGCAGAATTCACCGGCAGGATGCCACGCCCGGCTCCAGACCCAGCCGACGGCGAGGAACGAGGCGGCACGGACGGCTGCTGCGTAGGAGATCCATGCCAGGATGCTGCGGATCGGTGGTCGGTGGTCGGTGGTCGGCGACAGGGGCGGCCGGCACGCCGGAGTGGATTCGCAGGAGGGGCGGCAACGGGTGGGAGATCTCGAGGTGATCCGGTTCGCAGACCGCGGGCGGAGCGTGTCGGTGGAGCTGGAGAACGCGGCCGGCGGTGGGCGCTACGACGGTTGGCACGAGGCCGAGATCGTGATCGAGACCGGCTTCGTCGGCGCACGCCTGCCGGTCCACTTCACCGACGCCGACCTTGCGGACCTCACCACCTTCCTCGCTGCCCGCGCCGTCGCCGAGGAGGACGGCGCGCCGCCGGACGGATCGGTCACCGACTGGCCCGCAGCAGGCCGCAGCGCATACCTGCGGCTACGCGTCGCCGACCCGTTCGTCGTGGAGATACGTGACCCGGTGCAGAGCGGGGTGACGGTGAGCGTACCGCTGCAGTTGCGTGACGACTGGGCGACCCGCGCCGCCTCCCGCCTGGACCGGCTGCGCACCGCACTCGCCGACAGCCGCTGAGCCCCCGGACCCTTCGGGCCCCCAGGACCCTTCTGGGCCGGCGGCCCGCGCCCGCGCCCCGCCCCGCTTCCCCGCTCGCATCCGCGGGCCGCCCTCCGGGGCGGATCCGCAGCGGCATTGGCTGGACCCAGATCGGCGGCGCCGCCACCACCATCCACGCCGCAGCCGCAGGCCTGTTCGCCACCAACCCCGCCGACGGCAGCATCCACCGCTACAACGGCACCCCGAACTCCTGGACCCGCATCGGCAACGCCGGCGCCGCCTTCGCCGTCAACAACAACGCCCTGTACGGGCTGACCCCCGACCGGCCGGCCGTCATGCGCTGGACGGGGAGCGGCGACCGCTGGGAACAGGTCGGCGGCCCCGCAGCCGCCCTGTACGCCGGAGGGACGTCGATGGTCGCGACCGACCCGCACGACGGCGACGTCTTCCGCTTCAACGGAACCCCGGGCTCCTGGACGCAGATCGGCGGCGCCGGTGCGCACTTCGCCCTGAGCGGCACCCACATCTACGGCCTCACCCCGACCCGCTCCGCGGTCACCGTTTGGACAGGCTCCGGCTGGAACGGCATCGGCGGCGCCGCCGCCCAGATCGCAGCCGGCCGCTGACACCCGCCCACCACGTGTCCCCGTACCGATCGCCGGTACGGGGACACGACGGCGCTACCGCACCCGCGCCCGCGAGCGGGTCGCCTGGGCCCCCGCGAGGGATCCTGGGGAGTCGGTGCCGAGTGTTACCTCGATGTTCGATCGCGAGGGACTGTTCGCGTGAGACGAGACCGCGTCGGGGACCAACGCCTTGAGGACGGCGCGGCGAGGTCCTCGGCACTGCTCGAGAGGCGGTGAAGATCATGATGGACCCGCAGTTGATAAATTGGTGGGCCGGGCTCGGTAATGGCCGGGCGGGACGGGGGATTTGGGCAGAATGGCGTTCTCTGTGCGACAAGTGGCAGCTCGAACGCGGCACGTCAGAGTCCCGGTGTGAGCGAGACCAATGATCTGACGTCGGCGGAAGCGCGTATATGGCGGGCCTTCCCGCGAGGGGAGTCCGTGGACTTTCGCGCCGCCGAGGAGGAGGATCCGGCGCTCGCCAACGCCTGGGGCGCCGAGCGGACCGTGCGGGCGAGCGTGCTGCGGGCCCTGCTCATCAAGGCCCCGCAGGAGGAGCGAGAGATCGCCGCGCTCAAGATCACGGGAGCGCGGATCACCGGTGTACTGGACCTGAAACACGCCACGATCGATGCCGCCATCCGGCTGAGCCACTGCCGATTCGACGGCGTTCCCGACCTGTACGGTGCCCAGCTGCGCGAGCTCAATCTGAGCAAGTCGGTTCTGCCGGGCCTGACCGCGGAGACCTTGAGGGTCGACGGGGTGCTGCGGATGACAGGCTGCCGTATGCGGGGGCCGGTGCGGCTCGGCGGGGTGCAGGTCTCCGGGGCGTTGTTCATGGAGGAAACGGAGTTCACGGCGCCGGACGACTCCGAGCCGGTGCTGCAGCTCAACCAGGCCGTGATCGGTGCCGACCTGTGGGCGCCGGAGATGCGCGCGAACGGACAGGTACGACTCACCGGCGCCTCCGTCGCCGGGCGGATCAACGTGCAGGACGCCGAACTCAACCAGCCCGGTGGCACCGCACTGGACGCACAGAACCTCAACGTGGGAGCCCACGTACGGGCGCGGCGCGTGCGTGCGCAGGGCGGGGTCGAGCTCCGGGGCTCGCGCATAGCAGGCCGCCTCGACCTGCTCCACGCCCACCTGTCGCACCGGGGCGGCACGGCACTGCGGGCCAGCAGCTGTGTCATCGGTGAACTCTGGCTGCTCGGTGGCGATCGCATCGAGGGTGCCCTGAACCTGCGGCGTTCTCGAATTGAGATCATGAACGTCGAACCGGAGATCCTGCCGGACCAGGTGTTCATCAGCAATCTCACCTACACCGTACTCACCCCGCACGAGCCCGCCGAGAGGCGCCTTCCGATGCTGGAGCGGGACGGCGACCGTTATGAGCCGTACGGCTACGAGCAGTTGACGGCGGCCTACCGCCACGTCGGTGACGACGACGCGGCCCGACTCGTCCAACTTGCCAAGCAGCGCCGCCGGCGCACCACGCTCACCTGGTACGGACGCCTGTGGGGGTACCTCCAGGACGGCATCGTCGGCTACGGCTTCCGCCCGTTGCGCGCGGCCGTCTGTCTGCTGTCGCTCATGGCCATCGGGTCGATCGCGTACGGCCTGGACCACCCCAAACCCGTCAAAGCAGGCGAGGGACCTGCCTTCAACCCCGTCTTCTACACCCTCGACCTGCTCCTGCCGATCATCAGCTTCGGCCAGGAGTCGGCATTCGCCCCTGTCGGCTGGCACCAGTGGTTGTCGTACACCTTGATCATCACCGGCTGGATCCTGGCGACGACGATCGTCGCGGGCGTGACCCGGACGGTGAGCCGCCAATGACCCGCTCGGCGCTGGTCGAGCACTTTGCGGAGTGCCATTGAAGTGTCAGGGTCTGTGCCAGAACCGAGAAGGGGAGGCGCCCGTGGACCCTCCCGTCTCCGAGCGACGGTCGGCGTCGGCCGGGGCGGGCGCCGTCGCCGGCGCGCCCCGTAGGGTGGTCTGATGTTCGATCGCTTGGAGATCAAGGTGTTGCCGCCGGGACCCCGGTTCCGTGCCCAGGTGCGGTTCTGGGTCAACAGTGAGGACGTGGTCGAAGCGGCGGTCGGCGACGGCGGCCGCGGACCGTACGCGGCTGATGCGCTGCCGGCCGACCGCCCCAGCCCTCTCCGGGCGACTGGTGAGGCGCGCCGCCTGGAGCTGGGGGAACCGGAGTGCACCGGCGGCTGCTGCGGCTTCGCGGCCGTCGTCGTGCAGCGGTTTGGGGAGATCGTGCAGTGGTCGGACTGGGAGGTGCCTTGGGAGGTGGGCCGCAGCGCCATGCCCTACCCGCCACCGGAGCTCCACTTCGATGCGAGTCAGTACGACGCCGAAGTGGCTCGCGCTGAGGCGGACCCCTGGTGGCAGGTGTACTCGTAGCCCGGCACGGCGCGCCTGCGACCGGCTGCGGGCTCTTGCCGGCCCCGCATTCTTGCTCAACTGGGGCGCGCTGGAGAGCCGGGGTGCCGCCGACAACCGGCAGGCCGGCCTGAAGCTCCACCCGCAGCGGAGGCCCGCGCAAGGACGACGTCTCCGGCGCACGTCCGGCCAGGCAGCGGGTGCAGTGGCGTCTCGCCGGTGAACCGGGGTGCTCGGATGGGTGAACGGGCCGGGGCGGCCTGTTGGTGACGGTGCGGTGTCGGCACACCGGCCCATGGTGATCACCAAGCGGTCCGTCGTCACGGCCGCTGTCCCCGCCCTTGCCTTTTCCCTGCCCACGGCCGCGCACGCGGCCGTTCCCTCCGCCGCACCGGCGCCGGCCGCGGCCGCGGTGCCGCAGGTGCTGCCGATCGGTGGAGGACCCAACCGGCCACCAGCGCACGAGTCTTTGGCACTGGAACACCGGCGACGGCGGTGGTGTATCCCCGAGGCCCTGCGCCGCCTGGTCCATGACGTGCTCACCCACCGGCACCACCGGCACCACCGGGACCACCGGCTGAGCGGCGACGCCACCGCCCTCCTCCTCACCGGATGGCACGCCTCCTGAGCCCCGCCGTGCGGCACGGCAGGGCCCACGGGACGCCGCGGGCGGCGCCGCGGGGGCGGTGCACTCCGCGATCGGGCGGGTCAGTTGCCGCCCAGGGCCCCGAGGTCATGCGCGTAGCGGCCGGCCGCGTCGGCGATGACGTCGATGTTGACGTCGAAGGAACGCATGTCGATGTTGGCGAGGTCGTCGCCGGGCGTGTGGTGGTTCACGTCGTACGCGGTGCCCGCCCGGCCGCCGAATCTGGCTGCCTGGGCCTCGGTCTTGAGGCCGTCGGAGCCGGTGAAGGTGCCTCCCGAGGGGATGCCTGCCGCGAGGAAGGGCGCATAGTCCGACAGGCCGACGAAGTCGGTGCCCTCGTGCGGGACGCCCTTCGCATCGAGGAAGTCGGTGATGCCCTTCTCGAGCTGGGCGGAGCCCTCCGGGCCGGGGCCCGCGCCGACGCGGTCGGAGTCGTCCCCGTCGCTGACGAAGAACGCGCCGTTCGGCGAGGCGATCGTCTCGAAGTTCAGGTAGAGCCGGATCTGCGCGCGCTGCTCCGGCGTCAGCGCGGAGAGGTACGCATGCGAGCCCGCCACGCCGAACTCCTGCGCCGACCACCAGGCGAACCGCACCTTGTTGCCCACCTTGTCCTGCGACTTGGCGAGTTTCAGCGCGACCTGGAGGAGCCCGGCCGAGCCGGAGCCGTTGCCGTTGATGCCGGGGGTGCCGTGCGGCGAGTCGAGGTAGGAGCCGAGGAGGACCGTGTCGGCGGCGTCCCCGCCGCGGGTCTCCGCCACCACGTTGAAGCTCCGGCGGTTCTCGCGCAGTTCGTGGATGTCGAGGGTGACCGTCACCGGCCCGGCGGCGGCCTCCGCGGTCAGCGCCGCACCGTCCTCCTGGCTGATCCCGCCGGTGGGGATGCGGGCGAGGGAGGAGTCCCCGATGGTCCCGTTGATCTTGCCGGACGTGTTGTTGTAGACGATCGCGCCGAGCGCGCCCGCCGCGTGGGCATTGCCCTGCTTGACGGCGAAGGAGCAGCCGCCACGCTTGACCAGGGCGATCCTGCCGGTGAACGCGCCCGCCGCGAAGTCGCCCGGCTCGCAGCCGTGGGTGTTGTCGGCGTCGACGGGGACCACGGCCAGCTCCCCGGTGACCCCGCCCTCGGGGCTGCGGGCGGTGAACGCCATGAGCTGGACGGTGACCTCGCGCGGGGTGGGCGAGTCGACAGTGAGGGATTCGGCGAGGTCCTCGGTGTAGACGAAGCCGAACTCCTGGCGGGAGGTCCGGTAGCCGGCGTTGCGCAGCACCCCCTCCACGTACGCGGCCGAGGCCTCGTGGCCCTTCGAACTCGCGACCCTGCTGCCGCCGTTGTAGTCCGCGGCCGACTGGAACACCCGCAGGTGCCGCAGGGCGTCCTCGGCCGTGGACTCCCGGACGAGTTGCGCCGCCAGGGCCGCGCCGCGGGCGGCGGCCCGGCCCGGGTCTTCGGCGCCCGCGGCGGCGGGGCCGGCGAGGAGCAGCGGGAAGGCCAGTGCGGCGGCGGCCAGGGTGGCGGTCGCCGCGGCGGTACGACGTGCGGACATGGCTGGGTGCCCTCTCACGGCAGGTCGAACGGACCGGTCGGCAGGGCCGTGGTCGGCGGTCGACGATCGGGAAGTGCGTGCGTGTCGGGAGGAGATCGAGGCACGCTAACCCTGCGGCGGGCCCCTGCCAAGGAGAAGACCCGAGCCGGGGCCGGGCGCCCCGATGATTGGCCGATATGCGGCGGGCATACGACCGAGGACGGCTGCCGGTTCGCAATTCATCTATTTTTATTGGAAGTTGGCTGGTTCGTGCCCCTGACACCCTCTCGCGGGATCCCGTATCCATTGTCGTGAGCGCCGGTGAGCCCCACCGCGTGCCGACAGGACAGTGCGCCCGAGGGCGCCGGTAGCGCGGGGGTGGCAGACCAATGCTGGCCAGAACCGAAAGATCCTCGTCAGATCCCGTCCACGGCCCTCCGGCGGACCCCGACTTACCCGGTTGTCCCCGGCCCGTCCCAGACCCGACCGGCGGGGGCGGGCCGGCCGACGGGCCGACGTACCGGATCCTGGGGCCCCTGGAGGTCCGCCGGGGCGGGGTGCCGTGCACGCCCAGCTCCCTGAAGCGGCGCGCCCTGCTCACGCTGCTGCTGCTGCACGCCAACCGCCGCTTCCCGATCCGCTCCCTGATCGGCGAGTTGTGGGACGGCCGGCCGCCGCGCTCGGCCGTGGCGACCGTGCAGATGTACGTGTCCGGGCTGCGGCGTGTGCTCGCCCCCGAGCACAGCCGCGGGGGCGGCGACCCCCGCAGGCACCCGCTGCTGCTCACCTCCGGCAACGGCTACCTGCTGCGCGTACAGCCGGGGGAGCTGGACCTCGACCGGTTCCGCACGCTGGCCGCGCGCGGCCGGGAACTGCGGGCCGCGGGCCACTGCACCACCGCGGCAGAATCGTTTCACCGGGCCCTGGCCCTCTGGCGGGGCACCCCCTTCGAGGACCTCGGACCGGCCTGCCTGCCCGCGCACTACACCGTCCGGCTCGAAGAGGAGCGGCTCGCCCTCGTCCACGACCGGATCGGCGCCGACATCTGCAGCGGCTGGGCCCGCGAGGTCGTCGGCGAGCTGGAGGAGCTGTGCGCGCGCCACCCGCTGCGCGAGGACTTCCACGAGCAGCTCATGCTCGCCCTGGCCGCCGCGGGCCGCCGCGCCGAGGCCCTGCACGCCTACACCCGGGCCCGGCGCGCCATGGTGGAGGACACCGGAATCGAACCGGGACCGGGCCTGCGCGCGGCCCAGCAGGCCCTGCTCAGCGGGGCCCGGCCCGACAACACCCGGCACGACGGCTGCCGCCCGGCGCGCGCACTCCACCCCGCGGCGCTCGGCCGCTGAGGGCCGCACGACCGCGCATCCACAGGGCCACGGGTACGTACGGCTGCGGGTACGTACAGCTGCGGCTTCGCACGACCGTCACTCGCACGCAGCCGTACACCAGCCCCCGCAGACAGCAGTACGCCGGTACGCGCGCTCCGCGTACCGGCGTACCCACCCTGCTGCCCGCCCGCCCCGCTCAGCCCCCGAGGCTCCAGTCGAGCCGCCGCCGGAAGTACACCAGGGGATCGTCCTCCGCCACCGCGCAGCCGACCACCTCGCCCACCACGATCACGTGGTCGCCGTGCGGGATCACCGCCCCCGCACGGCACTTCGCGTACACCGGGACGCCCGCCAGCCGCGGCACCGTCCCGTCCCAGTCCCAGAGCACGTCGGCGAACTTGTCCCGGGAGCTGCCCGCGAAGGTCCTCGCCAGCGCCGCGTGGCTGCGGGCCAGCAGGTGGACACCGAAGTACGCGTCCGGCTCGGCCGTGATCTCCCGGCAGGTGCGGGAGGTGCGCGCCAGCGCGACGAGCACCGACGGCGGGTCCGCACTGTACGAGCAGACGGAGGAGACGAGCAGCCCCGAGGGCCGGCCGTCGCCCCGCCGGGCGCAGACCACCGCCACCCCCGAGACCAGCCGCGACATGGCCTCGGTGAACGCGGCCCCGGACACGGCCCCAGACGCGGCCCCGGACGCGGCCCCGCCGGCCCCGCGCTCCCGCTGCATCTCCTGGCGCTCCTGCTGCTTCTCCTGCTGACGGAGGTCCACCCCGGCCCCTACGGCTGCGCCCGCTCGGCCGCGCGCAGGCAGGTCTCACGGCGGCTGCGGGCCTCTTCGTCGTCGGTGACGGCGAGGACCGCGTCGAAGTCGGCCACCGCCTGGACCAGGCTGCCCGCCGCCTCGTGGACCATCCCCCGGTTGAACCGGAACTCGGGCCGGGCCTCCAGCTCCACCGCCCGGTTGAAATCGGCCAGTGCGGCGGTCAGGTCGCCTTCCACATAGGCGAGTTCGCCTTTGATCGCCCAGGCCTCGGCCAGCTCCGGATCGTGGCGCAGGGCCGCGTCGAGGGAGTCGCGGGCCTCGGCCGTACGCCCTTCCTCCCCCCACAACCGGCCCTGGAGGCACAGCAGATGGGGGTGCTCGGCGTCGACCAGCAGCCCGGCCTCGACATCGGCCAGGGCCGCCTTGGCCTCGCCCTGGTCGGCCAGCAGGCCCGCGCGGGCGAGGAGGGCCTCCAGGTTGCCCGGCTCCAGTTCGAGGGCCCGGTCGAAGTCGGCCAGCGCGCCGTCGAGGTCGCCGAGTTCGAGCCGGGCCTCACCGCGGTTGTAGTGCACCTCGGGGAAGGGCGCTTCCAAGGTGATGGCCCGCTCGTAGTCGGCGATGGCCTCCTCGATGCGGCCGAGCCGGCGCAGCATGCTTCCGCGGTTGAAGTAGTGGTCGGCGAAGTCGTGGTCCAGTTCCATGATGGAGGCGTAGTCCTCCAGAGCGTCCTCCAGCCGGCCGCTCATGCCGTTGACCTGGGCGCGGTTGTAGCGCAGCCCGACGCGGTGCCAGGTCCGCTCTCCGATGCCGAGCTCCCGGTCGAGCCGCTCGATGCCCTCGTCCAGCAGCCGCAGGGCCTCGTCGGGGCGGCCGGCGCGGACCTCGACCAGCGCCAGGCCGTTGCGGTTGAACACGGAGAAGAAGGCGCGTTCCTTCAGGTCCGGCAGCAGGTCCGAGATCGCGATGGCCTGGTTGACGTACGCGCGGGCCCTGCGCTCGTCGCGCAGCTCCGGCGGGAAGTGGCGGGCGTACAGCATGCCCGTCTCGTAGGCGAGGCTCATGTGGTGCTTGGGCAGGGTGGTCTGCGAGCGCGCCTCCTCCTGGACGGCGGCGGACTCCTCCGGCCGTCCGGCAGCCGCCAGGCACACGCCCGTCTCGCGGGTGAAAGGCCACCACAGGTCCGGCCGGACGTCGGGGCCCGTACGGTGGCGGCCCTCCTCGCCCATCTCGGCCGCCGCGTGATAGAGGCCCAGGTACTTGCAGCGGAGCTGGGCCCAGCGCAGGGCGTCGAGTCCGGCGCCGTCGCCGTCGCTGCCGCGCAGCAGGTGGTAGGGAAGGGTGCCCAGCCGGAGCGAGGGCTCCTCCTCGGCGCGGGCGGCGACCTCCTCGGCCCGGCGGTCGTGCAGGGCAGCGCGCTCGGGGCCGGTGAGGGCCTCGTACGCGGCGCGCAGTGCGGGCTCGTCACTGATGCAGTCGCCGTCCACGTACCGGGCGGCGGCCTCGGCCAGGCTGCCGGACCCGGCGCCGTCGGGGGCCGGCCCGTCGGGCTCGGCGCCCGCGGGGGCCCCGGGGCGGTGGACGCGGGTGGTGCGCACGGCGAGTTCCGCGGGCAGGGACACGGAGACCATGCCCGGCGGATCTTCGAGCTCCGCGGTGTCGGTGGCGACGACCAGGGTCAAAAGCTCGGCGGGGATCCGGCGCAGGGCGGCGGCGAGGAACTCGTGGTCGGTGACGTCGGCGTGCTGCACGTTCTCCACGACGAGGGTGCGCGGGCCGTCCCCGGATCCGGGCAGGGCCGCGAGCAGGAAGTCCACGATCCCGTGCGAGACGCGCAGCGAGTGCAGCCGGGCCGGGTAGCGGCTGGCCTCGCCGGGGGCATTGGCCAGCTTCTCCAGGGCGCGGATCATCTGCGGTACGAGGGGCGCCAGTTCCGGGGTGCTCTCCTGGAGCTCGATGTAGTGGCGGCCGGCCAGTTCGGGCATGCGGCGCAGCGCCTCGGGGGCGACCTGGCGCAGCAGGGCGCCCGCCGCGGAGTAGGGGCCGCGCAGCCGACGGTGCGCGTCGACCACGGCCAGGGGGGCGGGCAGGCCGAGTCCGGCCCGCAGACGGTCGCGTTCGCGGCGCAGGGGCGCCGCGATCCAGTAGTGGCCGGTCATCAGGACTCCTTCGTGGATACCGCGGCCTTCGGGCCGGGGAGGATACGCAGCTCCCGCGTTGCGGGACAGGGGGGAGCCGGTTCGCCTGCTGGGCGAGGCGGCGTGGCAGGCGGACCGGTCGAGGATCGCGGCCGGAGCCCTGGCCAAGCGGGTGGTCACCGACGCGAAGCGAACACCCGGGCGGGCGCGGCCCGTCGAGGCGGGGGGCCGAGCCGCCGGCAGGCGCCCGTCAGCCGATGACGTGGCGGGTGCGGGAGGCGCGGCCGCGCAGGCGCTCCCGGGCGGCGATCCAGATCGTGAGGGCGGTCTGCCAGAAGGCCATGATGAGGAAGGCCGAGGAGTCCAGCAGCTCGACCCAGCTGGAGCCCTCGCCGCCGAAGCGGCTGACGGCACCGGAGACCATCTCCACGAAGACGGGGGCGAGGGCCAGCAGGAAGGTGCTGAGGCTGAAGGTGTAGCCGGCCACGATCAGCCAGGAGTACCAGCGGGCGGCCCGGCGGTCGACGGGGTGCCACAGGGATTCGTCCGCCAGCCCCTCGGTGCGCCCGCGCAGCCGCAGGAAGCGGTTGCGCAGCAGGCGTACGGACGTGGTGTGCAGGTCCACGCAGCCGAGCATGGTGGTGATCAGCACGTACACGTCGGTGCGCAGGTAGAGGAAGAACTGCCACAGCACCCGCAGCACGGCGGCGAAGGCCACCGCGAGGCAGACGCGGCTGGCGGTGGTTTCGCCGCCGCCGGGGCCGCGGGCGGCGTCGGCGACGGTGATGAGGAGGCAGACGAGGACGACGTCGGCGACCATCCCGGCGACGATCGGCAGGTAGCGCTTGCGGCGTTCCACGGCGACGAGCCCGTCCAGGGCCGTTTCGACCACGAGGAAGTAGAAGCGGTGCGACAGCCTGGTCTTGGAGCCGAGGCCCAGACGCCGGGCGGCCAAGGCGTGGAAGGCCTCGTGGACGGCGATCAGGGGAACCGCGGCGACCAGCATGACCAGGCTGATGACGGCGTAGTACTCGCTGAACAGCATGTCCTCCGCGGCCGGTACGAGGTCCGGGGAGCGGATCACGCGCCAGAGCGCCCAGGCGGTGATCAGCCCGTAGCAGATCCAGGCGGGCGGGGAGAACAGGGCGCGGCCGAGCCGCTGCCAGCGCACCGGGCCCGTCTGCGCGGGCTCCTCGCCCTCCTCGCGGACGAAGCCGAGTTCGCGCAGGGCGCCGATGATGTCGTCGATGTCGACCTGTTCGCCGTACTCGGCGCAGTACCAGTGGGCGGCCTGCGACGGGGTGGCGCCGGCCTCGAGGCGGCGCACGAGGTGGGCGCCGTCGACCGGGAAGATCCCGTAGGAGTCCGTGTCGGGCCGCCCGATGGTGACCTCTTCGCCGTCCTCCAGGTAGACCAGCGGGTGGAACGGCAGGGGCGTGTCTGGCGCACTGCGGATGCCGTGCTCCGGCATGGGGCCTCCCTCGGCTTGCGGTCCGGACCGGCTGCGGGCGGGGCACGCCGCCCGTCAGGCACCGTCGTGCCGGCGGACGGCCCGAGTCGCCTCGGGCGGTCCGGGGCACGACGGCGCCGGGCCCCGGCCGATCAGGTGCCGGTGCTCAACTGGGCCAGGATCAGTTGGGGTTGGTGTAGACCTGGCACGCCGAGGAGGTCAGACGGACCGGACCGGCCTTGCGGACCTGGATCTTCTTCATGGGAATCTCCTTCACATCAGTGGGTGATGCGGACGTGTCCATCCTGGCGAGGACCGCCATCGTTTCCCCAAAACCCCACCAAACGCTTCACGGGACGCACACGCGGCGGCGGACCGGGGCACGGCGGGGTAGACACCGGTCACGGACACCCCGAACACCGGCCGGCGCACCCGCCCGCCCCTCCCTCTCCCCTCGCCCTCCCCGCTGGACATCAAGGCGATCCGCCGGGACACCCCCGGCACGGCGAACCGGATCCGCCCCGACGACGCGGGCACGGGCCTGATGCCGCGCCAGACGCCGCAGGCCGCGATCGGCGGCCATGAGGCGGCCGACCGGGAGCGGACCGACTCCGTGTACGGGCCCCCGGGCCCGGCTGCTGGGCGGGCGCCCGGACGACATCGCCCTGCCCGACAACCCGGAAGCGGCATGCCGTGGTCTGTCGGTGGGCTGGAGGACGGGTGTGTACTGGAGGTCTGCCGCGTCGAGGGGGGAAAGCGTGCCGAGTACGCCGGATCCTGGTGCACCCGAGTCGGAGCGCGAGGAGCAGGAGTGGCTGAGTAGCAGGAAGGTCGCCAAGCTGTGGCCGGTGCGTGAAGCGTGGCTGCCGGACGCTGCTCGTCGGGCGGATGTCCGCGTCCGCACGTCGAGCGGGCAGAGCCTGGGCACGTGGGGGTCAGGCCCGACCTCCTACTACTTTCATGCCGAGGACGTGGGCAGGGCCACACTGGAGTTCGCCGAAGGTCGCATCGACGTCCCGTCAGGCTGGCGCACCGACACGGCCGTTGGCAGGCTGCGGGAGTTCTGGTTCAAGGTGCTGGTCTACGGTGCGGCGACGGTCGCTGTGGGTGCTGTGGTGGCCGCGGTCCTGGGATGTCTGGCCTTCGTCGTATTCGTTCTGTCAGTCGAGTAACCGACCTCCTTCCGGACCGGGCGTGGCTGATCATCACCGCCCACCCCCAGCTCCGTCCGGCCCGTCCGCTGGCCGAGGACCTCCGCCGCCCCTTGAGAAGCCCGCCGAGCCCGGCCGACTCACCCCGCCCCGAGTCCGCCGGGTTTGGGAACCCCCGCGCGCACCTACCCTGCCCGGCACGTGCACCGAAACCGAACCGGCCAGGCCCCGGCCGGCCCCTCGGCTCGAAGAGCCGGCAGCCCGCCACCCGCTACGACATGGGCAAAACCGTCAGACGCCCCGAGACCATCCTCGAACGCGACCAGGCCAGACCATAAAGAACAAGGTCAGCTCGCTGGCCGCCTCGTCGCCGGTGACGACGTACCCGAGGGCCTTCCGCCCCCTCTCTCGATGTTCTTCCTGTGCTTGCCCATCCGAGCCCCTTCCAGGGTGGGTGCCGGGTCGAACGCCCGGCACGCCAGCCCTACCCGCGCCAAAAGGCGACAAGCACGCCTCACGGAACCCGGGCGCGGCCGCAGCAAGCCGAGGAAGTCGCCCCGCGCGCCGCCGTGCTGACCGCGGCCGCCACGGTGGTGTCGCCGGTGCCTGAGGACCAGAACTCTCGATCCCGGCCCACTGGGCATCGGCCAGCACGCTCAAGACAACGACGCACCCCCTCCGCCGCAACGCTTCAGAACCCGGCCATGGACTTGTCGAGCACGCCCCCCAGCGCACCGTAGACGCTGCAGCGAACCGAGTGCCTTGCCATGCGGCGGAGCCCGAACCCCACGATGAACGACAACCCGAAGAGCCCACCGAGGACCATTACTACGAGCGGGTTGTAGACGAAGTACGCGAAGCACGCGACGCCGGTCCAGACGAGGATCGGCAGGATCGAGCCGCGCAGCAGCGCCCAGAACCTGATCCGTTCCGGCCCCGACGGCAGCGCACGTTCATGCCACACCTCGATGTGGTTCCTGGTCACACAATGCTCAGGTCGCATGAAGCCATCACAGCACCCGACAGCTCAGGGCAGTGGGGTGATCCGTAAGGAACTGCCCAGGTGTAGCCGGATCCCAGCCCCAGTGCCTGGGCCAGGATTTCGGCGGCGGCGCAGTCGTGGCAGGCGTCGGTACCAGGTCGCATCAGGGCGTCGCGCGCGCGACGGGGTGTACCGCTGGGGGTGCAGACCGGTGCTGCCGCGGGTCGGTGCGGCGGCCTGGTGCGGGCCGTCGCGTGGGCTCAGGGGTGCCCGACCTGGCGCCCGGACATCCGCGCGGCGGTCATCTCCCGCACCCGGATCAACCTGCGCCGCAAGATCGTCAAGCACGCGGCGTTCACCGGCCAGTACCCGATCGCGATCCTGTCCGACTGCGTCGTCTACGCCGCCGGCGGACCGCGCCCCCTGGAATTCCTGCCCTACCGGGAGGGCAAGCCGCTGCCCGGCGGCTTCAAGCTCGGCAGCAACCCCGGCCTGGTCAAGCACGAGGGTCCAGAGCGTCCTGTGGGGCGAAGAGGTCCGGGAGAAGTCCAACGTCCCGGAGTTCAACCTCGCCCGGCATCAAGGACGGCAACATCACCGACGCCGACAACGTCGAGCAAGAGAACAGGCAGGCGATGACCACGGAGTTCGGGGACGGCCTGGACCAGGCGGTGCAGAAGGCGTTCACCCGCCCGGCACCCAAGGGTGCGGGCACGCAGATGCGGTACCTGGTCAAGCAGCTCAAGAAGACAAAGTCGGTCGCCGAGGCGCTCGGCAGCTCGCAGCGGCAGGTGGAGCGGTACGTCGCCGGCCAGGCCAAAAAGCCGCGGGCCGACCTCGCCACGCGCCTGGAGCGCGAGGTGAAGAAGCGCTGGCCGCAGATCAGGGTCAAGGCCCGCGAGAAGGCGGCGACCACCGGCGGCATCGTCATCGACGTCCACGCCGCCTCGGCTACACCGGGGCCCCTATGGACAGCACGGACGAGGCCCGCCTCCGGCACCTCACCGCCGCCCCGCTCCCGCAGCACGCCGCTCGCCTCTTCGACGCCCAGCAGCAGGGAGTCAACGAGAACACCCTGCGCCGGCTCACCGCCGAGGCCCTCAAAGAGGTGTACTTCCAGGACGGTGGCCGCCGTGCCGGCTCCCTCGAGGAGGTCCAGATCAACGACGTCCTGGCCTCGTGGACGTCGAAACCCGCCGTCCAATCGATCTTCTCCCAGACCGGGAGGCATCCAGTCTGGCGGCGTGGCTCGCCCAGCGGCCAGGCGTCGAGGTGGTCTGCCGGGACCGGGCACCGTTCTTCGCCGAGGGCGCCGCCGCCGGAGCGCCGCAGGCGGTCCAGGTCGCGGACAGGTGGCACCTATGGCACAACCTGAGCGAAGCCGCCGAGCGGAGTGTTGCCCAGCATCGCCGCTGCCTGCACGTTCTGACACCCGCGTCACCTGAGTCCCAGCCTGTGACAGGCCCGGCCGCGGGCCAGACCGGGTCGCCATGGCCACGCGGACACCGGTTCGCCGACCGGACCCGGTCCCGGCACGCAGCCGTGCACGCCCTGCTGAAGGCTGGGCACAGCCAACCCTCGATCCAGCGACAACTCGGGATGACCTGGCGGACCGTCAAACAGTTCGCCGACGTCGCGAAGCCGGAGGACCTGTTCACCGGCCAATGGCAGAACCGGCCCTCCGTTCTCGACGACTACAAGCCCTACCTGGACGACCGCTGGAACGAGGGCTGCACCAACGCCTGGAAACTCTGGGAGGAGATCCTGCCTCTCGGCTACAAAGGCAGCTACCAGCGCGTCTGCGCCTACCTGCACGACAAACGCACCTCACCACGGCCGGTGACCGCACGGCCGCCCTCGCCCCGAAGGGTCGCCGGATGGATCCTTCGCCGCCCGGACACCCTCACCGAGTCCGAGCAGATCCAACTCAAGTCCGTCCGGACGCACTGCCCCGAACTCGACGCTCTGACCCGCCACGTCCGGTCTTTCGCGACCATGCTCACAGAGCGCCAAGGCGAACGACTTCCGGACTGGCTCGACGCCGTCCGGCAGGACGACCTCCCCAGCCTCCACACCCTCGCCGCCGGCATCGACTGAGACCGCGATGCCGTCATCGCCAGCCTCACCCTGCCCTGGAACTCCGGAGTCGTCGAAGGCCATGTCAACCGGATCAAGATGCTCAAGCGCCAGATGTTCGGCCGCGCAGGCTTCGACCTTCTTCGCAAACGGGTCCTGCTCGCCCCGTAGTCCTGTTGTCAGTGCCTGGTGCGAGGATCCGGGCCACCATACGCAGGGAGATCAGCATGGGCACCTGGGATACCGGCCCTTTCGACAACGACACAGCCGCAGATTTCGCCAAGGCACTCGACGAGGCCGAGCCCGAGGCGCGTGAAGCCCTGATCCGAGGCGTCCTCGTCCGGACGATCGACGCAAGCGGCTATCTGACGGAAGCGGAAGAGGGCGGTGGCCGCCGCCGCCTTGATCGCGGCGCAATGCCCGGAAGGCGACCCCGTCGACACGTCCTACGGTCCGGAGACACCCATGCCCCTGCTCCCCTCCGACCTGCGCGCACTCGCCGACGAAGCCCTCGCCCGCATCCTCGGCGACGAGGATGGGCCGGCCTCAAACTGGGTCAACCCGGAGGACTGGAAGCAGTGGCGAGCCATACTCACGCGCCTTCGCGCAGTACTTGCCCCGCCACCCCCTTCCATCGCTCTCTTCGATGTTCAGCCGTAACGGAGCGTCACTCAGCACGGAAGTTGAACCAGAACCGCTACTCGCGTACAAAGCCGGTGCGAGGCGAGGCGGTAGAAGGCGCCCTTGCCGGTCTTGTCGGCGAGCTTCTCCAGCAGTGTCGGTAGGTCCGGATATTCGGTCCCGCGGAATAGGCGGCGGGGCAGCCAGCTCAGTTCGACTGCACCCCAGGCGCGGAGTGGCCGAGCACCGCGGGGAGGCCACGCCGAATCCTGTAGCAACGCCCGCGTTCGCCCCTTACAGTCACCGCATGGCCGCCGAGGACGAGAACCCCAGACAGCCCGACATCGCCGCGATGCTCACCGACCAGACCCGCGCCTGCAAGGCAGCACGTGACGCCATCGCCGCCGGTGGCCGGGTGATGGTCTGGGACAGCGAGGTGCCCCATTGGATGGTCGCTGGCATCGCTGCGACGCGGCTGAGGCGGTCGTTGAAGATCGGCCTGACGACCCTCGGCCTCGACGAGACCGTTGAGATCCTGGCCCAGCATCGTGACAAGCACCTGCGCACCGGCATCATCGATGCAGCAGACCGGTCTTGGCACTTCACGCTGTACTTCGACGCCACTGGGACCGAGCTCTTGGCGTGCAGCGGCGTCAAACGTGAGCCGCCCTCGAAGATGGGCGGTCAGAGGCTCCAGCTGTAGAGGCCGCCGCCTGTGTTCACCGCAGACGCCGCGAGCCGGGCCACTCCTTGCAGGACGGCCAGTAGATCATCGTCGGTCATATCGTCCCCGTCCTCGGACCAGAGCCGGGTGGTCCAGCGGCCTGCGAGCTCTTCGAGTTCGGCGGAGGTCGCGTTGGCCAGTGCTCGGGTCAGCCGTTTCGGCAGAGCAAACACCTCAACGCCATCGTTCAAGGGGGCGGTGACCCACTCCGGCCACGCCCACCGAAGGAGTTGCTCAAGCGGCGGGGCCTCGGCGGAAGGCTCCTCGAAGAACATGTCCCACTCGGCGATGGCACTGTCCGGCTCGATAAAACGGCAGGTCACAGACTCAAACGCCGCACCAGGTCCCCGCAGGCGCGTGGCAGCGGCGGCTGCGTCGTCGGGGGCGAGGAAGAACACTATGTGGTGGGCCATCAGAGCATGATGGCAGCCCGCCAAGCAGACCTCAGTGCCCGAGCCATCCGCGGCACCCCTTGGCCGCCCCACGCCGCGGTAGCCTCTCGCCATGAATCACGGGGAGGGCGCGGACGCGCTGGTTCTGGATGCGCGGGAGATGCTTGCGGCAGGGCAGAGCGATGAGGAAGTCTTCGCCGAGCTAGCCGCGAGGACAGGTGAGTGGGCCGCCTGTGTGCTAGCCGTGTGCGTGGCCCTGGGGGTGCCCCGGACGGAAGCCGAGGCCCGGCTGCGAGAGGTCGAGCCACTGTTCGCGGAGTTCGCGGCGGGTGAGGAGGAACTCGTCGCCACCCTTCTCTCCTTCGGGCACGTGTTCATCGTGGACCGGGTACTTGACGAGCACGAGGAGCACATCCGCGACCTGCTGGGAACCGCCGCCGGCGCCCGCGGAGGCTATCCCGGTGGCCTGCTCGGGTGGTTTCGTACTGGCGAGCTCACGAAGATCTTCCTGTACTTCGCCAAAACCCGGTTCCGTGACGGGCGGGGCTCACCGCCCGATTTCTGGGCCGCCATGACTACGGCCGGCGAACTACTGGCGAGCAAGGACGGCCAGGACCAGGCAGAGGTGAAGGCGGGGCTGGAACGTTGTCGCATGCAGGCTGCTGCCGTCACTGGGAGATAGGGTCATGATCGACGGGCAACCTCGGCAGCGTATGCGGTCCTGACGGCCCCGGCGGCCCAGCGCTCGGCAGCTGCGGGGCTGATGCCGAGCAGACGCTGAAGGACCGCTGGCGGCATCTGGGTGCAGAGGTCAAGCAAGGCCGCGCATCGTCCGGCTTCGGTAGGGAGTCCGATCTTGCGCAGGCGCCGGCCCAGTTGTTTGCTGCCCAGTGGCTTGCCGGGCCTCTGGGTTGGGAAGAGCCAGGGGGCATTGAGGTCGTTCGACATCACGGCGTGCTGGTGATCGTTGGCGATGTCGACGAGCCGGAGGACCAGGCCGTCGAGGGGTGGTGGCAGCCTCAGCGGGGTCCTGTTGAGGCGGAGGGCGACGCCGTTCTCGTCGTGAATGACGTGTGCCGTGGTCAGTCGACAGGTCCTCGCCGGGTACTGGCCATAGAGGAGAACCATCAGTCCGGCGACGCGATCCCTGGTCTCGATGGAGTCGTCGTTCAAGAGTCGCCGGGCGGTCGCCCAGCGTTCGTCGGCGTCCAGCGGCCCGTGAAAGATCCGCCGCGGCCGGGCCGGGATACTGATCCCGGAGGCGAACTTGCCGCGGACTGCCCAGCGTACGAACGGCCTCGCATCGTAAGGGCCTTGGTGGTTCTCCGAAGTGAGCCAGAGGTCGACGAGGGGCTGTCGGCAGGTCGCCAGGGTCTCCCCTTGCTCCTTGAGCCAGGTCAGGAAGGCGACGGCCTTGGCGATCTGGGCCTGGGCGATGTCGCTGGCGTAGGCGGAGATCGGATTTCCGCGGGCTCGCCGCCGGATGCGTGCGATGCGGTCCCAGCGGGCGTAGGCGGTGATCAGGCGGCGGTCTTCGAGATCTTCGATGGCCGCGGTCTTGTGCTCAATCCATCGTTCCAACCGGGCCATGTACTCATCGCGGACCGGCAGCACACCGGCCGAGACCAGGACAGCCCGAAAGTAGTCGACGGCCATGTCCTTCTGGCTGGCCATGCGGGCGTCGAGGGCTTCGTGGGTGAGCTCGCAGGTCCCGGCGGCAAGATCGGTGACCAGACGGTTGGCCGTCGGCGATTCCCGCAGGTAGAGCAGGGCCCTGCGGGGGTTGAGGTTCAGCAGGGCGTCAGCGACCTGGTCGAGCTCGGGACGGCGCTCGCCGTCGGGCGGAGTCAGCAGCCTCCGAAGTTGGCGGTCGGCGGCGCATCGCCGGCAGAGACCGAAGTGGAACAGGCGCTCCACGGTGCCACACTGCTTGCAGGGCTTGTGTGCCTCCGGGGCCTTCTCCCAGCAGTTCTCGCAGATGGGTCCGCGTGCTGTCCGGGCGACGACGCGCAAAGTACGTCCGCAGTCGGTGCAGGGTTCCCGCTTGTGCGAGCACGTCCGGCACCGGGGTGATTCGGTCCCGGCGAAGAGGCAGGCCCGGATCTTGCCGCAGGAACCGCACCGGACGACCGGCGGTTTGCGGCAGAGGGCGCATATCGGCCCGTCCGTTGTGCGGGCGGCGACGCTCTCGACTCGACCACAGACAACGCATTTCTCCTGGTAGGAGGGTTCCTTGTTGCGGCAGGTGTTGCAGATCGGGGCTCCGGTGTTGTCGCGTCCTGCGACGGGGCGGCTGCGTCCGCACCACTTGCAGGGCTCGGCTTTGGCGTGGTTGTAGCAGGTTCCGCAGACCCGCAGCAGTTTGATCGAGTGGCTGAGCCGGACGGCGCGGTCGCAGTGCGGACACCTCGGGGCAGGAACGCCGTCGGCGCCGGCCTCGTGGAGCCGGGTGGCCAGGAGGACGGTCTTGGGCCCATGGTGGTGAGCCTGACCGGCCAGAAGGCCGGGCTGCTCCTGGAGGTCCCAGAGCAGGCGGCGGGTGACCGACGAGTTCCCTCCGGTGACCTCGTCGATCGCTGTCCGCAACGCGGCCTCGTCGAGTCCCAGGGCCAGGCCGCAGAGGTGGCCGAGCAGGTCAGCGGCCGGGTCTTCGGTGCACTGGGCCTTGTAGCAAATGCGGCAGACATCCCGTCCGGTGCGGTCGAGGCCGTAACGCGGGGTCTCGCCGTTGCCGCAGGTCGTGCAGGACCAGCCCGAACCCGCACCCTTCCGAGTGTTGAAGCCGCTGCATGAGGAACAGATTCTGTGGCCGGAGCCGTCCGTGTTTCCGAGGGGTCGTAGCCTGCCACAGCGCGAGCAGGGCGGCCGGACGACGCGGACAGCGCCGAGCTCAGTGAGGGCGCGGATGAAGCGTTCGACCGAGGCCGGGCCTTCGGCCCGGCCGGACGTCAGCAGCTGGGGATCGCCTTCGATGGCATGGGCCAGACGGACCGCGGCCGACTTGGACCGAACCGCCTGGCCAATCGCCTTCTGGACAGTCTCCGAGGGCAGATCCGGTTCGGCCGCGGCGACCAGCTCGCAGATCACTACGTGCGGGTCGACGGCGATCCGGGAAGCCGCGGTCACGACCGGGTGATCCGGGCCCGCTTGGGCCGGAAGTCGCCGACGCCAGTGGTCTCAGTGCCGTCCGACGCCTTCCTCGCCCGCGGCCGGCCTGCGGCGACCGGCTCGATCAAGTCGTCCATCGAGCAGTCGAGGATGTCCAGCAGGGCCATCAGGACCTTGAGGTTGAGCCGTTCCGGAACCTCCACCACGAGCCGGTAAACCTGGCTGGCGGACAGGTCGATGCCCCGCTCAGCCAGCAGGGGCCGCAGGTCGGTGGTGGAGAACATCCCCTTCGTGGCCATGACCTCGCGAAGGTGCCACTTGTAGTCGAGCTTCGCCGTCATCGTCGTCCGCTCCGTTCCAGGACTCGCTGTCCGGGGTCGTTGTCGAAGGCCAGGTCGATGGCCTTGAGCATCATCGTGTTGGCGAAGTCGTCACTGACCGCGGTGTAGAGGGCGGTCGTGGACGCGTAGAGGTGGCCGACCTGTTCCTGGATGAACTTCGCATCGATGCCGTCCTCGATGCTGTGCGTGACGTACGAATGGCGCAGGCAGTGCGGCACGAGTTCCTCCGGGAGTCCCAGTTCCTCGCGGTAGAGAGCGAACCGGTCCTCGATCTCGCGCGTCCGGAGCCGGCCGCCGCGTTCCGTCAACCACAAGGCAGGGTGGGACGGGAAACCGTAGCGGGGACGGACGTTGACGACGTAGTCCTCCAGGGCCTCCACGGCCCAGGGCATGATGCTGGCGACGTTCCGCCGACGCGGCCCCGACCCCTTTGTGCCCTTGGCCTTGCGCACGTGCACCATGCCGTACCGCCCGAACTGCGGAGCCTTCGCGTTCCGGTAGAGGTCCACCAGGTCCAGGCCGGACGCCTCCGAGGCCCGCAGGCCCCAGCCGTAGATCGTCTTGAACAAGGTGGAGTCCCGGTAGGCGGTCAGGGCACCCTTGCGGCCTCGCTTGATCATCCGGTCCACCCGGTCGTCGATGTGGTCGAAGAGGAGCTGGCACTCCTCCCGCGTCATCGGCCGGCGCTCTTCGCCGCCCTCATAGTCCGCGAGGTGTTCGCGTCGATTGCCGTCGTGGAGGATAGGCGTCGGGTGCGTACCAAACCGCTCCAGGCAGACCTCCACCCACCCGTAGACCGGGTTGAGGAGGTAGTCCATGAACAAGCTGATGGCACCCTATAATTGCGGAGAGTCGACTTGGCGCGGTTGTGCCGCATCACCAGGTCCGCCATCCACTCGTCGATGTGCGCGGCCGTCCAGTGCCAGGGGTACTCGTTCGTGAACTCCTGGAATGTCTCGATGACCCGGCGACGGCCGTCGATGGTCCCCGGCTGAAGGCCCCGGCCACCCAGCTGCTGCCGTGCCCATCCCGACAGCATCGCGTCGAGTACGGCGTCCTCGGGGTGCAGCAGGTGCACACCCGAGACCAGCTCCAGCACCGCGGCCCCTTGCACTTCCCTCGTACCGTCGGACACGCCCCACCCTCTCTCGCCAGAGGATGGAATCATGCATCTAATGCATGACTCCCGTAAAACCGGCAGGTCAAGGGCGCGGTGAGGTTCTCTGGAGGTCAGGCCGCCAGCCGGTACACTTCCCGCAGTTCAGGGTCGGCGGCCAACAGCAGAGCCTGCATCAGACGCAATTCCCCGGGGTCGCCCTTGCCGGGCATGCGGCGGTCGGTTGCGTAGTGGGTGCCGGACGAGACCGCGAGCGCGGCGGCGGCCGCGGAGGGGTGGACCCGGATCCCGAGCGCGCGGGCGCCGAGCCCGGCCACGATCGCCTGTGTGGCACTACGTGAGGCAGTGGTGCAGGCACGCGACCCTGCCGCTGGCCGTGCCGTGGGTGCTCTCCTCCTTGGTGACGGGGTCCGTGAAGACCGGGTGCTCGTCGGAGGCGCCCTTCACGCGGGCGCAGAAGTCGGACTACACCCAAAAATCGCGTCATGCTGGGGTTCTCCTGATCTCGAAGGGTGAGGGAGCGGGCGGCTGGCTTTTGCCGGTGCTGCGACCGCCCGGATGGTTCGGCCCCGTCCCGGCCGGTGTGGCGGGACGAGGTTTGGATCATGCGGCCAGTCGGTGCACGGGGGGCGCCGGGCCGGTCATGCAGCTGCTCGGGTCCACGGGGGTGCCGTCGTGGCACTCCAGGCAGCAGCCGAGCTTCTTGGATGTTGGCGGAGTGCACTTGTTCCGTAGCTGCGGTATTCCAGTGCCAAGGCGCCACGGAAGCCGCTTGCCATCGCTTGTCCTCGGGGTAGCCAGACTGTGACTGAGCGGGGTAGTTGGCCGCGCGGAGTTGTGCCGAGCAGCCCCCTTCGGGTACGGCTGGAGTCCGTCGCTAGGCTCCGGGCCCATGACCAGTGATTTGGGGTTCACCTGCGCGCGCTGCGGGGCCCACCACCCTGAGCTGCCGATGAACTACACGGCCGAGGCCCCCGCCGTGTGGGATCCGGCCTTCGCCGACGCCGACGACTGCTTGCTCTCCACGGACCAGTGCGTGGTCCGCGCTCAGCACTACTTCGTCAAAGGCCTGATCGAGATACCGGTCATAGGCAGCGACGAGGCGTTCTCCTGGGGCGTCTGGGTCTCGCTCAGCCGAGAAAGCTTCTCCCGGGCCTCAGACCTGTGGGACAGACCCGGCCGCGAAACGGAGAAGCCCTACTTCGGCTGGCTCACCACCGATCTTCCGGTGTATCCGGCGACGACGCTCAATTTGAAAACGCGCGTCCATACCCGCCCGGTCGGCGAGCGCCCCTTCGTCGAGCTGGAGCCCACTGACCACCCCCTCGCCGTCGAGCAGCGCACAGGGATCAGCCTGGAGCGCGTGCGGGAGATTGCGTCGGCCGTGCTCCACGCCGGTGAGGGCGAGCAGCGGTAATGGCCGACCAGCCCATATCGCCCGTCCCGGTCGCGCCTGCCGGCCTAAGTCGCAGGGCCCAGCGGTTCATCGAGACTGAGGGCATCCGCGTTCGCCAACAGGACATCCGGCGATACCACGACGCGTGGATCGAGCACGGGATCCCCGCGGCAGAGATCGAACGTGCCACTGCTTTCCAGGACCGCTGGGGCGGCCTCGCCCTGCCGCCGGCCCCTTTCTACGAGGGTGGTCCGCGCATCCTGGACGCTGACTGCCCCGAAGAGACGCCCGCAGAAGGCTGGTCATTCCCGGCAGGAGACTGCCGGGTGTCCATGGCCTACAGCTTCATGATCGGCCCCGACGGTGCGTTCGGCATCGACGCCAACCGCTGGACGCCCCTGCATGCCAGCACTGACGGATGGGTGGAATCCCTGGCGCTCGCCGCTCATGCCCGCCGCTGGGCCACGACCGTCACAAGGGTCACGCGCAATGCCGTCGACGCACTGGATCTCGGCGAATTCGAGCCGGTCCCCGAAGTACAGGGTGTGACGGACTCTTGGTGGCGGGGCAAGGACTCCCTCATCGCCGTGTACCGGGGTGAGGCCGTGGGCCTTGGCGCCCCGCAATGCCTCGAAGCCCACATCTACGGGGGTCTCGACGAGTGGCGCCTCCATGGCGGCTGACCCGCGGGCCTTGGAACTGGGTCTGCCTCTGCTCAGGTAACAGCAGGGCAAGGGAGGAGGCTGGCTCTGTTCCGCGGCGAAAAGGCAAGATCGACTGTGTGATACGCAATCCGCACGACGATGCCGAGTTGCTGACCTTGGTTCGCCGCTATGTCACGCCCGAGCGGCGCTACCTGAAGCTCGGCGGCGGCTTGCTGCGCATGCAAAGTCCTGAGTGCGACCGATTCATGCGAGATCTCCGTGAGGACGCAGGACTCATCACCGCCGATGAGATCGCCAAGCTGCTTGAAGGCGGCTGGCGAGAGCGGAGAACTGCGGCTTGGCTCATAGCTGTCTCCCGCCGGACCCAGTTCCGTGAGCGCCTCGGGGAACTCCTGCTGGCCAGCGAGGTCTGCTGCGCTGGGCTCGCCTACAGCGTGGCCCTGGCCAGTTTCGGAACGGCGCACGACGCCGATCTGCTCGCCGCCTACCTGGATCGCTACCTCCGTCGTCCTGACCTCGGATACGACCAGACTGTCGTCATGGGCGCTCTCCAGTTCATCGACCTGAACCTCGGAGGGGATCAAGCCGACCGCTTCCGTCAACCGGGGGGCCTGTGGCAGCAGTGGCTCCAGGATGCACCGCACATGCAGGGCGACTCGGACCCCACACCCTCCTTCTTGAGCCTCATTCGTCGGCTCTGCGCGTTCATCGATGAATGCGCAGAGGCGCAATGACCGGCCCCTTCTCCTGCGGCCCGGAGGACCGGGCCATCCCGCGCAACTACATATACACCTGCCTCAACGACGCCCTCACCGCCAGCGGGCTGACCGGGCCCGCCAACGAGGAGCTGCGATACAGGCCCCACGACTTCCGAAGAATCTTCGTGACCGACGCCCTCCGCTCCGGCCTGCCCCCGCACATCGCCGCCCGCATCTGCGGCCACCGGACGGTCGACACGACCCTCGGCTATGCCGCGATCTATCCCGAGGACGTCATCAACCACCACCGGTCCTTCATCGCCCGCCGCCGGGCGCTGCGACCCGGGGAGGAGTACCGCGAGCCCACCGCCCAGGAGTGGCAGGACTTCCTCGCCCACTTCGAGCTGCGGAAGGTCGCCCTCGGCGTCTGCGCACGTGACTTCGGCAACCCCCTGCGTCCATGAACACGCCTGCATCCGCTGCCCTGTCCTGCGGCCCGATCCCGAGCAGATGCCCCGCCTGGAGGAGATCCACGCGAACCTGCTCGACCGGTTCCAGGAGGCCAAGGAACAGGGATGGCTCGGCGAGGTCGCCGCGATCGAGGCCAGCCTCGCCGCCGCCGAGCAGAAGCTCGCCGCCATGCGCGACCTCGCCACCCGGAACACCACCGTCCACCTGGGCATGCCCGATCTCCGCAGCGTCGTCGCGCGCATCGACTCCGAGCAGCGAAACGAAGATGCGAAGCAGCAGCCCTGAGCACTACAACGAGGGGATGACCGTCTTCCTCTGTTCCAAGTGCGGCACCGCGATCACGCCGGAGCTGGCCGAGCTTGCCGCAATCCCTGACGTCTCAGACGACGAGCGCGACCGGGACAAGGAGACACGCCGGGCACCTTCCACTGTTCCGCAGGGCCACTACGCGATCGATCCCGAGCCCTGGGGACCTCCCTACGTCGTGCAGGACGATCACGAGGACCGGAAGCCAGCTCAGTCGCGCGGACCTGTGGTCTGCCGTGAAGAAGGCTTCGTCATCTCGGCCGGCAGCCGACATACAGTGCTGGTGCACCCTGATGACGCCGCCGGGCTTCAGCCCCTGCCCAACTGGGAGAACAGCAGTGGGTGCTGCGGACCGACAGGCGACGAGGGACTCAACCGAGCCTGCCCCTGCGGCGCTCCGGTCGCGACCCTCGCGGCCGACTGTTTCGGGCCCTTCGAACTGCACCTCGACCCCGTCCGGACCTACGCTTTCTCCCAGTAGGACCGCAAAGCGCGCGCGGACGACATCCACGACACGCCCGACGGAACCCGTCCACCCAACTTCTTCACGACTACTTTCCGTGGTGAACGACGGCTCACCGGCGGACCTGCCGCCGAGCTGGGCTAGTTCGGATAAGACCAGCTCGCCGCCCTCGGCCTGGTCCTCAACGCCGTCGTCCTGTGGAACACCCGCTACCTGAACGCCGCCGTCGCCCAGCTCCGCGCCGAGGGCCATGACCACCGGCACCACCCGGCAAGCCGCCCATCAGCGGTTCTCCAAAGTCCCGTTCTGAGGCCCCGGACTTGGTGAGGTCCGCCGTCTTGCGGTCACCTGACTGCGCGGTCCAGTAGGCCTGATCCATGCGCAGGTTGTACGTGAAGTTGGGCGCCATGAACGAACTCGGCATCGATTGGGACACCGAATCCGCACTATCCCATCTCGCCTCCACAGCCTGCTCAGAATTGATCCGGTGGCCGCACTCGCCAAAGGTGTCAAGTACCTGGCACCGGGCTGATTATGGGAGTAACGTGCGCCTCGCGGTACACCAGGGGACCCAACGGAGCCCTTATGGAGACGTCACTTCTTTCTTTGGGAAATTCCGCCAGGGTGGAATTTTCGACAACCGAACAGATGGGCGCCGCTTGCCGCACACGCGAGCCTCACCAGGACCAGATGGGAGTAATGCCGTAAGGTCTGGTCGATTTTTCGCGAGGCGTGACACCAGGCTGGATTGATCTGACTTCATCAAAAACCATCGGGGGCATGAATGGAATTCGAGGAGTCAAGCGGAATTCAAGTCGGGGATCAGAATTCCCAGAACAACAAGACATCGAAAATTCGCAAGATTGAATCTAAAGTAACTCTGCTTGGCGCAGATTCGCCATCCGTCACGTTCAACGAGGGGGACCAGAATGGCGCTCCCGGATACACTCCCCTGATCGTCACATTGGCCATATTAGCCCTCGTGTCAGGTATTGGGATCTACAGCTCCGTGACCAATGGAAGCGGCGGTTCGGGTAGTGACCGGTCGCCGCTTGCCAACTCGGGGGGCACCAGGTCACCCTCTTCCCTCCTTAAGCCATCGCCGGAACCGGAAGTCACCGATAGCGCCGGATTGTCGGGAGCTCCCCCAATGGGCTCCGGGAAGACTCCTGGCGGGGTGGGTCCCTCCTCCATCTGCATGGGAGAGGTGCTGAGAGCAAGCGGAACTTTCACAAAGCAAACATACTCCATAGGAGAAAAACCCAGGATAACGATTCGAGTGGCGAATACATCCCGCCAAGCGTGCGGCTTCGATTTCGGGCCGACCGCGACATACCTGAGCGTTAGTCCCATACCGTCAGTCGCCGACACGTTCCGATCGGATCAGTGCCTCGACCACCCGCAGCCTGTCATTAAATTCATCCCGGCAGACGGCTACATCGAACACACACTCGAATGGGATGGGTCGAGTGGAGGAAAGGGAGTGTGCGGCCCCGCGCGAGGCGTTGCCGGAAAGGGTCACTATGTGGCGGTAGTCCATTTTGCCGACATGAGATTGACGGGCCCCGGCGAAGTCCTCTCGATCCGGTAATGACTGGATCGAAACAGGAAAACCACTAGCGTCAATTCTAAACACGCCGGACTTCCTCCGAGCTCTACGGCCTGTTGAGTCGAAATGTCGGTCGCGAGGGAAGACGTCCGGAGGAAAGGGGCGGGGATGTTGGAAGAAGCACTAGTAGTGCTGGCCACAGCGGGTGGTACGGCTGTGGTGCAGGCCGCTGGGACGCAGGCGTGGGACGGGTTCCGAACGCGGGTGGCCCGGTTGCTGGGGCGCGGTGACGGTGTGCGGGAGCGTGCGGAGTTGGAGCGGCTGGACCGTACGGCCAGCACGCTGCAGGTCGCAGATTCCTCCGAGGTGGAGCAGGTCCGGCTGCGTCAGGAGGCATCGTGGCAGACCCGGTTCGAGGACCTGCTGGAGGACCTGGACGGTGTGGATCGTGAGCAGGTCGCGGCCGAGCTGCGGGCCCTGGTCCAGGAGCAGGCCGGAGCTGGCACGCTGACGGCTGGCGATCATGGTGTGGTGGTCAGGGGGCGTGTGGAGGTGCGGGCCGATCACGGATCGGTGGCTGCGCTGCGGGTGGGGGACGTGACGCTCGGAAACCCTCCGCTGCCGGGTCCGCCCCAGGGCTGAGCGCACCCGGCGCCACACCGCCCGCACCAGCTCCACCAGCCAGACTTACCACCCGGAGCTCGGCTGTCTCCGCCGACCACGGCGGGTTCGCCGTCGGCCATGCCCAGCAGATCGTCCACTACCACGCAGCACCTCTCACTCCGGGGTCCTTAGCGGGTCAGGGGTCTGAGGTTCTGGTGCCGCGGCAGCTACCCGGTGACGTGCCGGGTTTCGTGGGCCGTGCGGACGAGCTTGATCGCCTTCAGGCGTTGGAGGGAGCTACGTCGGGCGGGGGTGTCCGCCTGGTGGTGGTCGCGGGGACGGCTGGGGCCGGAAAAACCTCGCTGGCGGTGCGATTCGCCCACCTGATACGCGCCCGGTTCCCCGACGGGCAGCTGTTCGTGAACCTACGCGGCTACGACCCGGGCCGTCCCCTCGCCCCCGAGGCCGCGCTGGAGCGCTTCCTGCGCGCCCTGGGCGTGGCTGCTAACGCGATCCCCGCGGACGGTGAGGAGCGTGCCGAGCTCTACCGGTCGCTGCTGGCCGAGCGCAGGGTGCTGGTGGTGTTGGACAACGCCGCCACCGTGGGACAGGTCCGCCCCCTGCTGCCCGGTGACGCGGGCTGCCTGGTGGTCGCGACCAGCCGCGGGCGGCTCTCCGGTCTCGCGGTCCGCGACGGTGCCCACCGTCTGACACTGGGGCTGCTCACCAAGGCCGAAGCGATCAGTCTGCTTACCGCGGTCACGGCCGGCTACCGAGACCGGGACGAGCCGACGGACCTTGCCGAGCTGGCCCAGTTGTGCGCCAGGTTGCCGTTGGCGTTGCGGATCGCCGCCGAACGCGCGGCCGCTCGACCCCACATGCCGTTGACCGACCTGATCGCAGACCTGCGTGGAGAGTCGTCGCTGTGGGACGCGCTGTCCACGGACGACGACGTCGAGGCCGACGCGGTACGCACCGTGTTCGCCTGGTCCTACCGCGCGTTGCCCGGGCCGGCTGCTCGGGTCTTCCGTCTCCTGGGCCTGCATCCCGGGCCAGAGTTCGGTGCCGGGGCGGCCGCAGCACTTACCGGGTACAGCGTCCAGCAGGTGCGGGGATTCCTGGACCTGCTGGCCGGCGCTCACCTCCTGGAGCAGACCGGTCCCGCCCGCTACCAGTTCCACGACCTGCTGCGCGCCTACGCCGCCGACCAGGCCCACTGTGAGGACAGCTTGGAGGAGCAGCGGGCTGCGCTGGCGCGTGTCGCCGACTGGTACCTGTACACAGCGGACGCCGCAACCCGTAGCGCCCAAGCGCTCAGGCCCTCGCACCTGGCCGGGCAGCCGGCTCCCGGGATCGAACCGCTCGCCTTTTGTGCGTACGGTGAGGCGTCGGCTTGGTACACGGCCGAGCGGGCGAACCTGCTGGCCCTCGTGCGGGCCACAGCTGTGGCCGGGCTGGACGAGGTGACCTGGCAGCTGCCCGCCACTCTGGACCCGCTGCACGATGCGCACAGCGCCCTGGACGACGAACTGGAGACCGCGCGGCTCGGGCTCGCGGCAGCCAGGCGTCTGGGCGATCGGCGGGCCGAGGCGGCGATGCAGCAGATCATGGGGTACGCCCACCGCAAGGGGGGTCGGCTGCAGCCCGCCGCCGAGTCCTTCCGAGCCGCCTTCGACCTTCAACGCGAGGTCGGCGGACGACTCGGCATGCTGGAGGCCACCAACGGCCTGGGCCAGGCGTATGTGGGGCAGCGGCAATTGGACCGGGCCATCGACTACTTCAGCCAGACCCTCGCCCTCGCCCAAGACGAAGGACACCCTGGCTGGTCGGCTACCGCCCTGGACAACCTGGCCTACGCCTACAACGAGATGGGCCGCCCCGAACAGGCCACCGAGCTCGCCCAGCAGTCTCTGGAACTGTGCCGCAGCGCCGGAATCGACTCGCAACAGCTCGTCAACCCCCTCCTCAGCCTCGCCAGAGCCTCCCGGGAGACCGGCCACCTCACACGGGCCGAGGAACATCTGAACACAGCAGCCGGCATCCTCGCGGGCGGCGTCGCCTTCCGCCCGGTGGAACTCGGCTTCCTCCTCGAACAGGCGGCCCTGGCCCTGGCCAGCGGCCATAGCGAGCAGGCGCTGGACACCTACCAGCAGTGCATCAGCCTCACCCAGGCCATGGGCGACAAACGGTTCGAAGCCATGATCTACGACGGCATCGGACAGGCCCTCCAACACCTCGACCGGGCGGATGAGGCCGCCGACTTTCACCGGACCGCAGTCAGCCTCGCCCGCCGCCATGCCAACGCCTTCACCCTCGCCACCACCCTGACCCACCTGGCCCCCGCCCTCGACCGCACCGGACAGAGCGAACCAGCCGATGCCGCCCGCGCCGAGGCCGAAACGCTCCTGACCCCCTACGCAGACCCCCGAGCCGACGCCCTGCGTACGAGCCTCCACCCCCCACCTCCCTGACCGTCCCCGTGCTCGTGCCGGGCACGGCATGGCCCGCCTCCCAGGTCCGAGAGGCGGGCCATGCAATCGCAACACGGCGGCCTGCTGCCTACTGGGGCATCGAGAACTCGCCGTTGAACACGCCCAGCTCGAACGCCTCCCACTCGGCACGGGTGAAGGCCAGCACCGGGCCATCTGTCTTGCGGCTATGGCGCAGCAGCGCGATGCTCTCCGCGAACCGCACCTCCACGCACGTCTGGCTCTGGTTGCAGAAGCTGCTCTTGAACCAGCCCCCACCATCCTGGGGGAAGGCCTGAGTGATCGTCATACCGGTTGTCCTCCCGACGTTGGCCGCGCTGTTTTCGCGACCGCCGGGTAAGCGCATCGCTGAGCAATCCCGTGACAACAGGGTGATCTTTCCTCACTCATGGTTCACTCATGACTCAGCTTCAGGCCGGGCAGGGGGGAACTTGCGTGGACGAGCACAGCAGCAGAGGTCGTAAGCAGGGCAACGAGAGTCCTGGTGCCCCCTGGTGTCGTGAGCCGGACATCGCCCTCGACTACGGGCCGGACAGAGGGCAAGAGACATCGGTCGGCGACCTGAGCAGGGTGCCCGCCGAGGGAAGAGATCTGCTTGGGGTAGCTGCGGCGGCGTTCGCCGCCGAGCTGACCTACCAGCGTGCGGACCGCGGGCTGTCGATCCGGGCGCTTGCCAAGACCATGGCCTTCGACCCGTCCTACATCAGCCACATCGAGGCCGGCCGCCTCGCCCCCACCGAAGAGTTCGCCCGCCGAGCCGACCAGGCCCTGGGCACCGGTGACCTCTTCGAACGCCGCTGCCTCGACTACACCCGGGCCCGTGCCCTCACACGCCCGGCAACCCCGAAGCCGCCCGCGTACCCGCCGGGGATCGCTCCTGACAGTCCACCTCCCACCCCCGCGCCACCGCAACCTGAGGCCGATAGCAGCTCCACAACTCCATCCGGCTACGAGATACACCTACGTGGCACAAAGGGTGTACAGATCGGCAATAACACCACACAGAACAACACATTCTGACCGGTAACTAGCCAGGGCACTCGGGTGAACGGCAGGCAGCACCCACGACCTGACCGCGCCGGGCCCTGCCCAGTGGTCCGGGGGCCAACGAAGACCAATGCAGTTGCTTTTGAGCTACCGAGGGCGTTGCCCCGGGTGTGACGGGGTGGGGAGCAGGGCAGCGGGTGCGGATCGGGATCCTGACGAAGGTATTCACTGCCGAGCTGGTCGACGCGGCGATAGCCAAGCACGACCGGGCTGAGCAGCGGCGCCGCCTCCTACCGGCGCGGCTGGTCGTGTACTTCGTCCTGGCCCTGTGCCTGTTCGCCCGGGAGTCGTACGGGGAAGTGCTGCGCGTGCTGACTAGCGGGATACCGGGCAGCCGGGCCTTGGCCAGGGTGAACCGGTCGTCGTTATGCCGGGCCCGGTCCCGGCTCGGCGAGGACGTGCTGGAGACCCTGTTCAGAGAGGTGGCCGGTCCGCTCGCCACTCCGGACACACCCGGGGCGTGGTGGCGCGGGCCACGGCTGCTTGCTCTGGACGGCACTCAGTTCGACCTTCCCGACTCGGTGAGCAACGGCAAAACCTCCGACGGCCCTTCCACCACGGGTGGCATCCCCTTCGGGTTCTCCCAGGTGAGGGTGGTGGTCCTCGCCGAGATCGGAACACACGGGGTGCTTGATGCCCGCCTTGGCGGCTACCGCGACGGCGAACGGAGCCTTGCCTACCAGCTGGCCGGCTCCAGCGGTTCGGGAGACCTGGTCATCGCCGACCGTGGCTTCTGGTCGGTCGAGTTCGCCCACGCCTTCACCGTGACCGGCGCGGACCTGCTGGTCAGGCTCCAGTCCAATCACCTCGGCACCCTCCAGGAGGAGCTTCCGGACGGCTCGTATCTGTCGATAGCACGTCCTGGCAAGGAGGTCCGACTCCGCGCAGGCCGGGAAGGCCGGCCCCTGCCCAGGCACACGATCTACCGCGTCATTACCTTCATGAAGGACGACAAGGCGGCCTTCCTCGGCACGACGCTGCTGAATCCCGAGCTACCCGGCGGCTGAGCTGGTCGCGCTCTACCGGGAACGCTAGAAGATCGAGCTGGCCTTCGATGAGATCAAGAACCACCTCGGTCCGGGCGGACCGATCCGGTCCCGCACACCGGAAGGCGTCCGGCAGGAGCTGTGGGCCTACCTCGCCGTCCACCACGCGATCCGCCGGTTCGCCCACGCCTCAGCCCTTACAGGCCCCGTCGTGGACGCGGACTGGGTCTCGTACCTCAGGTGCGTCCGCATCATCCGCCGAAGCATTCCGTCCCAGCTCGGAGCCAGTACGGCCAAACCCACCCGCTCCCTCGCCGAGGCCGGGCAAGAGGCACGCAGCCGCTTGCTCCCAGCCCGCCGGCACCGGAACTGTCCTCGGGCGACCAAGAAGCCAACCGGTGGCCCGTCCTTCGGACCCGCGCCAAACGGCGGACGGTCGAACCGGGCCGCTGGGCCCTCAACCAGACCAAGAAGGCCAAGACCAACCGGCGGGCGGGGAGACCCGTACTCAGATCGACCCCAACACCGCCCACGCTGTCGGCAGGCGCCGAACGCCTCAATGAGCTTCTTCGATGTGGCCACCGATCGGGTGACGGTCCGTGAAGCGCAACGAGCGAGGCCCCCGGGCTGTTGATCGAGATGTCTGACGTCTCAATCACGTTGCTCGGGGGCCTCGTTGGTCATGCATCCTGCCGCACTCGACCTGCCGCATGCACTCGTGGAGTGGGTCACCATGCTGATCGTCACCCGTGAGGGCGACCGGCGCTGCAAGCTCCGCCCGTCCCAGCGCGCGATGGTGGCACTGGTGTACCTGCGCGAACACACCACTCTCGCGAAAATCGCCGCCGGATTCGGGATCAGCGAGTCCACTGCCCACGCCTACACCAGCACGGTCGTCGACCTTCTCGCCGCCCGTGCACCGGGCCTGCTCAAGACGCTGCGCGACCATGATCCCGACTTCGTCTTGCTCGACGGCACCCTCGCCGAGTGCAACCGGGTCGGCAACGGCCGGGCCCTACTCCCCCAAACACCGGCGCCACGGCGTGAACGTGCAGGTCGTCACCGACCCCGGCGGCCGGCTGCTGTGGCTCTCGCCCGCCCTGCCGGGCCGCACCCACGACCTGACCGCTGCCCGCACCCACCGGATCATCCGGATCTGCGAGCGCCAGGGCGTTCCGATCCTGGCCGATCTCGCCTACCAGGGCGCCGGCCCGTGGCTGACCACGGGCACCAAACGCAAGCCCCTGCAGGAACTGACCCCCACCGACAAGACCCGCAACCGTGCCCTGGCCGCAGCACGCGCACCCGTCGAACGCGGCGTCGCCCGCCTGAAGTCCTGGCGGATTTTTCGCAGGTCCCGCTGCAGCCCCAACCGCATGGCGTCAATCGCCAGGGCCGTCCTCACACTGGAGCTGCAACGCTGAAGAAGCTCAGTGATCCGGGACGCCGCCGTGCAACTTCCCGCTGAGCTCGTCGTGCTCCTCGCCGAACTCGTCCGCCGGCTTGAGGGCCTTGCCGCTGAGGAACCGCTGGTGGCGTTGAAGGCGCTGGCAGACCTGCGGTACGTCATCGCCGAGGTCTGCCAGGACGCGGCCTACGAACTCGCCGCCCAGCAGGTGCCGATCGAGGAGATCGCGACGGGGCTCGGCACCAGCGAGACCGCGGCCCGCACCTACCTCTACAGCTACCTCCACCCCTGACTCCAGGAAGGCATCCCTCCTATAGGGGCAGGGCCAGTCGGGATCCGAGGCGGAAACGCATCTCGCCGACCGCGTAGCGGATTTCCTCGGCCTGTGTGTCTTCTACGAGCATCCCGATGAGCACCATCAGGGCCCGGGGCCTCGTCCCCGCTGATCAGCTTCAGGCGGGGCTCGGTCACCCCGTCGAGGAGCACGTCCAACATTTCGTCCATGCAGGCAACAACGCCCGCCCCCGCGCCGGAGTCACCCGGCCGGCAGCGGGGTGCCGTTGCACGCAGAGGCGTCGCCCCCGCGCAAGGACGCTCGGGGCGACGGCGGGCCGGCTGCGGCCGGCCACGCGCCCGTCCGGCGTTTCGGCGGTGAGCTGCGTCAGCCGCTGCGTTCGGTGCACCGAGCCGATCGGCTCGGTGCGGGGGTCGGCGTCGGCGTGGCGGACGGGCTCGGCGTCGCCGACTCCGCCGGTGCCGGGGAGGTGTCCGGCATCGGCGTCGCGTCCGGCGTTGGGCTGGTGGACGGTGTCGGGAAGCCGCGGAGCAGTGAGTGCCCGGGGGAAAGGGTGATGAAGGCGGCTGGTTGGGCGGAGAACGCCACGGGTCGGATGTTTCCGTGGCCGTTGGACGAGCCGGCGTCGGCGTGCCGGGCGGCGGCCTGGGTACGTCCGTCCGGGCAGTCGCCGGGTGTGCCGGTGAAGGAGTCGCTCACCAGGATCGTAGCCACCCCCACCACGGCGACCGCCAGCACCGCGGCCGCTGGGCGTAACCGGGTCACTGTGCCCAGGCGCGGGAGCAAGCCGGCGCGTCCGGCCCCGCTTCCGGAAGATTGGGGTTCGGCGCTGTCCGGCGTCGTGGCGGTCGTCGTCTCGCGGGACCGGTTGAGGAGCTCGTCGGCGTCGCGGCGGGCCCGCACGCGGATGTCCTCGGCGTCGGTGTGCGCGCTCGTACGGATTCGTTCGGCTTCCGCGTGCGCGGCCGTGCGCAGGGCTTCGGCCTCACGGACGGCGTCGTCGTGGACCTGGCGGATGGTGGCCCGGACCCGTTTGTTGGCGGCCTGGGCCCGGCGCTGGAGCAGCTTGGCGTCCTGCCAGTGCCCGCGCCACTCCTCCACGAGCTCGGCATCGGCCCGGAACTTCGCGGCGGCCGGCTTGTCCAGGCCGCTGGGGGTGGTGACGACCCGCAGATATTCCAGGAGCGTCTCGAGGGAGGGCAGGCGCTTGCCGGAGAGCATCTCGTTCAGGCCGGTCGTGGTCAGGCGCGGCCGCACCGAGGCGCCGGCGACCGTGCTGTACGAGGGTGAGCCGCCGGAGATGTGGAGCAGGTTCAGCTTCTCGGCGAAGACGTCCAGCGCGGCCTCGTAGGCGTCGATCGCCTCACAGTCCTGCGGCTCGACCCCGGGTTCCTCTGCCATCAAACCCCCCTGCTTGTGCGGAAAAGCCACGCTAGAGGGCGGGGAGGCCGTACGTATGCGGATTCGGACGAACGCTTCCGGACGCTTCGCCCCGTCCGGAACCGGCCCGCTCCCCGGCGGCCGAAGCGGAAGGTCATCCGGGTCCGAGCGGGCCCGTACGGATCACTGGGAACAAGGGTCCGCAGGCCGCTCTCCTGGAGTCATGACCAACACCCGCACCACCCCGCAGACACCCGACCCCGACCCCGATCCTGCCCAGTCCCCGGCGCCCCGCGAGCCGGACCCCGGTGCGCGCCGTGTGCCCGACGCCGTGGTCCTGGTCGCGCTCCTCGCCTCCTGCGCCGGTATCTACCTCGCCGTCGGTGAAGCCGGCTTCGCCGGCGTCATCAGCGCCGTCGCCGCCCTCTACGGCACCTGGCGTGCACGCCGATGAACCCGAGGCAGGAACAGGCCCCGGGTCAGAAGGCGACGGCAACGCGTTGGCCGACCGCGACGGCCGCGCGCCGGCATCCTGCCCGGACCGCGGCCAGGTCCGCCGGGACGTCCGTCCTCCGCCGCTCGGTGGCGGCGGACGCCGTGCGGGCTGCCGCGTGCAGTTCGGCCCGTGCGGTCGCACCGTCACCGGGCAGCAGCGTGAGCCCGGCGGGCCGCGACCGTCACGAGCGGCCGCGCCAGCTCCGCCAGCACGGACACCGTCCGGTGGATGGGCACGCCGAGCAGCAGAGGCGCTCACCCTGCGAGGGCGTCCCGGATCTGCTCGCGCAGTCCGTCGATCCCCGCGTGCGGGGCGTCGGGCGCGATACCGGCGCTCATCTGCCGATGGTCACCGCCACCACCGACAACACCCTTGAGCCGGGACCTGTTCGAATGCGGGCGTGTCTCCGGCCTGGCCGGGCGTGAGGACGAACGCAAGCGGTCGGCAACGGCCGTCCGCGGCAAGGTGGATCTTCGTGGTCAGTCCGCCGCGGGAGCGTCCGAGGGCATGGTCGTCCGGCTCGCCGGCCGGGGCCCCTTTTGACGGGCCCCGGCGGCGTGCTGGTGGGCGTGGACGATCGTGGAGTCGACCGCGACGACCCACTCCAGGTCGCCTTCGGCGTCGGCCTGGGCGAGCAGGGCGGTGAAGAGCCTTTCCCAGGTGCCGTCAGCAGCCCACATGTGCAGTCGGTTGTGGGCGCCCTTCCGTGAGCCGAAGTGTTCGGGCAAATCCATCCACGGAGTCCCAGTGCGGTACTTGAACGCAATCGCGTCGATCACCTGCCGGTGATCACGCCACCGACCTCCCCGCTTCGGCGTCCGGTCCGGCAGCAACGGCTCGATGCGGGCCCACTGGGCGTCAGTCAACGACACACATCAACCAACGATCCGATGATCTGAAGGAAACGGCCTAGAGGCGTTCGCGCCGGACGGGTCCTGGCGGGCGGACGTCCTGGCCACGACGGCCGCCTGGTGGCGCTGGAGGCGCAGGTGTCCGCCATCACGGTGGAGGACGTCCAGCAGCGCACCGCCCGGTACTCGGCGGCCGATGTGGAGGTCTGTTGGTTCACGGACCGGAAGACCGTGCCGTGGCTCGGCGCCGTGCAGGCGGTCCGACTGGCCTGGGCCGAAGACGGCGGCCGACTCCTGGTCGTCGACGGGGCGGCCCGGTTTGAACGGGACTGGTGCGTCCAGCGGCCGCTGTGCGAACGCGTCCAGGGGGCGCTTCCGTGCGGTGGACACGGTCGCTGGGTGGACGTCGCCGAGCTGGCGCTGGAGCGGTTCGTGGCGGCCCTGGTCAAGAACACCGTGCGCCCGTACCGGCTTCGGGTCGGGGAACCGGTGCTCCGGTGGATCGCCCGGCGGTACTTCGAGTGGGAGGCCGAGCAGCTGGCGGCATCCGAGGCGCACCGGCGGACGGCCGAGCGGGCCGCGGCCGCCGAGCGGAGGCGGGAGCAGGATCAGGCTGACCACATGGCGCGTATCCGGGAGCTGGAGGCCCGCCAGGCCCGCCAGGCCGGCCTTCGCCGCCCGGTCCGAGCGTGGGTGTGCCAGGAGACCGGGGATCCTGTCGCCGCCGTCCGTACGGGGAAGGGCCCGGAACCCGCGTTCGCCATGGGGTTACCGGTGACGGTGCACGGTGAGCTGTACGGGGTGATCTGCCCGGTGGCCAGCCGTCTGCCTGCGCTGCGGCGGGAGCTGGAAGGGCTGGTGTTCTTCGCCGCGACGGAGCGGGAGGCGGCCCGTATCTCGGGGCAGGCCGAGCCGGGGCAACGGGTCGTCGCCCTGAAGCCCGAGGCGTCCGAGGTCCCCGAGCAGCGCGCCGGCGGCGGGGTGACCGTGACGCCGGTAGGCCGGGGCCCGGGCCACATCAGCGTTCGGGACATGGTTCGGATCATGACGGGCGTCGACAGGGTGTGAGCGCCAGGCAGCTTCGCCACCCTCTGGCGGAGCCGGTCTTGGCCCGCTACCGCCAAAACCCGGACCGATCCTCCCGAAGGCCAGCGCCGCCTCGACTTGACGCTGCGTCGCGCCCTATGCTCCCGACACGGCAAGACGCGCACGCCTCCCGCCGACACCGGCGCCCACGCCGCCCGGTGATCGAACGGCCAAGGTCCTTCGGGGCCCGTGCCCGCAACCGGCACATCTCTGCCCGGCGGGAGCGTGGGAGACCGCCAGGAGCGAGCAGAAGATGCCGAAGAAGCAGTCGACCGCGGCCCAGCGGGCACGTCAGCGCCAAGCCGCCAGCGGCGAGAACTACACGACCGCGCTGCGAGCCCGCAGCGGCCCGCCCTTCCGGCACAAGATGTTCAGTGCCCGGGGCGCGGGCTGGGCGCCGATCATCGAGCGCGCCGAACGGGACCTGGCCCTGGTCTGGCCCGGCCACCCCGCCCCGCACTGGGAAGAGAAGTTCGGGGACCTCTGCTGGAAGGGCGCCCCCTGGTCCCAGGGCCCGGACGTCTGGGCGGTGGTCGGTCGCGCGCTGCGGGAGGCGGCCACCACCTGCCAGACCTGCCCGTCTCCGGGCCGGAAGCGCGTGGTGTGGATCTGGGACACCGGCGAATTCCGTGGGTGGGTCATGCCCTGGGTCAAGACCTGCTGTGACGCCTGCGGCCACGTCCCCCATCACCTCCGCAGCGATGAGTCCTACCTGGACCTGGTCGAGGAGTACGAAGAGGACGCCTGATCGCGCCTGTCGCCGTACGTCACGTGCACGCCACTCACCGCCCGGCTCGTCGCGCCGCAGAGGACAGTGCAGCCGAGTCCTCCAGCTGGCGGGCCCCGTCGTAGAGCCACCGCTGGCCTCACCTGGGGGCTGTTGATGGCGCTCTATGAAACCGGCTGTGGCCCACATTTCGTGACGATCACGTCCCGGCTACCCCTGGTCCCGCCTGCCCGCCTGGGCTGGCCCCCCGAGGGTCCCTGCGGCGCGCCATACTGCACGGCGTGGATCGCGAAGACCTTGCTGCTGCCCTCGAACGACATCCAACCGATGCCGCCGGCCACGCTGCCCTGGCCTTGCGGGCGGGCGCAGCCTTCAAGGTGTGGGCCGAAAAGGTGCAGCCAGCTCGTCAGTACCTCGACGTCTGGGCATGGCGAGCTCAATGCATGGAGGAGGACGGTGTCGTCACCGGCAAGGACTTCGAACAGGGATTGCCAGCCCTTCGGCATGCGGGAGATGACCCAGTCGTGTTGGGGCGAGTGGATCCAGCCAAAGGTACGCATTTGTTCTTCCTGGCCTCTGATCTGAGCTCATGCGTCGCCGTGTTGTAGCTCGGAGTAGACAGTTCCAGCCCGGCGCCTGGGCCAGGCGGGTCACGGTGGCTGGGCAAGGACGAAGGTCCGTAGCAAGGAGAAGGCGCCCGTCCGTATGACCTGCGCTTGATCAGCTTGATCCGGTTGACGTGTCCTTCGACGACTCCGGAGTTCCAGGGCAGCGTCAGGCCGGCGATGACGGCGTTGCGGTCCCGGTCGATGCCGGCCGCGAGAGTGTGGAGGCTGGGCAGGTCGTCCTGGCGGACGGCGTCGAGCCACTGAGGGAGTCGTTCACCCTGGCGTTCGGTGAGCATGTGGGCGAAGGACCGGACGTGACCGGTCAGGGCATCCAGTTCGGGGCAGTTGGCCAGGACGGCCTTGAGCCGGAGCTGTTCGATCTCGGTCAGCGTCTCGGGTCGGCTGAGGATCCATCGCGTCACCACGCGGGGTACCGGCGGTTGCGCGGTGACCGGCCGTGCCGAGGTGCGCTTCTCTCGCAGGTAGGCGCTGACGCGGCCGTAGCTGCCGCGATAGCCCATGGGAACGATCTCTTCCCAGAGCTTCCAGGCGTTGGTGCAGCCCTCGTCCCAGCGTTGGTCCAGGTAGGGCTTGTCCTCGTCGAGGACGGAGGTCCTGTTGTGCTGCCACTGGCCGCGGAAGAGGTCTTCCGGCTTCACAGCGTCGGCGAGGCTCTTGACGGTGCGGTGGGTCATCTGGAACTGGCGCCCGATGGAGCGGCGGCTGTGGCCGGCTTCCAGCAGCGCGTGGACCGTGGCATGCCGGGCTCGGACGCGGTTGGCGAACCGCTCGCTCCGCCATGGCGAGTCCGTCTTCTCCTCGGGCGACGCGGGTTCGTCGGCCTTCGCCATGGGATCGGGGACCAGAACCCGAAGGCACTGGCGGTGTCGGGCCACCGCACGCTCAGCGGCTTCCCCGAGGTTGTGCCATAAATGCCAACGGTCCGCGACCTGCGTCGCCTGGGGTGCCCCGGCTGTGGCGCCTTCCGCGAAGAACGGCGCGCGGTCCCTGCAGACGACCTCGATCCCTGGCCGCTGGGCAAGCCAGGCGGCCAGGCTTGATGCCTCTCGATCAGGCAGGAGATCGATCGGTCGACGGGTCTCGACGTCCACCAGGAGAGTGCCGTAGCGGCGGCCCTTGCGGGTGGCGTACTCATCGACGCCGACCACCCGAGGCATCGGCACCTCCGGCTCGGGCAGCGCCTTGACCAGGCGCAAGACCGTGCTCCGGCTGATGGACATGCCAAGCACGGCAGCCAGGCGGGCGCCGGCTCGACCAGCCAGGGCGAGGCCGACTGCGGTCAGGATGGAACGCAGTCGCTCGGTGCGCTGGCCGTGCCTGCGGGTGAGACCGGATATCTGCTCCACGAACGTCCGACGCGGGCACTTGGTGTTCCCGCACCGGAACCGCCGAACCCGCAGCTGGAGTACGACGCTTCGTCCGGCGCTCGGGGCATCAGCGAGAAACCGCAGGTAGGAGCTGTGAACCCGGGTCGAGCAGACTCCGCATGCCGGGCAGGCGGCGCCGGCCGTGGTGCACTGCGCGTCAAGGCGCACCTTCTCGACATCCACGTCCACCGACCGCACCGCGATGTCCGCGATCACCGGGAACAACAGCGCCTTCAGCTGGAGTGCAACGTCGTCCACGACCCGGACTGTCAGCCCAGCGGCACTGACCACCGTCCATTTCCGGGCGACTTCGCATACCGCCCGGAGACGCTCAGCCGTCACTCACCGTGGCCACTGCACGAAAGCTAAGCCAGAACCCGTTCTCGTGAACAGAGCCACGTGCTGAACGTAAAGCAGACCGCCGCCGGCGACATCCGGAAGGCAGCCGTGGACAAGCTGCACGACGGCTACCGGCCGACCGAGCTGGAGACCCTGCTGGACGCCCGGGCCTGACCCGGCACACGGCGGCGGGCGGCACCCGAACGCAGGTGCCGCCCGCC
>NZ_MQUR01000025.1 GCF_001953875.1 Streptomyces amritsarensis
GAGCTGGGTCGACAGCGACGAGAGCTGATCTCGCCGCGGCGGGGCCGGGACGGTAGGGTCCCGGCCCCGCCGCGCATCACCGTGCGGTACGGCACTTTCCGCGATCGGTGACCGGAGCGCCGGGATCGCAGCCCTCACGGGGGCCGCTTGTCCAACCCGGCCAACCACGGAAGAGTGATCCTTCCGTACAGGCGGAAAACCGGTCCGTCCGCGCCACTACACTGCTCAACACATACGCGTCAGGCCCACAGTGTCGTGCGTCTTCCACGCGGCTACCCCCTCCACCGCCTGCGGCCGTCGGGACGGCCGTCCGCACTGGACTTGTGAGGATGACCCACGTGAGCTCGAAACCTGTCGTACTCATCGCCGAAGAGCTGTCGCCCGCCACGGTGGACGCGCTCGGTCCGGACTTCGAGATCCGGCACGTCAACGGTGCCGACCGCGCGGAGCTGCTGCCCGCGATCGCCGACGTCGACGCGATCCTCGTCCGCTCCGCGACGAAGGTCGACGCCGAGGCCATCGCCGCGGCGAAGAAGCTGAGGGTCGTCGCCCGCGCCGGCGTCGGACTGGACAACGTCGACGTCTCCGCCGCCACCAAGGCCGGCGTGATGGTCGTCAACGCCCCGACCTCGAACATCGTGACCGCCGCCGAGCTCGCCTGCGGCCTGCTCGTCGCCACCGCCCGCAACATCCCGCAGGCCAACACCGCCCTGAAGAACGGCGAGTGGAAGCGGAACAAGTACACGGGTGTCGAGCTCAGCGAGAAGACCCTCGGTGTCGTCGGCCTCGGCCGCATCGGCGTCCTCGTCGCCCAGCGCATGTCCGCCTTCGGCATGAAGATCGTCGCGTACGACCCCTACGTCCAGCCCGCGCGCGCCGCCCAGATGGGCGTGAAGATGCTGACGCTGGACGAGCTGCTGGAGGTCGCCGACTTCATCACGGTGCACCTGCCCAAGACCCCCGAGACCCTCGGTCTCATCGGCGACGAGGCCCTGCACAAGGTCAAGCCGTCCGTCCGCATCGTCAACGCCGCGCGCGGCGGCATCGTGGACGAGGCCGCCCTGTACTCCGCCATCAAGGAGGGCCGCGTCGCCGGCGCCGGCCTCGACGTGTACGCGAAGGAGCCCTGCACGGACTCCCCGCTCTTCGAGCTCGACCAGGTCGTCTGCACCCCGCACCTCGGCGCGTCCACGGACGAGGCCCAGGAGAAGGCCGGCGTCTCGGTCGCCAAGTCGGTGCGCCTCGCCCTCGCCGGCGAGCTCGTGCCGGACGCGGTCAACGTCCAGGGCGGCGTCATCGCCGAGGACGTCCGTCCGGGCCTGCCGCTCGCCGAGAAGCTCGGCCGCATCTTCACCGCCCTCGCGGGCGAGGTCGCGGTCCGCCTCGATGTCGAGGTCTGCGGCGAGATCACCCAGCACGACGTCAAGGTGCTCGAACTGTCCGCGCTCAAGGGTGTCTTCGAGGACGTCGTCGACGAGACGGTCTCCTACGTCAACGCCCCGCTGTTCGCGCAGGAGCGCGGTGTCGAGGTGCGCCTGACCACCAGCTCGGAGTCCCCGGACCACCGCAACGTGGTGACCGTCCGCGGCACCCTGTCGGACGGTCAGGAGGTGTCGGTCTCCGGCACCCTCGCCGGCCCGAAGCACCTTCAGAAGATCGTGGGCATCGGCGAGTACGACGTGGACCTGGCGCTCGCCGACTACATGGTCGTACTGCGCTACACCGACCGGCCCGGTGTCGTCGGCACCGTCGGCCGCGTCCTCGGCGAGGGCGGCCTGAACATCGCGGGCATGCAGGTCGCTCGTGCGGAGGAGCACGGCGAGGCCCTCGCGGTCCTCACCGTCGACGCCGAGGTGCCGGCGAACGTCCTCGCGGACATCGCCGCCGAGATCGGCGCCGTCTCGGCGCGCACCGTCAGCCTCGCCTGACGCCGCCACGGCAGTGACATGAGGAAGGGCCCGGGGGAGACCCCGGGCCCTGGCGCGTTCCGCCGCGCGACGCCGTCCCGCGCCGCACCGGCCGGTGGTACGCCGCCTCGTGCCCCCGCGCCCCGGCGAGCCGGCCGCCCCGAGCCGCAGCGTCCATGACGCTTGTATGGAACGCTTGTCCGGGACTGCCGTCCAGGACGGCTGTCTTGCTACGGTCAGGCCATGGGACACCGCGAAGACCTGCTTGAGGGCGCCAAGAAGTGCCTGGTGGAGAAGGGGTTCGTACGCACCACCGCACGCGACATCGTCAGCGCCTCGGGGACGAACCTGGCCTCCATCGGCTACCACTACGGCTCGAAGGACGCCCTGCTCGCCGAGGCGTTCACCGGGCTGATGGAGCAGTGGGGAGCGGTCTTCCAGGACGGCCTGGACGGTGAGGGCGGATCGGCGGAGCGCTTCCGTGCCCTGTGGGAGGGCGTCCTCGCGCAGCACGAGAAGTCCGCGCCCGTGTGGGCGGCGAGCCTGGAGGTGGCCCTCGGCCGTGACCAGCGGCCGGACCTGCGGGCCATGCTCGCGGCCTCGCAGGCCGAGGGGCGCCGCAGGCTGGCCTCGCTGCTCACCGGCACCCCGGAGGGCGAGCTCGACGAGCGGGACGTGCGCACCGTGGGCTCCTTCTACCAGGCGCTGCTCGACGGCCTGATGGTCCAGCGGCTCTTCGACCCGGAATCGGCAGCCACCGCCGAGGAGCTCACCGAGGGCATGCGCCGGGCCGCCGAGGCGATGATCCGGCCGGGGGAGCGGGCCGGAGGGCGGCCTGCACCGTGAAGAAGACCCGCCGCGGGTGAATTCCGCCGGGGGCCGGCGCGTCGGCGCGCGACGGGTCACCGCTTGACCACCGGCCCAAGGCGGCGTCCCAGCCCCGGCCCGGCACGGATGAACCCACGGGGGCCGGCGCCGAGCGGCCGCACGAGCTCCCCGCTGCTCGCGCCGCGCGCCTCTGCGCGCTGCTCGGGCCGTACGCGCCGCTCGGGCCGAACGGTGAGGGCTCCCCGCCCGCCTGACGCGCCGTCGAGCGGTACCCATGGCCCGGCCCCACGCGCCCCGCGCCGTACAGGCCCGCCCCTTCAGGCCAGGCGGGAGGCCTTGAGGGCCATGTGGAGCAGCAGGCGGTCCTCGCCCGCGTCGAGGTCGAGGCCGGTCAGCTGTTCGACGCGGCCGAGGCGGTAGTAGAGGGTCTGGCGGTGGATGCCGAGGGCGGCGGCGGCGCGGCCCGCCTGGCCTGCGCAGTCCAGGAACACCTCGGCGGTGCGGGCCAGTTCGCGATGGGCCGGGGCGAGCAGGGTGCGGGCCGCCGGATCGTCCACCGGGTCGGCGGCCAGGCCCGCCAGCAGCCGGTAGGGGCCGATCTGCGACCACTGGGCGACCGGGCCGAGCCGGGGCTCGGCGACGGCCGCGCGGGCCGCGGCCACGGCCTGCTCCCAGGCGGCGGGCAGTTCGGCGAGGCCGCGTACGGGGTCGGCGACCCCTGCGGTCATCCGGAGCGGGCCGGTCGCCGCCGCGGGCCCGGCTCCCGCGGACGGTGCGGGCGCCGCCTCGGCGCGGGATGCGGCGGAGCCCGCGCCGGCCGCTGCCGCCGCCGGCTGCGCCGCGCGCGGCAGCAGCCGTGCCACCGCCGTCAGCGCCGGAGCCAGCGCGTCCGTCGAGCGCAGCCGCAGCAGTACGGCCAGGGCCAGGCCGCCCGCGGGCCCGGCGGCGGACGCGTCGCCCGGCTCCCCGGCGCCGCCGCCCCGCCGGGGCACGACGCACACGGCCGCCGCGCCCGGCACGGACGCGGGGGCCTCGCCGGGCCACGGCGCGATGCAGACCGCCGCGTGCAGGCCGTCCCCGCCCGGCCCGAGGGCGGCCCGCAGTGCGGCCACCGCCATGTCCTGCTGCCACCCCCGCCCGGCCGTGAGCACCGCCTGGAACTCCCGCGACAGGTCCGCGCCCGCCTTCGCCTCCTCGGCGAGCAGCACCCCGATCCGCTGGGCCACCTCCATGGCCGCGGCCAGCGCCGCGGGGTCGGGGCCGGGCTTGCCGGGCTCCTGGTCGAGCAGCCACACGTAGCCCTGCACGATGCCCCGGAACCGCACCGGCAGGCAGATCCGCCCCCGGAACACTCCTGCGTCGGGCGCCGCCGGGATGCGGACGGGACCGGTGGCGCGGGCGATGCCGAAGCCCTCGAACCACGACCGCACGGCCGCCGTCGACTGCCGGGTCAGGATCGAGCGGGTCCGCACCGGGTCCATGGCCAGATCGTCGTCGCTGTCGTGGGCACCGAAGGCGATGAGGCGGAAGTCCCGGTTCTCCAGGGTCGCCGGGGCGCCGAGGAGCGCCGAGATCTCGTCCACCAGGTCCTGGTAATCGCCCTTCACCCGGCCATTCTCCCACTCCCGCCCCTCCTCTTCAGACAGATGTATGAGATCGCGGACACGGATGCGTGACAGCTGTCGATGGCAGAGGATCAAAGCGATCCTTAGGTTTCACGGTGGTTTTACTTGCGCTTTTCTTCTGCCACCCGCTGGAGGTGCCCCGTGCTGGGTCCCGTGATCCTCGCCGCTTCGCGCAGCGACAAGATGCGTCGTATCGTCTCGGCCGCCCCGGTGACCAAGCCCGTGGTGAACCGTTTCATCCCCGGCGAGACGGTCGACCAGGTCATCCCGATCGTCGAGGACCTCACGCAGGCCGGCCTCGAGGTCACCCTCGACGTCGTCGGTGAGGACATCACCGAGGTGGAGCAGTCCCACGCCGCGCGCGACGCCTACCTCCAGCTCATCGAGCGCCTCGCGGAGCTCGGCCTCGGCGAGAAGGCCGAGATGTCCGTCAAGCTGTCCATGTTCGGCCAGGCCCTGGAGGGCGGCCACGAGCTGGCGCTCGCCAACGTCCGCCCGGTCGTCGAGGCCGCCGCCGCCATCGGCACCACCGTCACGCTGGACGCCGAGGACCACACCACCCTCGACTCGATGTTCGCCATCCACGAGGAGCTGCGGAAGGACTTCCCGCAGACCGGCTGCGTGATCCAGGCGTACCTCTTCCGCACCGAGGCCGACGCCCGCCGGCTGGCCGCGAACGGCAGCCGCGTGCGGATCGTCAAGGGCGCCTACAAGGAGCCCGCCGAGGTCGCGTACCAGGACAAGGCGGAGATCGACAAGGCGTACGTCCGCATCCTGAAGATCCTGATGGACGGCGAGGGCTACCCGATGATCGGGTCCCACGACCCGCGTCTGATCGCCATCGGCCAGGAGCTCGCCCGCAAGGCCGGGCGCAAGCTGGACGAGTACGAATTCCAGATGCTGTACGGCATCCGCAGCGAGGAGCACCTGCGGCTCGCCGCCGAGGGGCACCGGATGCGTGTCTACACCGCGTACGGGACGGACTGGTACGGCTACTTCATGCGCCGCCTCGCGGAGAAGCCGGCCAACCTGCTCTTCTTCGTCCGCTCGATGATCACCAAGAACTAGCCAAGAACCAGGTCTAAGGAGTTGTCAGCCCCCATGGATGCTGTGACCCAGGTCCCCGCGCCGGTCAACGAGCCGGTCCACTCGTACGCCCCCGGGACCCCGGAGCGCGCGCGTCTCGAGGCGCAGCTCAAGCTGCTGTCCGAGAACCCGGTCGACCTTCCGATGACGATCAACGGCGTCAAGCGGATGGGCGGCGGCGAGCGTTTCGACGTGGTTCAGCCGCACGACCACAAGTCGGTGCTCGGCACGTACGCCAACGCCACCCAGGCCGACGCGCAGGAGGCCATCGACGCCGCCCTGGCCGCCGCCCCGGCCTGGCGCGCGATGTCCTTCGACGACCGCGCCGCGATCATCCTGCGCGCCGCCGAGCTGCTGTCCGGCCCGTGGCGCGAGAAGCTCGCCGCCTCCACCATGCTCGGCCAGTCGAAGACCGCCCAGCAGGCGGAGATCGACACCCCGTGCGAGCTCGTCGACTTCTGGCGCTTCAACGTCCACTTCGCCCGCCAGATCCTGGCCGAGCAGCCGGTCGCGAACTCCGCCGGCGTGTGGAACCGCAGCGACCACCGCCCGCTCGAAGGCTTCGTCTACGCGATCACGCCGTTCAACTTCACGGCCATCGCCGGCAACCTGCCGACCGCTCCCGCCCTGATGGGCAACGTGGTCCTGTGGAAGCCGTCCCCGACGCAGACCCACTCCGCGGTCCTCCTCATGGAGCTCCTGGAGGAGGCCGGCCTGCCCAAGGGCGTCATCAACCTGGTGACCGGCGACGGCATCGCCGTGTCCGAGGTGGCCCTGAACCACCCCGAGCTCGCCGGCATCCACTTCACCGGCTCGACCAAGACCTTCCAGTACCTGTGGAAGACGGTCGGCAACAACATCGAGACGTACAAGTCCTACCCCCGCCTGGTCGGCGAGACCGGCGGCAAGGACTTCGTCGTCGCGCACCCGTCCGCGGACCGCGCGATCCTCAAGACCGCCCTGACCCGCGGCTCCTTCGAGTTCCAGGGCCAGAAGTGCTCGGCGTCCTCGCGCGCCTACATCCCGGCCTCCATCTGGAACGACGGCTTCAAGGAGGCCTTCGCGGCCGAGGTCGACGGCATCACCATGGGCCCGGTCACCGACCTGTCCAACTTCATCGGCGCCGTCATCGACGACCGCTCCTTCGCGAAGAACAAGGCCGCGATCGACCGGGCCAAGGCCGACCCGACCTGCGAGATCGTCGCCGGCGGCACCTACGACGACTCCGAGGGCTACTTCGTCCGCCCGACCGTCATCGTCTGCACCGACCCGGAGAACGAGGTCTTCACGACCGAGTACTTCGGCCCGATCCTGGCGATCCACGTCTACGAGGACGAGAACTACGACGCCATGCTGGCGCAGATGGAGTCCGTCTCGGCCTACGCCCTGACCGGCTCGATCATCGCCGCGGACCGCTACGCGGCGGCGGACGCAATGGAGAAGCTCCGCTTCGCGGCGGGCAACTTCTACATCAACGACAAGTCCACCGGCGCCGTCGTCGGCCAGCAGCCCTTCGGCGGCGGCCGCGCCTCCGGCACCAACGACAAGGCCGGCGCCGCGTCGAACCTGCTCCGCTGGACCTCGACCCGCTCCATCAAGGAGACCCTGGTCCCGCCGACCGAGTACGGCTACCCCCACATGGGCTGATCCCGGCCCCCAGCGACCCCGCCCCCGTTCCGGTACCCCCAAGTCCGGAACGGGGGCGGTTTCCATTTCCCGGCCGGACAACTCCTGCTGGCGGGACACCGCAGGACCGGGTGCGGATCGGGATGCGGCTCGCGGAGGCGCTCGGCGGCGGCGGGCAGGCCGCGGCGGCCCCGGAACAGGGCCCGGAGCCGCCCGGCGGGGAAGTCGTCACACCTCGACGATGACCTGGTCGAGGGACTTGCGGACGAGGTCCGGGACCACGCAGTCGTCCGCCGGGTAGCCGACCGGGATGACCGCGAAGGCCTTCTCGTTCGCCGGCCGGTTCAGGACGTGGCCGAGGAAGCGCATGGGGCTCGGCGTGTGGATCAGCGCGGCCAGGCCGCTCAGGTGCAGGGCGGTCAGGAGCATGCCGACCGCGATGCCGACCGACTCGTCCACGTAGTAGTGCTTGCGCTTCGTACCGTCGGGGCCGAGCCAGTACCGCTGCTGGAAGACCACGATCAGCGCGGGGGCGTCCGTCAGGTGGGTCTTCACGGCGTCCGTGCCGAGCGGGCGCAGCGCCGCCAGCCACTCGTCGCCGAGCCGGCCGTCGTAGGAGAGCTCCTCCTCCTGCTCGGCGGCCGCGCGGATCTGCCGGCGCACGGCCGGGTCCTTGACCAGGACGAAGGTCCACGGCTGCTGGTGCGCACCGGACGGCGCCGTCGCCGCGCACGCGATGGCGTCCCGGACGGCCTGCTCGGGCACGGGGTCGGGGGAGAAGTGGCGTACGGTCCGCCGCTCGTCCATCCGGGCCCGCAACCCGGCGGCGCGCGCCAGGGACTCGTGCTGCGGCATGCGCTCGGGCCGGTAGGGGGCGGGGCGGTACGGCTGGCCGTGGGTGGGGATCCACTGCTGGGTATCGGGCGACATGGGGCGAGTCTGCCGACGCATTGGTCCAGACCGCTAGAGCCGCTTCGGCCGATGGCGGCCGGTGTGCGGCGTTCGGTGTCCGCAATGCGGTGCCGAAGGTGGCCCCGCCCTTGGTACGTTCGCGGGATGAGCGACTGGGACGCGGAGGCGGTACGGGCCCGGCTGCGCGCGAAGCACTTCCGCCACGAGCTGAGGCCGCCGCTCGCCGAGGCGGAGGTCCGGGCCTTCGAGGAGGAGCACGGCATCCGGCTGCCCGAGGAGTACCGGACGTTCGTCACGACGGTCGGCGACGGCCCGGCGGGCCCCGAGGACCGCCGGTTCGACGAGGCCGAGGGGCTGACCCTCGGCACGCTCATGCCGGCCGAGGAGGGCTGCGGCATCTACTTGAGGCTGATCCTGAGCGGGCCCCTGGCCGGCCAGGTCTGGCACGTGGACCAGGATTTCGGCTGCCACATGCCTGAGAGCCCGGACTTCCGCACCTGGTACACCGACTGGCTGGAGCAGTGATGGACACGCGGACCGCGCACACCTCGCAACTGTCATCCGACGAGCTCCGCGCGATCCGGGCGCTGCTCGACGACGCCTTCGAAGGGGACTTCGCCGACGAGGACTTCGAGCACGCGCTCGGTGGGATGCACGTGCTGATCGGGGTGGACGGCCGGCTCGCAGCGCACGGCAGCGTCGTGCAGCGGCGGGTCCTGCACCGCGGCCGGGCCCTGCGCACCGGATACGTCGAGGCCGTGGCCGTACGGGCCGACCTGCGCCGCCGCGGTCTCGGCGGGCAGGTGATGGCCCGGCTGGAGCAGGTCGTGGCGGGTGCCTACGTGCTGGGCGCGCTGTCGGCGTCCGAGGAGGGGGCCGGGCTGTACCTGGCCCGCGGCTGGTCGGTGTGGCCGGGCGAGGTGGGGGCGCTCTCCCCGGACGGGCCGGTGCGGCTGCCCGAGGAGGAGGGCTCCACCTATGTGTGGGCGCCGCCCGGCGGGGTCCGGCCGGACCCCGCCGCGCGGCTCGACTTCGACTGGCGCGACGGGGACGTCCTCTAGGCCGGAGGGGTCACGACCCCGAGACGCTCGCCGAGCCCGTCTCGATGTGGCCCGTGTAGCGGCGCGACCAGGTGCCGTCGGAGTCGGCCAGGACCGTGAAGTCGTACCAGCCCTTGTGGTACGCCACCGCGTTGAAGAAGTCCTCACGGGAGGAGTTCGCCGGGACGGTGTACGTCCACGGCCCGTCCGAGCGGTAGGCGTTGGAGCGGATCGTGAAGGTGACGGGGGAGGCGGAGGAGTTCGCCATCTTGAACCAGATCGCCGTCCTGCCGGTCCCGGGCTCCACCGCGAACCGCGCCGCCACCTCGATCGCCCTGCCCGCCTTGGACGCGTCGCCGATGAAGCGCCGCAGGAAGCGGTTCGGCCCGTACATCGAGATGTCGTACTTGCCGGAGCCGTGACCCAGTCCGATGTGGAAGTAGTCCGTCGAGGTACCGCCCGGGTCCACCGTGTACTGCCAGGCCGCCGTGTCCCGGTGCTGGTGCGGATGGATCGAGAAGTGCGCGGGCCGCTTGGCCTGGCTGCCCTGGTTCGTCATCGAGAACCAGGCGGTGATCTGCCCGGCCGCCCCGAACTCGAAGCGGTCCAGATTGCCGTTGACCTGGTACGGGAGGGCGCGCGCCGGCCGGGTGCCGGGCTCCTGCGCCGGCAGGGCGTTGTCCTGCGGCACCGGGTTGGGCAGCGGGGCGCAGTTCGCCTGGCCGATCACCTTGGCGGTCGACGGCAGGCCCGCGGGGACGCCGTAGACGGGCCGGGTGAAATCGAAGACCCCGGTCAGGTCGCCCACCACCCTGCGGCGCCAGGCGCTGATGTTCGGGCAGGCGGCGGGGGTGCCGAGGGCGGCCGTCCAGGTCTCCATGAAACGGAGCACCGAGGTGTGGTCGAAGACCTCCGAACTGACCCATCCACCGCGCGTCCACGGGGACATGACCAGCATGGGGACGCGGAAGCCGAGCCCGATCGGAAGGCCGTCCAGGTACTCGCCGGGGGTTCCGGGCGGGGCGATCGGCGGCGGCACGTGGTCGAAGAAGCCGTCGTTCTCGTCGTAGTTGAGGAACAGGACGGTGGAGTCGAAGACCTCGGGGTTCGCCGCGAGGGCGCGGTAGACCAGGTCCACGAAGTGCGCGCCGTCGCCGGGCGGGGCGTACGGGTGCTCGGAGAAGGCCTCGTTCGCGACGACCCAGGACACCTGGGGCAGGGTGCCCGCGAGGACGTCGGCGCGGATGGCGGCCGCGATGTCGTCCGGGGTGGAGCCGGTGACCTTGGGGACCGAGCCCATGCCGCGGTCCCACAGCGGGTTCCCGGGGGCCGCGTCGGTGAAGTTCTTGAAGTAGGCGAGGCCGTTGTCACCGTAGTTGTCCTGGGCGTTCTGGTAGACCTTCCAGGTCATCCCGGCGCGCTGCAGGGCCTCCGCGTACGTCTCCCAGGTCAGCCCGGACTCCTCGCCGCCGTCCTTGCTGGCGGCGTCGATCTTCCCGCTCCACAGGAACGTGCGGTTCGGACCGGTCGCGCTGAGGGCGGAGCAGAAGTACGCGTCGCACACCGTGTAGTGGTCGGCGAGGGCGTAGTGGAAGGGGATGTCGCCCCGGTCCAGGTGGCCCAGGGTGCGGGTGTTGCCGACGCCCAGGACCCAGTTGTCCATCCGGCCCTTGTTCCAGGCCGCGTGCTGCGAGGTCCAGCTGTGCGGGAGGTCGCCGCTGCACTGGGCCAGGGTCGCACCGTCCGCGCCGCCCGCCGGCGGGGTGGCGGACAGCTTCCACGGGTACTGCCGGGCACCCCAGTTGGGCTGGTTGAAGGTGCCCCAGCCGCCCGGGATGTTCCCGGCGGCGCGGTCGCCGAACCCGCGGACGCCCCTGAGCCTGCCGAAGTAGTGGTCGAAGCTGCGGTTCTCCTGCATCAGGACCACCACGTGCTTCACGTCGGTGATGGTGCCGCTCGCCGTGGCCGCGGCCGCCGACGAGGGCGCGGCCACGGGCAGGGCCGCCCCCGCCACCAGCCCGGCGCCGATTCCCACGAAACCTCTTCGGCTGATCGGTGTCACTGGCCCCTCGCCTCCCACTCCGGTGCCCCGGTGGCACATCGACGGCAAGGGTGGCGGGGCCGCCTCCAAAGGTCTACAGCCGTGCGGCAAGAGTTCGGTGAACTTCCGGGTGGCCCGGATCAGCTGCCGACCCGCACCAGCATCTTGCCGGTGTTCTCCCCGCGGAGCATGCCGCGGAAGGCGTCCACCGTGTGCTCGAAGCCCTGCACAACGGTGGTGTCGGTGCCGATCCGGCCACTGCGCAGATGGGGGACGAGGTAGTCCTCCAACTCGCCTTGCAGATTGGTGTGATGGCGAACCAATACGCCCTCCAGGCGCAGCGACTTGTGTACGACCTCGAAGAGGTTGCGGGGCGCGGCGGGGGAGCGGTCGCCGTTGTAGGTGGAGACGGCGCCGACCCAGGCGATCCGGCCGAACTCGCGCAGCGCGCCGATCGCGCCCTCCAGGTGCTCGCCTCCCACGTTGTCCACGTAGACGTCGATGCCCTCGGGAGCGGCCTTCGCCAACTGCTCGCCGACCGGGCCGTCGTGGTAGTCGAAGGCCGCGTCGAAGCCGAGGACGTCCGTGAGGTGGGCGGCCTTGGCCGCGGAGCCGGCGCTGCCGATGATCCGCCGGGCGCCCAGCAGCCGCGCGATGTGCCCGGTGGCGGTGCCGACCCCGCCCGCCGCGGCGGAGACGAACAGGTCCTCGCCCTCGCGGAGCGCCGCGGTCCGGGTCAGTGCGGCGTACGCCGTCAGGCCGGTGCCGCCGAGGATCGACAGGTACGCCTCCAGCGGGACGCCCGCGTGCCCGCGCAGCTTGCGGGTGCCGTCCCGGCCGAGGGAGACGAGCGCGTGCGTGCGCCAGCCCTCGCGGTGGAAGACCAGGTCGCCCACGCGCAGCCCCGGGTCGCGGGAGGCGATCACGCGGCCCACCGAGCGGCCCTCCAGCGGGGTGTTCAGCGCGAAGCCGCCCTCGCCGCCGTCCATCAGGCCGCGGTGGTACGGGTCCACGGAGAGCAGGAGGTTCTCCACCAGGGCGGTGCCGGGCTGCGGCTCGGGGACCGGGGAGGAGACGTAGGCGAAGTCGGAGGCGGCGGGGAAGCCGTCGGGGCGGGCGATCTGGTGGACGGCGCGAGCGGTGTGCGTGGTCATGGCCCGAACGCTAGGAAGGAATCGGGGAACCGGGCAGGGGGTTGGGCTCATGGAAGTCACCTGTCCATGAACGTCACTCATACAGCGAGGTGGGGGCCCCGATGCCCGATCTCCTCCCGCAGGAACTGCGGATCCTGGTCGCCGTCGCGGAAGCCCGCGGCTTCTCCGCCGCGGCTGCGGTGCTCGGCCTCACCCAGTCGGCCGTGTCGCACTCGGTACGCGGGAGCGAGGCCAAGCTCGGCGCGGTGCTCTTCGAGCGCGGGCGCTCCGGGGCGTCGCCCACACCGGCGGGGGAGCGGGTGGTCGGCCACGCCCGCCGCATCCTGCGGCTGTACGAGGCCATGGGCGCGCAGGCGCGCGGCGCGGGCCGCGACGGGGGCGGCGACCGGCTCGGCGGCGTACTGCGGATCGCGGCGTTCCGCAGCGCCGCCCTGCACCTGCTGCCGCCCGCCCTGGAACGGCTGACCGCCCGGCACCCCGGCATCCGGCCCGAGGTCCGCGTGGTGCGGGAGATCGGCGCCGGCGCGGCCGGGGAAGTGGCGGCGGGCCGCGCCGACCTGGGCATCGCCACCCTGGGCGGTTCGCAGGACGCGGCGCCGCCCGGCCTGCTGACGGGTGTGCTCGCGCAGGAGGCGTACCACCTGGTGCACCCGGCGGGGCATCCCGACCCGAGATCGCTGCCCCTCATGGACTGGGACGAGAACTGCGGCTCCTACACCCGCGCCTGGTGGCGCGCCCAGGACTGGATCCCGCGGGCGGCGGTCATGGCGGAGGACGACGCGATGGTGCTGACCCTGGTCGGCCGCGGGCTCGGCATGGCGATCATGCCCGAGCTCTCCCTGAGGGAGGCGACCGAGGCGGTGGAAATCACCGGATTGGGCCCGCAGGGGCCCGTGAGGCAGGTGGGATACGTCACTACGCCGGAAGCCGCCTCAACTCCCACCATCAGGGCCCTGATCAGGGAACTTCGCTCCGAGAGAGGCTGAAACGGACTCCGCGGGAGCGGCTTTTCGGGGGGATCCGCGTCTCAGATAGTAGGAAGTCCGAGTAACTGCCGAGACATACAGCGGGACCTGCCCTAGCTTTGTAGGAGCCGAACGTCTCGCCGATCAGGCGAATGGCGGTCGAGAGCGCGCGCCCCTGGCAGGCAACCCCTGCGGCGCCCTGCTCCCCGCCTCTTCCGGCGCCTTGAAGGAACCCCTCATCCGTGGCCCCGCCACGCCGTGATCTCAAGGAGTCGATCACCATGACCGCAACCACCGCCACCCGCCGCGTCCGCCACGCCTCCGCCTCGGCCGACGAGCGCAAGAACGCCGCCGCCGCCCTGCAGCGCGCCCTCGACCGCCGCGACAACGGCGGCTCGACCGGCCACTGACACCTTCCCGGGCGACATTTCACGTCCACATCGTGGACGTGAAATGTCTGAGGACTGGACACGGAGTACGGTTTCGCCATGTCGACCAGCATCAATCTCGCAGTGATCCCCGGTGATGGCATCGGCCAGGAAGTCGTGGCTCAGGGACTCAAGGTCCTTACCGCGGTCCTGCCCCAGGATGTGAAGCTGGAGACCAGGCAATACGACCTCGGCGCCCAGCGCTGGCACCGCACCGGCGAGACCCTCCCGGACGCGGAGCTCGAGGCCCTCAAGCACCACGACGCGATCCTGCTGGGCGCCATCGGCGACCCCTCGGTCCCGTCCGGTGTGCTGGAGCGCGGCCTGCTGCTGAAGCTGCGCTTCGCCTTCGACCACTTCATCAACCTGCGCCCCTCGAAGCTGTTCCCCAACACCGCCACCCCGCTGGCGGGCCGCCCGGACATCGACTTCGTCGTGGTCCGCGAGGGCACCGAGGGCCCGTACACCGGCAACGGCGGCAGCCTGCGCACCGGCACCCCCGCCGAGGTTGCCACCGAGGTCAGCGTCAACACCGCGTACGGTGTCGAGCGCGTCGTCCGCGACGCGTACGAGCGGGCCAACTCCCGCCCCCGCAAGAAGCTGACGCTGGTCCACAAGAACAACGTCCTCGTGTACGCGGGCCACATGTGGAAGAACATCTTCGACAAGGTCGGCCAGGAGTACCCCGAGGTCACCACGGACTACCTGCACGTCGACGCGGCGACGATCTTCTTCGTCACCCAGCCGGAGCGCTTCGACGTCATCGTCACGGACAACCTCTTCGGTGACATCCTCACCGACCTGGCCGCCGCCGTCACCGGCGGAATCGGCCTGGCCGCCTCCGGGAACATCAACCCGACCGGCGCCTTCCCGTCCATGTTCGAGCCCGTCCACGGCTCGGCCCCGGACATCGCCGGCACCGGCAAGGCCGACCCGACCGCGACGATCCTCTCCGTCGCCCTCCTGCTGCGCCACCTGGGCTACGAGGCCGAGGCCGTCCGCATCGAGGACGCGGTCTGCGCCGACCTCGCGGAGCGCGACGGAACCTTCCGCTCCACCGACGCGATCGGCGACGCCCTCGCCGCGCGAGTAGCCGGCTGACCCGGCCGCTCCACCCCAGGAAGCCGCCGGGTCACAATGGGACCCGGCGGCTTCTCCTGTGCGGCCCCGGGTGCCACCATCTCCCCTGGGCCGCAATCCCCCGCTTCTCCGAAGCCTGCCCGCGCGCGATAATCGAACGCGAGGCCGCGGAATGCGGGGAAGCTCGGACGTCCTAGTACGCCGTGAGCGCGGTCCGCCATACACAACCGGTGAAGGACAAGCACTCATGACGACGCCCACGATCGAGCTCAAGCCCTCCTCGAACCCGCTGTCCGACGCGGAGCGCGAGGCGATCCTGGCCAGCCCCGGCTTCGGCCGCCACTTCACCGACCACATGGTGACGATCAAGTGGACCGAGGGCCGCGGATGGCACGACGCCGAACTGGTCCCGTACGCGCCGCTCTCGATCGACCCGGCGAACATGACCCTGCACTACGCGCAGACGATCTTCGAGGGCCTGAAGGCCTACCGCCAGCCCGACGGCACCGTCGCCACCTTCCGCCCCGAGGCCAACGCCGCACGCTTCCAGGCCTCGGCCCGCCGCATGGCGATGCCGGAGCTGCCGGTCGAGCTCTTCATCGAGGCCTGCGACGCCCTGATCAAGCAGGACCGCGCCTGGGTGCCCGACTCCGGCGAGGCCTCGCTGTACCTGCGGCCCTTCATGTTCGCCTCCGAGGTCGGCCTCGGCGTCCGCCCGGCCAACGAGTTCCTCTTCATCGTCATCGCCTCGCCCGCCGGCGCGTACTTCCCCGGCGGGGTCAAGCCCGTCTCCGTGTGGCTCTCCGAGGACTACGTCCGCGCGGTCAAGGGCGGCACCGGCGCGGCCAAGACCGGCGGCAACTACGCCGCCTCGCTGGTCGCCCAGGCCCAGGCCGCCTCGCACGGCTGCGACCAGGTGGTCTGGCTCGACGCCGTCGAGCACCGCTGGATCGAGGAGATGGGCGGCATGAACCTGTACTTCGTGTACGGCGACCGCATCGTCACCCCCGAGCTCACCGGCTCGCTGCTCCCCGGCATCACCCGCGACTCCCTCCTCACCATCGCCCGCGACCTCGGCTACACCGCCGAAGAGGGCCGCCTGACCACCGAGGACTGGCAGCGCGACAACGCCGACGGCACCCTCACCGAGGTGTTCGCCTGCGGCACCGCCGCCGTCATCACCCCGGTCGGCTCGGTCAAGTCCGAGCGCGCCAATTGGACCCAGGGCGACGGCGAGCCCGGCGAGGTCACCATGCGCCTGCGCAAGGCGCTGCTGGACCTCCAGACCGGCCACGCCGCCGACACCCACGGCTGGATGCACCCCCTCGGCTAGGCCGCGTACGCGAGCGGGCCCGCACCTTCCGGATCTCCGGGGTGCGGGCCCGCTCGCTTATGGGACCTCAGGCGTTCGCGGGCTCCTCGGCCGCGGCGACCGCCGCCGCCGCGGCCGGAGCTCGGCGGGCGGTGAGTGCGGCGTACACGAGCCCGCCGGTGAGGCCGGAGAGGACGAAGGAGCAGTCCACGCCGCCGGTGAGGGCCAGCAGCGGGCCCTCGTGGAAGGGGGTGGTGACGGCGAGCAGGCCGACGGCCGCGCCGATCGCCCAGGAGGCGGTGGCCGCGACGTTCCAGCCGGAGCGGTACCAGTACACGCCGCCCACCGAGCGGCGGTTGAAGACCTGGAGCGCGTCGGCGTCGTAGACCCCGCGGCAGCGCACGTGGCCGATCAGGGTGATCACGGCCCACGGGGTGCCGATCGCGGTCAGCACCAGGACGAACGAGGTCATCGCGGACTGCACGTCCCACTCGAAGGACCCGATGAAGACGAAGGCGGTCGCGACGGCCGCGGCGATCACGGTGGCGGTGGTGCGGGTCGCCCGCGGGACGATCGCGTCGAGGTCCAGGCCCATGGAGTAGAGCATCAGCCCCGCGTTGCCCACCGAGCCGGCCGCCGCGGCCGCCAGCAGCGGGAGCAGGTACCAGTACGGGGCGGCCTCGACGAGCGGTCCGGCGTAGTCCAGGCCCGCCCGGGCGGCCAGTGCCGTGTAGGTGCCGAAGAGCTGCGGGATCAGCAGACCGATCAGCAGGCCGAAGGCGGTGGCCCACAGGACCTTGCGCGAGCTGTGCCGGCGCGGGGAGATGTAGCGCGTGTAGTCGCCCAGCAGGGTGATGAAGGCGACGGGCCCGCTGAGCCCGGCGGCGACGGCGGCCAGCAGCCACGTCGGCCAGAAGGAGCCGAGCAGGTAGGGGGTCTCGGGCGGTGCGGCGGTGGTGAAGTCCGGGGCGTAGGCGACGAGGCCGACGGCCAGGAGCGCCACCATCCCGATGGACAGGACCTTGCTCATACGCAGCAGCAGCCGGTAGCCGAAGACGGCCGCGACGACGGTACACGCGGCGAGCAGGCCGTACATCACGGCCCGCGACAGGCCGGTGTCCGGGAGCCCGGTGAGCCGCGCGAGGGTGCCGACCATCACGTCGCCGCCGATCCACAGCGTGAGCGCGGTGTAGCCGAGCGAGAGCAGCAGGCCGACCACCGACCCCACGAGCCGGCCGCGCACACCGAACTGCGCGCCGCTGGAGGTGGAGAGGTTGGTCGCGGTGCGCAGGGAGACGAGCGCCAGCGGCGCGGTGAAGGCGATGCCGACGAGGGTGCCGGTCACGATGGCCGTGACCGAGGGCCACAGGCCCAGTCCGAAGGACGGGGGCAGCCAGCCGAAGACGATCACGCCGAGGCACAGGTTGGAGCCGAGCAGGATCGATATCAGGTCACGGGGACCGCTCGTCCGCTCCTCCTCCGGGATGGTGTCGACTCCGCGCTGTTCGATGGGCATGGGGGGACTCCCTTGGCAGGGCGGGGGGTGGTTGCGCTTGTGTTTGAGCGACACTCAATGTGACGCACGCCCTGCGCCCAGGTCAATGATTCCCCACAACGAAATGAAGAGTTAGAGTGATGCTCTAACTCTTCGACTCAAGAGGTGGTGGATCGGCGTGCGGCTGACCCCAACGGAGCGCGACCGGCTGCTGCTCCGCAGCGCTGCGGAACTGGCCAGGGCCCGGCGGGCCCGTGGCCTGAAGCTCAACGTCCCGGAGGCCACCGCGCTGATCGCGGACACCGTCTGCGAGGCCGCGCGCGACGGCAAACGCCTCGCCGAGGCCATCGAGGAGGCCCGCAGCGTGCTGGGCCCGGACGACGTCCTGCCGGGCGTCGCCGACGTGGTCACCGAGGTCCACGTGGAGGCCGTCTTCGACGACGGATCCCGCCTCGCCGTGGTCCCGGCCCCCGTCCGGGGCGCGGTGCCGCTCGGCGACGACGCCCCGGGCGCCGTCGTCCCCGGCCCCGGCGTCCCCCAGCCGGAGCCGGTCGTGCACCTGCACGTGCGCAACACCGCCGACGTCCCGGTGAGCGTGACCTCGCACTTCCACTTCTTCGAGGCGAACCCCCGCCTGGACTTCGACCGCGCCGCGGCCTACGGCATGCGGCTGTGCGTGCCGGCGGGCTCGTCCGTACGGTTCGACCCCCGCGGCGAGGGCGACGTCGGCCTCGTGCCCATCGGCGGCGACCGCATCGCGATCGGCTTCGCGGGCCTGGTCGACGGCCCGCTCGACGCCCCCGGTGCCAGGCAGGAGGCCCTGCGCCGCGCTGCCGCCTGCGGCTACCTGGGCGCCACCCAGGCCGGGGCCGGCCAGAGCGACCCCACCGACCGCCCGGAAGGGACCACGGAATGAGCAGGCAGACCCCGCACACCGACCACAGTGCGCACTGCGCGCCCGGCAGCCGGCACATCGATCCGCACGAGTACGCGGCCGTCTTCGGCCCCCGCGCGGGGGACCGGGTGCGGCTCGGCGACTCCGGGCTGACCGTCCGGGTGGAGTCGGACGCGCAGAAACCGGGGGACGAGTTCCTGGCGGGCTTCGGCAAGACCGCCCGGGACGGCCTGCATCTGAAGGGGGCCGCGGTCCGCGACACCTGCGACGTCGTGATCAGCAACGTCCTGGTCATCGACGCCGTCCTCGGCATCCGCAAGGTCTCCATCGGCATCCGCGAGGGCCGCATCCACGCCATCGGCCGGGCCGGCAACCCCGACACCCTCGACGGCGTCGACGTCGTCGTCGGCACCGGCACCTCGATCGTCTCCGGCGAGGGCCTGATCGCCACCGCCGGCGCCGTGGACACCCACGTCCACCTGCTGTCCCCGCGCATCATGGAGGCCTCGCTCGCCGCGGGCGTCACCACCGTCATCGGCCAGGAGTTCGGCCCGGTGTGGGGCGTCGGCGTCAACTCCCCGTGGGCCCTGAAGCACGCCTTCAACGCCTTCGACGCCTGGCCCGTGAACATCGGCTTCCTCGCCCGCGGCTCCTCCTCCGACGCCGCCCCCCTCGTCGAGGCACTCGCCGAGGGCGGCGCCAGCGGCTTCAAGGTGCACGAGGACATGGGCGCCCACACCCGGGCCCTGGACACGGCGCTGCGGGTGGCCGAGGAGCACGACGTGCAGGTCGCCCTGCACAGCGACGGCCTCAACGAATGCCTGTCCGTCGAGGACACCCTGCGGGTGCTGGAGGGCCGGACCATCCACGCCTTCCACATCGAGGGCTGCGGCGGCGGACACGTCCCGAACGTGCTGAAGATGGCGGGCGTGCCGAACGTGATCGGCTCCTCCACCAACCCCACGCTGCCCTTCGGCCGGGACGCGGTCGCCGAGCACTACGGCATGATCGTCTCCGTCCACGACCTCAAGCCCGACCTCCCCGGCGACGCCGCCATGGCCCGCGACCGGATCCGGGCCGGGACGATGGGCGCCGAGGACGTCCTGCACGACCTGGGCGCGATCGGCATCACCTCCTCCGACGCCCAGGGCATGGGCCGCGCCGGCGAGACCATCCGCCGCACCTTCGCGATGGCCGCGAAGATGAAGGGCGAGCTCGGCCCGCTGGAGGGCGACGGCGAGGGCGACGACAACGCCCGCGTGCTGCGCTACATGGCCAAGCTGACCATCAACCCGGCCATCGCCCACGGCCTGGCGCACGAGATCGGCTCCATCGAGGTCGGCAAGCTCGCCGACATCGTGCTCTGGCGCCCCCAGTTCTTCGGGGCCAAGCCGCAGCTCGTCCTGAAGTCCGGCTTCCCCGCCTACGGCGTCACCGGCGACCCCAACGCCGCCACCGACACCTGCGAACCCCTCGTCCTCGGCCCGCAGTTCGGCTCGTACGGAGCCACCGCGGCCGACATCTCCGTCGCGTTCGTCTCCGCCGCGGCCGCGGCCCTGGGCAGCGACGAGATGCCGACCCGCCGCCGCCGGGTCGCCGTCCGCGGCACCCGCGGCATCGGACCCGGCGACCTGCTCCTCAACTCCCGGGTGGGTGCCGTCGACGTGGACGCGCGCAGCGGACTGGTCTCGCTCGACGGGGAACCCCTGCGCTCCGAAGCCGCCGCATCGGTCTCGCTCAACCGCCTGTACTTCCTGTAAGCCAGCACAGCGTTAAGGACCTGCCTGCCATGACCGCCAAGCCCGTGCACAACGGATTCCGGATGCCCGCCGAGTGGACGCCCCACGAGCGCACCTGGATGGCCTGGCCCAGCCCGAACCCGACCTTCACCAACGACCACGAGCTCGCCGAGGCCCGCGAGGCCTGGGGCGCCGTCGCCCGCGCGGTCCGCGCCCACGAGCCCGTGACCCTCGTCGTCTCCCCGGGCGACGCCGAGAACGCCCGCGCGATCGCCGGCGCCGGCGACGGCCACGCACTCCACGTGGTCGAACGCGAGCTCGACGACGCCTGGATGCGCGACATCGGCCCGACCTTCGTCACCAACGACGCCGGCGAGCTGGCCGCCGTCGACTGGACCTTCAACGGCTGGGGCGCCCAGGAATGGGCCCGCTGGGACCACGACTCGAAGATCGCCCGCCAGATCTCGGACCTGCTCGGCACCCGCACGTTCAGCACTGCGCTGGTCAACGAGGGCGGCGCCATCCACGTCGACGGCGAGGGCACCGTGCTGCTCACCGACACCGTCCAGCTCGGCAAGGGCCGCAACCCCGACTGGACCCGCGAACAGGTCGAGACCGAGATCCACGCCCACCTCGGCACCAGCAAGGCGATCTGGCTGCCGTACGGCCTGGCCGGCGACTACGGCACCTACGGCACCCAGGGCCACGTCGACATCGTCGCGGCCTTCGCCCGCCCCGGCGTGGTCATGGTGCACACCCAGCCCGACCCCTCGCACCCGGACCACGAGCGCTGCAAGACCATCGCGGCGATCCTGCGCGCGTCGAGCGACGCCCGGGGCCGACAGCTGGAGGTCGTGGAGATCCCCGCGCCGACCGTGCTGGAGGAGGACGGCGAGTGGGTGGACTACTCCTACATCAACCACTACCTGTGCAACGACGGCGTCGTGCTCTGCTCCTTCGACGACCCGCGCGACGAGGAGGCCGCCGAGATCTTCCGCGGCCTGTTCCCCGAACGGACCGTGACCCTCGTTGACGCACGTACGATTTTCGCCGGGGGTGGCGGCATCCACTGCATCACCCAGCAGCAGCCGAAGGTCTGATCCGCGGACGAACGGCGGCCGAGCGACGAGGAGTGGTCCATGGCGGCGGGCGGAGTACCGGTACGGGCGGCGCGCAAGAACGCGCCCCCGCGCGAGGACGTACTCGTAGCCGCCATGGCCACGATCGCCGAGCGCGGGCTCGAAGGCCTCACCATGGCCGGTCTGGGCCGCGAGGTCGGCATGAGCAGCGGCCACCTCCTCTACTACTTCCGGAGCAAGGACGAGCTCCTGCTCCAGACGCTGGAGTGGAGCGAGGCCGAACTGGGCAGCGCGCGGCGGGCCCTGCTCGCCCGCCGCGGCCCGGTGGCCGAGCGCCTGCAGGCGTACGTGGACCTCTACGTGCCCACGCAGGCCCGCGACCCGCACTGGACGCTGTGGCTGGAGGTGTGGAACCGCTCGCAGAACGCCGGCCCGCAGGAGCGCGACCGCCAGGCGGCCATCGAGGGCGCCTGGCACCGCGACCTGGTGGCGCTGCTCGCCGAGGGCATCTCGCGCGGGGAGTTCCGCCCGGTGGACGCCGAGCGCGTGGCGACCCGCATCCGCGCCCTGCTCGACGGCTTCAGCATCCAGCTGGCGGTGGGGCTCCCCACGCTCGACCGGACGGCCATCCTGGCCCACGTGAGCGAGTTCCTCACCGACACCCTGGCCCTTCGCCCGTAGCCCCGCGGCGGCGCGGCGTCCGCCGCGGAGAGCGCTGCCCGCATGGTGAGATGCCTGTCCATCCGCTGCGAGCGGTGTGGCACACTGCGAGCGTGCCTGCTCAGCTCATGATTATCGCCAGCAGCGCGCCGGTCCCCAGTGGCCGCTGAACCGTGGAAGAACTTCGCGGACGCGGCCACCGTGCCTCGGACCCGCGTGCAGACCTCTCGCTACCCGCGAGAGGTTTTTTCGTTTCCCGGCCCATCCCTGCCGGGAGCGGACTGCGCGCGATGATGGGGCAGTGACGGCGGCCTTCCCATGGGCGGGTTTCACGGACCACTCATCCGACAGGAGTCAGATCAGCATGACGACGACACCAGAGGCGGCAACTGCGCTGTCCGGAGGCCTGGACGACAGCTTCCACGTCTTCGACACCACCCTGCGCGACGGCGCCCAGCGCGAGGGCATCAACCTCACGGTCGCCGACAAGCTGACGATCGCCCGCCATCTGGACGACTTCGGAGTGGGCTTCATCGAGGGCGGCTGGCCCGGCGCCAACCCCCGCGACACCGAGTTCTTCGCCCGCGCCCGCGCGGAGATCGACTTCAAGAACGCCCAGCTGGTCGCCTTCGGCGCCACCCGCCGGGCCGGCGGCTCGGCCGACCAGGACCCGCAGGTACGGGCCCTGCTGGAGTCCGGCGCCCCGGTGATCACGCTCGTCGCCAAGTCCCACGACCGCCACGTCGAGCTCGCCCTGCGCACCACCCTCGACGAGAACCTGGAGATGGTCCGGGACACCGTCTCCCACCTGGTGGCCCAGGGCCGCCGGGTCTTCGTCGACTGCGAGCACTTCTTCGACGGCTACCGGGCCAACGCCGAGTACGCGAAGGCCGTCGTGCGCACCGCGCACGAGGCCGGCGCCGACGTCGTCATCCTCTGCGACACCAACGGGGGCATGCTGCCCGCCCAGGTGGCGGCGACCGTCGCCACCGTCCTCGCCGACACCGGCGCCCGCCTCGGCATCCACGCCCAGGACGACACCGGCTGCGCCGTCGCCAACACCCTCGCCGCCGTCGACGCCGGCGCCACCCACGTCCAGTGCACCGCGAACGGCTACGGCGAGCGCGTCGGCAACGCCAACCTCTTCCCCGTCGTCGCCGCACTGGAGATCAAGTACGGGCGCAAGGTGCTCCCCGACGGCGCGCTCGCCGAGATGACCCGGATCTCGCACGCCATCGCCGAGGTCGTCAACCTGACGCCCTCCACCCACCAGCCCTACGTCGGCGTCTCCGCCTTCGCCCACAAGGCGGGCCTGCACGCCTCGGCGATCAAGGTCGACCCCGACCTCTATCAGCACATCGACCCCGAGCGGGTCGGCAACACCATGCGGATGCTGGTCTCCGACATGGCCGGCCGGGCCTCCATCGAACTCAAGGGCAAGGAGCTCGGCGTCGAGCTCGGCGGGGACCGCGCGCTGATCTCCCGGGTCGTGGAGCGGGTCAAGGAACGCGAGCTCCAGGGCTACACCTACGAGGCGGCCGACGCCTCCTTCGAACTGCTGCTGCGGGCCGAGGCCGAGGGGCGGGCCCGCAAGTACTTCCGCATCGAGTCCTGGCGGGCGATCGTCGAGGACCGCCCGGACGGCACCCACGCCAACGAGGCCACGGTCAAGCTGTGGGCCAAGGGCGAGCGGATCGTCGCGACGGCCGAGGGCAACGGCCCGGTCAACGCGCTGGACCGGGCCCTGCGGGTGGCGCTGGAGCGGTTCTACCCGCAGCTCGCCAAGTTCGAGCTGGTCGACTACAAGGTCCGCATCCTGGAGGGCACCCACGGCACGGAGTCCACCACGCGCGTGCTCGTCGCCACGACGGACGGGGTCCGCGAGTGGTCGACGGTCGGCGTCGCGCCGAACGTGATCGCCGCCTCGTGGCAGGCCCTGGAGGACGCCTTCACCTACGGCCTCCTCCACGCGGGCGTCGAGCCGGCGGAGTAGCTCGCGGGAGTCCGGCCTCCGGGCCCGGGATCCCTTATGTCCTGCTCACACGGGAAAGTACCGGTTCGGGTAGCGTCATGGATATGAGGACCAGGCTGATATCCATACGTTTGGGATCGTTGCTTTCCGGTCTGCTGCTGGCCCTCGGTGCGACCGCCCTGGCGGCCGCACCGCAGGCATCGGCCGCCACCGGGGTCGCCGCCGTGGCCGAGGCCCTCAAGGAGGGTCCCGTCTACGTCGATCCGCGGGCCGCGGCGCAGCTGCCCGAGGCCGAGGCCGAAGCACTCGCGAAGAAGATCGAGGCCGCCGGGAAGCCGGTCTTCGTCGCCGTGCTCCCGGCCACCGCCGAATTCCCGCAGGACAAGGTGCTGGCCGCGGTCCGTGCGCAGACCGGCATCACCGGGCTCTACGCGATCCGGCTCGGCGAAGGCTTCAACGCCGGCGCGGACCGTGCGGTCATGCCGGCCAACGCCGTGCGCAACCTCACCGAAGCGGTCAAGACGGGCGCCCCCGTCGACGCGAGCACCCAGCTCAACAACTTCGTCGACCAGGCCCTGACCCAGGCCAGGGGCAGCGCCCCCGACTCCTGGGGCACCACCGGCGCCGAAGACGGCGTCCCGGTCGGCGGTCTGGTCACCCTCGGCGCGGTGGCCGCGATCGGCGGCGGCGGCGCCTACGCGCTGGTCCGCCGGAACCGGAAGAAGAAGGAAGAGGCCCGGCGCGAGGCCGTCGAGCGGCTGAGCGTGGTCGTGGACGAGGACATCACGGCCTTCGGCGAGGAGTTGGAGCGCCTGGACTTCCACCCCGGCGAACCCGGCGCCGACGACGCCATGCGCGCGGACTACGAGCGGGGGCTCGACTCGTACGAGAAGGCCAAGCAGATCATGGCCTCCGTGCAGCGCCCGGAAGAGGTCACCGGGGTGACCCAGGCCCTGGAGGACGGCCGGTACGCCCTGGCCTGCCTGGACGCGCGCCGGAGGGGCGAGCCGGTGCCCGAGCGGCGGCTGCCCTGCTTCTTCGACCCGCGCCACGGGCCGAGCACCGAGGACGCGGCGTGGGCCCCGGCCGCGGGGGCCGCGCGTACCGTGCCCGTGTGCACGGCGGACGCGGTGCGGCTGCGCGACGGACTGGACCCGGCCGTGCGCACGGTCGACACCGAGCGCGGACCGCGGCCGTACTACGACGCCGGCCCGGCGTACGGACCCTGGGCCGGCGGCTACTTCGGCGGCGGCCTCCTGCCCGGCCTGCTCATGGGCACGATGCTCGGTTCGATCATGTCGACGCCGGCCTACGCCGCGGACTACGGCGGCGGCCTGGGCGACGGCTTCGGCGGCGGGGACTACTCGGGGGCCGACTTCAACCCGTCCGACTTCGGGGGCGGGGACTTCGGCGGGGGAGGCGGGTTCGACGGCGGCGGATTCGACGGGGGCGGATTCTAGAGCGCACCGCCCCCGGGCCGCCGTGCGCCGGGTCAGGCCTGCTTGATGGCGGAGATGTCGAAGGTCAGCTTCACCTTGTCGCTGACCACGACACCGCCGGTCTCCAGGGCCGCGTTCCAGGTCAGACCCCAGTCCGAGCGCAGGATGTCGGCGCTGCCCTCGAACCCGACGCGCTGGTTGCCGTACGGGTCGGTGGCGGAGCCGTTGAACTCCAGGTCGATGGAGAGCGGCCGGATGACGTCCTTGATGGTGAGGTCGCCGGTGATCCGGTAGGTGTCCCCGCCGAGGAACGCGGCCTCGGTGGAGCGGAAGGTCATCAGCGGGAAGGTCTCGGCGTCGAAGAAGTCGGCGCTGCGCAGGTGCCCGTCGCGGTCGGCGATACCGGTGTCCACGGAGGCGATCTTCACGTCGATGGAGGCCGTGGAGCGGGCCGGGTCGGAACCGTCCAGGTGCAGGGTGCCCTCGTGGTCGGCGAAGGAGCCGCGGACATTGGTCACCATCGCGTGGCGGACGGTGAAGCCGATGCTGCTGTGGGCCGGGTCGATGACGTAGTCGCCGGTGAGGGCGGCGAGCGCCGGGTCCACCTCCAGGGTGGCGACGGCGGCGGTGTTCTCCTGGGTGCGGCGGTTGAAGAGACCCATGACTTACTCCTCGGATCGTGGTTCCGTGTGGGGGGCGCCGAGACTGTTGAAGGTTCAACGACTTCGACACGAGAGACACTAGAACCATTCCGTTCAAATTTCAACCACTGCTCGGGGTGTCGGCGAAATCTGTGAAGGTCCTACAACCGCGGATGGCGCCATCTGGCGGAGTCCTTACTTCCACCGGTGGTTCTGTGCGGGCCGGACAGCGGAAGACTCCCGAGACTGTGCGGAATGAACGGAGGTTTTTCATCACGATCTTCGTAAGGTCGGTACATGACCGTTGTGGACCAGATCCCGAGCGAGCCGACGGACGCCCGTGGGCGCGTGGCCGAGCTGCACTCCCTGCGCGAGCAGGCGCGGCGTGGACCGAGTGACCGTGCGACCGAGGCCCAGCACGCGAAGGGCAAGCTGACGGCGCGCGAGCGCATCGCACTGCTCCTCGACGAGGGTTCCTTCAGGGAGGTCGAGCAGCTGCGCCGCCACCGCGCGACCGGCTTCGGCCTGGAGAGCAAGAAGCCGTACACCGACGGTGTCATCACCGGCTGGGGCACGGTCGAGGGCCGCACGGTCTTCGTCTACGCGCACGACTTCCGGATCTTCGGCGGCGCCCTGGGCGAGGCCCACGCCACCAAGATCCACAAGATCATGGACATGGCCATCGCGGCCGGGGCCCCGCTGGTCTCCCTCAACGACGGCGCCGGCGCCCGTATCCAGGAGGGCGTCTCCGCCCTCGCCGGCTACGGCGGCATCTTCCAGCGCAACACCAAGGCCTCGGGTGTCATCCCGCAGATCTCGGTGATGCTCGGCCCGTGCGCCGGCGGAGCCGCGTACTCCCCGGCCCTCACGGACTTCGTCTTCATGGTCCGTGACACCTCGCAGATGTTCATCACCGGCCCCGACGTGGTCCGCGCGGTGACCGGCGAGGAGATCACCCAGAACGGCCTCGGCGGCGCCGACGTGCACGCCGAGACCTCGGGCGTCGCGCACTTCGCGTACGACGACGAGGAGACCTGCATCTCCGAGGTGCGCTACCTCATCTCGATGCTCCCCTCGAACAACCGCGAGAACCCGCCCGTCCACGAGACGAGCGACCCGGCCGACCGCCGCAGCGAGGTCCTCCTGGACCTGGTGCCCGCGGACGGCAACCGCCCGTACGACATGCACAAGGTCATCGAGGAGCTCGTCGACGACGGCGACGTCCTGGAGATCCACGAGCGCTGGGCCCGCAACATCATCTGCGCCCTGGCGCGGATGGACGGCCAGGTCGTCGGCATCGTCGCCAACCAGCCCGCCCACCTCGCCGGCGTCCTCGACATCGAGGCCTCCGAGAAGTCCGCGCGCTTCGTCCAGATGTGCGACGCCTTCAACATCCCGATCATCACGCTGCTGGACGTCCCCGGCTTCCTGCCGGGCGTCGACCAGGAGCACGGCGGCATCATCCGCCACGGCGCCAAGCTGCTGTACGCGTACTGCAACGCCACCGTCCCGCGGATCTCGCTGATCCTGCGCAAGGCCTACGGCGGCGCGTACATCGTCATGGACTCCCAGTCCATCGGCGCCGACATCACCTACGCCTGGCCCACCAACGAGATCGCCGTGATGGGCGCCGAGGGCGCGGCCAACGTCATCTTCCGCAAGCAGATCGCGGACGCCGAGGACCCCGAGGCCATGCGCACGCGCATGGTCAAGGAGTACAAGTCCGAGCTGATGCACCCGTACTACGCGGCCGAGCGCGGCCTCGTCGACGACGTCATCGACCCCGCCGAGACCCGCGAGGTGCTCGTCAGCGCCCTCGCGATGCTCCGCAACAAGCACGCCGATCTGCCGTCCCGCAAGCACGGCAACCCGCCGCAGTAACAGCGAAGGAGATCTGCCACCCCATGACCAACGCCTCTGACACCCTGCTCCGCGTCGAGAAGGGCAACGCCGCGCCCGAGGAGCTGGCCGCGATCACCGCGATCCTGCTCGCCCGCGCCGCCGCCACGCCCGAGGAGACCACGGTCCGCCTGCCGCGCCAGGCCGGCTGGCGCCGTCTCGAGCGCACCCCGGGCTTCCGCGCCCCGCACAGCTGGCAGGGCTGAGCACCGGGCCCTCCCGGAACCAGGCCGAAGGCCCCGCACCCCCTCCAGGGTGCGGGGCCTTCCGCGTACACGGGCGCGCGCACGGCCACCGGCGCCGCCGACCGCGCCCCGCGCGTGCCGCGTAGGGCCCGCACACGGCGAAGGCCCCCGCGTCGTGGACACAGGGGCCTGTCGGGTGCGGCCGGTTCCTACCGCAGGCGCGCCATGAGGGCGTGCTCGACGAGCGTGATCAGCGCGCTCTTGGCGTCCGCGCGGTGGCGGGCGTCCGTGGTGATGATGGGGGCGTCCGGGCCGATCTGCAGGGCCTCGCGGACTTCCTCCGGCGTGTAGGGCTGGTGCCCGTCGAAGCCGTTGAGGGCGATGACGAAGGGCAGGCCGCTGTTCTCGAAGTAGTCGACCGCGGGGAAGCAGTCGGCGAGACGGCGCGTGTCGACGAGCACGACGGCGCCGATGGCGCCGCGGACGAGGTCGTCCCACATGAACCAGAAGCGGTCCTGGCCCGGCGTACCGAAGAGGTACAGGATCAGGTCCTGGTCGAGCGTGATGCGTCCGAAGTCCATGGCGACCGTCGTGGTCGTCTTGTCACCGGTGTGGGTGAGGTCGTCGATACCGGCGGAGGCGCTGGTCATGACGGCTTCGGTGCGCAGCGGGTTGATCTCGGACACGGCTCCGACGAACGTGGTCTTGCCCACGCCGAAGCCGCCCGCCACCACGATCTTCGCGGAGGTGGTGGAGCGGGGAGCCGCTCCGCTAGATGTTCCGAAGGCCACTGAGCACCCTTTCGAGCAGCGTTACATCCGGCGTGCCGCCGGCCTCTCCATTGCCCGGCTGGTGGATGGCCACCATGCCGGCCTCGGCCAGGTCGGCCACGAGGATGCGTGCCACACCGAGCGGCATGGACAGCAGCGCGGAGACCTCGGCGACCGACTTGACCTCGCGGCACAGGGTGCAGATGCGCTGGTGCTCCGGGAGCAGGCCGGACAGGTGCATCGGATCGGCGGTGGTGCTGACCAGTGCCTCGATGGCGAGCTGGTAGCGGGGCCGGGTCCGGCCGCCGGTCATCGCATAGGGACGCACCAACGGCTGATCGCCTTCCGAGTACGAATCTCCGTACGCATCGGGGTAGGCGGGGGGCGGGGTCATGGATCCTCCGGGCTGGACAGCAGTGGTCAGCGTGCCGTCTGACGGGGCGGCCGGTGGGGGGAACGGTATGACGGCCTGGCGGTGGTACTGGATTCCGGGGCGTGGGCCCCGGTCTCCCGACCGGTAGTACCGTCCGGCCGGGAGAGGGGAAGTCAGCCGAGCAGGCTTCCCTGCAGTTCGGCGCGCAGGTCCGGGGTGAGGACACTGCCCGCGCGATCCACCAGAAGAGCCATCTCGTAGCCCACGAGGCCGATGTCGCACTCCGGGTGCGCCAGGACGGCCAGCGAGGATCCGTCGGAGACGGACATGAGGAACAGGAAACCCCGGTCCATCTCGACCACGGTCTGATTGACGGCGCCACCTTCGAAGATGCGGGAGGCACCGGCGGTCAGCGAGGTCAGTCCGGAGGCCACGGCCGCCAGCTGATCGGCGCGGTCGCGGGGGAATCCGTCGGACATCGCCAGAAGGAGGCCGTCGGCGGAGACCACCACCGTGTGGGACACCCCGGGGGTGTTGTCCACGAAGTTGGTGATCAACCAGTTCAGGTTCTGTGCCGCCTGGCTCATCGAACTCAACTATCGCTCCTGCTGGTAAGTGGGGTCGATGTGGTAACTGCCGGTCGTCTGGCTGTTGTTGCCAGCCTGACGGCCCTGCTGGATACCGCGTCGGAGGTTGGTCAGACGGCCGCGGACGTCGTCCGGCGCCCGCGAGACCTGCGGACCCGCCTGTGCGTCGGACTGCTGCTGCGCCGTGCCGGCCACGAGGTTCGCCCGCGGGACCCGGCGGGGCAGCCCCGACGTCGTGATGCCGCCGGCGGCGGGCTGGCGCACGCGCTCGGCCTGCCGCATCAGCTCGTCGTTCGGCGAGGACTTCCAGCTGACGGTCGGCATGCTGCCGGTCGTCGCCTGGGCGGGCTCGGCCGCGTGCTCCTGGCCGCGCTGCGGCAGCTGGTGCTGCTGCGGGGCCGACGGAGCGGACTGCTGCGGCTGCTGGGGTACGGCCGGGACCTGCGCGGGGGGCTGCTGCCCCTCCTCGCGGAACCAGTTCGACTCCAGCGTGTCGAAGATCGGGCTGCGGGCGTCACCGGAGCTCTGGGCCGGCGGCAGCGCCTCGGGCCGGTGCGCCTGCGGCAGCCGCGGAGCCTCGGGCCGGGCGGACGGTACGGGTGCGTACTCGCCGCCCTGCTGCGGGGCCTGCTGCTGCATGTGCTGGGGCTGCTGCGGGGCCTGCGGCTGGCGGGCGAACCCGCCGACACCGGGGCCGCCGGGCCGCTGGGGCTGGTAGCCCGGGCGCTCGAACTGACCGGTGCTGGACGGGTCGACGGGGCCCCGTACGTCCGGACGCTCGAACTGGCCGGTGGTGCTGCCCGTGCCGTCGCCCTGGGGCATCGGCGCGTTGAAGTCCGGGCGCGCGAACTCGGCCGTCGAGCCGGGGCCCGAGAGCTCGTCGTGGCCGCGGGCCTGGTCGGAGCCCCAGCTGGTGCTCTGCGAGCCGGCCAGCTCCGGACGGGCGGCGGCGCCGCCGCGCGGCGGCAGCTGCGGCCGCTGGCCGCCCTGCGCGGGACCGGCCGGCTGCTGCTGGGCCTGCTGGGGCTGCTGAGCCTGCGGCTGCGGCTGCGGACGCTCGAAGCCGTTGCCCTGCTGGAAGCCGGAGGCACCGGCGGGCGCCGGACGGGCCCCGGGGCCACCGCCGAAGCCGACGCTGGGGACCGGACCGCGTGTCGGCAGGGGGCTGCCGGCGCCGAAGGCACCCTGGCCCTGTCCCGCGGTGGTCTGGCCCTGCTGCGGACGGGCTCCGGGAGCACCGGGACCGCCCTGCTGCGGGGACCGGCCGCCCTGCGGACGCTGCTGGCCGGCACCGCCGTCGCGACCCGGCAGGGCGGCGCGCTGGCCACCGCCGACCTGGCCGCGCTGGGCGCCCGCGCCCACGGAGGGACGTCCGCCCGGACCGGGCACGGAGGCCTGGGCACCGGGGCCGCCCTGGGCGCCGCCCGGACCGCCCTGACCCGGCGTCGGGCCCGGCTTCTTGCCGCCCTGGGCGACGTCCACCGGGAGCATGACGAGGGCCGTCGTACCACCCGAGTCGGAGGGGCGCAGCTGGATGCGGATGCCGTGTCGCAGGGACAGGCGGCCGACCACGAACAGGCCCATGCGGCGGGAGACGGAGACGTCCACGGTGGGCGGCGACGCGAGTCGCTCGTTGATCGCGGCGAGGTCCTCCGGGGAGAGGCCGATACCGGTGTCGTGGATCTCGACGAGCACGCGGCCGTCGGGCAGCGCGTGACCGGTGACCTTGACCTTGGTCTGCGGGGAGGAGAACGAGGTGGCGTTCTCCAGCAGCTCCGCGAGCACGTGCACGAGGTCGTTGACGACGCGGCCGGCGACGTCGGTACCGGGCACCGAGGCCAGCTCGACGCGCTCGTACTGCTCCACCTCGGACGCGGCGGCGCGGAGCACGTCGACGAGCGGGACGGGGCGGGTCCACCGGCGGCCCGGCTCCTCGCCCGCGAGGACGAGGAGGTTCTCGCCGTTACGGCGCATGCGGGTCGCGAGGTGGTCGAGCTTGAAGAGCGAGGACAGCTGGTCCGGGTCGGCCTCGCGCGACTCCAGTTCGGAGATGAGCGAGAGCTGACGCTGGATGAGGCCCTGCGAGCGGCGCGAGAGGTTGGTGAACATCGCGTTGACGTTGCCTCGCAGGAGGGCCTGCTCGGCGGCGAGGCGGACGGCCTCGCGGTGCACGTCGTCGAACGCCGCGGCCACCTGGCCGATCTCGTCCCGGGTGTGCACGCCGACCGACTCCACGGACGTGTCCACGTCTTGCGGGTCGGACTCGGAGAGCTGCTTGACCAGCTCGGGCAGGCGGTCCTGGGCGACGCGCGTCGCGGTGTCCTGCAGGCGGCGCAGCGAGCGGATCATCGAGCGGGCCATGACGAAGGCGCCGACGAGGGAGACACCGAGGACGAGGAGGATCAGCGCACCGTTGATGATGGCGTCCTGCTGGGCCTCGTTCTTCAGCTCGCGGGCCTTCTGCTCCATCTCCTCGAGCAGGGTCAGCTCGATGACCTTCATCGCCTGGAGCTTGGTGCCGTCCGCGTCGTACCAGTCCAGCCAGGACCGGTTCTTCTCACGCAGGAAGGCGTCCTGGCTGGCCAGCACGCGGCGTGCGTAGTGGTCGGCGCTGGAGATCTCGGAGTTGCTGTCGCCCAGACCCGCGAGGAGTTCCTCGGTGCGGCCCTGGTAGACGAGCTCGAAGGTCGTCTTCGCCTGCTGCTCGCCCTTCTGGGCGGAGAGGGCGTAGAGGCGGTCGTTCTCCTGCAGCCTGCCCTGCTTGTCCGAGGTCTCGGGCAGCGAGGCGGCGATGATCGCGCGCTGGATGGAGGCGTACTCCTTGGCGGCGGAGAACGCGGCCAGGGCACGGGTACGCTTGATCATCTCCGGGTTGGAGGTGGCCTGCGCCATGTCCTGGGAGAGCGAGAGCAGCGAGACGATCATCGCGTTGTACTCGCTGACGGTCTGCTGGGCGCCGTTGACGTACGCCTTGCTGCGGATCGTCTCGATGTTCGTGAGCTGACGGCCGATCTGCAGCACGTTGTTGCGGATCGACTTGAGGGTGTCGTCCTTCTCGCCCGTGCTGTCGACCTTGTCGGTCGCGGCGGCGAAGGCCTTGGCGGCGGTGTCGGTCTGCGCGCGGGCGCCGTCGACACTGCTGTTGCTCTTGCCCTGCGACAGCGTGAGCGGACCTGCGGAGAGGTCGCGCTCCTCCTGGAGCATGGCGGCCAGGTTGGTGGCCTGTCGCGTCATCGTCGTCAGCAGCTGCATGTGCTCCAGCTGCGCGATGTCGTTGAGCGAGTCGTTGATGCGGAAGCCACCGAGCGTGGTGGCGGCGACGACCGGCAGGGTCAGCAGCGACACGAGTCGCGTGCTGATGCGCCAGTTCTGCATGGCGAGGCGAGAGCCGGGCCCACTGGGGGCCTTCGGTATCGCCGCGTCCTGCTCGGTCGACCCGGCCTTGCCCTTGTCCTTGGACCTGGCCTTCACGGACTTCACGCGGCCCTTGGCCTTCACCGCTGCGGAGGCGTCGGGGCCTGCGCCCTCGACAGCCGGCCCGCGGTTCTGGGCGTGCTGGGGCGAGGAGCCACGGTCGGTCCCGCCGCGCGGCTCCTGCTCCGCCGCAGCGCTGCCATCCCTCTTGAATCGTCCCTGCACTAGCGTCGCAACCTCTGGACCAGGCGTCCCGCCGGGCGACCGGCGGAACGGTGTCGAGTCGTGGGGCGCTTTCGGCCCCATGGTGGTCGTCGGTGACCGGCGCGTCTCCCTTTCCGTCCGCCGCTCGGCGCTGTGTCGCGCCACCTGCGCGCCGGACTGAGTCCCGCGGCGGTCCCGCGAATTCCAGCACAGTGGCGGATCTCCAACAAGGTGCGCGGGTTCCCCCGGAGAGTCGGTCACGGCATGTGACAGAGGTGCTACGCGATGTGCGACCGCATTCGGTTGAAATCGGACTTACGTCATCCAAACAACATGGCTGGCAAGGTGTCCCAGTCGCGATGATCAGGAGCGGAATGACGCATTCAGTGACGCAATGTCCGTTTCGGCGGGTCTCGTTGACTGTCCGTTATGGAAGTAATGTCTGGTCACGGGTGAGCAAACTCACATAGCCGTGGCCATTACTTCCCGGTTCGGCAGGGGATTCAGATGTTTAGCCTTGCCCCTTAAAGGGTTGGCGCAAGGGCTGGTGCGCGCGCCGGCCGACATCCACAGACCGAACCGAGGACCCCGAACTCCGATGAAGACGACGACGATGTTCCGCAACATAGCCAACCCCCGCCGCACCACCCTCGCGCACCTCAAGGACGCCGAGGAGCTGCAGGCGGCCCCGGCCACCCCGGAGCACGCCGTCGAGCTGCCGACGCAGACCGCCAACCCCCGGCGCACGGTCCTCATGGACGCGCCGGTCGCCGCCGCCGCGCAGTAAGCCGCCCCGCACGGAACGTGAAGCGCCGCTGCCCGCCGCGTTAGCCTGGGGACCTCAGACTCCAGCCGGCGTCCAACACAAGAGGGGCAGACGCAACACGTGCGCATCGCCAGGTTCTCGATCGACGGCAATGTCGCGTTCGGCGCGGTCGAGGGCGACGCCGCCCCCGGCAACGAAGCGTCGCTCGTGCTCGACATCATCAAGGGCATCCCGTTCGCGGACTTCGAGCTCTCGGGTACCAAGGTCCCGCTGAGCAAGGTCCGGCTCCTGCCGCCCGTGCTCCCGAACAAGGTCGTGGCCATCGGCCGCAACTACGCGGAGCACGCGGCGGAGCTCGGCAACGAGGTCCCTGAGACCCCCATCACCTTCTTCAAGCCGTCCACCTCGGTGGTCGGCCCGGGTGACCCGATCACCTACCCCTCCTTCTCCCAGGACCTCCACCACGAGGCGGAGCTCGCCGTGGTCATCGGCCGCATGTGCCGCGAGGTCCCCAGGGAGCGCGTCAAGGACGTCATCCTCGGCTACACCTGCGCCAACGACGTCACGGCGCGCGACGTCCAGCAGCGGGAGAAGCAGTGGGCCCGGGCCAAGGGCTTCGACAGCTCCTGCCCCCTCGGACCCTGGATCGAGACGGACCTCGACCCGGGCGACCTGGCCATCCAGTGCACGGTCAACGGCCGGCAGCGCCAGCTGGGCCGCACCAGTGACATGGTCCGCTCCATCGAGGACCTGGTCGTCCACATCACCGAGGCCATGACGCTGCTCCCCGGCGACGTCATCCTCACGGGGACCCCGGCCGGAGTCGGCCCCCTCAACGTCGGCGACGAGGTCGCCGTCACCATCGAAGGCATCGGCACTCTCACCAACAAGGTGATCAAGCGTGGTTAACGGACCCTCCCCCAAGCTCTCGGCCCCGCTCGAGCAGGGGGTACTCCCTCGCGTACGTTTCTGTCCCTCCCCGACCGGCAACCCCCACGTGGGCCTGGTCCGCACCGCCCTCTTCAACTGGGCGTTCGCGCGCCACCACGGCGGTACGTTCGTCTTCCGCATCGAGGACACCGACGCGGCCCGCGACTCCGAGGAGTCCTACGACCAGCTGCTCGACTCGCTGAAGTGGCTCGGCTTCACCTGGGACGAGGGCCCCGAGGTCGGCGGCCCGCACGCCCCGTACCGCCAGTCCGAGCGCATGGACATCTACAAGGACGTCGCCCAGAAGCTGCTGGACGGCGGCTACGCCTACCACTGCTACTGCAGCACCGAGGAGCTCGACGCGCGCCGCGCCGCCGCCCGCGCCGCCGGCAAGCCCTCCGGCTACGACGGCCACTGCCGCGAGCTCACCACCGTGCAGATCGAGGCGTACCAGGGCGAGCACCGCCCCGCGATCGTCCGCTTCCGGATGCCCGACGAGCCCATCACCTTCACCGACCTGGTGCGCGGCGAGCTGACCTTCACCCCGGACAACGTGCCGGACTTCGGCATCGTCCGGGCCAACGGCGCCCCGCTCTACACCCTGGTCAACCCGGTGGACGACGCGCTGATGGAGATCACGCACGTCCTGCGCGGCGAGGACCTCCTCTCGTCGACCCCGCGCCAGATCGCCCTGTACAAGGCGCTGATCGAGCTGGGCGTCGCCAAGGGCACCCCCGCCTTCGGCCACCTGCCGTACGTGATGGGCGAGGGCAACAAGAAGCTCTCCAAGCGCGACCCCGAGGCCTCGCTCAACCTCTACCGCGAGCGCGGCTTCCTCCCCGAGGGCCTGCTGAACTACCTCTCGCTCCTCGGCTGGTCCTTCTCCAAGGACCAGGACGTCTTCTCGATCGAGGAGATGGTCCAGAGGTTCGACATCGACGGCGTCAACGCCAACCCGGCGCGCTTCGACCTGAAGAAGGCCGAGTCGATCAACGGCGACCACATCCGCCTGCTCGACCCGAAGGTCTTCGCGGACCGCTGCGCCCCCTGGCTGCAGGCCCCGCACGCCAACTGGGAGCCGGAGGACTTCGACCCCGAGGCCTGGGAGCGCATCGCGCCGTACGCCCAGACGCGCGTGGGCGTCCTGTCGGAGATCACCGCCAACGTCGACTTCCTGTTCCGCAAGGAGCCCGTCGAGGACCAGGCGTCCTGGGACAAGGCGATGAAGGGCGACCCGGCGGCCCTGCTGACCACCGCCCGCGAGAAGCTGGCCGACGCCGACTGGTCGGACCCCGAGTCCCTCAAGCAGGCCGTCCTGGCAGCCGGCGAGGCCCACGGCCTCAAGCTCGGCAAGGCCCAGGCCCCCGTCCGCGTGGCCGTCACCGGCCGCACGGTCGGCCTGCCGCTCTTCGAGTCCCTGGAGATCCTGGGCAAGGAGCGTTCGCTGGCCCGCATCGACGCGGCCCTGGCCAAGCTGGCCGGCTGACCCGCGCCGGCACCGTCACGTCCCGCAGGGGGCGGCGCCCGGACCCGGGCCGCCGCCCCCTGCGGCGTTGTCGGCGGGGCCGTGGATCGTGACGGACTTCCCCATCGTGCCCACCTCGCAGGTGCCCGCGGCGTAGGCTCGGGCACATGCCGATCCGCGCCGTGCTGTGGGACATCGACGACACCCTCTTCGACTACACGGGGGCCGACGCGGCCGGTCTCGCGGCGCAGCTGGAGGCCGAGCGGCTCGCCGAGCGCTACGGGACGCCCGCGCAGGCGCTCGCCCGCTGGCGGGAGATCACCGACCGCCACTGGGCGAACTTCGCCGCGGGCGTGGGGACCTTCCAGGGGCAGCGGCAGGAGCGGGTGCGGGAGTTCCTCGACGAGCCCGGCATGACCGCGGCCGAGGCCGACGCCTGGTTCGACAGCTACGTCGAGCACTACAAGACCGCCTGGACCGTCTTCCCCGACGTCGTGCCCGCGCTCGACGCCCTCGCGGCCGACTACCGGCACGGGGTGCTCTCCAACTCCTCCACGGCCAACCAGGACCCCAAACTGCGCCAGCTCGGCTTGCGCGAACGCTTCGAGGTGCTGGTCTGCGCCGTCGAGCTCGGCGTCAGCAAGCCCGAGGCGGAGGCGTTCCTCGCCGCGTGCGATGCGCTCGGGCTGCCGCCGCAGGACGTGGCGTACGTGGGGGACCAGCCGGAGATCGACGCGCGGGGGGCCCGCGACGCGGGGCTGCTGGCCGTCTGGATCGACCGGGACGGCCGCAGGGGGCCCGGCCCCGAGGGGGCGCACCGGATCGAAGGCCTTGACCGGCTGCCCGAGCTGCTGGCACGGGATACCCGTTTTGGAGCACGGTCAGGCATCCGGTAATGTTCTTTCTGCGCCGCCGGAGCGGGCCGAAAGGCCGGACGGAGGCGCCACTCGAAAGAAAAATCCCCCAGGGGGTTGACTTTCGGTGGGGTATAGTGTAATTGGCAACACGAGGGTTTCTGGTTCCCTTATTCTAGGTTCGAGTCCTGGTACCCCAGCGCAGTGCAGTAGTAACGCAGTGCTTTGCCCCCGTTGTGTAGCGGCCTAGCACGCCGCCCTCTCAAGGCGGTAGCGCCGGTTCGAATCCGGTCGGGGGTACAGATCCTTCCCGCAAGATCTCCTTTTGGGTAGCTCCCGGACGTCTTGATGCAGGATCGCTAGGGCCCCCGTTGTGTAGCGGCCTAGCACGCCGCCCTCTCAAGGCGGTAGCGCCGGTTCGAATCCGGTCGGGGGTACTGGTCTGGTATAGACCACATTGGGCTATGGTGTAATTGGCAACACGAAGGTTTCTGGTTCCTTTGTTCTAGGTTCGAGTCCTGGTAGCCCAGCGCAGTACAAGCAAGCCCCCGTTGTGTAGCGGCCTAGCACGCCGCCCTCTCAAGGCGGTAGCGCCGGTTCGAATCCGGTCGGGGGTACGCACTGAAGAGGCCCTCCGCATTCATCGCGGAGGGCCTCTTCGCTGTGCGCCGACCCTTCCGGCGCGAGTACAAGTACGGGCCCGGAGGCGCGTGTTCGGACGTGTGCGGCGTCGAACGCGCCCCCGGGCCCGGGGGTGAACGGAGGGGGTGGGGGCGTCAGCCGGAGCGGCGCAGCGCCTCCGTGAGCCGGGCGGCCGCGTCGATGACGGCCTGGGCGTGCATCCGGCCCGGGTGCCGGGTCAGCCGCTCGATCGGCCCGGAGACCGACACGGAGGCCACCACGCGGTTCGACGGCCCGCGCACCGGTGCCGAGACGGACGCCACGCCGGGCTCCCGCTCGCCGATCGACTGCGCCCAGCCGCGGCGCCGTACGCCCGAGAGCGCCGTCGCCGTGAAGCGCGCGCCCTGGAGGCCGCGGTGGAGCCGCTCGGGCTCCTCCCAGGCCATCAGGATCTGCGCGGCCGAGCCGGCCTTCATCGGCAGGGTCGAGCCGACGGGGACGGTGTCGCGAAGGCCGGACAGCCGTTCCGCCGCCGCCACGCAGATGCGCATGTCTCCCTGACGGCGGTAGAGCTGTGCGCTCTCGCCCGTCACGTCCCGGAGGTGGGTGAGTACCGGTCCCGCCGTGGCCAGCAGGCGGTCCTCGCCGGCCGCGGCGGCGAGCTCCGCCAGCCGCGGACCGAGGATGAACCGGCCCTGCATGTCCCTCGCCACCATCCGGTGGTGTTCCAGTGCCACGGCAAGGCGATGTGCCGTGGGTCGTGCGAGCCCTGTCGCCGCGACCAGCCCGGCGAGGGTGGCCGGACCGGACTCCAGTGCGCTCAATACCAGAGCTGCCTTGTCGAGAACGCCGACGCCGCTAGAGTTGTCCATGAAACGATATTCGCGTCTCACACTGTGAAACGCAAGTTCAATTTTTCCAAGAACCAGCGAGTCTGTATGTGCGGGTCCACGAACCACTGGGTCCGAGCGCCGTCGTCCGGGACGTGGGGTACGGGCGGCCGGCGGCACAGATCTCTATGAAGCGCCGGCACAACCCGCCGGCCGGAGGGAAAGCGATGGGTAGGACACTCGCGGAGAAGGTCTGGGACGACCATGTCGTCCGGCGCGCCGAAGGCGAGCCCGACCTCCTCTTCATCGATCTGCACCTGCTGCACGAGGTGACCAGCCCGCAGGCCTTCGAAGGTCTGCGCCAGGCCGGCCGCAAGGTCCGACGCCTCGACCTCACCATCGCGACCGAGGACCACAACACCCCCACCCTCGACATCGACAAGCCGATCGCGGACCCGGTCTCCCGCGCCCAGCTGGAGACGCTGCGGGCGAACTGCGCCGAGTTCGGCGTGCGCCTGCACTCGCTGGGCGACGTCGAGCAGGGCGTCGTCCACGTCGTGGGACCGCAGCTGGGCCTGACCCAGCCCGGCACCACCGTGGTCTGCGGCGACTCGCACACCTCCACGCACGGCGCCTTCGGCGCGCTGGCCTTCGGCATCGGCACCAGCCAGGTCGAGCACGTGCTGGCCACCCAGACCCTGCCGCTGGCCCGCCCGAAGACGATGGCGATCACGGTCACCGGCGAGCTGGCCGAGGGTGTCACCGCGAAGGACCTGATCCTGGCGATCATCGCCCGGATCGGCACCGGTGGCGGCCAGGGCTACATCCTGGAGTACCGCGGCGAGGCCATCGAGCGGCTCTCGATGGAAGCCCGCATGACCATCTGCAACATGTCGATCGAGGCCGGCGCCCGGGCAGGCATGATCGCCCCCGACCAGACCACCTTCGACTACCTCCAGGGCCGCGACCACGCCCCCGTCGGCGAGGACTGGGACGCGGCCGTCGCCTACTGGAAGACCCTGCGCACCGACGAGGACGCCGTCTTCGACGCCGAGGTCGTCATCGACGGCGCCGCGCTGTCCCCGTTCGTCACCTGGGGCACCAACCCGGGCCAGGGCGCGCCGCTGTCGGCCCACGTCCCCGACCCGGCTTCGTACGAGGACGCTTCGGAGCGCCTCGCGGCCGAAAAGGCCCTGGAGTACATGGGGTTGACCGCCGGACAGCCGCTGCGCGACATCAAGGTCGACACCGTCTTCGTAGGTTCCTGCACCAACGGCCGCATCGAGGACCTGCGCGCCGTCGCGGGGATCATCGAGGGCCGCAAAGTCGCCGATGGCGTACGGATGCTGGTCGTCCCGGGCTCGGTCCGCGTCGCCCTCCAGGCCGTGGAAGAGGGCCTGGACAAGGTCTTCAAGGAGGCCGGCGCCGAGTGGCGGCACGCGGGCTGTTCGATGTGCCTGGGCATGAACCCCGACCAACTGGCGCCCGGTGAACGCTCCGCGTCCACCTCCAACCGCAACTTCGAGGGCCGGCAGGGCAAGGGCGGGCGCACCCACCTGGTCTCCCCGCAGGTGGCCGCCGCCACCGCGGTGCTGGGCCATCTGGCCTCGCCCGCCGACCTGTCCGCCGCCGACGCGACCGCCGGAGTCTGAACCATGGAAGCCTTCACCGTCCACACCGGCCGGGCCGTCCCGCTGCGCCGCAGCAACGTCGACACCGACCAGATCATCCCGGCCCACTGGCTCAAGAAGATCACCCGCGACGGCTTCGAGGACGGGCTCTTCGAGGCCTGGCGCAAGGACCCGGAGTTCGTCACGAACCGCCCGGAGCGCGCCGGCGCGACCGTGCTCGTCGCCGGCCCCGACTTCGGCACCGGATCCTCGCGCGAGCACGCCGTCTGGGCCCTGCAGAACTTCGGGTTCAAGGCGGTCATCTCCTCCCGCTTCGCCGACATCTTCCGCGGGAACTCGCTGAAGAACGGCCTGCTGACCGTCGTCCTCCCGCAGGAGACCGTCGACCGGCTGTGGGAGCTGACCGAGGCCGACCCGACCGCCGAGATCACCGTCGACCTGGTCGACCGCCAGGTGCGCGCGGAAGGCGTCGTGGCCGAGTTCGAACTGGACGACAACGCCCGCTGGCGTCTGCTGGAAGGCCTGGACGACATCTCGCTCACCCTTCAGAACGAAGCGGACATCGCCACCTACGAAAGCGCCCGCCCGGCCTTCAAGCCGCGCACGATTCAGGCCTGATTCCTGCCTGATCAGCGCTTATTCACCCCCGGGTGATCACGCCGACAACACTGTGCCCCCCGCCTTCCGGCGGGGGGCACAGCCGTTTGTTGAGGCCCCGTGAGGCGACAACTCGCCCCAGATGGCACAATCTGTGCATGGAACGCGACAGTCAACTCGAGCTCTACGAACTCGTCGCGGACCGGCTGAAAGAAGCACACACACGGGTGCGCTCACTGCAAGTCCCGGAGGGCGTAAGGATGGCGCTGTCCCGGAAGCTGTTGGTCGCCACAGCCGCGGCGAAGCATGACCTCGCCGATGCGGCAAGGCGCCTGGACAGGTTGATGAAGGACCTCGACGAGGGTCGATTCCCTGAAGGCGACTGATGCGAAGGAACTCCGTAACCGCCTCCGGCGTTGCGGCACTAGGGTGATTAGCCCGTTTCGTGTTTGATTTGCGGTATATATCCGCCTAACGTGCGAAATAAGCTTGAACACATTCGTTCTGGCGAAGTCTCCGAAGGGGAAGACGTGAACAAGGCGCAGCTCGTAGAAGCGATTGCCGACAAGCTGGGCGGCCGCCAGCAGGCCGCGGACGCTGTCGACGCGGTACTGGACGCCATCGTCCGCGCTACCGTCGCGGGCGACCGGGTCTCGGTCACGGGCTTCGGCTCGTTCGAGAAGGTCGACCGTCCGGCCCGTTACGCCCGCAACCCGCAGACGGGTGAGCGCGTCCGGGTCAAGAAGACCTCCGTGCCCCGATTCCGCGCCGGCCAGGGCTTCAAGGACCTGGTCAGCGGCACCAAGAAGCTGCCCAAGGGCGGCGAGGTGTCGGTGAAGAAGGCGCCCAAGGGCAGCCTCACCGGCGGTGCCTCCGCCACGGTCAAGAAGGCCGCGGCGAAGAAGGCCACCACCGCCAAGAAGGCCGCGGCAAAGACCACGGTCGCAAAGAAGACCGCGGCGAAGAAGACCACCGCGACCGCCAAGAAGGCGGCCGTGAAGAGCACCGCCACGGCGAAGAAGGCGACGACCGCCGCCAAGAAGGCCACCACCGCCAAGACCACCGCCGCGGCCAAGAAGACCACCGCCGCCGCGAAGAAGACCGCCCCGGCGGCCAAGAAGGCCACCGCAGCGACGAAGGCGCCGGCCAAGAAGACGGCGACCCGGAAGGCCACCGCGAAGAAGACCACCGCCCGCAAGAAGTAGGGGCACGAGTCACACACGCCGGGCCGGCTTCCCCTCGGGGAGGCCGGCCCGCGGTGCGTTCCGCGGCCGCCGGGCGCCGCGCGGACGTCCCGGCGGACCGGCTCAGAAGGTCTGGAGCGTGATCAGGGTGATCCGCAGGTCCGCGCCCTTGCCGTCGGTCTCGATGCGGACCCGCTGACCGGGACGCAGCAGCCGCAGACCGCCCGCGTCGAACGCCGGGGCCTCGAAGGACACCGGGGTGCCGTCGTCCAGCAGCACACTTCCGCTGCGGGTCTGGGAGTCGTACGTGTACGCGGTCGCCTGCATACCCGCACTGTATCGGGCCGTGTGACGCCCCACACCGAGGGCGAGCGCCGTCCGCAGGTCCGCGGCCGTGTCCACGTCCCGCCGTACGCTGTCGACGTCCGCCAGTGCGATTTCGACGGCTCCCGACGCGGAATGCCTGGCCCGCGACGGACCCCCGAAGGACGGCGCCAATTCCACGTCCGGTGCGGCGGAAAGCAGAGTCGTCCCGATTCCGGCCGCATCCGCCAGAAATGCCCGCGGAAATACCGAGGCGTTTTCGAGCACGCGTAGCAATTCAGGGGGCCGCAGCGCCGGCAGGTCGGCGTTCATCGCCGCGACCGCGGCTCCGGGCCGCCGCCGCCGCGCCGCCCGCGCTCCGTGGGCCAGCGCCGCGTTGAGCCCGGCCGCCGGGGCGTCCGGCACGATCCGGGCCCCCAGCCTGGCCAGTTCCGCACCCGCCGCGGCATCGTCCGTGACCACCACCACATCCGCGACCGCCGCGCAGGCCAGCGCCCCTGCCACGGTGTCCTGGGCGAAGGCCAGGGCGAGCCCCGGACGGGAGGCCCCCACCGCTGCCGCGAGACGGCTTTTGGCCACCGACAGAGGCTTCAGCGGGACCACCAGACTCCAGACGGCGTTCGTGACGGACCCCTTCCCTCCGGTGCGCTCCGGTCCCTTCCCGGGCCAAGGCCGGGTCATGGCCGGGTCATGTGTCGGCCCATTGTCGCCCCCGCCCCGACAGCCCGGGACCCCGGCGGTGCGGGCGGGGCGTACGGTGTTCTCGACAGAGACCGGGCCCGGGGTGACACTTGTCCGGCCGACGACGAGGTGCCCCAGCCGCGCACCGGTCCTAGAGGAAGGTGTCCGAGTGTCCCGCCGCAGAATCGGCTTCTGGTACCGCCTGGCGGCGGTCATCGCAAAACCGCCGCTGGTAGTGCTCTTCAAGCGGGACTGGCGGGGAATGGAGCACATTCCGGCCGAGGGCGGCTTTATCACCGCCGTCAATCACAACTCGTACCTGGACCCGCTCTCCTACGCGCACTTCCAGTACAACACCGGCCGGGTGCCCCGATTGCTCGCCAAGGCCGCCCTCTTCAAGGTCCCCATTGTCGGGGCGATCCTGCGCGGCAGCGGGCAGATCCCCGTCTACCGGGAGAGCACCAACGCCCTGGACGCATTCCGGGCCGCCGTCGACGCCATCGAGAGCGGTGAATGCGTCGCCTTTTACCCCGAGGGCACCCTCACCCGCGACCCCGACATGTGGCCGATGGCCGGCAAGACCGGCGCCGCCCGGGTCGCGCTGATCACCAAGGCGCCCGTCATTCCGGTGGCCCAGTGGGGCGCGAACCTCGCGATGCCGCCCTACGCCAAGGAGAACAAGGTCCGGCTGTTCCCGCGCAAGACCCTCCAGGTCCTCGCCGGCCCGCCCGTGGACCTCTCGGCCTTCTACGACCGGGAGCCCACCCCGGACGTCCTCAAGGAGGCCACCGCGGTCATCATGGCGGCCATCACCGGCCTCCTGGAGGAGGTGCGGGGGGAAACCGCGCCCGAGCAGCCGTACGACCATCGCAACGCCAGGGCGGAACAGCGGCGCAAGGCCGCAGGGGAGGGCATGAAGTGACACGTCCCGTGAAGGCGACCGTCTTCGGAACAGGCTCCTGGGGCACGGCCTTCGCCATCGTGCTCGCCGACGCCGGCTGCGAGGTGACCCTGTGGGGCCGCCGGACCGCGGTCGTCGACGCCATCAACACCGGCCGGACCAACCCGGACTACTTCCCCGGCGTGGAACTCCCCGCGAACATCCGGGCCACGGCCGACCCGGCCGAGGCCGCCGCGGGCGCCGACTTCACCGTCCTGGCCGTCCCCTCCCAGACCCTGCGCGAAAACCTCGCCGCCTGGGCCCCGCTGCTGGCCCCCGACACGGTGCTCGTCTCCCTCATGAAGGGCATCGAACTCGGCACCGCGAAGCGGATGAGCGAGGTCATCGAGGAGGTGGCCAAGGTCCCCGCCGAGCGCATCGCCGTCGTCACCGGCCCCAACCTGGCCGCCGAGATCGCCGCCCGCCAGCCCGCCGCCTCCGTCGTCGCCTGTGTGGACGAGGCCGTGGCCCAGCGCCTCCAGGCCGCCTGCCACACCGCGTACTTCCGCCCGTACACGAGCACCGACGTCATCGGCTGCGAGCTCGGCGGCGCCGTCAAGAACGTCATCGGCCTCGCCGTCGGCATCGCGGACGGCATGGGCCTCGGCGACAACACCAAGGGCTCGCTCATCACCCGCGGACTGGCCGAGGCGACCCGCCTGGGCGTGGCCATGGGCGCCGACCCGCTCACCTTCTCCGGCCTCGCGGGCCTCGGCGACCTGGTCGCCACCTGCTCCTCGCCGCTCTCCCGGAACCACACCTTCGGCACCAACCTCGGCCGCGGGATGACCCTGGAGGAGACCATCGCGGTCACCAAACAGACCGCCGAGGGAGTCAAGTCCTGCCAGTCGGTGGCCGATCTGGCGGGCCGCCACGGAGTGGACATGCCGATCACCGAGACCGTCGTGGACATCGTCCACCACGGCAAGCCCACCCTCGTGGCCCTGAAGGAGCTGATGGGCCGCAGCGCCAAACCGGAACGTCGCTAACTCCTTTCCGGACGCATGAGCGGGTACTCTCATGCCGATATGAGCAGCGAGAACCTCCCCCAGACCCCTGAGCAGCAGGGCCGCAAGCCCCGCGTGGCCGTCGTGTTCGGCGGCCGCAGCTCGGAACACGCCATCTCGGTCGTCACGGCGGGCGCCGTCCTGCGCTCCATCGACCGGTCCAAGTACGAGGTGCTGCCCATCGGCATCACCACGGACGGCCGGTGGGCGCTGACCGCCGACGAGCCCGCGCGGATGGCCATCGCAGACCGCAGGCTCCCGAGCGTCGAGGAGCTCGCCGAGTCCGAGGACGGCGCCGTCGTGCTCTCCGTCGACCCGGCCAGCCGCCAGGTCGTCTACACCGAGCCGGGCGCCGTCCCGAAGGCCCTGGGCGAGGTCGACGTCGTCTTCCCCGTGCTGCACGGCCCCTACGGCGAGGACGGCACCCTCCAGGGCCTCCTGGAGCTCTCCGGCATCCCCTACGTCGGCTCGGGCGTCCTCGCCTCGGCCGTCGGGCAGGACAAGGACTACATGAAGCGGGTGTTCACGTCCTTCGGGCTGAGCGTCGGCCCGTACGTGACCATCCGCCCCCGCGAGTGGGAAGCCGACCGGGACGCCGCGACGGCCAGGATCCTGGACTTCGCCGCCGAGCACGGCTGGCCGCTCTTCGTGAAGCCCGCCCGGGCCGGCTCCTCGATCGGCATCACCAAGGTCGACGACGCCTCCGGCCTGGAGGCCGCCGTCAAGGAGGCCCGCCGCCACGACCCGAAGATCATCGTCGAGGCGCTGCTGCGCGGCCGCGAGATCGAGTGCGGCGTCCTGGAGTTCGAGGACGGGCCGCGGGCGAGCGTGCCCGCCGAGATCCCGCCGGTGTCCAGCCACGACTTCTACGACTTCGAGGCGAAGTACATCGACTCCGCCTCCGGGATCGTGCCCGCCCCCCTCACCCCGGAGCAGACCGCCGAGGTGCAGCGGCTCGCGATCGAGGCCTTCGAGGCCGCGTCCTGCGAGGGCCTCGTGCGCGCCGACTTCTTCCTCACCGAGGACGGCGACTTCGTCATCAACGAGATCAACACGATGCCCGGTTTCACGCCGATCTCGATGTACCCGCTGATGTGGGAGAAGTCCGGCATCGCGTACCCGGAGCTGGTGGACCGCCTGATCCAGGCCGCCCTGCGCCGCTCCACGGGCCTGCGCTAGAAGGCACGTACAGAGCCGCCCGCCGACCGCCCTCCCACGGGGCGGCCGGCGGGCGGCGGTGTGCCGGAACTCAGTAGGAGGAGACGCCCTCGGGCACGGTCGCGGCGATCGCCGTGGACAGACCCACGAGCATCCCCGCGTCCGTGGCATGCTCCTTGTCGACCCGGACCTCCGTGTAGGCCAGCCGCAGCCCGGTGGTGAAACGGAAACCGCCGTCGCCGAGCTTCTCCAGCAGCCAGGCCACGTCGTTGACGTGGACGCCCTCCTGCTTCGGATCCAGCATCTTGGGGGGCTTGGCGATACCGCACCGCAGTACGATCGCCGAGCCGCCCCACGAGGCGGTCAGGTCGGACTCCGGTTCGGTCCGGGTCCGCGCCAGGCCGGCCACCGTCTCCGGGAGCTCCTTGTGCAGTGCCGCACAGAACCCCGCGACGTCGGCCGGTGGCGCGGGCGGCGGTTCCACCCGGGCCACCGAACCGCCCGGGGAGCATGCCGCCAGGGCGGACACGGCCAGGGCGACGGGCATGGCCAGGACACGGACGGGCCGGCGGTGGAGGGACATCACCGGCCAAGAGTAGACGGGGGCTACAGATGGACCACCGGGCAGGTCAGGGTGCGGGTGATCCCCTCCACCTGCTGGACCTTGGCCACGACCATGCGGCCGAGCTCGTCCACGGTGTCGGCCTGGGCGCGCACGATCACGTCGTACGGACCCGTCACGTCCTCGGCCTGGATCACCCCCGGGATCTGGCCGATGGACTCGGCGACGAACGACGCCTTGCCCACCTCGGTCTGGATAAGGATGTACGCCTGTACCACGGAACCTCCAGGGCGGCCACGAGGATCATTTCCCCTAATCTTCGGGTGGACCCCACACGATGGACAGGGCCGGGGGAAGAAGGGACGCCACGGTACCGCGTCGCCGTGCGCCACGGGGAGACCTGCGGGCCCGGCGCCACGCACAGCGGGGCGTGCGGAGAGCAGAAGTTGACGTATCTGTTGACGGTACCCAGAGCTGTGACGGCTCGCGACCGCAAGCGGACTGGGCAAGAAGGGGCACAGCGATGAAGGGCACTGTCGGCGAGCTGGGGGAGTTCGGGCTGATCAGGGAGCTCACCTCACGGCTCACCACCACCCCGGCGGTCCGGCTCGGACCCGGCGACGACGCCGCCGTGGTGTCGGCCCCCGACCGGCGGGTCGTGGCGAGCACCGACATCCTGCTGGAGGGCCGCCACTTCCGGCGCGACTGGTCCACGGCCTACGACGTGGGCCGCAAGGCCGCCGCGCAGAACCTGGCGGACATCGCGGCCATGGGAGCGGTGCCGACCGCGCTGCTGCTCGGCCTCGTCGTACCCGCCGAACTCCCGGTCACCTGGCCCACCGAGCTCATGGACGGCATCCGCGACGAGTGCCAGGTCGCCGGCGCGGCCGTGGTCGGCGGGGACGTGGTCCGCGGGGACACCATCACCGTCTCCATCACCGCCCTCGGCGACCTGCGCAACCACGAGCCCGTCCTGCGCTCCGGAGCCCAGCCCGGCGACGTCGTCGCCGTCACCGGCTGGCTCGGCTGGTCCGCGGCGGGCTTCGCCGTGCTCTCGCGCGGCTTCCGCTCCCCGCGGGCGTTCGTCGAGGCCCACCGGCGCCCCGAGCCGCCGTACCACGCCGGCCCCGCGGCCGCCGGGCTCGGCGCCAGCGCCATGACCGACGTCAGCGACGGCCTGATCGCCGACCTCGGGCACATCGCCGAGGCCAGCAAGGTACGGATCGACCTGCGCTCGGCCGCCGTCGACATCCCGACCCAGATGCACGACATCGGGCAGGCCGTCGGCGTCGACCCGCTCCAGTGGGTGCTCACCGGGGGAGAGGACCACGCGATCGTCGCCACCTTCCCGCCCGACGTGAAGCTGCCCGCCCGCTGGAAGGTCATCGGAGAGGTCCTCAACCGCTCCGCGCTGCCCCAGGTGACCGTCGACGGCGCGCCCTGGACCAGCACCGGCGGCTGGGACCACTTCGGGGCCGACCCGGCCGCCCAGGACGGCACGCCGTGAACGCGGCGCCGCCGCTGTGCCTGACCGTCGCCGGATCGGACTCCGGCGGCGGCGCGGGCATCCAGGCCGACCTCAAGACCATGCTGGCGCTCGGCGTCCACGGAATGAGCGTGGTGACCGCCGTGACCGCGCAGAACTCACTCGGTGTACGGGGAGCCTGGGAGCTGCCCGCCGAGGCCGTCACGGCCCAGTACCGGGCCGTCGTGGACGACATGGGGGTGCACGCCGTGAAGACCGGCATGCTCTCGTCCGCCGTCCTGGTGGAGACCGTCGCCGCGCTGCTGGCCGACACGGCGGCCCCCGCCGTCGTGGACCCCGTCGGCGTCTCCAAGCACGGGGACGCCCTGCTCGCCGCCTCCGCGCTGGACGCCGTACGCACGGAGCTGCTGCCGCGGGCCACCGTGGCCACACCCAACCTGGACGAGGTCGCCCAGCTCACCGGCATCGTCGTGGAGACCGAGGACGACATGCGCCGGGCCGCCGACGCCGTCCTCGGCCACGGGCCCCGCTGGGCGCTGATCAAGGGCGGGCACCTCGCGGCACACGGCGACGAGGCGGTGGACCTGCTCACCGACGGCACCAAGGAGCGGTGGCTGCGCGCCCCGCGCCACTCCAACCGCCACACCCACGGAACGGGCTGCACCCTCGCCAGCGCCATCGCGGCCGGCCTGGCCAAGGGCCTGGCGGTCCCTGAGGCCGTCACGGCCGCCAAGGAGTACGTCACGGGCGGCATCGCCGCCGGCTTCGCACTCGGCGCGGGCATCGGCCCGGTGGATCACGCCTGGCGGCTGCGCTGAACCCGCCCGGAGCGCCCCGGTCCCGGCCTGCGGGAGCCCCCGGACAAGGCAAAAGGCCGGTCCACCAGAGGTGGACCGGCCTTCTTGGCAACCGGAAGGGGCTGCGCTACGACGGGCGTCAGCGCGAGACCTTGCCGGCCTTGATGCACGAGGTGCAGGCGTTGAGGCGCTTCGGCGTCCCATTGACCACGGCACGAACGCGCTGGATGTTCGGGTTCCAGCGACGCGAGGTGCGGCGGTGCGAGTGGGAGATGTTGTTGCCGAAGCTCGGCCCCTTGGCGCAAACGTCGCAGTTGGCAGCCACAGGTCACTCCAAAGACTTCAGATGCAATTACAGTGAATCCGGCGCACCGGAATCAGAGGTCTGAAGTGGTTTGCCGGGGAAAAGACCCGACTCTCATCGGGCAACCGGAGCAGCATACAACGACTGCGCCCGTCCAAGAAAACTACCATGGCGGCCGGCGACCCCGCCCCGCGGTCAGGACCCCGGGAGCCCGGTCCTTCGTTACCCTGCGGTGAACCCTGGCCCGCACAAGGAGGAACGCCCGGTGCCGCACGAGCCTCAGCCGCAGCCCGCCGACGAGCTCGACGCCGAAGCCGTGCGCACCTGGAGCTCGCTCGCCCTGGCCGCGCTGGGCCGGGCCCGCGAGGACATCGACGCGATCAACGTGTACCCGGTCGCCGACGCGGACACCGGCACCAACCTCTACCTCACCGCCGAGTCGGCACACCGCGCGCTGGCCGAGGCCTTCGGCAACGCCGACCGCGCCGCCGCGGCACCCACGTCCCTGCCCGAAGCGGTACGGGCCTGGGCGCACGGCGCACTCGTCGGCGCCCGCGGGAACTCCGGGACGATCCTCGCGCAGCTGCTGCGCGGGGTGGCCGACGTCCTCGGCGCCGCGCCCGAGAGCGGGCGGACCGGCCCCGGCGGGCACCTGGCCCACGCCCTCACCCGGGCCGCGGAGGAGGCGTACGCGGCCGTCGCGCACCCGGTGGAGGGCACCATGCTCACCGTCGCGGGTGCCGCGGCGCGGGCCGGCGAAGCGGCCTCGGCGGCCGCCGGCACCGCCGCCGACGTGGCCCGCGCCGCCTACGACGCCGCCCGCGCCGCACTCGCCGAGACCCCCGGGCAGCTCGCCGTGCTGGGCCGGGCCGGGGTGGTCGACGCCGGCGGCTGCGGGCTGGTCGCCGTACTCGGCGCCCTCTGGCAGGCGCTGTCCGGCCAGGAGCCGGCCGCCGAACCCGTGGCCGGCCGGACCGCCGCGCCCGCGCCGCGGCCGGACGACCCGTGCGAACAGCACGAGGAGGGGCCCGCGTACGAGGTCATCTACCTGCTGGAGGCGTCCGAGGCGGCCGTCGCCGAACTGCGCGCGCAGCTCGACCGCCTCGGCGACTCCCTGGTCGTGGTCGGCGGCGACGGGCTGTGGAACGTCCACGTCCACGTCGACGACCCGGGCGCGGCCGTGGAGGCGGGGGTCGTCGCCGGGCGGCCGTACCGGATACGGATCACGCACTTCGGCGACGAGCGCCGCCGCGGCCGCGGCGAGCGCGCCCAGCGGGCCGTCGTCGCCGTGGTCCCCGGCGAGGGACTGGCGGGCCTGTGCGCCGAGGCCGGGGCGACGACCGTGCTCGTGCGCCCGGGAGAGGTCCCCGCCACCGCCGAGCTCCTCGACGCCGTCCGCCGCGCCCACGCCCGCGAGGTGGTGCTCCTGTCGGGCGGCGCCGAACTGCGGGCGGCGGCGGCCACGGCCGCCGAACAGGCCCGCGCCGAGGGCGTGCGGGTCGCCGTGATCCCCACCCGCTCCGCCGTCCAGGGCCTGGCCGCGCTCGCCGTGCACGACCCGGACGGCAGCTTCGACGAGGACGTGGTGGCCATGACCGCGGCCGCCGGCGCCACCCGCCACGGGGAACTGGCCTTCGCCGAACACCAGTCCTTCACCTCCGCCGGCATCTGCCAGGCCGGCGACGTGCTCGGCCTCATCGACGGCGACGTCGCCGTGATCGGCGCGGGCCTGGCCGAGACCGCCGAGGCCGTGCTGGACCGGATGCTGGGCTCCGGCGGCGAACTGGTCACCCTGGTCCTCGGCCCCGACGTGCCCGACGGCGTCGCCGAACGCCTCCAGGCCCACGTGCAGTCCGGCCACCTGGCCGTGGACACCGTCACCTACCGGGGCGGCGCGTACTCGGCGCCGCTCCTCATCGGGGTGGAATAGCAGGCTTGTCAGCGCCATGGTGTGCAATGGAACACGTGCCCGCGCTCGACGAAGACCTCAAGAAGACGCTCGGTCCCGCCACCGCCAAGGTGCTGGCCGAGCAGCTCGGCCTGCACACGGCCCTGGACCTGCTCCACCACTACCCGAGGCGGTACGCCGAGCGCGGTGAGCTGACCTCTCTGGCCGAGCTCGCCGACCAGATCGACGAGCACGTGACCGTCGTCGCGCAGGTCGCCGACGCCCGCGTCCTCACCTTCAACGGGGGCCGGGGCAAGCGGCTGGAGGTGACCATCACCGACGGCAGCGGCCGCCTCCAGCTGGTCTTCTTCGGCGCCGGGGTCCACAAGCCGCACAAGGAGCTGCTCCCCGGCAGCCGCGCGATGTTCGCGGGCAAGGTCTCCAGGTTCAACCACAAGCTCCAGCTGGCGCACCCGGCGTACGAGCCGCTCGGCGCGGACGCCTCCGACCGCGACGCCGCCACCGCCTTCGCCAACCAGCTCATCCCGATCTACCCGGCCTGCGCGAAGCTGGAGTCCTGGAAGATCGCCAAGTGCGTGGACGCCGTACTCCCCGCCGCCCGGGAGGCCGTGGACCCGCTGCCGCCCGCCCTGCGCGAGGGCCGCGGGCTGGTCCCGCTCACCGAAGCCCTGCTGAAGATCCACCGGCCGGCCACCAAGGCCGACATCGAGGACGCCCGGCAGCGCCTGAAGTGGGACGAGGCCTTCGTCCTCCAGGTCGCCCTGGCCCGTCGCCGCCACGCCGACTCCCAGCTGCCGGCCGTCCCCCGCCGCCCCGCCCCCGGCGGCCTGCTCGACGCCTTCGACGCCAAACTCCCCTTCACCCTCACCGAGGGCCAGCAGAAGGTCTCCAAGGAGATCTTCGACGACCTCGCCACCAGCCACCCCATGCACCGCCTCCTCCAGGGCGAGGTCGGCAGCGGAAAGACGATGGTGGCCCTGCGGGCCATGCTGGCCGTGGTGGACTCCGGCGGGCAGGCGGCGATGCTCGCGCCCACCGAGGTGCTCGCCCAGCAGCACCACCGCTCCATCGTCGAGATGATGGGCGAGCTGGCCGAGGGCGGCATGCTCGGCGGCTCCGACCAGGGCACCAAGGTCGTGCTGCTCACCGGGTCGATGGGGGTGCCGGCGCGCCGCCAGGCCCTGCTCGACCTGGTCACCGGCGAGGCCGGGATCGTCATCGGCACGCACGCCCTGATCGAGGACAAGGTGCAGTTCCACGACCTCGGCCTGGTCGTCGTGGACGAGCAGCACCGCTTCGGAGTGGAGCAGCGCGACGCGCTCCGCTCCAAGGGCAAGCAGCCGCCGCACCTGCTGGTGATGACGGCCACCCCGATCCCGCGCACCGTCGCGATGACCGTCTTCGGCGACCTGGAGACCTCCGTCCTGGACCAGCTGCCCGCCGGGCGCTCGCCGATCGCCACCCACGTGGTGCCGGCCAAGGACAAGCCGCACTTCCTCGCCCGGGCCTGGGAGCGGGTCCGCGAGGAGGTGGACAAGGGCCACCAGGCGTACGTGGTCTGCCCGCGCATCGGCGACGGGGAGGACGACCCCAAGAAGAAGCAGGCCGCGGAAGAGGCCGACAGGCGGCCGCCGCTCGCGGTCCTGGAGATCGCCGAGCAACTGGGCCGCGGACCGCTGGCCGGGCTGGGCGTCGAGGTGCTGCACGGCCGGATGGACCCCGCCGACAAGGACGACGTCATGCGCCGGTTCGCGGCCGGCGAGGTGAAGGTGCTCGTCGCCACCACCGTCATCGAGGTCGGGGTGAACGTCCCCAACTCCACCGTCATGGTGATCATGGACGCGGACCGGTTCGGGGTCTCCCAGCTCCACCAGCTGCGCGGCCGCGTCGGCCGCGGCTCCGCCCCGGGCCTGTGCCTGCTGGTCAGCGAGATGCACGAGGCGAGCCCCGCCCGGGCCCGGCTCGCCGCCGTCGCCGCCACCCTCGACGGCTTCGAGCTCTCCCGGATCGACCTGGAACAGCGGCGCGAGGGCGACGTCCTGGGCCAGGCCCAGTCGGGCGTGCGCTCCTCGCTGCGCATGCTCGCCGTCATCGACGACGAGGAGGTCATCGCCCAGGCCCGGGAGGAGGCCACCCGCGTGGTGGCCGAGGATCCGGCGCTGGAGCGCCTGCCGGGCCTGCGGACCGCGCTGGACGCCCTGCTCGACACCGAGCGCGAGCAGTACCTGGAGAAGGGCTGAGCGGCACGACCTATCGTTGGAGTGCCGCGGCAGACCGCCGCGCGCCCCCTACCGCCGTACCGAAGGACCCCAGATGACCCGCGTGATCGCCGGCAGCGCCGGCGGGCGACGGCTGGCCGTGCCCCCCGGCACCGGCACCCGCCCGACCTCGGACCGGATGCGCGAAGGCCTCTTCTCCACCTGGGAGTCGCTGCACGGCGTCGAGGGGGCCCGGGTGCTCGACCTGTACGGCGGCTCCGGCGCCGTCGGCCTGGAGGCCCTCTCCCGGGGCGCGGAACACGCCCTCCTGGTCGAGGCGGACCCGAAGGCCGCCAAGGCGATCCGGGACAACATCAGCACGCTGGGCCTGCCGGGCGCCGAGTTCCGGGCCGGCAAGGCCGAGCAGATCGTCGCGGCCCGCGCGGGCGGGGACCCGTACGACGTCGTCTTCCTGGACCCGCCCTACGCCGTGGACAGCGCGGACCTGCGCGAGATCCTCCTCACACTCCGGTCCAATGGCTGGATCACGGACGACGCGCTCGTCACCGTGGAGCGCAGCACCAGGAGCGGTGCCTTCCCGTGGCCCGAGGGCTTCGAGCCGCTCCGGTCGCGCAAGTACGGCGAGGGCACCCTTTGGTACGGCCGCGCCGCCTCCACCCGCGAAGACTCATGAACGAGGGAGTTCAGTTGCGCCGCGCCGTCTGTCCGGGGTCCTTCGATCCCATCCACAACGGACACCTCGACATCATCGGACGCGCCTCCCGGCTGTACGACGTCGTGCACGTCGCCGTGGGGATCAACGAGTCCAAGCGGGGCCTGTTCACCGTCGAGGAGCGGATCGAGCTGATCCGCGAGGCGACGGCGGACTACGGCAACGTCCAGGTGGAGGCCTTCCGCGGGCTGCTCGTCGACTTCTGCAAGCAGCGGGACATCCCGGCCATCGTCAAGGGCCTGCGCGCGGTCAGCGACTTCGACTACGAGCTCCAGATGGCACAGATGAACCTGGGCCTGTCGGGCGTCGAGACGCTGTTCGTCCCGACCATCCCCTCCTACAGCTTCCTGTCCTCCTCGCTGGTCAAGGAGGTCGCGGCCTGGGGCGGCGACGTCGCCCACCTGCTGCCGGCGCACGTGCACGCGGCGCTCCTGGAGCGGCTGCGCGAACGCTGACCGGCTGATGGGCCGTCAGCCGGTGTCGGGGGCCCGCCCGCTGGCCGTACAGTCGTCCCGTCCGTCTCAGGAACCGCCTGAGGCCGAGAGAGTGCGAGCCCCCATGGACGTGCAGAAGAAGCTCGACGAGATCGTCGCGGCCGTCGGCGGCGCCCGGTCCATGCCGATGTCGGCCTCCTGCGTGATCAACCGCGCCGAGCTGCTCGCCCAGCTGGAAGAGGTCCGCCAGGCGCTCCCGGGCTCGCTCGCGCAGGCCCAGGAGCTCATCGGCGGCCGGGAGCAGATGGTCGAGGAGGCCCGCCGGGAGGCGGAGCGGATCATCGACGCGGCCCACAACCAGCGCGGTTCGCTGATCGCCGACACCGAGATCGCGCGCCGCTCCCAGGCCGAGGCGGACCGCATCCTGGAGGACGCCCGCCGGGAGGCCGAGCAGATCCGGGCCGAGGCCGACGACTACGTCGACAGCAAGCTCGCGAACTTCGAGGTCGTGCTGACCAAGACGATCGGCTCGGTGGACCGCGGCCGGGAGAAGCTGCTGGGCCGCGGGCCGGGCCTGGACGAGGACGGCTACCCGGACGCGGACGCGCCCGAGCGCAGCCACGACCCCCAGACGCAGCGGCAGCAGGCGGACGCGTACGTGGACACCAAGCTGGCGACCTTCGAGGCGGTGCTCTCCAAGACCCTGGAGGCCGTCGGCCGCGGCCGCCAGAAGCTGCTCGGCCGGGTCCCGACGGACGACCTCGGTGTGCACATGGCGGCCCAGGACGCGGCGGCGGGCCAGTCCTCGCGCTCGGCGAGCGACTCGGACTTCCTGGCGGGCCTGGCGGAACCCGAGCCCGCGCAGGGGCCGGCGCCCATCCCGGCCCAGCCGGAGCCCCTGTACGACTCGTACGCCTACCAGCAGCCCGCGGCCCAGCAGCAGGACGCGTACTCCTACCAGGACCCGTACGGCTACCAGCAGCAGCCGGACCCGTACTCCGGTGCGGACACCGGCTCCGGCGCAACGGCGTACGCCGCGCACTACGATGCGCAGCAGCCCGACCCGTACGCCGCCTACCAGCAGCCGCAGCAGGCCCAGCACCCGCAGCAGGCCCAGCAGTCCTCGCTCGACGAGACCAGCTTCTTCGACACGAGCATGATCAATCTGGACCAGCTGCGCCAGTACGAACAGGGCCGCTGACACCGGATTGGGCGCAGGGCCCCGCTCCGGGTATCCTGGCTGTTCGGTCGCGCGTATGCGTCGCGATCCATGCTGCCCGTGAGCGGCGGAATCTTTGATCTTCAGCGATCTGTGAAAGCAGGAACAGCCCTGAACACCCGCCTCGACCACCGCAACCCCCTCGTGTTCGACACGCACGAGCTGGGTCGGCGTCCTGGTGCCATGCAGCGGCTGTCCCGTGAGATCGGCGCACCGGCGGACCTCGGTCTGGCCGATGTGATCGGAGTGCCGGAAGGCGCCCCGGTGAAGCTCAACCTCCGCCTCGAGTCGGTCATGGAAGGGGTGCTTGTCACAGGCACCGTCCGTGCATCGGCGACGGGGGAGTGCGTAAGGTGTCTGGAGACCGTCGAGCGTGAGCTCAAGGCGGACTTCCAGGAGATGTTCTCGTACCCTGACGCCGACGACCGGGGCCGCGCCAAGGCGGAGCCGGCCGACGACGCCGAGGACGACGAGGACACGCTCTTCCTCGAGGACGGATTGTTCGACCTCGAACCCGTGCTGCGGGACGCGGTGGTGCTCGCACTGCCGATGCAGCCGGTGTGCCGGGAGGACTGTCTGGGACTGTGCCCCGATTGCGGGGTCAGCCTGAACGACGACCCGGACCACCACCACGACGCCGTCGACATCCGTTGGGCGGCATTGCAGGAACTCGTCGTGACCGATCAGGACGGCGAGAAGGACAACATGAGCGGCACTGCATCTGACGACGTTCAGAGCGCCGCCGAGAAGCAGGAGAAGTAGCCGTGGCTGTTCCGAAGCGGAAGATGTCGCGCAGCAACACGCGCCACCGCCGGTCGCAGTGGAAGGCTGCGGTCCCCACCCTGGTTTCGTGTGAGCGTTGCCAGGAGCCGAAGCTCCAGCACATCGCGTGCCCGAGCTGCGGCACCTACAACAAGCGCCAGGTCCTCGAGGTCTGAGCGGCTGGTGAGAGGCGCAATGTCTGAGCTGTCCAACGCTGAGAAGCAGGCAGACAGTAACAACGCGGCCTCGTCCCACACGCTTCTGGAAGGGCGGCTCGGGTACCGACTCGAGTCCGCCCTTCTGGTGCGTGCGCTGACCCACCGCTCGTACGCGTACGAGAACGGCGGTCTGCCCACCAACGAACGCCTGGAGTTCCTCGGGGACTCCGTGCTGGGCCTGGTGGTCACGGACACGCTGTACACGACCCACCCGGACCTCCCCGAAGGCCAGCTGGCCAAGCTTCGGGCCGCGGTGGTCAACTCGCGTGCACTGGCGGAGGTCGGGCGCGGCCTCGACCTGGGCTCCTTCATCCGGCTCGGCCGGGGCGAAGAGGGCACGGGCGGCCGGGACAAGGCCTCCATCCTCGCCGACACCCTCGAAGCGGTCATCGGCGCGGTCTACCTCGACCAGGGCCTCGACGCGGCCTCGGAGCTGGTCCACCGGCTCTTCGACCCGCTCATCGAGAAGTCCTCGAACCTCGGGGCCGGCCTGGACTGGAAGACCAGTCTCCAGGAGCTCACGGCCGCGGAAGGTCTTGGCGTACCGGAATACCTGGTCACCGAGACCGGTCCGGACCACGAGAAGACCTTCACTGCTGCCGCCCGCGTCGGTGGTGTCTCGTACGGCACCGGCACCGGCCGCAGCAAGAAGGAAGCGGAGCAGCAGGCCGCGGAGTCCGCATGGCGCGGGATCCGCGCCGCGGCGGACGAGCGGACCGCGGCGGCAGCGGCCGCCGCTGCGGCACAGGCCTCGGCTTCGGCCGAGGCCGCGGACGGCGGGGTGCCGACGCCCGCCGATCCGGCGCCGGGCGCCTGACCTTCCTTCGGGTTTACGCACCGCCCGCCCCTGCACACCAGGGGCGGGCGTTGCCGTTTCCGGGCGGCCGGTACGCTCGCGGCAGCGCCCAGATCCGCACCCACCGGAGGTTCCCCGTGCCCGAGCTGCCCGAAGTCGAAGTCGTGCGGCGGGGGCTGGAGCGCTGGGTCGCCGGACGGACCGTCGAGGCCGTCGAGGTCCTGCACCCGCGTGCGGTGCGGCGCCATCCGGGCGGCGCCGCCGACTTCGCGGCACGGCTGCGGGGGGAGACCCTCGGGGTGCCGCGACGACGCGGGAAGTACCTGTGGCTGCCCCTGGCGGACCGGGACCTGTCGGTGCTCGGGCACCTGGGCATGAGCGGGCAGCTGCTCGTGCAGCCCGAGGACGCCCCCGACGAGAAGCACCTGCGGATCCGGGTGCGCTTCGGGGACGACGCCGGGACGGAGCTGCGCTTCGTCGACCAGCGGACTTTCGGCGGGCTCTCACTGCACGAGACCGTCGCCGACAGCGCCGACGGCCTGCCCGACGTCATCGCGCACATCGCGCGCGACCCCCTGGACCCGCTGTTCGACGAGGCGGCCTACCACCTCGCGCTGCGCGCCAAGCGGACCACCGTCAAGCGGGCCCTGCTGGACCAGTCCCTGATCAGCGGGGTCGGCAACATCTACGCGGACGAGGCGCTGTGGCGCTCGAAACTGCACTACGAGCGCCCGACGGCCAACCTCACGCGCCCCCGGAGCGCGGAACTCCTCGGCCATGTCCGGGACGTCATGAACGCGGCCCTCGCCGTGGGCGGCACGAGCTTCGACAGCCTGTACGTCAACGTGAACGGGGAGTCGGGCTACTTCGACCGTTCGCTCGACGCCTACGGGCGCGAGGACGAGCCCTGCCGGCGCTGCGGCACCCCCATGCGCAGGCGGCCGTGGATGAACAGGTCGAGCTACTTCTGCCCGCGCTGTCAGCGGCCGCCGCGCGTCGCGTCGTAGGAGTCCCGGGCGGACAGCACCGCCGACATGCTCCCCTCCAGGTGGTGGATCAGCGCGAGAAGCCGGTCCGCCACCTCGATGCCGAGGGGGGTGAGTTCGTAGTCCACGCGCGGCGGGTTGGTCGGCTGCGCCTCGCGGTGGACGATCCCGTCGCGCTCCAGCGCGTGCAGGGTCTGCGACAGCATCTTCTCGCTCACGCCCTCCACCCGGCGGCGCAGCTCGTTGAAGCGGACGGGGCCCTCGCGCAGGGCGCCCACGGTGAGGCTTCCCCAGCGGCCGGTGACGTGTTCCAGCGTCTCCCGGGACGGGCAGGAGCGGGCGAACACGTCGAAGGCCAGCTCGCGGTGCTCGGCTTCGGCTTCGGTACGGGCAGGGGTCTCCATAGAACAAGCGTACCCGCAGGCAGCGCTAACCCGGAGCTTGCGCTTTCGAAAAGTTAGTGGTTCTCTTCTTCTCGTCGCGGCACGCCCCGTGCCCCGGCGGGAGCCTTCCCGAGGGAGAGAACAGCCTTGTCCGGTATCACGCCCACCCCTGTCGTCTCGATCGCCTACCACTCCGGCTACGGCCACACCGCCGTCGTCGCCGAGGCGGTCCGCAGCGGCGCCGCCGACGCCGGGGCGACCGTCCACCTGATCAAGGTCGACGAGATCGACGACGCGCAGTGGGAGCTGCTCGACGCCTCCGACGCGATCGTCTTCGGCTCCCCGACGTACATGGGCACCGCCTCGGGTGCCTTCCACGTCTTCGCCGAGGCCTCCTCGAAGCGCTGGTTCGGCGACGCCTGGCAGGACAAGGTGGCCGCGGGCTTCACCAACTCCGCCTCGAAGAGCGGCGACAAGCTGCACACGCTGCAGTTCTTCCAGGTGCTGGCCGCGCAGCACGGCATGAACTGGGTCAACCTGGGCCTGAAGCCCGGCTGGAACACCAGCACGGGCTCCGAGAACGACCTCAACCGCCTGGGCTTCTTCTCCGGTGCGGCCGCCCAGTCCAACTCCGACGAGGGCGCGGACGCGGTCCACAAGGCCGACATCGCCACGGCGGAGCACCTCGGCCGCCGCGTGGCCGAGCACACCCGCGTCGTCGTCGCGGGCCGTGCCGCCCTGGCGGCCGTGTCCGCCTGACCCCGCTCGACCCCCGGCGGGGCGCGCGCCGTCCGGCGACCCCGGCGGGGCGGTGTGTCAGAAGCCGAAGTCCTGGGTCCACCAGGGGCCGCCGGCGGCGAAGTGGGCGCCGACGCCCAGGGTGCGGAACTCGCAGTTGAGGATGTTCGCCTTGTGGCCGGGGCTGTCCATCCAGGCCCGCATCACCGACTGCGCGTCGCCCTGGCCGCGGGCTATGTTCTCGCCGCCGAGGCCCGAGAGGCCGGCCTTCGCGGCGCGGTCCCAGGGGGTGTTGCCGTCGGGGTCGTCGTGGCCGAAGAAGCCTCGGGTGGCCATGTCCTGGCTGAAGGCGCCGGCCAGCGCGGCGAGCGGCGGGTTGGCACGGACCGGGCCGCAGCCCGCCTGGGCGCGCTCCTGGTTCACCAGGGTGACCACGGCCGCCTCCTGCGCCGAATGGGTGTCGAGGCTCGGCCGGGTCGCGGTGGCGGTGGGAGCGGGGGCCGGCGCGGAGGGCTGGGGGGCCTGGGTCTTCTTCGGGGCCTCGGGGGAGGGGGCCGGCGCGGCCGGGACCGGCGCGGCCGGGGTCCGGCGCGCAGTGCTCGGCGACGCGGACGGCTTGGTGTCGGGGGCCGCCTTCGGCGGGGCGGACGCGGCGGGGGCCGGCGAAGCCGACTGCGGCGGGGAGCTCGACGGGGACGCCGGGGCCGGCGCGGAGGGCGAGGCCGGCGGGGTCGTCGCGGAGGGGGTGGGCGCGCCGCTCGTCGCCGAGCCGCGCCCGGACAGGCTCGCGAGGCCGCCCTGCCGGTCGATCACGGAACCGGAGTCGGCGCTGGGTGCGGCCTTGGCCGCCCCGGCCTTCGCGGCGACGGGTTGCGTGGTGTCGACGCCCACATAGGGGAAGGAGGCGCCGACCGGCACCATGCCGGTCGTGACGGCCGCGGTGCCCAGGGCGACGGCGACCGAGACCCCCAGCAGGCCGGTGCGCAGGGCGGTGCCGTGCTTGCCGCCGCGGCGCGGCGCGGCGTGGAGTCCGTGGCGTCCCATCGGTGTCGTGCCTTCCTGACCGGATCAAGATCGTCCCTTACCCACCCAAATGGGTGAGTTCATTGGTGCGCGACTGTACGCCATGGGGCCCTGGGGCGATGTGACCGGAAAGTTCGCACCCGGTTAGCGTTCACGCATGAATGAAGACGTCCGTCTGACCGCCTGGGTGCGCGGCCGTGTGCAGGGAGTGGGCTTCCGCTGGTTCACCAGGGAGAACGCCATGGAGATCGGCGGGATGGTCGGCTTCGCCCTCAACCTCGACGACGGGCGAGTGCAGGTGGTGGCCGAAGGTCAACGTGAGAATTGCCACCGCCTGCTGGACTGGCTGCGGTCCTCCGACACGCCCGGCCGGGTGGACGGGGTGACAGAGATCTGGGGGACACCGCGCGGTGGCTACGACGGATTCGGGATGCGGTGAGCGATCGACTGATCATGAACTCATCACATCTCTGATCGTCCGGACCCGGTCGGAACTGGGCATTCGTCGCCGACGCGTTGCCGCGGCGGGCGATCCGTGGAAGGCTCGGAGATGAGGATGATCTCCCCGCCCCTTGCGGGGCCCGGGCTGCCCGCCGATACGGGGCGTGATCGTGTTGACCGTCAAACTTTTTGGTGAGACGCTGGAAGCCCCGCGCACCTGAGCTGTTTGGCAGTGCTGGCAGTAGTAAGCGCAGTGACTGACAGTCGCTGCCGGACATCCGCGGGTGCGATTCCCTCACGACCCACACCGCTTCGGTCGGTCACTCAGTGTGGAGGACCATCCATCATGGCAAAGGCGCTTCTCGGTTACGTCGGCGGCTCCGACCCGCGACTCCTCGCCGAGATGCGACGGCTTCAGCAGCGCGTCCAGGACCTCGAGTCCGAGCTCGTACGGATTCAGTCCGAAAATGACGCGCTGAACGCGGCCGCCGCTCAGCACGACGGAGACTCGCTGCTGGACAGCATCGACATCGACGTACCCCAGGCGGAGCCTGCGCTCACCTGATCCGCGCTCACTCGTCGCTCGAATCCAGCCCCGCATGATCTGCAAGGGACGCTCCGGCGTCCCTTCTTTCTTTGGACTCCGCATCAGGGACCACAGGGCCAGGTGGGGGGCCTGATGCCTTTGACGTCGATCGTGCCCTGCACCTTCATGGGTGAAACCGAACGTGAAAGGTAGAGTCCGGCGGCGTGCACCTCAAGTCCCTGACCCTGCGTGGCTTCAAGTCCTTCGCCTCCGCCACCACCCTGCGCTTCGAACCCGGCATCACCTGCGTCGTGGGGCCGAACGGCTCGGGCAAGTCCAACGTCGTCGACGCGCTGTCCTGGGTCATGGGCGAACAAGGGGCCAAGTCCCTGCGCGGCGGGAAGATGGAGGACGTCATCTTCGCCGGGACCACCGGCCGCCCGCCGCTGGGGCGCGCCGAGGTCTCCCTGACGATCGACAACTCCGACGGCGCGCTGCCCATCGACTACGCCGAAGTCACCATCACCCGGATCATGTTCCGCGGCGGCAGCAGCGAGTACCAGATCAACGGTGACACCTGCCGTCTGCTCGACATCCAGGAGCTGCTCTCCGACTCCGGCATCGGCCGCGAGATGCACGTCATCGTCGGGCAGGGCCAGCTGGACTCCGTGCTGCACGCCGACCCCATGGGCCGGCGCGCCTTCATCGAGGAGGCGGCCGGCGTACTGAAGCACCGCAAGCGCAAGGAGAAGGCGCTGCGCAAGCTCGACGCGATGCAGGCCAACCTCGCCCGCGTGCAGGACCTCGGCGACGAACTGCGCCGACAGCTCAAGCCCCTCGGACGCCAGGCGGCCGTCGCCCGGAGAGCAGCCGTGATCCAGGCGGACCTGCGCGACGCCCGCCTGCGCCTGCTCGCCGACGACCTGGTCGTCCTGCGCCGCGCGCTCGACGCGGAGATCGCGGACGAGGCCGCGCTCAAGGAGCGCAAGGAGGCCGCCGAGGCCCAGCTCGCCGGCGCGCTGCGGCGCGAGGCCGAGCTGGAGGAGGCGGTGCGGGAGCTCACCCCGCGGCTCCAGCGGGCACAGCAGACCTGGTACGAGCTGTCGCAGCTCGCCGAACGGGTACGGGGCACCGCGTCGCTGGCGGACGCGCGGGTCAAGAGCGCCACCGCCCCTCTCGAGGAGGAGCGCAGGGGCCGCGACCCCGAGGACATGGAGCGCGAGGCCGAGCGGATCCGCGAACAGGAGGCAGAGCTGACGGCCGCGCTGGAGGCGGCCTCGCGGGCCCTGGAGGACACCACCGGACACCGCGCGGAGCTGGAGCGGGAGCTGGCCGAGGAGGAACGGCGCCTGCGGGACGCCGCGCGGGCCATCGCCGACCGGCGCGAGGGGCTGGCCCGGCTGACCGGGCGGCTCGGCGCGGCCCGCTCCCGGGCCGGAGCGGCCCAGGCCGAGATCGACCGGCTCGCCCTGGCCCGGGACCAGGCCCGGAGCCGGGCCGAGGCCGCGCAGGCGGAGTACGAGGCGCTGGCGGAGGAGGTCGGCGGGCTCGACGACCCGTCGGCCGAGACGGACCACGAGGCCGCGCGGTCGGGGCTGAAGGAGGCCGAGGCCGCGCTCGGCACCGCGCGGGAGGCACTGGCGGCGGCGGAGCGCTCGCGTGCGGCGGTCTCGGCCCGCCGGGACGCGCTGGCACTGGGGCTGCGCCGCAAGGACGGTACGGGGGCGCTGCTCGCGGCCCGCGAGCGGCTGGCCGGCGTACTCGGCCCGGCGGCGGAGCGGCTGTCGGTGACGCCCGGGTACGAAGCCGCCGTGGCCGCTGCGCTCGGCTCGGCGGCGGACGCGCTGGCGGTGGCCTCCCCGTCGGCGGCGGCCGGGGCCATCCGCCACCTGCGCGACGCGGACGCGGGCCGCGCCACGCTCCTGATCACCCCGCCGCCGCCTGCCCTCCCGGGCGGGGACGCGGGCGCTCCGGCAACCCTGCCGGGCCAGGGCCCCGGGCACGGCGCCGCTCCGGCCCAGCGGGCCCGCATCGCTGCGCCCGGGCCGGACACCGCACCCGAGGACCCCGCGGCGGGTGGCCCGGCCGTCCTGCCGGGCCAGGGCGGCGGGGCGGCGCCCGTGGCTCCCGCCGCCGGCGCCCTCCCCGGTGCGGGCGGTTCGGCAGCCCGGCCGGGCCAGGCTTCCGGGGGCACCCTTGACCGCCCGGGCCGCACCGCGGTGCCCGGGCGGGACCCTGCTTTCGAGGACCCCGCGGCGGGTGGTTCGGCTGTCCTGCCGGGCCGGGGCGGCGGGGCGGCGCCCGTGGCGGATGCCTTCCCGGGCGCCCGTACGGCGGTACCGGTGCCTGCCGTGGGTCCCGCCCACCCGGCTCGGAACGAGCCCGGGGCCGTGGCGGCGGGTGCGGTCCGGCAGGGCGGGAGCGCGGGGGCCGCGGCCGCCGCCGGGGCCCCGGGAAGCGTCGCCCGGCCGGCCCCCGTACCGGACGGGCCCGTACCCGTCGTGGACCTGGTGGCCGGGGACGGCGAGGTGCGGCGGGCGCTCGCGTGGGTGCTGCGCGACCACGTCGTCGTCGGCACGCTCGACGAGGCCGAGGCACTCGTCGCGCAGCGCCCCGACGCGGTGGCCGTCACCGTCGAGGGCGACGTCCTCGGCGCGCACCTCGCGCAGGGCGGCTCCGCCGGGGCGCCCAGCCTGATCGAGGTGCAGGCCGCCGTGGACGAGGCGGCGGCGGAGCTGACCCGGCTGGGCGTGCGCTGCGGGGAGCTCACCGCCGCTCAGGCTGCCGCACAGTCCCGGCGGCAGGACGCGGCCGCCCTGGTCGAGGAGCTCGCCGAGCGGCGGCGCGCCGCGGAGCAGGCCCGGGCCGGCGTCGCGCAGCAGCTCGGACGGCTCGCCGGGCAGGCGAAGGGCGCCGCCGGCGAGGCCGAGCGCGCCGCCGCCGCGGCGGCCAAGGCCCAGGACGCCCTGGAACAGGCGCTGGCCGAGGTCGAGGAGTGCGCGGAGCGGCTGGCCGTCGCCGAGGAGATGCCGGTGGAGGAGGAGCCGGACAGCTCCCGCCGGGACCGGCTCGCCGCCGACGGGGCCAACGCCCGCCAGACCGAGATGGAGGCCCGGCTCCAGCTGCGCACCCACGAGGAGCGGGTCAGGGGACTGGCCGGTCGGGCCGATTCCCTCGACCGGGCGGCCCGTGCGGAACGGGAGGCCCGGGCCCGCGCCGAACGCCGCCGCGCCCGCCGGCGCCACGAGGCGGAAGTGGCCCGCGCCGTGGCCGACGGAGCCCGTCAGCTCCTCGCCCACGTGGAGGTCTCCCTCCGCAGGGCGGACGAGGAGCGAACCCTCGCCGAGCGGGCCAAGGGCCTGCGCGAGCGGGAGCTCGCCGACGCGCGGAACAACGGCCGCGACCTGAAGGGCGAGCTCGACAAGCTCACCGACTCCGTCCACCGCGGCGAGGTGCTCGGCGCCGAGCAGCGGCTGCGCATCGAGGCGCTGGAGGCCAAGGCGCTGGAGGAGTTCGGCATGGAGCCCCGCGCCCTCGTGGCCGAGTACGGCCCCGAGCAGCCGGTGCCCCCCTCCCCGCCGGCCGACGGCGAGGAGCTCCCGCAGGACCCCGAGCACCCCCGCAACCGGCCGGGTCCCTTCGTCCGGGCGCAGCAGGAGAAGCGGTTCAAGGCGGCCGAACGGGCGTACCAGCAGCTCGGGAAGGTCAATCCGCTGGCCCTGGAGGAGTTCGCGGCGCTGGAGGAGCGCCACAAGTTCCTCAGCGAGCAGTTGGAGGACCTCCGCAAGACCCGGGCCGATCTCCTTCAAGTGGTGAAGGAGGTCGACGAGCGCGTCGAGCAGGTGTTCACCGAGGCGTACCGGGACACCGCCCGAGAATTCGAGGGGGTGTTCTCGCGCTTGTTCCCGGGCGGCGAGGGCAGGTTGGTCCTGACGGACCCGGACAACATGCTGACCACCGGGGTGGACGTGGAGGCCCGCCCACCGGGCAAGAAGGTCAAGCGCCTGTCGTTGCTCTCCGGCGGCGAGCGCTCGCTGACGGCCGTGGCACTGCTGGTGTCGATCTTCAAGGCGCGCCCCAGCCCGTTCTACGTGATGGACGAGGTCGAGGCCGCGCTCGACGACACCAACCTGCAGCGGCTGATCCGGATCATGGAGGAACTCCAGGAGAGCTCACAGCTGATCGTGATCACCCACCAGAAGCGGACGATGGAGGTCGCGGACGCGCTCTACGGCGTCTCCATGCAGGGCGACGGGGTCTCCAAGGTCATCAGCCAGCGGCTGCGCTGACAGACCCTTGGTTCAAGAAGTGAATCCACTGGGAGGGCTCTGTGCTTCATAAGAAGTTCATCCCGGGTATTGACTTCAAAAACTGAACGCATAGGCTCGCTCCGCTGTCCCCCGCCTTCGGGTGGTGCCCGATCTTGAACTGTGCGCCACTGTAAGGACGGACGAAACCCCCACGGAGCACACCTTGACCAGCAGCACTGCGCAGACCCCGGCGTCCGGCGGCGGATCCTCGCCCCCGCCCGACCACCTCGGCCACGTCATCTTCATCACGGCGGCCGCTGCCATGGGCGGCTTCCTCTTCGGGTACGACAGCTCCGTCATCAACGGCGCCGTCGTCGCGATCCGCGAGCGCTTCGACGTCGGGTCCGAGGCACTCGCCCAGGTGATCGCCGCCGCGCTGATCGGCTGCGCCATCGGCGCCGCCACCGCGGGTCGGCTCGCCGACCGGATCGGCCGAATCCGCTGCATGCAGATCGCGGCCGTCCTCTTCACCGCCAGCGCCATCGGCTCGGCCCTGCCCTTCGCCCTCTGGGACCTCGCCATGTGGCGCGTGATCGGCGGCTTCGGCATCGGCATGGCCTCCGTCATCGGCCCGGCCTACATCGCCGAGGTGTCCCCGCCCGCCTACCGCGGCCGGCTCGCCTCCTTCCAGCAGGCCGCCATCGTCATCGGCATCGCCGTCTCGCAGCTCGTCAACTGGGGCATCCTCAACCTCGCCGACGGCGACCAGCGCGGCGAGCTCGGCGGCCTGGAGGCCTGGCAGTGGATGCTGGGCGTCATGGTCGTCCCGGCCGTGCTCTACGGGCTGCTGTCCTTCGTCATCCCGGAGTCCCCGCGCTTCCTGGTCTCCGTCGGCCGTACCGCCGAGGCCAAGAAGGTGCTGGCCGAGGTCGAAGGCTCGAAGGCCGACGTGGACGGGCGCGTCCGCGAGATCGAGCACGCGATGCACTCCGAGACCAAGTCCACCTTCAAGGACCTGCTCGGCGGCCGCTTCGGCTTCCTGCCCATCGTCTGGATCGGCATCGGCCTCTCGCTCTTCCAGCAGCTCGTCGGCATCAACGTGATCTTCTACTACAGCTCCTCGCTGTGGCAGTCCGTCGGCATCGACCCGACCAGCTCGTTCCTCTACTCCTTCACCACGTCGATCATCAACATCGTCGGCACGGTGATCGCGATGATCTTCGTCGACCGGATCGGCCGCAAGCCCCTCGCCCTCATCGGCTCGGCGGGCATGGCCATCTCCCTCGGCCTGTGCGCGTGGGCGTTCTCCTTCACCTCCGGCACCGGCGACGACATCACCCTGCCCGACCCCCAGGCCACGGTGGCCCTGGTGGCCGCGCACACCTTCGTGCTCTTCTTCGCCCTGTCCTGGGGCGTGGTGGTCTGGGTGCTGCTCGGCGAGATGTTCCCCAACCGCATCCGCGCCGCCGCACTCGGCGTCGCCGCCTCCGCCCAGTGGATCGCCAACTGGGTCATCACCGTCTCGTTCCCGTCCCTGTCGGACTGGAGCCTGTCCGGTGCCTACGTGATCTACACCGTCTTCGCACTGCTCTCGATCCCGTTCGTCCTCAAGTGGGTGCCGGAGACCAAGGGCAAGGCGCTGGAGGAGATGGGGTAACCATCCCCGCCACCACCCCTTCTCCTCGGTACTGCCCCGGCTCAGCCCCTGAGCCGGGGCAGTACCTGTTCGCACAGCAGGTGCAGGCTGCGCCAGCCCTCGTCCAGCGGCATGCCGCCGCACAGCGGGTGCAGCACCAGGTTCCCCGCCTCGCCCGCGCCCCGGCCGTACGCGACCGCCTCGTCCGGCGTCAGGACCCGGTAGACGCCCTCCGCGCGCAGCTCCGCCACCGTGCGCGCGGACGACCGTACGGCGCTGCGGATGTCCTTGGACTGCCACGACGCGTACATGCCCGCCTCGTGCAGGAAGTGCCTCCCGTACTCGGCCCACACCCGGTCGGGGTCCTGCGCGATGTGCAGCAGCGGGGTCTCGGCCGCCGGCATCATGCAGAAGCCCTCCGTGCCGTACTCCGCCAGCCGCGCCGTGTAGTACGCCTCCAGCTCCGGCAGGTGCGCGCTGGGGAAGAAGGGCAGCCCGAGCCGGGCGGCGCGCCGCGCGGCGGCCTGCGAGCTGCCGCCCACCAGCAGCAGCGGGTGCGGCCGGGTGAAGGGCGCCGGGGTGACCCGCACCGTGCGGCCGCGGAACTCGAACGGCTCGCCCGTCCACGCCTTCAGCAGCGTCTCCAGCAGCTCGTCCTGGAGCCGGCCGCGCCGGCCCCACTCCACGCCGTGCTGCTCGTACTCCTCGGGGCGGTAGCCGATCCCCGCGACGGTGACCAGGCGCCCGCCGCTCAGCAGGTCCAGGACGGCGATGTCCTCGGCGACCTTCAGCGGGTCGTACAGCGGGCCGATGATCGCCGAGACGGTGACGGCGATCCGGCGGGTCGCGCCGAAGACCGCGCCCGCGAAGGCGAAGGGAGAGGGCAGCCAGTTGTTGTCCGTGCCGTGGTGCTCCTCGGTCTGGACGGTGTCGATCCCGCGGTCGTCCGCGTAGCGGGCCATCTCCAGCGCGGCCTGGTAGCGGGCGGAGAGGGACTCGGGGGTGCCGTCCGGGTCGACGAGATTGAACCGGGCCACGGTGATGGGCATGGAGAAGTCCCCCTTCGCCGGATGGGGTGGGCTGGCGAAGGGGGACGTTAGCTGACGTGCCGTCAGTTGGACAGGGATCCGGCGCGCTCGGGCTCGGGCTCCCGCTCCGGCGCGGGGGCCGCGGCGGCGGGCGCCGTGCGCGGCAGCACGGCGTACAGCACGCCGGAGGTCACGATGCCGGCCGCCCAGCCGAGGCCGTTGCGCCCGATCCAGGTGCCGGCGAGCGGCCCGCCGAACCACTCCACCCGGGTGAACAGCAGACCCACCACCAGGGCCACCGCCCACGCCGTCATGGCCTGCCAGGCGAACCCGCCCCTGTACCAGTAGGCGCTGGTCCGCGTGGTGTCCAGCAGGGCGGGACCGTCGTAGCCCGTGCGGCGCAGCATGTCCACGCCGAAGACGCCGATCCACGCCGAGAAGGCGACGGCCAGCAGGGTCAGGAACGAGATGAACGAGCCGAAGAATCTCGTCGCGACCACCATCAGCAGGAAGCCGAACACCAGGCTGATGGCCGCGTTGACGCCGACCGCCCAGGCGCGCGGGACCTTGATGCCGAGGGTCTGCGCGGTGAAGCCGGCCGAGTACATGGACATCGAGTTGATCAGCAGCATGCCGACGAGCGCGATCAGCAGATAGGGGACCGCGATCCAGGTGGGCAGCAGCTCGCCGATGAAGGAGACCGGGTCCTGGGCGGTCGCCAGGTCCGGGGTGCCGACGGCCATGACCGCGCCCATCAGGACCATCGGGAGCACGACGATGCCGGCGCCGCCGATCGTCGCGCCGACCACGGCCCTGGAGGAGGCGGTACGCGGCAGGTAGCGGGTGAAGTCGGGGCCCGAGGGCACCCAGCTGATGCCCCCGGCCGCGATGGTGCCGATGCCCGCGACCATCATCGCGGTGGAGCCGGCCGGCTTGCCGAGGACGGCCGGCCAGTCGGTGGTCAGGAGCAGGTGGCCGAGGACGAGCGCGCTGAAGGCGCCGAAGAGGTACGTCGACCACTTCGAGCACACCCGCAGGGCGCTGATGCCCAGGCCCGAGACCACGAAGGTGCAGCCCACGAAGAACAGCAGGGTGACCACTATGAGGGTGGTGCTGCTCCTGATCCCGAAGAGCAGGTCCAGCACGGTCAGCACGGCGTACGCGCCGCTCACCGCGTTGATGGTCTCCCAGCCCCAGCGGGCCACCCAGATCAGGGCGCCCGGGAAGAGGTTGCCGCGCTGCCCGAAGACGGCCCGCGAGAGCGCCATGCCGGGAGCACCGCCGCGCTTGCCCGCGATCGAGATCAGGCCCACGAGCCCGTACGACACGACCGGCGCGGCCACGGCGACGACGAGCACCTGCCAGATGTTGAGCCTGTTGAAGATCACCAGGCCCGCGCCCATGGTCAGCAGCAGCACGCTGATGTTGGCGGCGACCCAGGTGGGGACCAGCTCGCGGACCCGGCCGCCGCGCTCGCCGTCCGGGACGGGCCCCAGACCGCGGGTCTCCATGGCGGTTTCGGTTCCGCCGTCGGCGGGCTCGGCAGGCATGCGGCTGCTCCCTGGGAGGTGTGAGAGGAAGTCGCCCATCATCGTGGATTTGCCGCTAAAACCACAAACAGAGGCTTACGTCCCGGTCCGCGTGCCCGGGTTCCCGGCTCCGAGGTGGCCGTGGCCGATACTGGTGGGGTTATGGACATCCTCATCCTTGCTGTAGTCATCGCCCTGGTCGCGGTCGGCGTGATCAGCGGGCTCGTGGTCAGCAGCCGCAAGAAGAAGCAGCTGCCGCCCCCGGCACCGCCGAGCACGCCGACCATCACTGCCCCGCCTGCCGAGCCGCAGGTGGGGGAGGACGCCGTAGAGACGGCGGAAGAGCCGCGCCGCACGATCGAGGAGGTCGGACTCCCGGAGGCCGAGGCTCCCGTCGAGGCGCCGGCAGCCGAGCCGGAGGCCCCGGCCGCGCCCGAGATCGAGGTGCCCGAGCCCACCGCCGGCCGCCTGGTCCGGCTGCGCGCCCGCCTCGCCCGGTCGCAGAACTCCCTCGGCAAGGGGCTGCTCACACTGCTCTCGCGTGAGCACCTCGACGAGGACACCTGGGAGGAGATCGAGGAGACCCTCCTCGTCGCCGACGTCGGCGTCGTGCCCACCCAGGAGCTCGTCGAGCGGCTCCGCGAGCGGGTCAAGGTCCTCGGCACCCGCACCCCGGCGGACCTGCGCGCCCTGCTCAAGGAGGAGCTGCTGACCCTGGTCGGCACCGACTTCGACCGCGCCGTGAAGACGGAGAGCGGCGAGGACACCCCCGGCGTGATCATGGTCGTCGGCGTCAACGGCACCGGCAAGACCACCACCACGGGCAAGCTGGCCCGGGTGCTCGTCGCCGACGGCCGCAGCGTGGTGCTCGGCGCGGCCGACACCTTCCGCGCCGCCGCCGCCGACCAGCTGCAGACCTGGGGCGAGCGCGTCGGCGCCCGCACCGTGCGCGGCCCCGAGGGCGGCGACCCCGCGTCGATCGCCTACGACGCGGTCAAGGAGGGCATCGCCGAGGGCGCCGACGTCGTGCTCATCGACACCGCCGGCCGACTGCACACCAAGACCGGCCTCATGGACGAGCTCGGCAAGGTCAAGCGCGTCGTGGAGAAGCACGGCCCCCTGGACGAGATCCTGCTGGTCCTGGACGCCACCACCGGGCAGAACGGCCTGACCCAGGCGCGCGTCTTCGCCGAGGTCGTGGACATCACCGGCATCGTGCTGACCAAGCTCGACGGCACGGCCAAGGGCGGCATCGTCGTCGCCGTCCAGCGCGAGCTGGGCGTCCCGGTCAAGCTCGTCGGCCTCGGCGAGGGCGCGGACGACCTGGCCCCGTTCGAGCCCGAGGCGTTCGTGGACGCCCTGATCGGCGACTGAGCCCGGCTTCCGCGCGCATACCGGTGCCCCCGCCTTCCGCCAGGAACGCGGGGGCACCGGTATGCGCGGGACCCCTCAGCGGCGGAACCGGTGGCAGATGTACGCCAGGGTGCCCAGCAGCAGCCGCGCCTGCGGCGGGCCCCCGGCCGAGTCGAGGGCGGGCGGGCGCAGCCAGCAGACCTGCCCGAGGCCGGCCCGGTCGGAGGGCGGGGCCGTCACGAAGGCCCCCGGGCCCAGGGCGCGCAGGTCCAGGTCGGCGTCGTCCCAGCCCATCCGGTACAGCAGCTGCGGCAGCTCCGCCGCCGCGCCGGGGGCCACGAAGAACTGCGCCCGGCCCTCCGCGGTGGCGATGACCGGGCCCAGCGGCAGGCCCATCCGCTCCAGCCGCACCAGCGCCCGCCGCCCGGCCTCCTCGGAGACCTCGATGACGTCGAAGGCGCGGCCCACCGGCAGCAGCACCGCCGCGCCGGGGTAGTCCCCCCAGGCCTCGGTGACCTCGTCGAGGGTGGCGCCGGCCGGCACCGTGGGCGCGAAGGCCAGCGGATGCGCCCCGGGCGCCGCGCACCGGCCGTCCTCGCAGGAGCAGTCGCGGGAGGGCGCCGCGGCACGCGCCCCGGGGACCACGTCCCAGCCCCACAACCCGGTGTACTCCGCCACCGTCGTGCACTCCGAGGTCCGGCCGCGGCGCCGGGTACCGGAACGGAACTCCTTGGTGCCGCGGCTGCCGCCGATCGTGAAGCCCATGCCCATGCCCATGCCCCCTCCAACGGGTCGGACGCGCCGGTGGTTACGACGCCTGTGGTGAGGAGGCCGGCGGGGCCCGCCGCCGGGCCGCGCGGACGTCCCCCGCGAGGCCCCGGGGGAGTGTCCGGCGCCGCCCGCCCGGCGCACTCCTCGCCGCGCGCGCCCCGAGCGCACTCCAGTCCAACCGGTCCGTTTCACCCTCGTGTCAAGTGAATCGCGCCTGGCCGGTGGCGGGTTCATTCGAAGGGGTGGCGAATGGTGGCGTTTCTGGAAACGGCCTCGCCGCAGGGGTGATCGTAGGATTACTTTCGGTACGCGAACCCTGAGGCGGACCCCGTGCGTGGGTATGCCGGAGGCAATGCGTGAAGGACCTGTGAAGGTCCGTGGTGACGCTCGGCGTCCCGGCCAAGGTTTCGTAAGGAAGAGGCTGAGCGGATGGGGGCGTTCCAGTGAGCGGCAACGGCGCAAGCGGAACGATGGACGATGCTGCTGCGCGCAACGACCAGCTGACGTCGTGGTTCGTCCGCAGCGGTTGGTCGAAGGGCGAACTCGCCCGCCAGGTCAACCGAAGGGCCCGGCAGATGGGCGCCCACCACATCAGCACCGACACCTCCCGGGTGCGCCGCTGGCTGGACGGCGAACAGCCCCGCGAGCCCGTTCCGCGCATCCTGTCCGAGCTGTTCTCCGAGCGCTTCGGCTCCGTCGTCGCCATCGAGCAGCTCGGCCTGCGCACCGCCCACCAGACGCCCTCCGTCTCCGGGGTCGACCTGCCCTGGGCCGGCCCGCAGACCGTCGAACTGCTCGGCGAGTTCTCCCGCAGCGACCTGATGCTGGCCCGCCGCGGCTTCCTCGGGACCTCCCTCGCGCTCTCCGCCGGCCCCGCCCTCATCGAGCCCATGCAGCGCTGGCTCGTCCCGGCCCCGGCCGCCGACCCGGGACCGCGCGGGGCGGGGCCGACGGGGGCCCTCGGCGGCCACCGCCCGCCGCGGCTCTCCGAACCGGAGCTCGACCTCCTCGACGCCACCACCGTGATGTTCCGCCAGTGGGACGCCCAGTGCGGCGGCGGCCTGCGCCGCAAGGCCGTCGTGGGCCAGCTCCACGAGGTCACCGACCTGCTCCAGGAGAACCACCCCGCCCCGGTGATGAAGCGGCTCTTCAAGGTCGCCGCGGAACTGGCCGAGCTGGCCGGCTGGATGAGCTACGACATCGGCCTGCACCCCACCGCGCAGAAGTACTTCGTCCTCGCCCTGCACGCCGCGAAGGAGGCCGGGGACAAGCCGCTCGGCTCGTACATCCTCTCCGGGATGAGCCGCCAGATGATCCACCTGGGCCGGCCCGAGGACGCCCTCGAACTCATCCACCTCGCGCAGTACGGCAGCCGCGACTGCGCCGGCCCGCGCACCCAGGCCATGCTGTATGCGATGGAGGCCCGCGCGTACGCCAACATGGGCCAGCCCAGCCGCTGCAAGCGGGCCGTGCGGATGGCCGAGGACACCTTCGGCGACGTCGGCTTCGCGGGCGAGCCGGAACCCGACTGGATCCGCTTCTTCTCCGAGGCCGAGCTGAACGGCGAGAACTCCCACTCCTACCGGGACCTCGCCTACGTCGCCGGACGCAGCCCCATGTACGCCTCCCTCGCCGAACCCGTCATGGAGCGGGCCGTCGAGCTCTTCGAGAAGGACCAGGAGCACCAGCGCTCCTACGCCCTCAACCTCATCGGCATGGCCACCGTCCACCTGCTCCAGCGCGAGCCCGAGCAGGCCGCCTCCTTCGTCGACCGGGCCCTCGACGTGGCGGGAAAGGTGCGCTCCGAACGGGTGAACACGCGGCTGCGCAAGACCGTCGACAGCGCCGCCCGTGAATACGGCGACGTCGCCGAGGTCGTCCGGCTCACCGACCACCTCGCCTCACGGCTCCCCGAAGCCGCGGAGGCCGTCTGACGGCCCGAGCGGCCCCCAAGGCTCCGGCCGCGGCAGTCACCCCGTGAAGCCCGATCAGGCTCCCCCAGCCAGGACGTCCGGGTCACTGCCGCGGCCGGTCACCCCTTTGCGCCTGAGCCGGCGCCGCTCTCGCGGAGTGGGTCGCCCGTCGTCGTGGTGGCTCAATTGATGGCTGCCGTGTTCATCGCCGCGTAACAGCACAGACCTCTTCGTCACGGCCGCGAAACATCGGGCGGCGCCGCCGGAAACCGGCCTGCGCGAATCTCATGGCCAATAACCGGCCAGTTCCTTCTGCCGCCGCTCAGGCTTTCACGATCGCCCGCACGCGAACGTACCGACGACGAGGAGACGCCGATGGCATCAGCCATCACGACCCTCGCTGCAGACGCCCCGACGCTGTCTGCCGCGAACACCGGGTTCATGCTCATCTGCTCCGCCCTGGTCATGCTGATGACCCCGGGACTCGCCTTCTTCTACGGAGGCATGGTCCGCGTCAAGAGCAGCCTCAACATGCTGATGATGAGCTTCATCAGCCTGGGGATCGTCACGATCCTCTGGGTCCTCTACGGCTTCAGCCTCGCCTTCGGCACCGACTCCGGCTCCCTCATCGGCTGGAACTCCGACTACGTGGGCCTGAGCGGCATCGGGCTCACCGAGCTCTGGGACGGCTACACCATCCCGGTCTACGTCTTCGCCGTCTTCCAGCTGATGTTCGCCGTCATCACCCCGGCCCTGATCAGCGGCGCCCTCGCCGACCGGGTGAAGTTCAGCGCCTGGGTGCTGTTCACCGCACTGTGGGTCACCGTCGTCTACTTCCCCGTCGCCCACTGGGTCTGGGGCGCAGGCGGCTGGCTCTTCGAAATGGGCGTCATCGACTTCGCCGGCGGCACCGCCGTCCACATCAACGCGGGCGCCGCCGCCCTCGGCGTGATCCTGGTCATCGGCAAGCGCGTCGGCTTCAAGAAGGACCCGATGCGCCCGCACAGCCTCCCCCTCGTGATGCTCGGCGCCGGTCTCCTCTGGTTCGGCTGGTTCGGATTCAACGCGGGCTCCTGGCTCGGCAACGACGACGGCGTCGGCGCGGTCATGTTCGTCAACACCCAGGTCGCCACCGCCGCCGCCATGCTGGCCTGGCTCGCCTACGAGAAGCTGCGCCACGGCTCCTTCACCACGCTCGGCGCCGCCTCCGGCGCGGTCGCCGGCCTCGTCGCCATCACCCCCGCGGGCGGCGCCGTCAGCCCCCTCGGCGCCATCGCCGTCGGCGCCATCGCCGGTGTGCTCTGCGCCATGGCGGTGGGCCTCAAGTACAAGTTCGGCTACGACGACTCCCTCGACGTCGTCGGCGTCCACCTCGTCGGCGGTGTCGCCGGCTCCCTGCTCGTCGGCCTCTTCGCCACCGGCGGGGTCCAGTCCGACGTCGCCGGCCTCTTCTACGGCGGCGGCCTGGAGCAGCTCGGCAAGCAGGCGATCGGTGTCTTCTCCGTCCTCGCCTACTCTCTGGTGGCATCCGCGGGGCTCGCCTTCCTCCTCGACAAGACCATCGGGATGCGGGTCTCCGAGGACGACGAGGTCGCCGGCATCGACCAGATCGAGCACGCCGAGACCGCATACGACTTCAGCGGAGCCGGTGGCGGAGCCGCCGCGCGGAACACCGCCCCCACCCCCTCCGCCGCGAGCAAGAAGGTTGACGCATGAAGCTGATCACCGCGATCGTCAAGCCGCACAAGCTGGACGAGATCAAGGAAGCACTCCAGGCCTTCGGAGTGCAGGGCCTCACGGTCAGCGAGGCCAGCGGCTACGGACGCCAGCGGGGCCACACCGAGGTCTACCGCGGAGCCGAGTACCAGGTCGACCTCGTCCCCAAGATCCGCATCGAGGTGCTCGTCGAGGACTCCGACGCCGAAGAGCTCATCCGGGTCGTCGTCAGCGCGGCCTCCACCGGCAAGATCGGCGACGGCAAGGTGTGGAGCGTCCCCGTGGACTCGGTCGTCCGGGTCCGCACCGGCGAACGCGGCGCGGACGCGCTGTAGACAGGCCCAACTGACGGGAGCTCCTGGGTGACGAGCGTCGAAGACACCACCGACCACACGGCCGACTCGGGACCCAGCGGATACGCCGCGGCCCGGCTGCGACTCCTCCAGGAGGAGTCGCGGTCCGGGCCCTCGCGGCGTTCCGCCCTGGCCGGGCTGACCGACGAATGGCTCAGCGCCCTCTTCGCCACCGCCGCACGGGAGACGGGCGTCCGCGGCGCCACCCTCGTCGCCGTGGGCGGCTACGGCAGGGCCGAACTCTCCCCCCGCAGCGACCTCGACCTGGTGCTGCTGCACGACGGCAAGGCCGAGCCCCGGGCACTGGGCGCACTGGCCGACCGCCTCTGGTACCCGGTGTGGGACCTCGGCGTAGCCCTCGACCACTCGGTACGCACCCCCGGCGAGGCCCGCAAGACGGCCGCCGAGGATCTGAAGGTGCACCTGGGCCTGCTGGACGCCCGGACCGTCGCGGGCGACGCGGGGCTCCTCGCCGGCCTGCGGACCGCCGTACTGGCCGACTGGCGCAACCAGGCGCCGAAACGCCTTCCGGAGCTGCACTCCCTGTGCCGCGAGCGGGCCGAGCGGGCCGGGGAACTCCGCTTCCTGCTCGAACCCGACCTCAAGGAGGCCCGCGGCGGCCTCCGGGACGTCACCGCGCTGCGCGCGGTCGCCGCCTCCTGGCTCGCGGACGCCCCGCGCGAAGGCCTCGCCGAGGCCCGGCGGCGGCTCCTGGACGCGCGCGACGCCCTCCACCTGGTCACCGGCCGGGCCACCGACCGGCTCTCGCTCCAGGAGCAGGACCAGGTCGCCGCACAGCTGGGACTGCTCGACGCCGACGCCCTGCTGCGCGAGGTCTACGAGGCCGCGCGCGTGGTCGCGTACGCCGGCGACGTGACCTGGCGGGAGGTCGGGCGGGTCCTGCGCGCCCGCGCCGCCCGGCCCAGGCTGCGCGGGCTGCTGGGCGGCCGCGGCGCCCCCGCCGCCCCCCGGGCACCCCTGGCCGAAGGCGTCGTCGAGTCCGACGGCGAGGCCGTCCTGGCCCTGGCCGCCCGCCCGGAACGCGACGCCGTCCTGGCCCTGCGGCTGGCCGCCGCCGCCGCGCAGGCGGGGCTCCCCGTCTCACCGCACGCCGTACGCCGGCTCGCACAGCAGGGGAAGGCGCTGCCGGTGCCCTGGCCGGCGGAGGCCCGCGAACAACTGCTCACGCTGCTGGGCGCGGGGGAGCCGACCGTCGCCGTCTGGGAGGCCATGGAGGCGGAAGGGCTGATCACCCGGCTGCTCCCGGACTGGGAGCGGGTGCGCTGCCGCCCGCAGCGCAACCCCGTGCACACCTGGACCGTCGACCGGCACCTGATCGAGACGGCCGTGCGGGCCGCCGCCCTCACCCGCCGCGTCGGCCGGCCCGACCTGCTGCTGATGGCCGCGCTCCTCCACGACATCGGCAAGGGCTGGCCGGGCGACCACTCGGTGGCCGGGGAGACCATCGCCCGGGACGTCGCCGCACGCGTGGGCTTCGACGCCCGGGACGTCGCCGTGCTGGGCGCGCTCGTACGCCACCACCTGCTGCTGATCGACACCGCGACCCGGCGCGACCTGGACGACCCGGCCACCGTCCGCTCGGTCGCCGAAGCCGTCGGCTCGGTGGGCACGCTGGAGATACTGCACGCCCTGACCGAGGCGGACGCCCTGGCCACCGGGCCCGCCGCGTGGAGCGCGTGGCGCGGCTCGCTCGTCGCGGACCTCGTCGCACGCGTCGCCGCCGTCCTGCGCGGCGCCGCCCCCGCCGAGCGGGAACCGGAGATCCCCAGCGCCGAGCAGGAACGCCTGGCGGTGGAGGCCCTGCGCACCCGTGAACCGGTGCTGGCCCTCCACGCCCGCCAGGAGGAGGACGCGGTCGGTGTGGAACTCGTGGTGGCGGTGCCCGACCAGCCGGGGGTCCTGCCCGCCGCCGCCGGGGTGCTGGCCCTGCACCGGCTCACCGTGCGGGCCGCCGACCTGCGCTCCGTCGAGCTCCCGGACCGCCTCGGCGAGGTCCTGGTGCTGCGCTGGCGGGTGGCGGCCGAGTACGGGGCGCTGCCCGAGGCCGCCCGGCTGCGCACCGACCTGGTGCGCGCCCTGGACGGCTCGCTGGACGTCCCGGCGAAGCTGGCCGACCGCGAGGCGGCCTACCCGCGCCGGCGCGGGGTCGTCCCGCCGCCGCCCCGGGTCACGGTCGTCGGGGGCGTCTCCTCGCTGGCCACGGTGCTGGAGGTGCGGGCGCCCGACGCCGTCGGCCTGCTGCACCGCATCGGCCGGGCCCTAGAGTCGGCGGGCGTCAGGGTGCGCAGCGCCCACGTCTCCACGCTGGGCGCCAACGCGGTGGACACCCTGTACGTGACCACCCCGGAGGGCAAGCCGCTCGATGCCGGGGCGGCGGCCGCCCTGGCG